>JALHMY010000132.1 GCA_022843805.1 Fuerstiella sp.
CCAACGGGCAACGCCGTTAAGGATTTTGAATCGTTTAACCCGTGGCCGAGAGGCCAGGTTGTTCAGACTCGCTGTGGCCTGGCCTCTCGGCCACGGGTTAAACGTCTCTGTTTTTCGGTGCAGGAATCCTTAACGGCGTTGCCCTGTCGGGGTTGGAAAAACGGACATCGACCGGATAACAGTGAGGCCGCCATGTTTGCTGTCAGAAATGCTTCACAGCGTTGCCATTAGCCCACCGCATTCAGCCATAAACCGGCAACATAACCCGCCCGTCACAAATCTGCAGCGGACGATTCAGGGGGTCATGATAGATCTGATGTGGATCAATGCCGAGTGCTGAAAAAATTGTGGCCATTACGTCCCATGGTCCCCAGGGATCAGACCGAGGATAGGCACCGCGACTGTCGGACTCACCCACCACCGATCCGCCCTTCACTCCGGCTCCGGCCAGTGCAATTGAATACACCCAGCTCCAGTGCTTTCGCCCGGGAGACGCACCTGCAAAATTTGGTTCCAGTGCCACCAGCGGAGCACGACCGAATTCACCCATGCAAACGACGAGCGTATCGTCCAGCATTCCACGGTCCGAAAGGTCTTCAATCAGCGCCGAGAAACCCTGATCGAATCGCGGCAGCAAATGGTGCTGCAGACCGGTGAAAATGTCGTTGTGTGTATCCCACCCATACAAATCTGTGTTGGTCGGGTCGACATCCTGTCCGCGATTGTTGTGGCTCCAGAAAACCGTAACCATTGGTACTCCGGCTTCCAGCAGCCGCCTCGCCAGCAGACAAGCCTGTCCTGAACGATTGCGACCATAACGATTGCGAAGCTGTTCGGACTCCTGAGACAGATCGAACGCGACACGCGCACGAGGCTGGTTCAGCAGTTGAAACGCCTGCTGGTACAATTCATTCTTCTCCAGGTTCTTTTTCTGGCCCGCCATCGAGTTCATCGATTGTTCCACTGCAGCCAGAAGAGACTGTCGTCGGCCGAGCCGTACTGCGGGAACATCGTCATGCGGTTGAAGTGATGGGATTCCGTCGGTGTCCTTTGTCACGTCACCCAGCGTCAGCGGATCGTAACCCTTCCCCAGCAGACCACCAAATTGTCCGGGGCCCAGGATCAGGGGAACCTCAGCCGGCCCGTTCAGATGCACTGCCGTTTGAGAAAACTGGCTGGCCGGACGTATCCGCTGCAGCACGGCTCCGTGGCAGGGAGCATCTTCCGCCGACGGCAGAGGATTTCCGGATCGTCGTCGGTGATATCGGCCGGTCATTGAAAGATAAAACGCCGAACCATGGTCCAGATCCTCATGCGACATATTTCGCACAAGACACAGCTTGTCGGCAACCTTCGCAATCTCCGGCATATGCTCGCAGAACCGAATGCCTGGAATGGCCGTGGGAATCGAATCAAAGGCGCCACGAATTTCCAGTGGTGCGTCAGGCTTCGGATCCCATGTGTCAAGCTGGCTCTGACCACCACTCGCAAAGACAATGATGACTCGTTTTGCCTGTCCAAAGCCAGGCACACGGACTGTGTCGGATTCCGATGCCTGTCCGCAGGACGGCATTAACCCCGGTAAGGCCCAGTTCAGACCGGCGATGCCGCCCAGGCGCAGCCATTCACGGCGGCTGGCACCGTGGCACGTTTTGTCGGAAAAAAACTTCAGCATTCAGAATTCCTCTGGGAGCCCGATGCAGCATAACTTCCGATAGCGGTCATTGCGACGTTTTCGGGAAATTTCCGCTGTTGTTCCGGCGCATGCTGAATTCATGCCACAAAGCACTCTCAACAAAAATCAACAGACCGTATTTGTTCGTTCAAAAAAGCAGCCCTGTGGCAAATACCACAGGGCTGCTGCTATCTCAAAACGCACAATGCCGAAGCATCCGATTATTTCGCGATCACTCGAGCCATTTCGAGTACCTTGTTCGAATAACCCCACTCATTGTCATACCAGGAAACCAGCTTCACAAAGGTGCTGTCCAGAGCAATGCCCGCTTCGGCGTCAAATACGCTGGTGCAGCTTTCACCAACAAAGTCGGTGGAGACGACTTTATCTGTGGTGTAGCCCATGACACCCTTCATCGGGCCATCAGCAGCGGCTTTCACGGCGGCACAGATTTCTTCGTAAGTTGCTGGCTTGTTCAGTTCAACAGTCAGGTCCACAACAGATACATCCGATGTGGGTACGCGGAATGCCATACCGGTCAGCTTCTTATTCAGCTCGGGAATGACCTTCCCCACGGCCTTTGCGGCACCCGTTGATGATGGAATAATGTTTTCCAGAATTCCGCGACCGCCGCGCCAGTCTTTGGAACTGGGACCGTCGACTGTCTTCTGAGTGGCTGTCGCTGCATGAACAGTCGTCATCAGACCTCGCTTGATGCCAAAGGAGTCATTGATCACCTTTGCGAGCGGAGCCAGGCAGTTTGTCGTACAGCTGGCATTGGAAATAATCGTCTGACCGGCGTAGCTTGTGTGATTCACACCATAGACGAACATCGGAGTTTCGTCTTTGGAAGGAGCTGACAGGATAACCTTTTTCGCACCGGCTTTCAGGTGGGCTTCGGCAGTGGCATGGTCCAGGAACAGGCCTGTTGATTCCACAACAATATCTGCACCAACCTCATCCCACTTCAGTGTGGACGGATCTTTCACCGCTGTGAGTCGGATCTTTCGTCCGTTTACGATCAGGTTGCTGCCTTCTGTCGAAACCTCACCCTTGAAACGGCCATGTACCGAGTCAAACTTCAGCATGTAGGCCAGATACTCGGGTTCGAGCAGGTCGTTGATACCAACAACTTCAATATCCTGAGAGAAATTCTGAACAGCCGCACGGAATACCATCCGTCCGATTCGTCCAAATCCGTTTATACCAAGTTTAATCATGGAAATGCCGTGCTTTACTAAGACAAGAGACTGACAGGAACGAACTCGCAATTTAGCGTTTTTTTCCTCCAGCGCCAATCCATTGTCCGCTGCTCAGGAATTCGCTTGTTCATGTGAACCGAAGGTGCGAGACTGCGATTTTCCGAGGAGATGTTTCATGACCTCTTTGACGTGCTGTTTTAGCCGGCTGAGCTGTTTCATTCTTGTCCTTACGATCGTCTTTCATTGCCGACTCAGCCATGCTCAGCCCGGCCATGCTCAGCTTAGTCAGACGCAGGCATTTGCAGAATTCGGCGAGCTCACCGAGCTGAGAACCGACGACGGACGACTTTCCTTCGGCACCATTGTGAGTGCTGATGTCGTCTCCTGGTCAGCACCGCATTCTCAGGATCTGCTGATCGCCCGTCTCTGGGACGGCGTTTATCTCTACCCTTCAAAAGATCTGGAATCGTTCGGTGAACCCATTCGACTCTGCGATCAGCTGGGCCACACCGTGTTGATGGTGGAGCCGTTGGACTGGGACGGCGACGGAAACGAGGATGTAATAATTGGGACGGATCGGCAGGGAAATATTTCGTGTCTGCGACGTGTTGGCGAGTTCCCTGACATGAGACTTGAAGTTGCGTCGATGCCGTTAAGGACTGCCGACGGGCTGCCATTCAATATTCCATTCGTCAATCCGAAATACCGACTGGCCGACCATCCGGAAAACATCTGGCCACAAAACTTTAACTACACGTATCCAACGGCTTATCGTTCAAACGATTCATCGGCGGCCGATCTGATCATCGGGGACTGGGGTGGAGTGCTGTGGTATCTACCCCAGGCGGGCACAAAAGACAGACTGCCATCTTATGCGGGAACCGCATATTCAAAACGAGACGGCACGCAATACGCTCGCCCCGCACATCTGCTTGTGGACGAACAGGGGCAGACCCTTCTGATTGGTGAAGGCACTGAAAACGGTATTCGTTACCCCGGCGGTGCTTCCCGGCCGGTCATGTACCACAATGCGGCGACAAACTCCGCGGATCTGATCGTGGTCAGCGGAATGGATGGAAACAACATCCGTTATCTGAAGAGAGTCAGCACGGGTGTGGACGGCGATCCGATTTTCAGCGATCTGGGAGAACTCACGATCGAGGATCTGCCGGATGATGGTTATGATGCCTACAACTACCATGCAGTGGCTGAAATCGCCGGCAACCAACCATGGCCGGATTTACTGTTGTCCCGGGGATGCGACATGGCAGTCTGCAGAAATCTGCGAATCTCAGGGCCTAAGCCTCGCTTTCGATTTGATCACTGGATCAGCGGTCAGAATGTGCCCACACGTGGCTATAACTTTACGGAGATTCTGACCGATACGAACGGACGCCGGTTTCTTCTTGAAAACGACTCGCACTGGTCCTTTCGAGAATTGCGAATGGACAACGGAAAGCCAAAGCTGTCTTCATCGCGGTTTCCACTGCACGATCAGAACGGGATCTTTCGAGTGGACGGCGATACTGACATTCAGCATATGACTCGCTGGGGTTTTCATCGTGCTGCTCTCTGGGACTATGACGGCAGCGGTCAGCAGCATTTGATTGTCGGTACAGACAAAGGCTGGCTGTATCTGTTGCGGCACGAGCAGCCCCTGGGAACAAACGATCATTTCGAGTTTCGTTCTTTCGGCCCACTGAAGGACTCGAACGGAAAAGTCATTCGCATTCACCATCGAGTGGTGGCGGCTCCGCTGGAGATGAACCATGATGGAAAGCTGGATCTGGTTCTTGCCGGAGCCACGTATGGCACCGGGGACCCGAATCCAGGCAGTGGAATTTACTACGTATTGAATTCCGGAGAAGCCTCGGATCACTCACCGATTCTGTCACCTGTCCAGGCGATTGAAACAATCGGTCATACTCATCCGGAATTCCGTCACCTGCATGCTCAGCTTCAGTCACTGCAACTGCCGGGAGAAACGGAACGAATTGTCGTTGTCGGGACACAGTCCGGTGACAATTTTCAAAGCTATGCTTATCGTCCGGCGGCCGACCGGATTGCACTGGAGCATACGGGACTCGTCTTTCCTCCCATCTCGATTGAGGAACGTCTGCTTGACCTGGATCAGGATGGAAGCCTGGAATACGTTCGCAGTGGTGGCGAGTCGCTGATTGCAAAATACGCTCCCGTAGAGTTCAACCTGCGTGAAGAGTCGACGGTGTTTCAGGTTACTGTCGATCGTGGTGCCGATCACGGCCAGAACTTTGGATCACTCTTTGAAGTGCAGACCGAGGATGGCTCGCTTACGATAGGGGCCGGATTTCAGAATGCCTGGAACACTCGTTACCGAGCCGATCGGCATGCGATTCAGTTCTATGTTCGCTCAGCCGGGGGGAACCGTTCCATTGAGCCGGAATTGCTGCCCCGTCCAAACGACCTGTGTGGAACATATCTGTATTCACGCGATGACGTCGTGTACTCAACGTATGGTGGTGTCAAAGCGTGGAATGCCGAAGCCGGAGTCTGGCGAGACACCTCCGGAATCGGCGGAACGGAAGAGACGATGCGAGTTGGATCGGGCGTCCTGGAATTCGGAGAGAGTACGGTTCGGTACGATGGCAGAACGATTCTGGAGCCACCCGTCAGCGGCCAGTATCAGTTGTTCTTTTATGCAGACGGATACCTGTGCTTTTATCATGTGGATCGACGCGAAGGACCCTATCGGTCATTTTCCAGTGAAGCTGATGGCTTCAGCAGGCTTTATGCCTGCCCGTGGACTCCGGAACAGCCCACGGCTGATCTGACAAAAGCCATTGTGCTTACGCTGCCTGTTGTTGGCGAAACCACGTTTGCCTGGGGAGTGTTCGGAAAACAAATCGTCACCGGGTCGAATATTGGAGGCTTCTATGTGCTGGAAAACGGCAGCTGGCGAATGCTTCTGGAACCAAATATTGGCGTCAGCTATCAATTGTACTCGACAATGTCCCTGGGTGATCGACTGGTGATGGGCCAGTATCCGACCGGCCGACTATTCGAATATGACGGCCAGACAATCACTGATCGTGCGGGCTGGCCACCAGTGCCGGAGGGTGTGACAACGAGTGCTCGGGAAGCCCAGACGACCGTTGTCTGCGGCGGCGAAATGTTTGTGGGTGTCTGGCCGTGGGGGGAAATCTGGCGCTATAACCCGGACGCCGATCAGTGGCATTTTCAACAGCGAATGTTTTCTCATCCGGAACTTTCCCGAGACATCGTCCATCCGTACGATGTCGAAAACCGCGGGAATGACGTGAGTAATCTTTGGGGACAGCGCATTACCAGTCTTGTGACCAGTGGGGACAGTCTCTACGTTTCCACGTCCGCCAAATATCCATGCGAATGGCAGGCGGACCAATTTCCATTTCTTGCCGACGACAAATGGAAATCTTACGGATCTGTGTATCGGCTTAAAATTCCCGGGCACCTGGGCGCAAGCACAGAATGGACCAGCGGTTCATCGTCGTTTGAACTGACTCTGAAGAATGATGAAATCGCCATCTCCCAGGATGGTCGGCAGCTGGCTTCAACCACAGTTACGGGCGTCCTGGCAGAACACCTCAAACGTCCTTTGAAACTTAAGAAAATTCGCTGGGGAGAAGGGATCTACGGCAAGTTCAACGGCCGCCGGATTGAGGGCCGCATTGTGCAGTAAAGTGAAGGCCTGCAATATATGTCCGATGTGATCCACAACGATGGGCGGCCGGCCTATTGAGGAGGCGACGAGTTTTCGGACGCGGGTTTGTCGCCATTTGCCTGTGATGCCGGGGCATCTGCCCCTGACGTCGTCGAGCTGTCCGGCGGACCGGCCGGCTTCTTTTCGCTGCAACCGGATATGAATACGACAGCACACATCAGCACCGACATCATGGTTCGTAGCATTCATCATCTCCTTTGGAAACTATGTTTTGCGAAAAGCAAGCAGTTTCGCCAGCGTTTCGGCGAAATGAGTCAGTGATTCTTCTGACGGCAGATTGATTTTCAGACACTTAACACCGTTATCGTCCGTTTCCGCTGCGGCGGACAACTGGTCCCGCAGGTCGGTGACCGTATTTTCGGCCACTGGGGCTCCACTGTCCGGCAGCATTTGAGAAAGAAAACCAAACGCTGCCGTCAGTAGCTGGCCACCTGCTTCGGCCATTTTCTGGCGTCGTTCGACAATCCGAGCAGCCTCGGCTTCGTGCGTTCGCTTCTGGCTTTCATCCAGATGTCCTTCCGGGATCGCACCGAGCAGAATTTCGAGACGCGATTTCAGTTCGTCCATCCCGCTCTGCAGATTGACCTCGCTGATATCCGATTCATAATCCAGAGCCGCCATGGCCAGTTCTTTTTTCTGGCCGAGTGTTGTCAGCAACTGCTCTTCCATCGTCTCTTCCGTAACCAGAATGTAGACGTTTACCGGTCGCTTCTGGCCCATACGATGAGCCCTTGCAATACGCTGTTCCAGCACGGCGGGATTCCATGGCAGGTCCACATTGATAATCGTATCGGCCGCCTGCAGGTTCAGCCCGGTGCTTCCGGCGTTGGTCGACAGGAAGACTTTGCACTTCGGATTGGTCTGGAACTCATTGACAATCTGCTGACGCTTGCTTTGCGGCACCTTGCCCTCCAGACGAACAAACGGAACCTTTCGCTTCTTCAGCAATGGTTCGATCAGGTTCAGCATTCCCGTCCATTCCGAGAACAGCACGGCCTTGTGATCACCGTCCACAAACAGCTGTTCGAATAGTTCGTCCAGCGTCTGAAGTTTGGTGGAAAATCCAGGGCCCTGTTTATCAACCAGTTTTGTACTGTCGGCCGTCATTCTGCACATCAGCAGAGCCTGTCGCAGCCTCAGCAAGTCCATTTCGCTGATAAATGACTTTCGGGTAATCGACGCGACAATCTGCAAATGAGCCGCATGGAGAGCCCTTTGTTCGTCTGTGGGCGGAATATGAATAATCTCAGTATTACGCGGAGGCAAATCCTTCATCACCATATCGCGGGTTCGCCGCAGCAGGATCGGTTTCAGCTGCTCCCGCAATTCATCCAGGTGTCGGTAACCCAGCACAAACCCTTTGTCGTCGGTGATTCGATACTTGTTGAAGAATCTGAAGCCCGGGCCCAGATGCCGACCATCGACAAACTGCACGACCGAGTACAGTTCATCCAGACGGTTTTCCATCGGCGTACCTGAAAGCACCAGAGCGAAACGGGATTTCAGACTCTTGACAATACGAGTTGTCTGAGCTTCCCAGTTCTTGATCCGCTGACCTTCATCAAGAATGATCAGATCCCATTTGCAGGATTCAATGACCATGATGTCGCGAAGCACCTGTTCGTAGTTGCAGATCGTGAAGAACGTCGGATTTCGATACTGGTCAGCTCGATCCTGAGCACGTCCCATTACCAGTTGTTCTTTCCGGTCGGAAAACCGATGAACTTCATTTCTCCACTGTGATTTCAGGGAAGTCGGACAGATCACCAGAACCCGTTCAATCTGGGCCTCGCGGGCCAGCAGTTCAGCGACGCCCACTCCCTGAATTGTTTTACCGAGCCCCATGTCGTCCGCCAGAATGGCGCGACCTGCTCCGGCGGCAAAGGCGATGCCGTCCATCTGATAAGGCAGCAGTTCCGTTTTCAGGAGTGTTTTTCTGAGCGGATGCTTTGCCGGATTCCGGCGAATTTCCTGTACAAGCGTTTTGATTCGCTGACAGTAAAGCTGGTGCTGGATAAATTCTTCGGCATCCGGATAAATGACAACCGGTTCTCCCATGCCTTCCAGCTTGTCGATCCGCTGGACCAGATCATTGACGTCCAGGATGTCGACATCTTTAATTGGTCCGAGTACCTTTGCCGTCGAATCGGCCATTCGATCCGGCACGCCCAGCCGCAGTGCAAGGTCAATCCCATATTTCAAATAGACGCTGGTTTCCTTCTGCTTCGGTTTTTTGCGAAACGCGGAAGCATCGAAGCGACGTTTGAGTTTGTTCAGAGCATGCAGAATGTGTTTACATGTCCCCAGGGTATTGGAGCGATAATCAGGACAGGTGCAAAATGAATCACCAGGCTCTGTTCCCCGAAGGGCGATTCTCCAGGACTTACCGCTGAGCTTGCTGGTTACAATGTAATCACCCCACGGCGAGTTCGATGTTTTGTTGATTGCTTCAACGGTCATCTTTTCTTCTTTGGCTCGCTGCCGACGTTCCTCCATAGCGCGTTCAACCAGCTGTTCTTCTGTGAGCGCTTCGACGGGTTTTCGTTCTTCGGGAGCTCGAGCCAGTCCGAGCAGCACTTTTGATTCCAGAATGTTTGAAAGCGTCGTTCCCATGTGAACGCAGGCATCGTTGCATGAGTTACAGTTGATCAGCAGCCGTTTGACCTTGTCCTGTCGCAGAGTTATCGTGACGATGACGTTTTCATTCGGCAGTGACAGCTGAAACAGGTCACCGACGAGCGAAGCCTGCTCTTTTAGGTTCTCAGGAGCGATTTTCCCGCCTGCGTAAAGCAGTTTTTTGCCTTCGACAGGCCCGCCGAGCAGGTCGCACGCCTGCAAAAATGTGAGCCGTGAGAGTTTGTCGGCGAGTGTCAGGTCTTTTGATTTCTTCGTCTGGGGTGCCATAGAGCCATTCCGTGTCACTTAAGTTACCTGGTTGCATCTCACTGCGTTGCATCTCACTGCCAATTGTCGCGGAAGCTTAGCACGGACATTTATCCTGCTGAAGTGATCGGCGACATCCCCGGGTGGGGACAACAGATTGACACTGGACTTTGGCAGCAGTAGCCTGAACAATTCAGTTCTGCGTATTGTGGCTGACAAATTGGCCGATTCGCAGCTTTGGCCCGGCCGACTCGACCTGAAGTTTCATCAGACCTGAGTTAAAGACTATGTGCGTCATGCGATTTTTGCCTTTGATTCTGCTGTTTGCCTGTCTGACACAAAGTGTTGCCCAGGAACGAACAGCCTTTACGTCTGAACAACTGGCCTTGTTCAATGATGAAGTGGTGGGGCTGCTGAAATCCAATTGCCTGAAGTGCCATTCAGGCAATGAGCCGAAAGGTGGACTGGATCTGACTCGACGGGACTCCATTCTGACCGGAGGCGATTCGGGCAGCGCCGCAGACCTGAAGGATCCCCATTCGAGTATTCTTCTAAAGGCGATCAATTACAAAGAGCTGCAGATGCCTCCCACAGGTCAGATGTCGGCACGGCAGATTGCCATCCTGACCAAATGGGTTGAACAGGGCCTGCCATGGCCAGCGGAACTCAGGCAAATTGCTTTTGAACTGAATCCCGGACCTCCGGAGGTGAATGAGGACACAAAGAAGTTCTGGTCGTTCCAGCCGGTTCGCAAACCGGTTCCGCCTTCGATCCCCGCTGGCTGGGGCAACAACGAAATTGATGCGTTTATTTTCGAGAAGCTGAAAGACGCTGATTTATCACCGTCGCCCCGAGCGAATCCACGACAGTTGATTCGGCGAGCCTACTACGACCTGACCGGACTGCCCCCTTCGATTGAAGCGGTGGAAGCGTTTGCTGCAAATCCTTCACCGGAAGCCTGGTCGGGTGTGATCGAAGAACTGCTCGAGTCTCCTCATTATGGCGAACAGTGGGGGCGACACTGGCTGGATCTGGTTCGCTATGCGGAAACTAACAGCTACGAACGGGACGGAGCAAAGCCGCATGTCTGGCGTTACCGGGATTATGTTATTCAGTCGTTTAACAGTGACAAACCGTATGATCGCTTTGTTACAGAACAGCTCGCCGGGGACGAAATTGCTGACCGAACGACGGATTCTTTGATTGCCACAGGTTTTTATCGACTCGGGCGATGGGATGATGAACCGGTCGATCCCGAGCTGGCCTTTTATGATGACCTGGATGATATTCTGACAACAAGTGCACAGACGTTTCTGGGACTGACGATTAACTGCGCTCGATGCCATGATCACAAAATCGATCCGATTCCGCAGAAGGACTACTACCGCATGCTGGCATTTTTCCAGCCTCTGCGGCGCTATGGAGTTCGTTCCCACGAATCGGTTATGGAAGCGTCGGTCGTTCAGATCGATCAGCCCGAAGACAGTAATCTGCATGCCGCAGCTGTCGCGCAGTATGAACGTGAACTGAATGGTGTCATGGAAACTCTGGCACGGCTCGACGAAAAGCTTCGTCCGGACCTGAACGGCGTGGAGAAGGACGAATTTCAGGACGAAGTGAATCGCGTGCGGCTGGCAGAGAAACGTGCTGGCGGTCTGTTCTCAGCGAAGGAAGTGGAACAGTATCGAAACGTGACTAACCGGCGTAACTACCTTCGTGAGCATCGCCCGTCCGGCCTCGGACAGGCACTTTGCGTCAAAGAAGACCTGTCTCACATCCGACCGGCACATGTGCTGCTGCGAGGAAGTCCGCATGCTCCTGGGGATGCTGTAACGCCTGGTTTCCCATCGGTTCTGTCTCCGCCGGAGGTCTCGGTGCCGGAGATTCGGCCCGACGCGACGACCAGCGGCCGTCGTGCCGTACTGGCTCAATGGATCACTTCACAGGAAAACCCTCTGACGTCACGAGTTATGGCGAACCGAATCTGGCAGTTTCACTTTGGCCGCGGCATCGTCAGAACATCCAGTGATTTCGGATTTCAGGGTACTCGCCCGATGCATCCGGAACTGCTCGACTGGCTGGCAGCCACATTTATCGAGCGTGGCTGGTCAATCAAATCCATGCATCGACTGATTATGAATTCCGCCACTTACCAAATGACATCTGCATCGCGTGAAGACGCTTATGCAAAGGATCCGGAAAATCATTTGTGGTGGAGAATGGATATGCGGCGACTGACCGCCGAAGAAATACGGGATTCGATTCTTTGGGCTAACGGCACTTTGAATGCAAATCGGATGTACGGCCCAAGCATCTATACGAAGATTCCGGACGAAGTCAAAGCCGGCCAGTCTCAGCCGGGATCCGGCTGGGGAAATTCATCGCCGGAAGATCAGGCTCGCCGAAGTATCTACATCCACGTGAAGAGGTCATTGCTGGATCCTGTTCTGGAATCGTTCGATATGGCGGACACTGATCAGACCTGTCCAGTGCGATTTTCCACAACTCAGCCGACACAGGCACTGGGGATGCTCAACAGTGATTTCGTACTGGAACAGGCCGAGATCTTCTCAAAAATGATCGACACAGCAGCCGCCGGTGTGAAGAAATCTGGCAAGGGCAGCAACGACGAATCCGCTGAGGAACAGCAGGTTCGGATTGCTCTGCAGCGAGTCCTGCAGCGCAGTCCGGAATCGGACGAGATTCAGCGGGGAGTCTCGCTGATTCGCACACTACAGACCGACCATCATCTCTCGCTGCAGCAGGCTCAAAAGTATTTCTGCCTGATGGCGCTGAATCTAAATGAGTTCATTTATCTGGATTAGCAGATCTAACAGGAAGTACGGACATGGCCACACAAAATTTTTGCGGACGCACTCGTCGTGAGATGCTCTGGCAGACCGGCTGCGGGTTCACGGGACTCGGCCTGACTGCCTTGCTGCAGCAGGACGGTTTTTTTGCCAGCCAGACAAAAGCGGCGGATGGAAAGACGGACTGGACAAATCCGCTCGCCCCGAAGCAGCCGCATTTTGCCCCAAAAGCAAAGAGCGTGATTTTCCTGTATATGTATGGGGGACCGAGTCAGGTCGATACGTTTGACTATAAGCCGTCCATGTACGGAATGGATGGGAAAACGGTCGAGGTGAAGACTTTCGGACGCGGCGGACATCGAAATCAGGGTCGCATTGTTGAACCTCGATGGCAGTTCAAGCAGTACGGCGAATGCGGAAAATGGATCAGTGATTTGTTTCCTCATTTGGGGACCTGTGCTGATGACATTGCCTTTATTCACTCCATGACGGCCGATTCTCCGATTCACGGTTCTGCCATGCTGATGATGAATTCCGGAAGAATTCTCAGCGGTCACCCATGCCTCGGCTCATGGGTCAATTATGGTCTGGGCAGCGTCAATGAGAATCTTCCCGGTTTCGTCGTGATGCTTGATCCCCGAGGTGGTCCGATCAGCGGGGCAAAAAACTGGAGCAGCGGGTATATGCCCGCCACTTATCAGGCAACGATGATGCGATCATCGGGTGATCCTATTCTTGATCTGTCGCCCCCCGATGAACTCTCCGGAGGTGCTCAGCGAAGTTTGCTGGATTCATTGCGAGACTATAACCGGCAGCATCAGACCGTCCGTGCCGACAACTCGAATCTGGCTGCTCGAATTGCGAGCTATGAACTGGCATTTCGGATGCAGTCCACTGCACCTGAAGCTGTCGATATTTCTCAGGAGACGGCGGATACTCAGGATTTGTATGGTCTAAATGACCCTCAGAGCAGCAAGTTTGGCAGACAGTGCCTGCTGGCTCGCCGACTCGTCGAACGGGGTGTGCGTTTTATTCAGATTTATTCGGGCGGAGCCCATAACGATGACAACTGGGATGCGCATACGGATATGGAACGCAATCATAACCTGCATGCCGGCGAAACGGATAAGCCCATCGCTGGTCTGATTAAGGACCTGAAAGCCCGTGGAATGCTGAAGGATACCCTGATTGTGTGGGGCGGGGAGTTTGGACGACAGCCGACCGCTGAGTATGCTCAGGGAAGCGGACGCGACCACAACAGTTATGGTTTTACAACCTGGATGGCAGGCGGTGGAATTCGGGGAGGTGTGAGCGTTGGTACCACCGATGAACTGGGAAGCCGCGCTGTGGATGATGTGTTCCACGTCAAACACATGCATGCGACAATTCTGAACCAGCTGGGGCTTGATCCATCACAGCTGACATACTTCTTTGGCGGTTTGAACAACAGTCTGGTCGGCGTCGAGGGAGCTCAGCCAATCTGGAAGATGATTGAGCAGGAATCGGCGTAAATCGCTGGAAGCCGGGTTCAACGACATCTGCGAAAACCTGCGCGATCTGTGGGTCAGGGCAGTTGTTTTTTACCACAGATAACGCAGATGAACACAGATAAAATCGCAAACAGCACCGTGCCAGTCAGCGGTAGAATTCTGTGCCATCTGTGGGTCAACGCATGCTGAGTTTTTGACCACAGATTACACAGATGAGCACAGATAAAAACACAAACGGCACCGTGCCTGATATCTGTGAAATTCTGTGTCATCTGTGGTTTAAGAAATTCCGGGCGTTGACTGCAGGACAAAGGATTGCGACGAATCTGCGAGACTTCACGGTCTCGTCACCTTCCCGCTGACCTTCTGTGTCCATATTGTCGGTCGGTGACTCTCCGGATGACCGATTTACTCGCCGATCACCTTTACCAGAATGCGTTTGGGGCGACGACCATCGAATTCGCCGTAGAAGATCTGCTCCCATGGGCCGAAGTCCAGTTTTCCATCTGTGATGGCTACGACGACTTCCCTGCCCATGATCTGTCTCTTCATGTGGGCATCAGCGTTGTCTTCGCCGGTCCGGTTATGGGCGTATCGCTGAGGTGAGGCGTCGAAAGGTGCGAGACCTTCCAGCCACTTCCTGTAGTCCTCGTGGAGACCCGACTCGTCGTCGTTGATAAAAACAGACGCAGTAATGTGCATCGCATTACACAAGAGCAAACCCTCCCTGACCCCGCTCTTCTGAACGATCTCTTCGATCTTCGGCGTGATGTTCTCGAACGCCATCCGAGCCGGCAGGTTGAAGGTCAGGTATTCCGTGTGTGATTTCATGTGGTCAGCCCTGCTCCGCTTCAATTCCTGCCCATTTGATGTAGTTCCTGACGGCGTAAGGGATGTATCGGTCTCGGTTCGTTCCAGTGAAACGAACTTCAAGATCGCATCCATCCACCGTTCGCACCAAACGAAGAAAGTAAGTGACAAATCCTTCCATGATGTAGTCCGAGAAGAGCGTCCACTCTCCCAGCCCATCGAGCTTTCCCAGGGATTCACGACTTCGGGCCGTGCCGATCAAGACTCGTTTATCTTCGCCAATCGTGAACAACCGGCTTAGCACTTCGTGGTAGTCGTCGGTCATGTTGAAATTCATGGGCCTTCCTTAGTCGCTCCCACCCGCCAGAGGCTACCAGAAATTATAAGGGAATAATACAACACCGGGCAGGGTGAATATGGCAGGGAACGCCGACACTACCATAGAAAAAGAGCCACAATGCCGAGCAGCACCGTGGACTGAGTGATTTGTCGCCCAGCGAAAACCAGACGGCCACGAAGACGACTTCAGGATATAGTTGTGATGACGACGGCGAAATATTTCAGACGAGAACGGCAGATGGCTTGATCCCTCCGGACGTGGTGTACCGTTTATCTGCTATTTCGCGTGATCCGAAGTCTGTCGTCGTGAAGGCGTCTTTGTAACAGCACGTTCCAGAAGACTGATGAACCGCTTTGTGACCCCGGGATACGCAACGCCCGCGCACAACAGCAGCGCCACGATCGCGAACGCCTGCAGTCTTTGCGACACTCCCATCACACAGAGTGCCAGCAGGATCAGCGTCGCAGCGTATTGCCGGATTTCACGCTGATTTTCCGCATCCATCAGTTTTCGCCTTAAGGATTCCATCCGATTTGTTAGTGACATGATTTCCAGCCATCAGAAGTCGACCTGTGCTCGAACTCCAAAGAGGTCCGTTCGAGCCTGGGGATCAGCCGTACCGTTGGACACGGCATGGACATAATTGAATACCATTTTGGTGTAGGGATTCCAGTACCAGTTGATGCCAGCCGTATAATCCATGATCGTCCCGCCGATGATTGATCCATCATTCAAATCCAGATACGAACAGCGACTTGCGACCTCCCATGCTCCGATGCCGGAGTGACATCCGGATCCGCTGAACGTCAGATTTGATTTTGGAATTACGCGATCGATAGCACCGGCCTTTCGATCATATGGCCGATGTTCTCCAGTCAGAAAGTAACCTGCCTGCACATAGGTTCCCGGCAGTGCTGCGGCCGGTCCTCCTGCCTGATTAACGAGATTCACCATCGTCTCTGACTGAACACTCAGCGGACCCTGAACATACAGCAGTTCTGCGCCGAGCACATTGTGGTACTCGATATTCAGATTACCCGTTGAGACAAAGAACGGAGTACCGTTTGAACCACCGGAAACGGCCTGTCCGCTCGTGCCGACAGCACCGGGACCATTCGCCCCAACAAAGAACTCCGGAATCGTGCGAAAGTTGATCGTGTCACCGGGTGGTGAATTGAAGTAATGGCCGGCTCCCAGATGCAGATAATTCCTGCCATTCTCCTCCCACAATGGAAGCCATGTCAGCCTTTCAGCAGTTCCATATCCCCCGTCCGAGCTCAGGGTACCACCAAACTGATCCTGGCCAGTGCGGAACACGGATGCCGCCCATGTCGTGCTGAGATCTTCTGAGGCATCATAGAACCCGATCCCCAAATGTCGAAAGGGTGTGAAGGGCTGGAAAAGCAGGCTGCGTTCCATGAATGTCGTGTATCGGAAGCTGCTGACGACCTCGAGACTAAACGGCTGTTTCCACTGCCCGATTCTTACATTGCCAAAAAACGGGACTTTTGTCTGTTCGACCCACACGTCCGTGAACGTCGGTCGGCCAAAGAATCCAAAGTCCATCTGGAGGAAGTAATTGGTCAGCTCAGTTACGCTTCCTTTGGCGGAAAGTCGAGCACGACGGAAGTCTGATCCATCCTGAATCTGTCCGTATCGGGCTTCACTGGCATTGTCCTGATGAATCCATCCGGCATCCGCCTGAAAGACGCCATTCACAGTAACATTCGGATAGGTTTTTTTACCGGTCTTTTCCTGAAATGCCCGAAAGGCTCGATCGAGGCTTGCGATCTGCTGATCCTGAAGACTGTCGGCCTGAGAAAGCTGTGCTTCAGGCGCTGTTTCATCCTTATTCTGCTGATTCACCAGGTCGGTAACGATGTGGCGAACATGTTCCTCTGTCAAAAGCGGGTGTTCCTGAGCCGATGCAAAAAGTACTTTCCGATCGACCAGCTGATACAGAGCCCTGGATTCCGCGGGATGCTGATTCCTGTTACCCGAAACGGCATCGGAACTGGAACTGGCAAGTGGCGAAACTTCGGGATCCGCTGAGACAGCAGGCTGTATTTCCGAAAGTGATTCGTTTTCGTCTGCGGAAGCATCTGTCGGAGGAACGGCATTTTCAAAGCGTGCAACTTTTTCCCGAAGCTGCTGGTTGTCTTTTTCGAGGCGATCCAGTCGCTGCAGAACGGCCTCAAGGACAGCATCTGAGTCCTGCGCGGATGCGACAAAAGGCACAGCCAGCTGAAGAAGAACTCCCAGAGCAGAAGCGATGGCGAGATTCAGAGGTCGCCTGAGACTGACATGATTTGCCACACTCTTCTCCTGATCCCATGCGACTGGTCGGTTCAATTCGGGTGTTGAACGCAACGGTGCAAAGGTCAATGCTGAAATCGTCGACTTGCCGGGCAGCTGCTTAGAAGTCAGACCGCTGACTTTTGAAACAACTACAAACGGACGGGCTGCCGACCGATCTGCAAACCGTCCGAAACTGCCGCTCTGGTATCAGTGGAATCGACTGTAATGATTGCAGCAACTTTGAGGGTTCATTGAGATGTTGAATGTGTCGAGTTGAATCATCGACTTGACTCAAGTATCGTGCCAGCATGGACTGGCTCAACTATCACCACCTGCTGTACTTCTGGATGGTTGCTCGGGAAGGTACGATTCTGCGAGCGGCTGAGAAACTGCACATTGGGCAGCCCGCGATCAGCACTCAGCTTCGCAGCCTCGAAGAGTCGCTCGGACAAAAATTGTTTCGAAAGTCCGGCCGAACTCTGGAGCTGACCGAGACCGGCAGAACTGTGTTTCGATACGCGGACGAGATCTTTTCGCTCGGTCGCGAGATGCTCGATACTCTCAGGGGACACCCCGCCGGCAAGCCCGTGAAGTTCATTGTTGGTGTGGTTGATGTCATGCCAAAACTGATGGCTCGGCGACTGCTGGAGCCTGCACTGAGATTGTCTGATGATCTTCGGCTGATTTGTGTGGAAGATACGTTAGAAAATCTGCTGGGCGAACTAATCCTGCACAAAGTCGATATCGTGCTTTCGGACAGCCCGGTATCCGCGGCATTCAAAGTGCGTGCCTACAACCATGCTCTGAGTGAATCAGCCGTCGGCCTTTTTGCCACAAAGGACCTGGCTCGCCGATATCGCAAAGGTTTCCCGCAATCACTGAACGGAGCACCCATTCTCCTCCCGTCCACCAGTTCGGCAATTCGACGGTCACTGGATTCCTGGCTGGAAAGCAGGGACTTGCACCCGCGAGTTCGTGCCGAGTTTGATGACACGGCACTGCTGAAGGCATTTGGACAAACCGGCGAAGGGCTCTTTCCCGGCAGTCTTGCCATTCAGGACGAAATCACTCGACAATATGAAGTGGAACTTGTCGGTGAGATGCAGGGCGTTCGCGAACACTTCTTTGCGATTTCTGCGGAACGAAAAATCAAACATCCGGCAGTCCTCGCGATCTCCCGGACAGCAAGGCCGGATCAGTTCTGATCGTTGCCCCTTCGGTGAACCCGAATTTCTTCGTCAGCGATTCATTTTTCTGTCCGAAGAAGTTTTCTGCCAGGGTTCCTGCCGAGCTTTTCTCTTTACCGGGAGGGCGAGGCTCCTGCCGAGCCGAGCGTTGTCGGGAGGGCGAGGCTCCTGCCGAGCCGAGCGTTGTCGGGAGGGCAAGGCTCCTGCCGAGCCGAGCGTTGTCGGGAGGGCGAGGCTCCCGCCGAGCCGAGCGTTGTCGGGAGGGCAAGGCTCCTGCCGAGCCGAGCGTTGTCGGGAGGGCAAGGCTCCTGCCGAGCCGAGCGTTGTCGGGAGGGCAAGGCTCCCGCCGAGCCGAGCGTTTCTCGGGAGGGCGAGGCTCCCGCCGAGCCGTGCGTTGTCGGGAGGGCAAGGCTCCCGCCGAGCCGAGCGTTGTCGGGAGGGCAAAGCTCCCGCCGAGCCGAGCGTTGTCGGGAGGGCAAGGCTCCTGCCGAGCCGTGCGTTGTCGGGAGGGCGAGGCTCCCGCCGAGCCGTGCGTTGTCGGGAGGGCAAGGCTCCCGCCGAGCCGTGCGTTGTCGGGAGGGCGAGGCTCCTGCCGAGCCGTGCGTTGTCGGGAGGGCAAGGCTCCTGCCGAGCCGCGCTTTTCTCGGCTCAGCAGGAGCTTCGCCCTCCCGTCTGCCGCCGGCCACCTTACTGACCGGACATCGAAATGCCGTGAGAGTCACGCAGTCGGTCGAGGCGTCTGGATACGGCCATCGCCGCCCTGTCTGCCACCTCGGAGACAACTGCCTCTACTGAGATTCCCTTGCCTTCGACGATGATCTCACCTTTTCCATCCAGCACGATCTTTATCCGACATTGCAGATCGTCGCCACCTTTTGGCCCATTGACGTCGCTGACGGACACGTCGATCTTCCGGATCTGTGAGGAGAATCGGTCGAACGCGAACTGCAGACACCGCTCAACAGTCTCCTGCTGGTCTGGAGTGATCCCGACATTTCGATCCAGCACATACACTTCCATTGTTCAACCCCTCTTAAACAGATTCGTCTGAATTGTGGGCAGCGAAACTCGCATACACGGAACTCTATCGCTGCACCTTCAAATTGACTAATTCAAACGTAATCGTCAATTCATTGATTTAATTGAACAATTGGTGGTTTAGAAAGTGGCGGCTGAGAAAGCACTCACTCCTTCCGCTGTCGAGGTGCGAATCTCGATCGGCAATCCGGGGACCAGAATTTGACGCACCTGCTGCTCAGGGAAACAACATCCGGGCATAAAACGCCGGTTCGCGACTTCAGCGTTCGGTTTTCTGATTCTCTACGACTGCTTCGTAAACCGTCACAGCGGCTTTCGCCATCAGATGCATTGTGTGGCGAGCAGGCAATAACGGCAGCTTTTTGAGTCCCATCTTCAAAATGACATCAGCGATTGCTTCCTCCATCTTCTCTTCCAGTTTCTTAACGATCACGTGATCCATGATGTTCACCTGTCCCACTTCTTTGCTTTGAATGCTTTCGAAAGCGTGATTGATCCTGAACGCTTCAATCAGATTAATGGCGATCACGGTGTCCTGTCTATTCCCATTTTTTTTAACGGTCAGCATTCGGGTAGCGGATCTTGCGAAAGGTCCTGCAGCCAGAGGATCTTTAGCAGGATCCACTACCTCCAACCCGAAATCCAGATCCTGACGGAGCACCGGGATGCTGCACGGGCAGTCAGCTGGTCGAATCCTGGATTGAGCGGCGGGCTGCATAGCGGTCAGGAAAGATTCTCTGGGATTCCTGTGGTTCTATCGAAACCGACAGATGAATGCGTTAAGCTTTCTGCTGGGAAGAATAGTCATTTGAATCATGTGGATGGATATGGAATATGGCGACAGAACTGCTTCACGAAGCTCCTCCTGAAAAGCAGAGATCGCTGGGTGTCGTGCGGACACAATTTGCTGAGCTGTTTACAGATGACAGACCACTTCAGCTGGCGTGTGGTGCCCGGCTGGGACCTATCACTGTCGCATACGAAACCTATGGAGTGCTGAACAGCGAAGCCAGCAACGCCATTTTTGTCTGCCATGCGCTGACCGGTGACGCTCATGCGGCCGGATTTCAGGATGAACTCGACAGAAAACCGGGATGGTGGGATGGATTTATTGGTCCCGGCAAAGGGCTCGATACCTCAAAATATTTCGTCATCTGTGCAAATGTGCTTGGAGGATGTCAGGGGACGACCGGACCGGGCTCGCTGAATCCGGCCACGGGGAAGCGGTTTTGCCTTGACTTTCCATTCCTAACGGTCCGCGACATCGTTGCTGTACATTCTGAGCTTGTCACGTTTTTGGGAGTCAAACAGCTCCTGGCTGTGGTCGGCGGCAGCCTCGGTGGTATGCAGGTGCTGGAGTGGTCGATACGACATCCGGACCAGCTTAAGGCTGCCGTGGTACTGGCATCCGCACCAAAACTGGCCGCTCAGGGAATTGCCTTCAATGCCGTTGGTCGCCGAGCGATCTATGCGGATACAGGTTTCGCCAATGGAGACTATTACGGCAAAGAGGGACCAAAGTACGGACTCGCTCTCGCTCGCATGGTGGCCCACATCACCTACCTGTCTGAAGACTCGATCGAACTGAAATTCGGCCGACGTCTTCAGGACAGCGATCAGTTTGCCTTCAACATGCAGAAAGAGACAGAATTTCAGATTGAGAGCTACCTGCACTACCAGGGAAAGCGATTTGTTCAAAGATTTGATGCCAACAGTTACCTGTATCTGACACGAGCCATGGATTACTTTGATCTGGCCGACGGTCAGCCCTCCCTTTCGGACGCACTGAAAGCGGCCAAAGCTCGTTTTCTGGTTGCTTCTTATGATACAGACTGGCTGTTCCCGACAAGTCAGAGTCGTGATCTCGTCACCTCTTTACTGAAAGTTGGTCGACATGTATCCTTTGTAGAGCTTCTTTGTCCTTACGGACACGACTCGTTCTTGATTGATCTCGAACCGCTTGCACAGCTCGTAGGTCCCTTTCTTGAACGCTCCATGAACGACGTATCTTCACCGTCAGCCTGACGGGAAAGTTCGCCTGAAGAATCTGGCTTCTGATTAACCATTTTTGCAAAGTTCCGGAAGTAAGGGGAGCGACAGTTGAAAACATACCAATCGCCACGGCAGATGGGAGGGCGAAGCTCCTGCTGAGCCAAAGATGGGAGGGCGAAGCTCCTGCTGAGCCGAAAGAAGCTCGGCAGGAGCCTCGCCCTGGGATGGTGAAACGGTGTTAAACCTTGAAAAATCTTGTTTTTCATGATCCTGGTGGCCTGGCTCTCATTCTTCGTGCCTGGGTCGAGTCGGACAGTCC
>JALHMY010000133.1 GCA_022843805.1 Fuerstiella sp.
TACTAACGGCGAGCCGTATGCGGGAAAACCGCCCGTACGGTTCTGAGGGAGGGGGAGCTGAAATCAATCAGCTTTCCCTACCCCTATCTTTGGTCACGCGGTTGTATTGGCCGATGACGGCTCCGGAACCCGTTCGGTTTTCGTTCTTATCGAACTGATACGCCTCGGCGGTCTGAGTTCCGCCCGTGGCCCCGGTCAGCTGATCAAACGAGTCATACGAATAACTGCGAGTCCCGGCCGGTGACGTGAATGAAGAAACTCGCCCGTGATCATCGTCGCCGTACGAGTAAACGACATTGCCGCCGGTCAGCCCGCTCTGGGTGATCGTCGCGATCCGTCCTTTCGGCGATACTCATTGGCAGACAAAAACCGCTGCTTTGCTCGGTCTTGAATCCCCGCTTCGACCCAGAGGCAGATCTAAACAGCAGGAAAAGCAGAATGTCCCCTTTTGCGATTCCCCCTTTTGCGATTCCCCTTTTGCGATTCCGCCCTTTTGCGATTCCGGCCATAAGTGAGACATTCCTGAACTGCTGAAAACAGACCTTCATGAGACTGGCGCGATCAGTCCATGCGTGACTCCGCTCCATCGCTCCTGCACGGCTGACACGATTAAAGGTGCACTCGGAATTGAACAGGAGGAAGCAGAGGAAGCAGAGGAAGCAGAGGAAGCAGAGTTAAACAATGACTCAGCGTATTCCCGGTGACTCCTTCGTTTCCTCCGTGACGGTTCTGAGGGAGGGGAGCTGAATTCAATCAGCTCTCCCTGCCCCCAATGGCGTGGACTTAAGCATCGTGCGGACCTCCATAGTCGTCTTTCGCTCCGCGAAAAACGCGAAAACGCTACTTTCGCGGAGCGAAAGGCGACTCTAATTCCACGCCATTACTCCCTGCCCCTTTCGTGGGGGGCGACTGGCCTGCAAGGGCCATTTTTTGATTACGCCAGAATCTCTTCAATCACGTGGCCATAATCCATATCCAGACGCTTGCGTCCGGGGACTTCCAGTCGTCGGGGATCGAGTCCCAGAAGGTGGTAAACCGTGGCATGCAGGTCGGTTACGTAGTGCGGATGCTGTACCGCATGAAATCCCAGCTCATCGGTTGCTCCATGAATGCCGGGTTTGATGCCGGCACCAGCCAGCCAAACGGTGAAGCCATGCGGATGATGGTCACGGCCCGTGGCCGACTTATTGAACATTCCGTATTCCACTCCGGGAGTTCTTCCAAATTCCGTCGTGAATACGACCAGCGTTTCGTCAAACATCCCCCTCTGTTTCAAATCCTTAAGCAAGCCAGCGATCGGTTTATCAATTCTTTCACAGGACCGGGCATGGTTCTTCTGCAAATCGCTGTGGGAATCCCATTCCCCATAATCGCTGAGATAAACCAAAGAATAACGCACACCACGTTCCGCAAGCCGACGCGCTGCGAGACATCGCTGGCCATGCACTGCCGTTGTTGGATTGTCAATGCCGTACAGTTGCTGCACGGACTGTGTTTCTTCCGCCAGGTTGAGTGCTTCCGGTACGGAACGCTGCATACGAAATGCCAGTTCATATGCGCTGATGCGAGCCTGAAGCTGAGCATCATCCGGATAATCCTCAGCAGTGAGTCGATTCAACTGCTGCAGGAATTCAAATTCACCACGCTGCTCCACTTCTGATATGTCAGCTCCGCGTGAACCAAACGACAGTGGACTTACCGGATCAAGCCGCAACTGCACACCACCATGAGTTGGGCCGAGGTAATGGGCGTCAAAGTTTTCCTTCACCCGGGGATCCTTGAACTCGCCAAGGAACACAAACTGAGGCAGGTTCTCGTTCAAAGTCCCCAGACCATAGTGGATCCATGACCCAATCACTGGTTCCGGAGTGTCCAGTTTGTGTCGCCCGGTGTGCATTTGAAATTCGGCGGCATGATCGTTGTCTGTTGTCCACATGGATCGGACGACTGCCAGATCGTCGGCACAGCTGGCCATATGAGGCAACCAGTCGCTGACTTCCAGGCCGATTGAGCCGTACTTTCGATAACCGACCTGCAGCGGAAAGATTTTGGCGTGCAGTTCACGGTCGATGCCCACAACAGATCGTGACCGCTCCAGATACATCGGAAGTTTCTGCGGATTCGGCAGAGTCGTTTCGTCGTAAGTCTTCCCGGCCATCTTATTCAGCAGAGGTTTGGGATCAAAAGTCTCCAGCTGACTCACACCCCCTGAAAGGAAGATCCAGATGACATTTTTCGCGCGAGGGGCGATGTGAGCGAGTCCATCCGGAGGAGCGTACACAGTCTTTTCAGCCGATCGGACGCGATCGCTGTGAAGCATAGAGTTTAACGCAAGTCCCCCAAAACCCATTCCCAGATTGCTCAGGAATGTTCGTCGACTGCGACCACAAAATGAATAACGGTCTTTGTTCACAAGTCTCTCCCTGTTTCGCATTCTATCGAATCGTCACAAAGTCATTATGGTTCATCAGGGCATGAATCAGATTTTCGCGAGCACGCTCATTCGGATCAACCGTCGATGCCGCAGTCTCAGAAGCCGTTCCCGAGGCTGACGGTGAAAGTCGAGATGCCTGTTGCTCAAGAAACTCCAGAGATGCTTTGAGTTCGGCATCCTGAGGCATACGATTCAATACCTGCAGGAACGCCAGTTCTGTATATCGGAAAGCCTGTGTTTCTGGTGTATTGATCCCTCCCGATAAATCAGTGGGCCGTTCTGATATGACACTGCTCACCGATTCAGCCACCACCGGTTCAGACACCACCGGTTCGGCTGACACACGAGCCCAGAGTTTCTTTGCCAGCTGGCGACTTAGCGTGCGAGTGAGTTCACTGTTCGTCAGTGCCAGGGCCTGCTGAGGCTGCACGGACGTTGATCGTTTGTAGCAGTCCAGCGGATTGGCCGCATCAAACAGCTCCAGAAACTCCATTTTCTCTTCGCCATGGTAGGCAAAGTACAGGCTCCGGCGTCTGGATGTCAGGCCCTGCCTGTGATCAATTTCGTGTCCGCCCATGGTGCCGTCCAGTTCTTCTGACACGACCAGAAGACTGTCTCGTACAACTTCGGCCTGCATTCTGGAAGCGGGAAATTTCCAATACGTTCGATTATCCGCATCAACTGCCTGGGCAGCCGACTGCAAGGCTCGTTCTGATATCGCCGTTTGAGGAACAGCGCTGGCAAGCTGATAAGTCTGACTGGTTACAATCAGGCGATGCAGATGCTTCAGTGACCATCCGGAGTCCATCAGCTCGCAGGCCAGGAAATCGAGCAGTTCCGGATGGGAAGGTCGGCTGCCGTTTCGTCCGAAGTCATGAGTCGACTCGACGATGGCCTTGCCAAAATGTCTTAGCCAGACATGATTCGCTGCGACTCGAGCAGTCAGCGGATTGTCTTTGCTGGCGATCCATCCGGCAAGAGCCGCTCGTCTTCCGGTGGTGACCTGCGGATATCGCGGAGAAAACGAGGCGTACTCACCGAGTTCCTTCGCCATGTCTGCAGTGGCAGCATTAACAGCACCTGCGGCTGCCGTGAGTTGTTGCTGAGCGGCCTGCAACTCGGCAGTAGCCGCTGCAACTGCCGAGGCTTCTGCCGGAATTCGAGCCGCTGCCAGCTTGTTTTCTGCTGCGGCCACCGCCGCTTCAGCGGCAGCCACGCCGGCCTGAGCTGTGGCCAGCGCCGCTTCTCGCTCCATTCGGCAGGCGGAATGAATCAATTCTTTGACAGCGGGTTCTGACCCTCGATCTTCCTGCAGCAAACCTGTCGAGTATCGAGTTGCATCGGCCAGAATTCTTTGTTCCAGACTCTTCTGCTCAGCCATCACCGCTGCCACCTTCAGTTCGGCTGCTCTGACCGCCAGTAACGGCGCATTCAGAGCAGACCGAGCAGCTCGAAGTCGTTCCGTGGCCTGACGGACTGCTGGTACACCGGAAATTGCCGATGTGACAATTGAAGTGGCCGGAGCCATGCTAAAACCGGTGTTGGTCCAGCCCCCGGATTTCGTGACATCATCCCCATCCGCGTACTCAGGTGGCTCAAAGCTGAACGCCAGCAGAGAAAGACCATCCGGCGTAAAAAACGCCAGATCATCGTAAATCGCCTCGGTCCCCGGTCGACAATCAATAAACAGACCGCGTTTTCCGTTGGGAAGCGGTTTCCATCCGTTCAAAGCGCCCGGGACACCACTCACAAGTTCAGCGTTATCAGTTAAAGATGTCACAGTGAGAAGAAACTGGTTCTGGGCCAGGTCCAGCTGCATCGATACCTGAAATCGATTTTGTCCCTTTGATAAATCGTATCGGCCCGCGACAAATTCGCTGAAACCGCCAGGCTGATAAGTCCTGATTGTTCCGTTCTCAAATGCAACAAATCCGCCGGTTGCTCCTTGAGCAATATCCAGAGCCAATTGAAGATTTGTATGACCGTCTGCAACAACCTGGACGAGATATCGGACAACACCGTTTTCCGGTAATGCGTCCAGTCCTGACAACGCATTGGAGACTGATCGGCGTCCCGTCTTTGCATCCAGTACCAGAGACTGTGATCCCTGCAGTAATGATGCGGAAGTCTCAGAAGTTCCCGCCTGAAGATCGCGAATCGCGGCCGCCTGCGCCGCCAGCAATGATTCTTCAGCAGCCTTCAACTCTTCAGTAGCGGCAGCAGGCTGAGAAGCAAGAGCTGCTCGGGCCTGTGTGAGTTCGTTCTCTGCTGAAGTCAGCGCTGATTGTCGGGCAGTTCGTTCTTCTGCCAGCCTGGCAGGCTTGATTCCAGGGTAAGCAGTCGTGAGTGGCAGCACGATTTTTACAGGCTGCAGCGTGTCCCCGCCCAAAACGGCAGGAGCAGCGGGAGTCACAGGAGGACGCCCCTCGATGCGAAGCCTCGCATCTCCCTTCGAAAACATATAGGTTTCCGCGTCCAGCTGTTCGTCAAAGACACGTACCATCCCCGTCGTAATTGGACCATAGGGCTGGCCGTAAATATATTTTTTGAACGGGCCCGGATCAGCTTCACCGGGAACTCGATCATGCCGAAGTTCAAGAGGCTCAAAGAACGCGCGAAACCGGAAATATTCTTCCTGTGCAATCGGATCATATTTGTGATCATGACACTGTGAACAGTTCAGAGTGAGGCCAAGAAATGCCTTGCCGGTGTGTTCAACGAGGTCCTTCTTCCATGTTTCGTAGTTCCACTTGAACCAGCTGCGAACAATGTACCCGGTCGCCACAATGTTCTGATCATCCTCCGGCAGCAGTTCATCGGCGGCCAGCATTTCCACGATCATGCGATCGTAGGGCTTGTCTTCGTTCATTGAACGAACGATCCAGTCTCGCCAGCGCCAGATCATAGGATAGCTGTTCATTACATCCGGAACGGAACGACGTCCATACCAGTCACTGTAACGCCAGACATCCATCCAGTGACGTCCCCAGCGTTCGCCATACTGAGGAGACTGCAGCAGCCGATCCACAAGATGATCCCAGGCCTTCGGATGTTCATCCGCCAGATAGTTTTTTACGTCAACGGCGGAAGGAGGTAAGCCGGTCAGATCCAGGTAAAGCCGACGCAGCAATGTGGCTTTATCGGCAACTGGAAAAGGTGCAATACCCAGGGCTTCTCGCTGAGGAGCAATCAGCATGTCAATCGGATGCAGAGCCTCAGCACCAGCGACTGGAAGGTTTGGTCGAACGGGACGACGAAATGCCCAATGCTGTTTCGGATCCTGTTCCGGCTGCTCGCCCGCAGGAGCGGCCGCACCGGACTGTATCCATGATCTGATCGCCTGAATCTGTTCGTCCGTCAGGCGTTTCCCTTCGGGCGGCATTTGCACACCGTCCTCGGTGGATGTGATTCGCTGTATGAGATGACTTGCACCGGGATCCGCTTTACTGATTGCAGCCCCCGTGTCACCCCCGGTCAGCATACCTGCGACAGTGTCCAGACGAAGTCCTGCTTCCTGCTTCAGCGCACCATGGCAGGAAAAACATCGTTCCTTCAGAATGGGCCGCACATCCTGAGTGTAATCTGAGGCATCATCCGCGAATGCAGACGCATTCAGCAGGAATACAAGTAGCAATGGCATCCGAACCAGGTCATGCAGGAATCTGCGATCCCATACCTTGTAATGATCGCAAACGGAACAATGATCCCAAACCGTGCAATAACGAGAAGCGCGAGGAGGAGCGGCGTTCAGATCTGTCGGCATATCAGCGACCCCCACATTCAGTTCCACAGCTCAGAACACGGAACTCTGATTCCTGACAGGGCAGACTTCCAGCCCTGTCGTTCATTTCATCAGGACCGGCTTTCCTCAATCCACGAGAGTACCGAAGCCAATCCCGCAAAGGAAAGTATACCGCGCTGGGAACAGGCTGTGAAAGACATTACCGATTTCTCCCGGTTTCGGGGCCGCTCCTCACAATCGACGCCAATCATTTCAATAAGGCAGGCCGGGAGAATTCGTGAGCCATCGGAAGTTGCGTGAAATCTGAGCAGTCAGGTGCGTCAACGATTGTCATTTGATCACTATTTCCCGCCTCCGGGCGAGGTTTGATCCGTTTGTCGGATTCCATAGAATTCGAAATAGCACTGGAATTCTGGCAACGATAAATAACGAGGGAGAACGTCAGTGAGTTTTTCAGCCCGTGGTCTGCTCTCATTTCTGTTCATTGCGAGCAGCTTTCTGTTTTTCGAATTTCAGAATGATCGTCAGCGAGCGGCTGCCAGCGATGCATCCGCCGCCACTGCGGAGTCCGCTGGCAGCTCCGAAAAACACACAGTGTTTGCAGCGTCGGCCCCTCCGGAAGTGCTTTGGAACGAGGGTGAGTTTACTGAAGGAGTGGCCGTTCGATCTGATGGCCTGGTATTCTTCAGTGACATTCACCTCGATCCGAAAGCCAAAGGGCAGATTCTTGTATTCGATCCATCGACAAAAAAAACTCAGGTTTTTTGTTCTGCAAGTGGCAAGAGCAATGGGCTGGCCTTTGATATGGGAGATCGGCTGTGGGCCTGCTGCGGGGCAAATGGCGGGTTACGCGCCTTGTGTCTCGTTACACCGGAAGGAGCAATGGAGCCGGTCGTTTCTGAATATCAGAACCAGGTACTGAATGCACCGAACGACCTTCTGATCCATCCCAGCGGATCGATCTATTTTTCTGACCCGCGATACATCGGACCGGAACCTCTGGCTCTGGATGGAATGTGGGTGTTTCGGTACGACCCTAAATCCAAAAAGACTTCGGTGGCGACAAAAGAGAATCGTAAACCCAACGGAATCGAGGTATCACCGGATGGGAAGACTCTGTATATCGCGGAAACCGATAATGGTACGACCGGGCTTCCGGATGAGAAACCCGGCGCTGTGGGTCGGATGCAGCTGACAGCCTTCGACGTGGCCAGTGATGGCGGGTTGTCCAATCGCAGAGTGCTGGTCGATTTCGGAAAGGAAACCGGGATCGATGGAATGGCTGTCGACGCTGAAGGCCGTATCTTTGCGGCCGTCCGAGCAGCCTCACGTTCGGGGATAGGAGTGTTTGATTCAACCGGACGCGAACTGGATTTTCTTAAGACAGAAAGTCTTCCAACCAACTGTGCTTTTGGCGTCGGAAACGATGCGAGCACCCTCTACATCACTGCTGGCGAAGGCCTGTACCGCGTCAAAATTAAGAGCCCCAACTAAGAACATGGGTTCTTTGACAGAAAGATTTTTTCTTTCCGGACACACAGCTAAGGCGAGCAGCAAAATCGTCTTTAGCGGGAGGGCGAGGCTCCTGCCGAGCCGTTTACCGGGAGCCTTTCCCGGCTCAGCAGGAGCTTCGCCCTCCCCTTTGTTCTCCTCGGCTCAGCAGGAGCTTCGCCCTCCCATCTGCCGCTCGATAAAGCAGAAGAACTGCTTCGCATATCCTTGTCGGAGCTTAGGACCTGGAAAACAATAAGTTACCGCCATAGTCGCCTTTCGCTCCGCGAAAGAGCAGCCTTTTGCGGAGCAAAAGGCGACACTTATTGTCTGACAGCGTTTTAGCTGGATTCCTGTGTTTCCATCTGTTCAGACAGAGTCCAGCGCAGATAGGCTTCCAGAAATTTGTCCAGGTCCCCATCAAGTACCGGCTGCGGGTTTCCAACCTTTGTGCCGGTTCGGGCATCCTTCACGTATTGATCGGGATGCAAAACATAGTTGCGAACCGTTTGGCCTCCGAAGCCAATTTTGGATTTCTGACCACGCCGAGCGGCCACTTCGGCATCTCGCTTTTCAATCTCCTGCTGATACAGCTTTGCCTGAAGCATCTTACGGGCTGTGGCACGATTCTTGTGCTGACTTCTTTCATTCTGGCAGGCTGCAACAACCCCCGTGGGAATGTGAGTCAGTCGAACCGCCGAGTCCGTCTTGTTGACGTGCTGACCGCCTGCTCCGGATGATCGGTACGTATCTTCCCGAACATCCTTTTCCCAGTTAATGTCAATCTCGATGCTGTCATCGAGAACGGGAGTCACATCGACAGCGGCGAATGCCGTATGCCGACGGCCGGCCGAATCAAATGGACTGATACGAATCAGTCGATGGTTGCCCATTTCACCTCGAAGATAACCATAGACATAGTCTCCGGTGATCTGAATCGTGGCGTTGCGAATCCCCGCTTCTTCACCGCTGGAGAGATCAATCTCTTCAACCTTAAATCCGCTGCGTTCCCCCCAGCGGATGTACATTCGAAGAAGCATCAGCGCCCAGTCGGCGGAGTCGGTTCCACCTTCACCCGCCTGCACTGTCACGTAAGCCGAGCAGCCATCTTCCGGCCCGGACAGCGTGGCCTGAATTTCCACTTTATCGATGTCCTGTTCGAGTTGTTCCGCAGCTGTTTTCAGCTCGGTTAAAGCCTCTCCGGAATCGTCGTCCTCCACAAATTCCATCAGCACCGACAGGTCTTCACCGGAAGAAATCAATTTCTCCAGAGGAGTGACCGTGGTCTTGAGTTTGCGCAGTTCATCCATCACCTGTTGCGCAGCCTGCTGGTCACCCCAGAAGTCTGTCGCCGACATACGATCATTAATTTCCTGAATGCGAGCTTTCCTGGCGACCAGGTCAAAGACAGTCTCGAAGGTGAACGATTCGCTTCAGTAATTCTTCACATTTATCGCGGAGTTCCGGATCCATGGCGTCAATTCTTCCAGATTTTTGGTTCGAAACACTCAGAGGTTCGAGATGTCTGACAGGGTGACAGGTTCAGCGCAATGCCGAACCTCGAATTTCAACACACTTCGTCAGGCAATGCAATTCGCTGTACTGCAGTATTTGCAATGCCAGGCAGACTTCAATATCGACTCTCATCCCGCTCGTAATTTTTACTTATAAAACTTTAAAAACGACGGAATCGACAATAAGAGCAGGTCGTTCAGACAATTTGTCGATCCGGTCAGAAAACTGACCGATTCTGCGAATCTGCGGGACAGGTGAGCGTGTTGATATGGAAAGTGCTGATTGAGCGAGGCTGTGAGTTCTTTTGGATCCGTGTTTGCAGGCTTCGGGTACGTAAGTCGCACAGCCTCGCTTAATCAGCACATTTCTTTGCAAACACACTATGCCTTGATCGATTACACAGGCTGAATACCTGAGTTTCGGACAAATCGCTCGGGGTGCAGTACGGACAGCAGTGCTTCATCGTGCAGACTGCTGACTCGAATGGTGCACATACTGAAGTCACCAACTGCAGTATGGCGATTGGGAACAGATACCGTAAACGCACCGGCAGCGGCAGCCGCACGGGTTCCCGTTTCACTGTCTTCCAGCACCAGCATCTCCGCCGGATTTACTCCAAGGCGTTCAGCAGCAGTCAGGTAGATTTCCGGGTGAGGTTTACCGTAAGTCACATCTTCGGCTGTCAGTGTGACCGAGAAGCGATGAAGCAAATCGAATCGGGTCAGAAGATCCGTCATGTAAGCCCGGGGCGATGATGTTGCCACAGCTCGCGGCAACTTACGCTGCTCAACGATGTCCAGAATCTCATGCAATCCTGGCATCGTGGCCAGATGATGTTCAGCAATACTGCAAAAAAGTTCCTTTGTCTCAAGCATCAGATCAGTCAGGTCATCCTGAATTCCGGTGAGGGACTTCAATGCATTGAACGCTTCTGCGGGTCGTCTGCCCAGCATGGCGTGATGGATCTGATCGGTCATTTCAAGTCCGCGACGTTCCAGTAACTTTCGCCCGGCAATGTCAAAGATATCCTCTGTATTCAGCATCAGGCCGTCCAGATCGAACACGACAGCCCGGATGTTCACACGATCCATTTTCATAACATCAATTCTTCCAGGCGACCTCCGCGATAGCTGAGGTCGAGCAATTCCATGGGATGAACGACAGGGACATTCGACGATTGCTCGCGCAGCTTGGCCTGCAGCTGCAGCGAGCAGCCAGCGTTACCAGTGACGATCAGATCCGGAGAGGTCTCGAGCAGATTTCTGACTTTGCGAACTCCCAGACGATCGGCCATTTCGGGCTGAGTGAGGTTATAGCTGCCAGCGGCCCCGCAGCACAATTCCGGCTCACCGATCGACTTCAGCTGAATGCCGGGAATCAGATTCAGCAAATCCCTCGGCTGCTGACGAATCTTTTGAGCGTGCTGGAGATGACAGGCGTCCTGCATGGCAACAACCGCATCAAGTCGACCGGAAGGCGCCACCGGCCCGAGCGATATCAGGAACTCGCTGATATCCATCACTTTACGACTGAATTTCGCCTCTTTGGTTTCATGCGTTTCGTGGCCCGCCGGGACCAGTTCTTCCTGAATATGAGCATAATCCTTCAGCATGGCCCCGCAGCCCGCCACATTGACGACCACGGCATCCAGCTGACTGTCATTAAAGGCGCCAGCATTCTGTTTCATCAGCGCCAATGCCGGTTCAGATGCTCCACTGTGATAGTGGATGGCCCCGCAGCACACCTGACTTCGAGGAATGACAACCTCACAACCATTTTGCTGGAGCACTCGGGCGGTTGCCCAGTGAACATGGCGAAACATTGCATCAGCGACGCATCCGGTAAACAGTGCAACACGAGCCCGGCGTACTCCAATGGCTGGCAGGAATTCCGGTAACGCGGGTAGAGTGGCTCTCAGGCGAGGAAGCTGCTGCTGCATCCTCCGCAGTCGTTCCGGCAACAGGCGAGTCAGTCCCGATGCTTCTGCTAAACGATCGAGACCCAGCTTTTGCATCCATCGAGCAGGCAGAAGTGCGAACTTCATTCGTCTCGGCGAAGGAAACAGGCCATAGAGAATATAGCGGTGGAACCAGTCGGGGCTCGCCGCTTTACGTTCAGCACTTCCACCGGTATGGTGATGCGAACCTTCACCGACAGCAGCCGGCTGTTCCTGAGCCAGCTGCTGCATTTCCACTCGGAATGGCTCAATCAGCCGTCCGTACTGCACGCCCGATGGGCATGCCGTTTCGCAGCTTCGGCAATCCAGACACAGATCCAGATGATGTCGAACTTTGTCTGTCAGTGGCAGTCGTCCGTCAACCACTGATCTCATCAGGTAAATGCGACCGCGAGGGCTGTCGTTTTCATCACCCGTCTCAACATAGGTGGGACATGCCGACGTACAAAGTCCGCAATGTACACAATCCAGAAACCGTTCATACGGAATGGATTTCCCAATCACGGGAAGCTGCGTTTTTTCCGACGCGGAGCCTGAAGGAGGACAAGCGGAAGCAGAGGAAACGGATGAAGCAGGGGTCGGTGCAGATGACATGTGCCACTTGACCAATCATTTGATTTTCAGAACGGTTGATAATTCAAAACGGTTGATCAGCAGTCTGGCGACTGCTGAATACCAATGATCTGCAGACTCAGCGCCTGCAGCATGTTTCGTCGCGCAGGTTGCAGTCCTTATGATCACGTCTACAGATCATAGACGACAGATCATAGACGACAGATCATAGTCACTCAGCAGCAGGAACAAATACCATATGAGGATCAAAGGTTCGACAAAGCGATGAGACAAGGCCCTGCAACTGACCTGAGCGTGTCGACGATAAACCGGTTTGCTCTGATTTCAGCAACCTTAACGAACCAACCCCGTCCGCAATGACATCTCTAAGAACCCGCATACAGTCACTCTGGGACGCTGGCACCTTTGCCGTGTCAGATTCAAAACGAGATCGTTCGTTATCCGAATTGATGTAAAGGACTCCGTTGCCAGCATGGCCTGAGATTCCACAGCCCGTCTCCTTCAGCATTGTCATCGTTGAGACGACTCGGGAAGGCAACGTGGTCAGTCTCAGCAGCCAGCGAAACGCGGAACTGTCAGTCTGCCACTGTGTGACTGTGTGGCACCAGACTCCCACTGGATCGGCTCCGTCCAGCTGAGATGTCGAATGAATCCAGTGTAGAAAAGGCAATAGCTCGTCTTTCAGTACATTTTCCTGCCAAATACAGGATTCCTCGGTTCCTTCCACTCCCAGTACAACAAAGGCAACACAGTCCGCAAAGGCAATTGAACTGTCATTCCCCTGGGGCATTCCTGACGGGTTACATACTGAATTCAGCAGCTTCTGACTGGCCGATCGATTCACGACATCCAGTACGACGGGCCTGGCCTGAGTTCGATTGAGTCGCTCCAAAGCGGAATCGAGCTGCTGCAGGTTTCTAAACCCGCATACGATCAGCCGACTGTGGGGCGCCAGGGGTTTCAGCTTGAATGTCAGTCTGGTAATCATGCCAAACGCGCCTCGTGACCCTGTCAGCAGTCGACACAGATCATAACCGGCAACATTCTTTACCACGCGTCCGCCGGCGTGAAAAACACGCCCGATACCGTCGACCGCTTCCACTCCGATCAGGTAGTCCCTGAGCGTTCCGTAACCATAGCGCCGCGGGCCGTACACGTCGCATGCAACGAGTGCGCCCAGAGTCTGCTCGTCACCTGCATCAATCGGCAGCTGCTGTCCTTCCGCCTCCAGAATTTGTCTCAATGCACCGACTGTCATGCCTGCCTGAACCGTAATCGTCATATCTCGCGCGGGATAGTCGACAATGGCATTCATCCTTCGCAGAGAGATTCGTGTCGACGCACGTCCCTCTCTGGCTGCCACCGAGGCAGATCCAATCTGCAGCGAATGCCGTTCGGTCACCGCAGCTCTCACCAGACCAGCCAGCTCCTCAACACTTGCAGGCTGATGACAGAAAGAAGAATCGGAATCAGGAGTCGAAACATTCATATTGAACAGTTTCCCTCGACGGACACTTCCTGCCAGTTAAAGAATTCGAAGACGTCGGCAGACCAGAAGTTAGCTTCGGGATCTTCCCTTGACTTGCACGACAGGTTTAGGACCTGGAAAACAAAAAAGTTACCGCCATCGTCGCCTTTCGCTCCGCGAAAGAGCATCCTTTTGCGGAGCAAAAGGCGACACTTATTGTCTGACATCGCCTTACAGTGACGGGCCAGGCTCGCTTCCATCGGATGGCTCCTTCGGCGGCTCTTCACTCGAACCTTCGGGAGCGGGAGCAGGCGTCTCTGAAGGGTTCGAAGGAACTGTTGACGGTGGTGTAGCCGGCTCGGCGGAAGGAGATGGTTCAGTGGCGGGTGTCGGCTGCGTTGCGGGCTCTTGCGGCGTTTCTGGTTCCTGTGGCGTTGCTGGTGCCGGATCGGCTGGTGTGGCCGGTGTCGCGGGAGCTGCAGGAGCGTCTGGAGCAGCTTCCGGGGAAGTGACCGGAGCAGTTTCCGGAGTCACTCCCCGGGCAGCAAGACGAGCGAGCAGCCATGCTGCCTGTTGTCGTTCCGCGTTTTGTTCTGTGTCGGCTTCTGCCAGAACTTTGGCAGCCGCCACGTTATCGCCGAGGCGAATCTGGCAGATTCCTTCGTTGTACATCGAACCAAATTTCCAGCGACTGTCCGGGTACTGATGTCGATAGTTTCGGAAGGTTGTTACCGCAGCACGCAGATCGTTCCTGTTCTGCTGACAAGTGGCCGTCCAGTAAAGTGCATCGCCAGTCGCACTGCGATGCACCGCTCGAATCGCTTCGGGCAGCTGAAATGGCACGGTCGCTTCCTTACCATCACCGACCGGAATTGCGACCTCAACGTATTCCTGTCGCGTCGCAATTCGAATCTGCTGCAGCTGCTGAATCATCTCGATATCATTCAGCCCCATGACCTGTTCGAGGCGGATCTTCAGGAATCGCTGCGAGGCCTTACCGAAGAGTTCATCGCTGGACTGGCTGATTCGATCGTACCGTTCCTTCAGCTTCATCATGCGACGTTCATTTTTCTGTTCTTCCGTCAGCTGTTCATTGCTCATGCCCGGATCATCCAGCAGGTCATCAGCCTTCAGCGGGTCTCGTTCGAAAGGAGCATCGAACGGCTTCATCAGAAGCTGCCATTCCTTTTTCTGTTCTTCGTTCAGTGCTCCTGCTGCCAGGATTCGAGCTTCCGGATAATCCCAAAGGGCAATTTTGTCCTTTGCCCACAATCCACTGCCCGCGTCTGTAATTCGATCCACCAGAGGTCGAATTTCGCTGGCACCGCCTCCCAGCTCTTCATAAAGCATCGCGGAATGGTCTGCGGGCAGCTGATTCTGCAAAAGCAGCATTCGGGGAGAATACGCGGCAGTGCCGGAAATCAGCAACAACGAGGGAGACTTCCATCGTTCATGACTCTTCAGTCCTTCAAGCCCGGCCGATTCAGACACCAGTACCCCGCTCTCCGCTGGTTCTGACGGGACTGGTACAACAGTTCCTCGAACCGGATCAAAAAGCAGAATCTGACCTTCCAGGGCAACACCGATAAGTCTGTCGGCGCTTCCCGGAATGTCGGATACCGCAGTCGAAGTCGGAGGAACGTTTGTCGTCAGGATAAAACTGTCAAAATTCCGCTGACGCAGTGCTTCGCCAAAAATCCAGATTCGGTCTTCGACTGATCCTCGACCTGTCACCAGGATTTCCAGCATCCCCACAGGAACCCTGGATTCATCTGCAGGGATCAGAACAACCGATTTGATGATTTGATGAAACAGCTGAAAAATGCGATCGCGATCGGAGGCAACTCCACTGCCGTCGTTATTCTGAGCTGCGTCCGCATCGGCTTTTTTCCATACTGCAGCTGTCAGTTCTCTCAAAATAAAACAGTCACGAATATAAAGCGTGTCGTTCTCTGTAAATCGTGCCGCGGCTGCAAATCTCCTTGCCGAGGGTGACAGCAGGGCCGCATTGGCTTCGCTCAGCTGATTTTCACCACCCGATGCGCTGCCACAGGTGGTCAGCCAGGAATTCAGCCCGTTGACCACCGTATCCCGCCGAGCAGTCACAGCCATCGCTTCCGGCTGCAGTTTCTGCAAAGCAGCGGCAAGTCGTCTTTCACAACGTTCTGCTTCCGACTGCTCAGCACTCGCCGACTCGCCCGATGATGTACTTTCTTCGGGCTTCGTGCCGCATCCAGTCAGCATTGTACTCAGCAGCAGAACAACACCTGACCGCAGGAACCAGTTTTTCTTTATTGAAACAGGCACGGGAAATTTCCAGAGAGACAAAAAGTCGGGGATGGGATCCGAAACAAAAACTGACCTGAATTCAACGACTTCAACACTTCAACGACCTCAACCCGGCAAGATCACGGGCAGAGTGACAACATGGTGTCCCGAAGCCGGATAAGCTGACTGAGGATACTCTCCAGCTGATGCAAAGGAATCATATTGGGGCCATCGCTTAATGCCTTGTCGGGATCCGGATGAGTTTCCATAAAAATCGAATCACATCCGGCAGCAATCGCAGCCCTCGCCAATGGAGCGACCATTTGCCGCTGTCCTCCCGTCGTGGGGCCACCCGGCAGCTGAACGCTGTGAGTTGCATCATAGACAACGGGGACACCAAAGGATTTCATGATGGGAACGCAGCGAAAATCGTTCACAAGTCGCCCATAACCAAACGTTGTGCCGCGTTCTGTCAGTAAAATACTGTCGAGTCCCTGAGTTCTGCACTTTCTTACGGCGTGAACAGTGTCTTCGGGGGCAACAAACTGTGGTTTTTTAACGTTTACGCAGATATTTCGGGCGACAGCCGCATCTGCAGCTGCCACAATCAGGTCTGTTTGCCTTGCCAGAAAAGCTGGAATCTGAAGGATCGAACAGACTTCTGCACAGGGAACCGCCTGACTGGCTTCATGTATGTCGGTTGTCGTTGGCAAACCAGTTTTGGTCCGCACAAGCTCCAGCATTCGAAGACCCTCTTCCATCCCGGGCCCCCGATAACTGTCAACACTGGTACGATTTGCCTTGTCAAAGCTGGATTTGAAGACAATTTGCAGATTTTGCCTGTCCCGCAGCTCGGCCAGAAAGTCGGCGACCTGAAGCACAAGATCTTCCGATTCCATCACGCAGGGACCAAGAATAAACAGCAGTGGCTGTCCATCCCCAACGCGGTATTTGTCAATCGCAACTGAACTTTCTGCCACCCAACCGCCCTCGTCCGCTGAATAATGTCGGCCTTTCCAAAGTGATAGTGTACCGACCATCGCTTCCAACGTCAGGTGTTTCGATAGGAAAGAACCCGTTTTCGGCGGAGCGCTCGTGTCAGGCCAATCAGGAATGCCAGATTGGCGAGCAGAAAGTTGAAGGCAGTACCAGCTCCAGGAAGCTTTTTCCCAAGAGCTCCCAGCCCTCCCAGCATCAGCAGAAGTGCGAAAGGAGCAATCGCAAGCAGACTGGGCCAGCCTGGCTGTGTTACCATCAGCACACCGCCCGACAGGATCGCAGTCAGCAGGAAACAGGGCGACATCCAGCGGAGTAGTTTATGAGACCAAAGTGCGAAAGCATATCCGGGCTGACGAAACGGATTCAGCAATTGTGGTCGAGTCCATGTGCCCTGCCAGTTTCGCAGAGTCATCCGGATTCTGGCTCTCAGCGTTGTGCCGCTGTCTTCTCCAAAGGTATCGAATGCCAAAGCATGGAGGGCATGCACAACTCGGTAACCCTGTGCGACAACATCCAGGGGCACAATGCAGTCTTCGCCAACCGCCGGATTCATTTCCTTGAATAAGCTGCGTCGCACCGCAAACGCAGAACCGGACACCACAGCCAGAATGCCGAGCCGGGATTCCAGTGTTCGCAGTTTCAGTTCATAGTTCCAGTAGAATCCCTGACTGCGAATCGTGGCGCTGCCGGGATCGTCTCCAAACCGGAGATAGCCGGCCACAGCTCCGACATCAGGATGCAGAAAACAGGTCATAGCATGAATCAGAAATTCCCTGTCGAATGTCACGCCGGCATCCGTAATCACGACAATTTCTGAATCAATCTCCGCCGACGCGGCGTTTTGTGTGGAAGTTTTTCCTTTGCCAGTTCCCCTAAACAGACGTACGCGGGAATCATGGATCGATTCGACAAGAGAATTGGTGGCATCGGTAGAACCATCCGAAGCAACCACAATCGATAACTTCGAGGGCGGATAAGCACAGTCCAGCAGATTCTGAATTCGCTGACAAATCGTCTGCTGCTCATTGTGCACCGTTAACAGTACTGTCACCGTGGGCAACTCTGTGGCAGTGGGCATGTCAGTGGCAGTGGGCATGTCAGTGGCAGTGGGCATGTCAGTGGCAGTGGGCATCACAGTCGCCGCTGACTGTCCTGCCGGCGAGGAAAATTCGAACGCTTTCCCGGCATCAGCTGCGGACCACTCCGGATGCTTCTGCTGTCCGGGATCCCTTGCCAAAAAACGGCCAAAGAGACTGACGATTAACTGCAGAGCTCGGCCATAGCCATCGTAAATCCAGTAAATCATCAGGCAGGAGCATACATACAGAATCCAGAACATTTCGTAACCTTCTTCCCTGAACCCATCGAGCTGTTCTTTATCATGTGTGACGGCTTATGTTGTGCTCAGCCCATGACTGAGGATCACTGGCGACCCAAATTCGTACGAATCCCGCGGGTTTTTAACGAATTTTCCCGTTTTCGGCCAATGGGACTTTTGAATGCTGCAGAAACGCCGGAAATCCGGTTTGCGGTGTTTTTGATAAAATCGAATCGATTCCGTTCGGTTTTCCGGCATTTGTTGTCGATTTCAAAGCGATCCCCAGGAATGCGGACCGGCAGGATTGAGGACAGCGGTCGAGTGATGTAAACACCATTTTCCACTGTCTGTTTTCAGGAATACACCGGACAGTGTTTCACGCAGCATTCAGGATCGCGACAGGACGTATGGCTCGGCACATTTTCGTGACAGGTGGGGTAGTTAGTTCGCTGGGCAAAGGTCTGACGTCCGCGTCGATCGGGATGTTGCTTGAGCGACGCGGCTTAAAGGTACGGATGCAAAAGCTGGATCCGTATATTAACGTTGATCCGGGAACAATGAGCCCGTTTCAGCACGGTGAGGTATACGTACTTGATGACGGGTCCGAGACTGATCTCGACCTTGGTCACTACGAACGATTTACCTCCAGCCTTTTGAATCGTCACTCAAATTACACAACGGGCCAGATTTATCAGACAGTGATTGATAAGGAACGCCGCGGCGAATATCTCGGCCGAACCGTTCAGGTTGTTCCTCACATTACCGACGAAATCAAATCGTGCATTCGCCGGCTCGCGGCCCCCGATGTCGATGTCGTGATTACGGAACTGGGTGGCACAGTTGGCGATATTGAAGGTCTCCCGTTTCTGGAAGCAATCCGACAGATACCGCTGGATATCGGCAAGGAGAACTGCCTCTTTATTCACCTGACTCTGGTGCCTTATCTGAAGGCCGCTCGCGAAGCGAAAACCAAGCCGACTCAGCACAGCGTGCAGCAGCTGCGAGAAATCGGCATTCAGCCTGATATCCTGATTGTCAGAACAGAACGTCCGATCGGACGGGAGCATACAGACAAGATCGCGCTGTTCTGTAATGTTGAAAAGAGAGCCGTGATTGAAGAGGTGGACAAGGAATATTCGATCTATGAAGTGCCCATCGGACTGGTGGAACACGGAATTGACGAACTGATTATTGAAAAGCTCAGAATGACGGCCGGTCCGCTGCAGATGGATGACTATCGTGATCTCATCCATCGGATTCGTAACCCTCGCAATGAAGTTACTATCGCGGTGGTTGGGAAATACATTGAGCATCGGGATGCGTACAAATCCATCTACGAATCGCTCGACCATGCTGGCTTTGCACATTCCACCCGCGTGATTGTCAAGCGGCTGGAGGCAGAGGAACTGGAACGGCAGGGGCCCGAGATTCTGCTGCAGGGTGTGGATGGTATTCTTGTGCCCGGCGGTTTTGGTATGCGGGGAATCGAAGGCAAGATTCAGGCGATTCAGTTTGCAAGAGAACAGAAGATCCCCTATTTCGGCATTTGCCTTGGTATGCAGTGTGCCGTCATTGAGTTTGCCAGAAATGTTCTTGGTCTCACTGATGCAAACAGCAGCGAGTTCGCAGCAGACACTCAGCATCCTGTCATCTGTCTGCTGGAAGGACAAAAGCATGTCAATTACAAGGGTGGCACCATGAGGCTGGGCGCAATGCCCTGTGCTCTGGAAGCGGGCAGCCGTGCGGCCAGTGCCTATGGAAAGCCGGAAATCTCAGAACGGCATCGACATCGCTATGAGTTTAATCCGGAATACCGTGCGGCATTCGTTGCAGCGGGTATGGTTCCTGTCGGCACCAGTCCTGATGGAAATCTGGTGGAAGTCATTGAACTGACGGACCACCCGTGGTTCATCGCGGTGCAGTATCATCCGGAATTCAAATCACAGCCCAATTCGGCTCATCCGCTGTTCAAGGGCTTCATCGAAGCAGCACTGCAGAGACATCAGCTGCGCAGCAACTCGTCAGCAGCGGAAAAATCGTGAATCATTTCGGTGTGCTGAATATCAACAAGCCGCCCGGTGTCACTTCGCGCGATGTTGTCAATCTGGTGCAGCGTCTCGTCAGGCCCCTCAAATGCGGGCATGCCGGAACTCTGGATCCTATGGCAACGGGTGTGTTGCTGGTCTGCGTGGGACACGCGACCCGCCTGACAGACTGGCTGCAGAATGGTACAAAAATCTATCGCGCACAGTTCCAGCTGGGCGTACGCAGTGACACCGATGACAGTTCGGGGATAATCACGGAAGCGACTGTCCCTGATCCGCTGCCAGCGGCTTCAGCCATCACCGATCATCTGAACCGGATGACAGGTATCGTGTCACAGGTGCCACCCGCTTTTTCGGCGGTTCATGTAAATGGCCAGAGAGCCTATGCGATGGCGCGACGTGGTGAGCAGGTCAGCCTTAAGGCCCGTAATGTCCGTATCGATCGCATTTCTCTGATCAAATATGAGTGGCCCCATCTGGATGTGGAAGTCGTCTGCGGATCCGGCACTTATATTCGGTCAATTGCCAGGGATCTCGGCGAACAACTCCACTGCGGCGGACTGATGACAGGCCTTGAACGACTTGCAATCGGTTCGTTTCATGTTCGTGGTGCGGTTGCTCCTGAACTGCTTAACCAGGCGTCAATTGGCGAGTTTCTTTTGCCAGCCAGCCGGATCGTTGACCATCTTCCTCAATACGCCTGCAATCAGACAGATCGAGCGGCCCTGCAATGTGGAAAACGCCTGCCGATCGATCCTGCCCGGCTGCGGTCGGCAACTGTGCCCGTAGAGTCAGGGGATTCCGTGTCGGCAGGAGACACTGATGCCGTATCGCTACTGGATGAAGAATCAGGAATTCTGCTGGCGATCGCCGACATGATGCCGTGCCGCTCACTGCTGCAGCCTCGTACTGTGTTTTGCAATTCACAGTCCTGAAGCGTCATTGGGAAACTTGGCGATACCAGTCGAATAACAGGCAGAACGCCGGAGAAAATTCTTCAGGTTTTCGATCTCGCCACTCGGCAGTTTCAGCGAGCGTCTTCCAGCAAATCTCGGTGATCTCGCCCGGATCAAAGTCAATCGGCTGATCGCTGACGGCACGATACAGAACCGTAAACTCATACGATGTCTGCTCGCATGCGGAGAACTTATGTAAACGCTCAACGGAAGCCGTGATTCCCAGCTCTTCTTTCAGTTCTCGCGGAGCTGACTCATCGTATGCTTCACCTGCACTCACGTGTCCGGACGCAGACGATGTCCAAACAGACGGAAACTCTTCCTTATCAGGACTGCGCTTATGCAGCAGCAGCCGACCATCGGAACGAAACACAAATACGTGAACCGCCCGATGCAGCAACTTTAGCCGATGCACATCCGACCGAGCAGCCTGCCGTAGAACCTGGTCGTTCTGATCGACAACATCAAACTGTTCTTCCTCCATCTGCTCGCCTTCCGTGCGTGGAATTCAATTGATGCTTTACGGCTTCCTCGTTTGCGTCACCCGGAGGTTCAATCCGCTGCGAGGCTGGGATTTTAAGTTGTTCCCGGATGGTGGTCGAGCGAGATCGGGAAAGGGGCTGGGTTTTAAAAACCTCCTCTCCCAGCAAAGCTGGGGGAGGTCGATCGAGCGGCAGCAAGATCGGGAGGGGGCTGGTGAACTGCGGTACGGGGGTGTTGTTGGTACGGCGCTGAGTGCAACCCGCGGCGGGCCCTCCCCCGGCCTTCGGCCGACCCCTCCCACTTCGCTTCGCTGCGTGGGAGGGGAGGTGACAAAAGCCTCCTCTCCCAGCGAAGCTGGGGGAGGTCGATCGAGCGGCAGCAAGATCGGGAGGGGGCTGGTGAACGGCGGTACGGGGGTGTTGTTGGTACGGCGTTGAGTGCAACCCGCGGCGGGGGGGGGCGCCGGCGGGGGGCGG
>JALHMY010000134.1 GCA_022843805.1 Fuerstiella sp.
AGAGTGAAACATCGCGGTAAAGAACTTCCGTCGGAACCGCCACGCCTGAACGAGATGATCCGCCTGATCGCCAGCCTTGGTGGTTATGTGATTCGCCCCAAGACTCACCCCGGAACCCAAACTCTCTGGACAGGACTTCAGCAGACTCACTTCCTCGCCATGGCATGGGATGCCTTCGGACCCGAGTCCTGAACCCCGCCCATTTTTTTTATCTCAGAAAAGATGTGTGGTACGATGAGCGCTGAAGCGTGGGGCTACGTGCTGCCGCCGCATCCGCGGCGAATCGCACACGACTGTGGACGCAAATATCAAACCAGAGCCGCTCAACGGCACGAAGCTGACTGTGACCATCAACGGCCATTTGCCGCAGGAAGTCGATCTGCCCATGATCGCTGCCGGTTCGGCGCATGATGCGGAATTCTCGTTCGATACGACGTTACGTCCGGACACGTATCCCGTCACTTTTTCCGTGACCATACCCGGTGAACCTCCGCAGCAGATCACGGAATCGAGGTCTGTCGTGCTGGTTCCCCGATCGGTGCCAGGCCGCATGCCGGTCGTGATGTGGGGCATCGGTGGCGTGAGAGATGTCGTCGCGGAATTGCCCAGGCTCAAAGAAATCTGCTTCAAACGCGGGAGTTCCGTCAATACTTCCCGGGTGCCATAGATGCCCCACATCAGGACCGGCATTCGCCCTGGCACAGCTCGTGGCACCAGCTCCACCGAAGATGCTTCCGTCACTCGCCGCGTCGTCTCTCCGGGAATAGTCACGGTACACGTCACAGGATATGTGTCCGGACGCAATGTCGTGTCGAAGGCCAGAACCACTTCCTGTGACGTTCCAGAGGCAATCTGTGAAAGGTCATGTTCCGTCGGAGGACGCCCCTCAATGCTCACCGTCAACTTGGCGGAAACGATCGGTTCACGATCCAGATTTCGAACCGTCACCGTCCAATTGGGACTCGGTTCATGACGCACAAATACCTTTCTCGGCCAGTTGACCGTGATCCGCACCGGACCAAACTCGGACACCGTTGGTCAACCGGACTTCATCGACGAATCCCGGAAAGCCCGGGTAACTGCTGCCGAGCCGGTCGCCGATCGACAAACCGTACGCGCCCGCCGAGATTGCTCCACGTCCCGGAGCGTTCACTTCCCCGAACGACTCGCCGTTGAGAAAAAATCGCACTTTCCCATGGCCATCATACGTCACACCCAGGTGCTGCCACGTTTCGGTGACGAACTCAGCCGCGTCCGATTCGATCGAGAACGCTCCGCTGGGCGACAGCTGAGGATTGTTCGACACAAAGAACCCGTGCGATCGATCCGCCTCAGGAGATCCCGCGAACGATTCCAGGGCTCCGCCGAATTTTCCTGCCGTGACCAACTTGCCATTCAACAGCGCCCCTTTTGGCAAGCGCCCCGTGGCATCGGCTCCGTCGTCGGTATCGAACTTCCACAGTCCAATCACGAGTGGCCCCGTCGCTTCGGCCCCGTCATAAGCCTGCTCCCAGGGCGTGGCGATTTCAGCGATCGCTGCAACTTCGCCAATCAGGAGGAATCAAAAGCAGACCAGCAGGCGATGGATCATCAGGAAACCGACGTGTGCATCATTCATTTCGTCACCGCAGCAGGAGTCATCAGGTTGATTCAGGGGTTATTCGGTTGTTTAGAGTTGCGTTTCTGGCCGACGATCTTCAAGCAATGATCTCGTGTACCACACTACCAGCTACGTCGGTGAGGCGGTAGTTGCGGCCGGCGTGCTGGAAGGTCAGCCGTTCGTGGTCGAGGCCCAGCAAGTGCAGCACGGTGGCATGGAGGTCATGAATGTGGACGCGGTTTTCGACGGCGGCGAAGCCGAGTGGGTCGGTCGCACCGAATGAGATTCCCTGCTTCACACCGCCGCCTGCCAACCACATGGTAAAGCCGAAGCGGTTGTGATCCCGACCGGGTTGAGTCACTCGACGCGGATCGGTTTGAAACATCGGCGTGCGACCGAATTCGCCGCCGCAAATGACCAGAGTGTCGTCGAGCATTCCGCGTTGTTCAAGATCGGTCAACAGAGCTGCGACAGGCTGATCGATACTGCGGGCATTTGTGGGCAGGCGACCGGCGATGTCTCCGTGGTGATCCCAGTCGCCACCGATGCCGACCGACACGCAACGCACTCCGGCTTCCAGACAACGTCGCGTCAGTAAAAGCTGCCGCGCTGTGTCATCGACACCCGGCTGACCGACGCCGTACAGGTCGAGCGTGGCTCGAGTTTCTTGCGAGAGGTCTCCTAGTGCGGTCGCGGCGGTCTGCATCCGAAAGGCGAGTTCCATACTGCGAATCATTCCGTCGAGTTGCGAGTCGCTCGCTGTAACCGTGGAATTGGCAGCGTTCAATCGTCCGGTCAAGTCGAACTGACGCCGCTTCACGTCGGCCGAAATACCCGCTTCGGTCAAATGCGGGACAACGGCTGATTGACCGTCGATACTCGGCGTGATGAGGGTCGTGCCCTGATAACTAGCTGGCAGAAATCCATTGCCACTGCACGTCCGCGCCACGTTCAGCGTTACAAACGATGGCAAGTCGCGGTTCTCACTTCCTAACCCGTAACCCAGCCACGCTCCGAGTGCTGGTTTACCGTGCGATGTGAAGCCAGTGTGCAACTGCATGCGTCCCGCTTCATGAGCCGAGTTATCCGCGTGAATCCCGCGTAAAAAGCAGAGACGGTCCGCGCAGCGACCCAGGTTCGGCAACAGAGAGCTTAACGCGAGCCCCGATTCGCCGTACCGCTGATACGGCGCAACGGGCCGGAGCAGCCGAGCGTTCTCGAGTCCAAAAGAAACACCGTTGTTGGGCGCATCCGCAGGAGGAGCCTGACCATGCCGCATTGTCAGTTCCGGCTTTTCATCCCACAAGTCGATGTGCGAAGGCGCTCCGGCCATAAACAGCATCACAACCCGCCGGGCTCGCGGCGCGAAGTGCGTCCCTCCTTGGATCGCGTTCCCGTCATCCGCGTGCGTGACCGCATCCATCAAAGCGATACCACCAAAGCCCGCGCACAACTTCAACAGCCACTCGCGGCGTGAGAATCCCGGGGGCGAAGAGTGATCGATAGGATTCATGGTTGAACGACCTCGTGCGGCGTGGAATAAAACGGCAAGCTGGTTGACGTCAGGAGCAATCATCAATCTCGAAACAAGAAGCTATTGGTGGCGATCAGGCTCCGCGCGAGTGTCGTCCAATCATCTGTCGCAGGTGAATCGCCGAGTGCATTCAGGGCAATAGTCATCTCGGCAGGGGTTGGTTCACGGCTCAGAAGCTGGTTCCACAGGAAATCGATTCGTAAAGCAGGCTCAGCGGATTCCTGCAGCAGCACGCGACGGGCGATTGCGTCCGACCGCTTCAGGATAAACGGGGAGTTCATCAGGAACAGACTCTGTGTCGGCACAGAGGTCTGCGCGCGGTGTCCGGTGATCAGACTGGTTGAAGGGAAATCGAACTGTGCGAGAACTTCCAGTTCGCCCGAGAGGTTTTGATCCTGACGGAACAGCGGCAGGTAAATCGTCCGTCGCCGCAAATGCTCGTCAGTCAGTTTCATGGTGCTGTTAACGGTCGGCGGATTGACCGGATCACCGGGAGAGAGGTTTTCACGAATGTCCAAACGCAGCGCTGGACCACCGCGGGTGTCAGAGAGTTCGCCAGCCGCCAGCAGCAGCGTATCTCGCAGCATCTCTCCGGTGAGTCGCCGCCGGTTCGCCCGCCACAGCAGTCGGTTCTCTGGATCACGCGCGGTCTGAGCCCCCGGACCGACCGCTGCCAGGCGATACGTCCGCGACAAGACGATTTCGCGGATCAGTTGCTTCAATGACCAACGTTCTTCGCGGAAGCGTGTCGCGAGATGATCGAGTAACTCCGGATGTGACGGTCGCTCGCCCAGTACTCCGAAGTAGTCGACCGAGCGAACCAGTCCTTCGCCGTTGAGATGCTGCCAGACTCGATTGGCCAGCACTCGTGGCGTGAGCGGGTTCTCGGGCGCGACGAGCCACTCGGCGAGTTCCAGTCGGCCGCTGCTGTGCGGTGGTATTGTCATTGGCGACGTCGCGACAATTGTGAGAAATCCGCGTGGTACCGCGTCGCCGAGATTGTTTGGATCGCCACGCCGATTGATCCGGCAGTCCGCGGGAGTCGGCGCTTCTGCGAACGCATGAGCCAGAGGCACCGAGGGAAGCTGAAAGTTTATAAACCGCACGGTCGCATCCTGCTCGTCGAGCGCCTTCTTCGCGGCGGAGATCTGCACCGCATCCGTCGGCGTCGCGACCAGCAATCGTTCGTGAGCCTCTTGAAGTTCGCGTCGCCGCGTCTCAGCCGCTGTGAACTCGGCCTCCCACTCCGGCATCGCCGCCAGTCGTGCCTCACGCTCGTCGTCAGTTTCTGGCAGTTCAGCCAGAACCGGCGCACTCAAGTTGCTCCGCCATAAACCGCGAATGACCTCTCCACTGCCGAAGATTCCCGCCAACGCGTAGTAGTCGCGATGCGGGATCGGATCGAACTTGTGCGAGTGGCATCGCGCGCATTCGAGCGACAGCCCCAGAAACGTCCGACCAATCAGATTGATCTGATGATCGACGATGTCCATTCGTAAACGCTCTTTGTCCTGTTCGGCCAGCGCCCACGGCCCCAGCGCGAGGAAGCCAGTGGCGATGATCTGCTCACGCCGTTGCGAGTCCGAAGCGGCGGGTAGCAAGTCTCCCGCTAACTGCTCGCGAATGAACTGATCAAACGGCTTGTCGGCATTGAGCGACTCGATGACGTAGTCGCGATACCGCCACGCATGAGCCAGCGGCATCTGCGCCGAGTCGATCGTATCAGCAAAACAGACCAGATCCAGCCAATGCCGCGCCCAATGTTCACCGAACTCGGGCGCTGCCAGAAGCCGATCCACACACTCGTCATACGACAACGACTCCGCCAATCCCGTCGGCGGCAGGCCGGTCAGATCGAAGGCCAGCCGACGCCGCAACGTCACTGGATCGGCATCACCCGCAGGCACAAAGCCCTCTTGTTCGAGTCGATTCAGCACAAAGTGATCGATGGCACCCCTCGGCCAACTCGCCTCGCGGACCGCAGGCCGTGCCGGACGGTCGATTTGGCGAAACGCCCAGAATTTGCGAGCCTCAGCCCAGTTGGCCACGTCCCCCGCTGGCTTCAATGCCATCCCCTTGTGTGAAGCCGCTTTCTGAGGTGCCGGCGCACCACGTCGTACCCATTCGACCAGTATCGCGATCTCCTGCTCAGGCAGTTTTCCTGAAGGTGGCATCTTCATTTCGCCTGCGTAATGCACGGTCTCAACCAGCAGACTCTCCTCAGGTTTTCCTGGTATAACCGCCTGTCCGGAATCGCCTCCCGCCAACCACCCATCCGTATGATCGAGCCGCAATCCCCCCTTGACGCTCTTCGCATCTGCCGAGTGACATTCAAAACAGCGTTGCACAAGTAACGGCCGGACTTGCTTCTCGAAGAAGGCGAGATCATCTGCGGACGCCGCTTGTGGCACGGGCTCATCGGCATGCAAGGTGACCGAGAACAGCCCAGCCACCACAACTGTCGCGAACATCCCGATTCGATTCGATTGGTGAAGGTTACAGAACATTGTTTGCACCTTGTCATCTCCAGAGGATTTCGCGGGATTTTTCGCCGCTATTCCGAAGTCGCCTCTGCCACCGGATTCCATTCGCGCCAATGCCCAATGTGTTTTACAAGTAAGTCAGCGGACAATTCCGCATCGCCTTTCCTGAGCGCACGCAGGATGCGACGATGATCCCGCTCACTCACCTTTGCCTGACTGCGGCTCTCCTTCGCATACCGCAGATAGATCGAAACCAGAAGAGTCTCGAACGGCCAGCGCACGGTTTGCCAACAATCCAGGAGTCGATCATGCCGGGCCGCTTTGACAATCAGTTCATGGAACTCAACATCGCTGCGAGCCAGCGCGGCCAGGTCGTTGCACTTCAGGAACGCGGCGAGATTGCGTTCCATCGCAGTCCAGTCGGCTCGCTCCCCTCGTTCCGCAGCCAGCCGTGCGGCCAGACCTTCGAGCGATTGCCGCAGTAACAGAATTTCATCGTAATCGGACTTCGTGAGTCGCCTCACACAGGTCCGCCCGCGAGAATCGGTCACGGCCAAACCAATCCGCTCGAGTCCACTGAGTGCGTCGCGAATCGGTCCACGACTCAACTTGAACTGAGTCGCCAGCGTTACTTCGGAAAGAAACGTATCTGCCTTCAGCACTCCGGTCACGATGCGATCTCGCAATTGCTCGAACGCCCGCTCCCCGAGCGACGAACGATTCACGGCCTCAAACGGAGTGATGGTCTTCATGGCCGCAGCGTAGGCTGTTGACTGTTAACAGTCAACAGCCTACGCTGTGTTTTTCCGAACAGAGTCCAACGAAAGAAGTGAGACGACGAATGAAGCGCAGCCCTGCCAAGATTGATCCCGTCGCTCGATTCGATCGCCGTCACATTCGTCGTCTCCTTTCATTCATTGGCCTCCTCCTCGCATGCATCAGTATCGCGGAAGCCGACGAACCGAAGCCGCCCGCGCACCGGCTGATTGTCGGCTGGGACGATGCCGTGATCGTGTGCGGGCCGGGGACGGTGGCGGGGATGGATTCGCCGGAGGCGATCGAAAAGATGGTCAAGCGTTGGAAAGGGCGCGGGCACCAGGGCATCTATTGGCGAGTCGATGAAGCGATGCTGCCTGATCGGTTCATGACGCGGTGGAATACGAAGGTCTCGCCGGGCGTGAACTATTTGCTGGAGCGCGTCGATCAGGAGCTGCACGCATTTCCTGTCCTCAAGACACTGCTCGCGGCGGCTGACCGGGAGCAGCTCGAAGTCTGGGCGTGGTATCCGACCATCTACAGCAACGGAGCGCCGCCGACCGGGCCGGGGTTCACGCAGTCGTGGCTCTACGAAAACAAGTTTGCCACTGACCATCCCGAGATCCTGTCGGTCGATCGCGCCGGGAACAAGCACTTCATGGTTTGGGAGTACGCATACCCGGAGGCTCGCAAAGCGAAAGTTTCTGAGTTCGTGCAGTTCGCTCGCGACTACGGCTTCAAGCGGTTCGTCGCCTGTCTGCGCACGGAGGCTGCACAGATGCAGCCCGCTCCGAAGCACGCGGATCAGTTCGGTTTCAACACGCCCGTTGTCGAGGAAATGAAAAAGAGGTATGGCGTCGACATCCTTACGGACTCGCGATTCGACTACTCAGATCCAAAGTTCGATGTTCGCGACCCACTGGTCGAAGCCTGGAGAAAGCTACGAGGCGAATACCTGACGGAATTCTATCGAGAGCTTCGAGCCGCTCTGAACGAAGTCGATCCGGAGATTCAGATTGCGGTGCAGATTCCTGGTGACCGTGCCGGAACGTGCCTCGGCAACTGGCATCTTGACTGGCGGACGTGGGTCGATGAGGGACTGGTCAACGAATTGGTTGTACCCGTGGTGCTCGACGGTTACGAAGGTTACCGATCATCAGCAACGGCGGAAGCAGCGGGATACATTGATGGAGTAATCACAGTGGAGACGGTGCGAGACTTCGTCAGGCACAGCCGACAGCCAACCGCACACGTGATTCAAGCCGGTGGGCCAGCGTCGAACTTTCACACGCCGCCACCGAATGCGGATGGCTGGCGGCTGGATGCCTGGCACGATCTTTGGTTCTACAACATGGCCGAGCGATGGGAACAATGGCAGCGCGACATCGAAGAGTTCGGACACATCCGATTCATCGAGCAATCGTTTGATGAGTTTCCGATTGGCAGTGATGGCTACGGCGGTGGTTTCGGCGATTTCTGTCATCGCCCGGACCTGCGACGTGGTCCCGGCTACTGGGAGCGGCTCGGTGATGGCACGGATGAACTGTCGCATGCGCAGAGTCGAGTTCGGCGCGGTGCGGCTGGCAACGCGATTAAGCTGACTCGTGCAGAGAACGGCCTCGCCAATCTGACCGTGAGGCATCACGGCCGACACGACCGCAGCCTGTTTCCGTTTCCGGGCGACACGGCCATCAGCAGCGGCTCGTGCGTGCTTGACTTCTGGCTGTTCCGCCCGGACGACAAGTCGGGGGGCGTGATAACTCTGCAATACGACAACGATCCCGTGCACCGGCACAACGTCGCCCTGTACATCGCGGCGGGCAATCCGGCTCCGATTCATTTCACACAAGACGGCAAGTACGTCGCTTCAACGGCAACACTCGCCGCCAACAAATGGCAGCGTGTCACATTGAAGGTCGATCTCGAACGCAAGACGTACTCAGCCGAGACACTCGCCGAAGACGCGGCGGAGGATGCGATTCCACAAACCATCTGCCGCGATGTCCCGTACGCTGCGCAGTTCAATGCCTTCAACATGATCGAGTTTAGCCCGCAAGGAGCGACCGGCAGCGTATTCTATCTGGATGACGTTTCGTTGCGCTGGACGCCAACGCCAAACTTTGAGCCGCTCGGCAGGGCGCTGCTGCTGCAAGCGAACTTTGAGTCAGCTGAGCGCGATCGCTGGACGTTGCGTGAGGGCCAGGCATCCGACATTACCATCGACAACGACGTCTCTTACGGTCACGAACTTCAGTCGCTGCGGATGCGAGGCTCCGGCGGACGAGTGCAGCTTGCCGCGCCATCGCTAACCTGGCAGCCTGATGGCCTACTGCTGGTCGATGTCGATATCTTTCCTCGTAGCGAGCTCCCCTACGTTCAGATCACACCCGATCCCAGCGTCACCAGCTCCGATGAAGTCGGACTCGCGTTAGTGACGACCGGCGACAACAAGCCGCTGATCGAACTGCGAACACACCAAGGAACGTGGCATCAGCGTAACGGCGACCAGCTGACCGACACAAAAGTTCCTGCCGCGTTCGATGCGTGGAATCACCTGCAACTGGTCATCGACCCTTCGAGAAAGTCCTGCCGAGTCATCCTTCAAGTCGTTGGCGAAGCGCCTCGCCTGTTGTGTCACGCCTCGCTGGGCCGCACGCCTGCGGGAGGCGATTCGCTGGGTATCGAGTTCTATTGCAGCCGCCTTAAGACACAAACGGACGGTCCGGCGTTCGACAACTTGCGAGTCACTCGCCGTAAATTGAAGGGAGAGCCATGAGTTTCGATTCGGTCGTACTCGCGGATGGGATTCAGCGGTGATACGATGGAAATCTCCAGTTATTCAATGGCGTCGAGGTAGCTTCGACGGGCGCGGAGAGCACGGGTATAGCGAGGATCAATACAAGTTGTTTTTGTAGGCTCCGTCGAGAGCCGCCTGCATTGTGGCAACATCGTATTCCGGCATTTGTACCTGATCTGTAAACATCTCAGCCGCGCAGGGCAGGCTCTGCAAATTTGGCCATTCGTGTGGCTTCCATAGGTTCGATCTCAACAAAGCCTTGGCACATTGCAGGAAACACTCTTCGACATCCACGGCAACCGCGACCAAAGGCCGTTTGCCTTGCGCGGTCAGGGGTGTCAGCCATGCTTCGTCGCGAATGATTGCCGCACGGCCGTTGACTCGTAGAGTCTCCCCAAAACCGGGGACCAGAAAGAGCAGCCCGATGCGGCCAGTCTCCAAAATGTTGCGAAAGCTGTCGGCTCGCTTGTTGCCGAAACGATCAGGAATCACCAGCGTCCGATCATCGACGACGGACACGAATCCCGGAGCGTCGCCGCGCGGTGAGGCATCGCAGCGACCATCAGCAGAATGCGTGCTGATGATCGCAAAGGGCGAATGAGCAATGAATCGCCGCATGTGCTCATCCAGCGTCTTCAGCTCTTTCCGGAGTGACATAGCCGATGGCGTGCCGATTAAGGCCGCGAGTTCCTCGGCAGTGTGAATCTGGTCTGTGAATCTATTGAACAGCATGGCCGTCTCTAAAGGATTAGTTTGCAGCTTTCAATTCTGTTGGCACCTCGGTCAGTGTGTCGGTTTGATTCCTTATTCTGACACAAATCGTCCCCGCTACAATTGAATCTTGTCGAGGATGCAATCTATCGGGAGGCAGCAGGATTATTGCCGGTGCCTGGATGAAAAAGGGCATCTTCCCATGCGCCTCAAGCGATTGGCAGACTTCTAACCCGTAAATCACAGATTCGAAGACAATCCCATTCGGGGAGGCTCCGCGCAACTCATTCCCGACCGATCCTCTGCACCGGTTCGAGCGAACTGGCCTTGAAAACTCTTCGGAAATTCGAATCTCCTGTGTTCGATAGACAACGTTCGATTCCAAAATCTGGCGTCGTCAAATTGTGCATAGTCGCAAACTGCTCCGGTCACATCGACCGGAGCGGCGGAAGGAATAGGGCGCCGTTTCATCGGAGATCGCGACTGTTCGTGATCGGCGATGTTACCTGGGCGCCATCATCACAGCCGTGCCCTGAAGTTGTTCGAGGCCCCACTTGACGATGGCCCTGACGACGGGGCCGAGCGTCTTGCCCTTGTCCGTCAGTCGATACGCTTCCCGGCCCGGCTGTTCGGGTGATGGAAACTTTTCTGCCAGTCCATGGTCGACCAGACGTGTTAACCGATCCGTCAGAATGTTGGTCGCAATACGTTCCGGGGAGGCGGCAAACTCCCGAAAATGTGATCGCCCCAGCAACAGGTCTCGCACGACGAGCAGCGTCCACTTATCACCGATGATGTCGAGCGTACATGCCACCGGGCAGCAGGATCGAGGATGTTCCATGGTGGTCTTTCTTTCCGAGGTCGCGAATATTCTCTTGACAATACGCCGTAAACTTGCAAACTGCAAGCATTAAATTCACTTGCACTTTGCAAGTGATTGCACTTTGCAAGTGATTGTGTGAGTATCAGTCAGATCTGCAGCATCTGACCTCTGGAGCAGACTATGGCTCGAATTGACGACCATCCAACTGTGATCAGGAAACGATCAGAGCCGGCGGCAGGCCGCTCGGCGCCCATGGACGCGGACGCTCTGCGGCAATTGTGCCTTGATTGCGGGGCCGACGACGCGGGGATTGTTTCCATCGACCGAGCGGAACTCGACGACCAGCGAGACGACATCCTGAAGTTTGCCCCATGGACAAAGACGCTGGTGGCGATCGTGTGCCGGATGAATCGCGAGCCGATTCGCAGCGTGGCTCGGTCGGTCGCCAATCTGGAGTTTCATCATACCGGCGACCACGTGAATGATGTCGCCCGACTAATCGTCACGGCCCTGGAAGCACGGGGAGTCAGGGCGGTGAATCCATCCATGGGCTTTCCCATGGAAATGGACAATTTTCCGGGCAGGATCTGGGTCGTATCTCACAAGCCAGTGGCTGTTGCGGCTGGTCTTGGGCAGATGGGGATACATCGGAACGTCATTCATCCGAAGTTTGGAAACTTCATTCTGCTCGGAACAGTTCTGATTGGTGATATCGTTTTGCAGCAGTCGACACCGATTGATTACAACCCGTGCCTCGAATGCAGACTGTGCGTCGCGGCATGTCCGGTCGGGGCGATCGCACCCGACGGCGGCTTCAGTTTCAGCGCTTGCTACACTCACAACTACCGTGAGTTCATGGGTGGCTTTACTGACTTCACGGAGCAGATTGCGGACAGCAGCAGTCGGAGTGAACTGCGGTCGAAAGTGAGCGACTCCGAATCCGTGTCGATGTGGCAGAGTCTGTCGTTCGGAGCTAACTACAAAGCGGCGTATCGTATTGCCGTTTGCCCGGCTGGAGACGATGTGATCGCTCCATGGCTTGAAAACCGCAGGGAGTTTATGGACGAAACTCTGCGACCTCTGCAGAACAAAATCGAAACGGTCTATGCGGTCGCTGGTTCGGATGCCGCCGAGTACGTCGTTCGCAGATTTCCGCATAAAATACTGCGGCCCGTGCGAGGAAATCTGCATGTTCGAACGATCGACAACTTTCTGAAGCTGATGTTTCTTCAGTTTCAGCCGGGCCAGTCCAAAGGACTTGATGCGGTCTATCATTTTACGTTCACCGGATCTGAGCAGCGCAAAGCCACAGTGACGATTCGAGATCAGACGCTCCGTGTTGATGATGGACACTGTGGCAGGGCCAATCTTCGAATCACGGCCGACAGCAAAACGTGGCTCGGCTTTCTGGCGCGTGAAAAGAACCTCGCCTGGGCGCTGGTCACGCTGAAGATTCGTCTGGGCGGCTCACCGATCTGGCTGATCAGGTTCGGCAGGTGTTTTCCATCGTGACATCCGGCAGCCGTCAGATAATTGCCGCGTGCCTGTGATTGAGAAGCGGGCTCTTGATGAAGTCATGATTCGGATCGAGAACGGTCTGCGCGGATAGCCCGAATGTTGAGCCTCCAGTCTTTACTGCCTCAGGAGAATTCTCGAATGCCAAAGTCCGAACAACAGCAGAAGAAATTCCGGCATCGCTATGGCCCGTGGGCGGTCGTCTCAGGAGCCTCCTCTGGAATTGGCAGGGAACTGGCCATACGACTCGCCGCATCAGGCCTGAACCTGGTTGTGGTCGCTCGCAGTGCCGATGCCCTTGAGAAACTGGCGTCGACATTGAAGGCCACCTATTCTGTGGAGTGTCGAGTTGTCGTCCTGGATCTCTCTCAACACGACAGTATGGATCGACTGATCAGCGAAACGGCAGGGATTGACGTGGGGCTGCTCGTTGCATCCGCAGGGTTCGGAACATCAGGAGCATTCGCAGAGGGCGACATTAACAGCGAACTTGAAATGCTGGATGTGAATTGTCGCTCACTTCTGCAGCAGACATGGCACTTCAGTCGTCGATTCGCGGAGCGCGGTCGAGGTGGAGTAATACTGCTGAGTTCCATTGTTGCCTTTCAGGGGAATCCCTGGTCCGCGCATTATTCGGCGACCAAAGCTTACGTCCAGTCGCTCGCGGAAGGGCTCGCCCCTGAACTGGCTCTTCGCGGAGTTGACGTGCTGGCGGTGGCACCCGGACCAACCTCCACAGGATTCGCATCCCGTGCCGGTTTGAAAATGGGGAATGCGATGAACCCTGCGGATCTTGCCATGCCCATTCTCAACTCAATTGGTCGTCGAACGACTGTTCTACCCGGATTCCTTTCCAAACTGCTGACGTATTCTCTCGCAACTCTTCCCCGCTGGGCGCGGGTTCGTGTGATGGGCATGGTGATGAAAAGGATGACTTAGCCTGTCAGCGACGCCTGCATCGACGCATTCCACGGAAGAGAGAAGGTAAGGGAGGTGGCCAGAGTCTCGATCAGAAAGCATGGCAAGGTGCCATGCACCTGAGCGGCCTCGCCCCTCAGCGGCCTCGCAAGCCGCAATGTGCCAGGCATACTGGCAGCCCTTGTTTTTTGGAGTGAAAACAGTGCGATTCAACCCGGAACGGGTTTCACAACAAAGCCTGGGGTCGACGCGCAGCGGCGCACCCCAGGTTCTAAATGTTCGTTCGCTCCGAACCCTGAAAGGGTTCCACAAGGCAGCGATCGAACGTTCATCGTGTTGTGGAACCCCGTTGGGCAACGCCGTTAAGGATTTTGAATCGTTTAACCCGTGGCCGAGAGGCCAGGTTGTTCAGACTCGCTGTGGCCTGGCCTCTCGGCCACGGGTTAAACGTCTCAGTTTTTCGGTGCAGGAATCCTTAACGGCGTTGCCCGTTGGGGTTCAATCGCATTTTGCTGTTGTTTTCCTGGGGTGCGCCGTGTTCACGGCGACCCCAGGCTTTGTTGTGAAACCCCTGTCGGGGTTGGAAAAAACGGACATCGTCTGGACAACAGAGAGGCCCCCATGTTTGCTGCCAGCGTCAGGATAAAGCGTTCGGGTTGGAGGTAGTGGATCTTGCTAAAGATCCCCTGGCTGCAGGACCTTTAGCAAGGTCCACTACCCGAAATTCAATGCCTGACAAAACACTGGAAATACTTCAAAGCGTTGCCGATAGGCCGACACAAGCTTGTGGTGACGATGGGCCCGGTCAGCTGTGTCGACCCTTCGGGCCTTTTGTTCCTTCGGTCCATACGATTCCGGGGCCTGAAAACCCCGGCAATGGTTGTGTCTGCCCTCCGGGCATCAAACAAGGGAAATTGACTTCTACGAGATCTCAACAAAATTCAAATCCGCCCCTTCTGAGTGATGTTTTCGGAAAGGATGCCGTCGGTTGGTAGTTGGTAGATCAAGTCAAAGCTCAGGCCGCTCCACGGTCCATGATTGAGAAATGTGTATTCGTCCCCATGCTGAAGCTTTTGAAGTTGCGCGATTTCAGGCCCGGAGGGCCGACATATCCAATGCCGGTGGCTCACGCCACCGGCATTGGATGTGCCGGGCTTTCAGCCCGGACGAAATGCGCAACTTCTGAAGCTGAAGCCTGGGGCGACGCGCTTTCGCCGCATCAGCGGCGGAGACGCATCAGACGACCGCATCCGAATATATCTGCGGTTCGTTCGCGGAGTAAGCTCAGCGCGTAGAACCACGCTTCAGCGTGGGGCTTCCTACAGCAAGATTCGAGCGGCAAGGCACACGGCACCATTATCGTCTCCCAGGCACAATCATCATTCGTTTCGGCTCCGCATGGGAATCTGCGCAGCCGGGAACGACTCGTCACGGGGTGATCGACAGAGCAGTCCCGGATGCCTTATACTTCCGGCACGTAGGATAATGTCAGCATATGGCAGCGTGAACCGCACAATGAATTGTCGCAGAACACACTTGATCGGATATACCAGATGGCGTCGAGAATGATTGTTTTTGTGCATGGCTGGTCGGTACGAAACACGGACACCTACGGTCGACTGCCCGATCGAATCAAAAAGGAAGTCGCCAGCGCAAATCTGAATATCGACATCACCCATGTTTACCTGGGAAAATATGTCAGCTTTCGGGATGAGGTTCGTGTGGAAGATATCGCCCGAGGCATGGAAGTGGCCATCCAAAGCGAACCTGACCTGAAAGCAGCGATCGACGCCGGCACAAAACTGATTGTCATCACACATTCCACTGGCGGACCTGTGGCGAGGGAATGGTGGCATCGGTTTTATGTGAAGAATAAGCGACCATGCCCGATGAGCCACCTCATTATGCTGGCCCCTGCAAACTTTGGCAGTGCTTTGGCTCAGCTGGGAAAGAGCACTGTCAGTCGACTGAAAAGCTGGACAGAAGGCGTACAACCCGGGCAGGGAGTTCTGGACTGGCTGGAACTGGGAAGCCCGGAGGCATGGGATTTGAATGAAGCATGGATCCGGCAACAGCCAGGCTGGACTGCAGAAGGAACAGTGTTCCAGTTTGTTCTGACAGGCCAGACGATCGATCGAAGCCTCTACGATCATGTCAACAGTTACACGGGAGAAACGGGTTCAGATGGTGTCGTCCGCGTTACGTCAGCGAATCTGAATGCTCGATATGTTAAGCTGGTTCAAAAACCGGATCCCGATCAACCTGACGACTGGCGTGCGACGAAATTGACTCAGTCCTTTAGTAAAACAGCACCGACAACGGCAATGGCTGTACTTCCCGGAATGGCGCATTCGGGTGCTGACAAAGGAATTCAAAGAAGTGTTCGGCTCACCGGGGCGCATCCAACCGTCGATGCCATCATGGACTGCATCAAAGTAGAAGATGCGGCGAGCTACGATCAGGTTGTCGAGCAGTTCCGGCTGCTCACAGAAGAGACTCAGACCGCAGAGCAAGCCGAAGTGCGGGACGTTCTGTTTGGACTCACGCGAACATTTCAGCATCCGGCAACCACGCAGATGATCGTGCGACTAAAAGACGATTCTGGCTACCCGCTCCGAGATTTTGATTTTCTCCTGACAGCCTGGGACCCCAATGCCGACAATCCCCGGTTTCGAACTCCAAGCCCGGACTTGCTGCCACAGGGATTCCTGATTGACACGCAGAGGAGCAAGTCGTCACCAAACTGTCTCACCTTTTATCTTAACCATGAAGCCATGAGCCAGGCACAGTTTCTGGGCATCCGTGTGCAGGCACGTCCTGAACCGGCACCGAAAGCAAAGCCAAAAGACGACTTCTTTGTGCACTATCTTTCGACATCATTTGGAGCGGACACAAAGACGATTTCCGGCATGCTTCAGGCCAACTCAACGCTGTTGCTGGACATCGAGATGATGCGTGTCGTTCGCAGGGGTGTCTTTCGTCTGACCACCGACACGAGGGCCAGAGACTTTGGAAGTGATGGACCGGACGATGCGGTTGAGTAGCACGTTGAACTGGTACGCGTCGTTCAGTCAATTCAAGATGCCGCACGATCTGCTGGCATCCATGTGTTCGCATTACGTGTTCATGAGAACCCGGCAACTGCATCAACATTAAATTTCAGGTGTTTATCTTATGGCAATTCCGCGTGCACTTGTTAAGGCCGTTTCAAGTGGGAAGCTGGTTCCATTTGTTGGTTCCGGGGCCAGCATGGCCGTAAAGCAGGAATTGTTTCCAACATGGGCACAGCTTCTTCTTAAGCTTGCTGTCCGTCTGGAAGAGGAGGCGTCCGTCGATTCAGCTGAGATTGTTCGTCGTCATGTCAACAATAAGAAGCTGAACAAGGCTGCAGACGAAGCCGTGGAAGCTCTCGGGGAGGCCCATTTTCGACAGGTGATGAAGGAGACTTTTGCCCTTGAGAAGCCCAAAGGTGCAGATTTGTCGTTGGCCCAGGCCATCTGGTCTCTCAAACCCGCGGTGATTGTCACCACAAACTATGATCGCGTGTTTGAGTGGGCAAAACCGCATTCGATTGTCCGGAATTCGGAAACTGCAAACATGGCAGATCTGTTCTCGTCGTCAGCTCCCGATTGTCCCTGCGTCTGGCACCTTCATGGACATATCAATGATCCGGATAGTCTGATCCTGTCTCCTGAGCAGTACAATGAATTGTATCAACGCGCGAAAGACGACAAGCATCCTTTGGCGGCTGCCCACCTGAAACTGTGTTCACTGATTTCAACCCATCCGTTGTTATTCGTCGGGTTCGGGCTTTACGACGAATATGTCATGAAGGCTTTGGAAACGGTTCTTGAGATCTTCCGGGACAACCTGCAACCGAGTTACGCACTCTTGAAGAAAGGCGACGATCGCGCCGAGCAACTTTGGAAACAATACAAGATCACAGTGATCACTTACGAAGATCATGGGCAGCCGTTGGTGAAGCTCATCAACCAGATTCGTGACGCGGCGAATACACCAGATTCCGTCCCGAGTTTGGTTGACAACAGCGTTCAGCCGATTCCCCTTTCCTACACTCGATGGCTAGCCGATCAGTGTGCGGATATCACTCCGTTTGGAATGACCCCCACCGCCGGGCAATCGGTAAGCTTGCAACAGGTGTATGTGCCTCCTCTAACCACGAAACGAGCGGTCGGCGACGATCTTACCGAAGAACTTCGTCAGGCGATTTGCGAAAAAAAAGTGGTTGTCGTGGCGGGTTCGGGGGTCTCCTGCGCTACGACAGGTGCGGCCCCGTCGTGGAAGCGACTGATCGAATCCGGGGCAGAACGTTGTCAGGCACTGGGTAAGTCGAATTCGTGGTTCAGTCAGGTTCATGGAATGCTGAATCCCGATGACTCCGACGATCTGTCGCCGGAAGATCGAGTGGAATCGCTGATCACGGCGGCGGAGTGGGTGGAAAAGAAGCTGAAAAGTTTCGGCAACGGTGAGTTTGCGGGCTGGCTGCGAGAACACTTCGAAAACCTCAGCTGCGACAATCCGGCCGTCATTGATGCCATTGTCAATCTGGACCTGCCCATCATTACGACGAACTACGATGATCTGATTGCCAGACGGTCCGGGTTGCGGTATGTGACCTGGCTCGAACAACGAAAGGTCGGCAACATGGCTCGCAACGATGACCGGCGAGTTCTGCACCTTCACGGACACTGGGATCATCCGGAGACTATTGTCCTGGGAGTTCGGTCGTATGAAGCAATTCTGAGCGATGATTTCGCTCAGACCGTGATGATGAGTCTTGGAGTCATGAAGAGCCTGCTGTTTATCGGCTGCGGCGATGATGGGCTGAACGACCCGAACTTCGGCAACTTCCTGACATGGCTGAAGGAATTCGAAAAGAAAGCTGGAGTCGAGCATCGCCATTTTCGTCTGGTCCGCGATTCGGATTCCCGTGAACCTGTCGGGCGCCTTTTTCCCGTGCCCTATGGCAAAGATTTCAGTAATCTGCCCGAGTATCTTCAGCGACTATGTCCCGTACCGGCTATCCCCGTTCCCGTACCGGCTATCGCCGGGACCGTATCCACAGCAAATCTGCCGAAAGACGGCACAGTTCCCGGCCTTGATGAGAAGCTGCAGAAGCGTCCACAGAGCATCGAACACTATCTGTCCCGGCTGGCATCAGACACGTGTCGGCTGAAGTTGATTGGAATGGGACGCAGCTTTCCGATTGATTTACCAATTGCCGATGCGTTCGTGCCGCTGGCCGTTGCACCGAGTAAGGAGCTCGACGGAAAGCTCGCCGGGCGATTCTCAGATTTACACGCAAGCGACCAAAACGCGGATCTGTGTGACGTTTTCAAAATCGCTCACGATCGGCACCTTCGCGGAGTCATTCTGCTGGGTGAACCGGGGGCCGGAAAAACAACCGGCGCCCGACAGCTGGCCTGGCAACTTTCCAGCGGACAGCGGCTTCCCGAAGATCTGGGGCTGCCGGGAGACGTTGTTCCAGTACTGCTGCGATTGCGCAATTTGAAAAAGGCGGCACTTGAAGGCGAACAGGGCCTCCGTTCATTCCTGGTCGCGGAGACGGAATCGCCTAATGCAGCCGACGGTTTGACATCACCCGGTAACGATTTGTGGAACAATGCGGGCGGGCCATTGCTTTGGATTCTGGACGGGCTGGATGAGGTGATGGATGTAAAAGATCGTCAGTGTGTATCCGAATGGCTTCGCGCAGGTCTCCGCGATCGGCCTCACGATCGCTTTCTGGTGACATGTCGCTTTGCCGGTTATGCACAAAACGACGTGCGACTGGGATCTGACTTCGCTGAATTCCATGTCCGACCGCTCGACAAGCCGCAAATCGAAAGGTTTATTCATGACTGGTACACGGTTGCATACAGGCAACTCGGGCAACTGAAGGAGGCCGACGAACGAATTTCCTCGCTTTCTGAGATATTGCAAAAACCGATTTATCAGACAAAACAGATTCGCGGTCTGTGCCGTAATCCGCTGATGCTGACCATCCTGTGCATCGTGTACCACGACGATCAGAAACTGCCTGAGAACCGGTTTGAACTCTACAAGCGATGCGTCACGGTGCTGTTGGAGCACTGGCGACAGGGACTGAACAGTTCTCCGTTCGACACGACATCTGCGGAGACAGTTCTGAGCAGGGTTGCATGGTGGATGCACACCAAACCGTCGCGCGAAGCCGCTCCGATGGCGGAACTGGCAAAGCAGGCGGAAGCCGTCCTGAAGCGAACAAAACCGGAGGCCGGACTTGGGCTGAATGGAACCACCTTCCTCAACCGCATGAAGGATGAAATCGGAATTCTCGCTGGTGAGCAGAACGGTCAGCTGAGCTTTCTGCATCTGAGCTTTCAGGAATACCTGGCGGCCATTTATGCCGTGGCCTGCAGTAAGTCCAAAGATGTGGCCAAAAGGGCGTCCAGGAGCTGGTGGCAGGAAGTTGCACTGCTTTCACTGCGATCCCGGGAAGCGTACAACCGTGCCTTCTTCCGGGAACTGCTGGCGTCTGGTGTTGCCGAAGTTCACCCGAGTGTGGCGGATGCGTGTCTGGCGGAATCGCCCTGGGTCCCTGTCAAGGCTTTTGTCGAAGTATTAAGGGAAGGAAAACCACCCGGCCGATTGGCAGCAGTCTTGCGGATGATTCGAAGTCGGACAGCCGGGATTACAGGCCTCAGGGACCTGGTTCTGCCGCTGCTGGAGTCAGATGATACTTCAATACGGACGTTAGCGGGCGAAGTCCTGACAGAATTGGGTGTCAAAGTTCCCACACAAAAATCCGGCATAGCAACATCACCCGAATCGGCCATCCAGCACGGCCTAGCCGACATCACGATGGTGCGAATCCCAGCTGGCGAATTCATGATGGGGTCAACGATGACCCGGGGTGACAGAGAAGTTCCGGTTCATCAGGTTCGCCTCTCTCGCGACTTCCTCCTGGGGCGATACCCTGTAACAAATGCCCTATACCTGAAATTTTTGGATTCAGCTGGCGAGAAAGTTCAAAAACCGGCCTATTGGGACAATCGTCGTTTCAATCAACCCGAGCAGCCAGTCGTTGGTGTGAGCTGGGACGATGCTCAGGCGTTCTGTAAATGGGCTGACTGCCGACTGCCGACAGAAGCAGAATGGGAGTATGCGTGCCGAGCGGGGACAACGTCGGTGTACTCATTCGGCGACGGCGAGGAGCAACTGGAACAGTACGCCTGGTATGACAAAAACAGCGGTGGACAGACGCAGCCGGTAGGCACCAGGGAATCAAATGCATGGGGCCTGTACGACATGCACGGCAACGTGTGGGAATGGTGCCACGATTGGTTTGGCAAATATGGCAAACGCCCCGTGGAGAATCCCAGTGGCCCTGCGAAAGGGCCTTGCCGCGTGTTGCGTGGCGGGTCCTGGGGCGATGAGGCAGACGTCTGCCGTTCCTCGATTCGCGGCAACGACCAGCCCGGCCTCCGTGTCAACGTCATTGGTTTTCGAGTGGCGAGAACTTTATAGCCTGTCGGCTTGTGTCTTTACGGCTTGCTGCATTACCACTTTTCCCCTTTACCGGCGTGGCGAGGAACGAGCCGCGCCGAAATTTTGTCCTGAACTTTTAGGGGCAATCGTGACAGTTGAAAGCACAGGGACCCACCAGCAAACTGACGGCTGTCAGGGTGCCAGGCACTACAGCGATATTCCAGACACTTCCGGACGCCGTACATTTACCAGAAAGGCAAGGTGCCTGGCACCTTAATCGTTTGGCACCTTTATGGGTGGCTCCAGGAATAATGGGACGTATGGGAATAATACGAAGAATGCGAGGCGTGGGAGGGTGTTGCATGGCAAAGTGCCAGGGACCTGAGCGGCCATGGCAGCCCTTGTTTTTTTAAGTGAAAACAGTGTGATTCAACCCGGAACGGGTTTCACAACAAAGCCTGGGGTCGACGCGCAGCGGCGCACCCCAGGTTCATGATGTTCTTTCGCTCTGAACCCTGAAAGGGTTCCACAGGGCAGCAATCGAACGTTTATCGTGTTGTGGAACCCCGTTGGGGTTCAATCGCATTTTGCTGTTGTTTTCCTGGGGTGCGCCGTGTTCACGGCGACCCCAGGCTTTGTTGTGAAACCCCTGTCGGGCTTGGAAAAAACGGACATCGTCTGGACAACAAAGAGGCCCCCATGTTTGTTGCCAGCGTCAGGATAAAGCGTTCGGGTTGGAGGTAGTGGATCTTGCTAAAGATCCCCTGGCTGCAGGACCTTTAGCAAGGTCCACTACCCGAAATTCAATGCCTGACAAAACACTGGA
>JALHMY010000135.1 GCA_022843805.1 Fuerstiella sp.
TTAACCCCTTCTCCCAGCAAAGCTGGGGGAGGTCGATCGAGCGATAGCAAGATCGGGAGGGGGCCGGGTGAACGGCGGGACGTGCGTGTTATAGGAACGGCGTGTCGTTGGAACGGCGTTGAGTGCAATCCGCGGCGAGCCCTCCCCCGGCCTTCGGCCGACCCCTCCCACTTCGCTTCGCTGCGCGGGAGGGGAGGTTTTTTTAACCCCCTCTCCCAGCAAAGCTGGGGGAGGTCGATCGAGCGAAGCAAGCTTGGGAGTGGGCTGGTGAACGGCGGGTTGCGGGTGCGATTGGCTTCGCGTTTTCTGCAACCGCGGGCATTGAGGGGCAACGATTCAGCCGGTTTCGCTGAGATTTCCAAAGTCGCAGACTGCTGAAAGCGGGCTGTTAACGCAGCAGTTTCCAGATGCAGGGTGGAAAGCGTTTATCTTTGTCGCACCGAGCGGTCCCGTGTGACTTTCTACAAGCCGCCACTTTCCTGAAATACCGAACTTCACACATTCGGGAAAACAGGTAGACTTGCTTAATTGGAGTTTTTGCTGCGTTCGGCTAAGTCAGAATGGCGAGCGGAAGCTGACAATTGCAGGCAGAAATTTGTCTGTCTGACAGGAAATGCGGCAACTATTCTGTTTGCCACCGGCACTGTCTGCCCTGGGCGCTTGTTTTATATTGTTTTCGAAAGGCCAAACATGCTTCGAAGATTGTTCTGCTGGCCAGCCTCGGCGATTTTGCTGGGGTCAATCATCGGTGCCGGATCTTCTGTGATCCAGGCACAGGAGGGCGGTGTTCCCGGACAGCCGGAGTATCCGCCTCACGCGAAAGTCCTGGAAGGATTTGAAAAGGTTGTAACAAAGGCCAACATTCGGCCAATGTACACTTTGTATTCCCGGGCAAAGGATGGGCAAATCTATGCGGAATTGCCACGGGGTTTTGGACAAAAGAAGTATTTTATCGCGCTGACCATTTCCAGTGGGGAAGAGTACGCTGGTTTGCAGCAGGGCGATATGTATGTGTACTGGCGGCAATACGATAAGCGACTGGCTTTGATAGAACCGAATATCGGCGTCAGAGCAGCCGGAGATCGTGAAGCCGAATCGTCTGTCAAGCGCTTGTTTACTGACCGGGTGCTTCTGGACATGCCGATCGTCACGATGGGACCAGGAGGTGGTCCGCTGATCGACCTGGATGCCATGCTGCTCTCGAATGCCCAGCAGTTCTTTGGGATGGGCGCAAGCCCGAACGCGATGCTGGTGCGTAACAATGTCTATTCGATTTCAGTAGCCAAGGCGTTTGAAAACAATATCGAAGTTGCGTTTGAAGTGCCGACCGGAAACGGAGTGCTTAAGACTCTGCATTATTCCATCAGCGATATTCCCGAGAATCCCGCCTACAAGCCACGAATCGCGGATACTCGTGTGGGTTTCTTCACCACTTCATATACCGACCTGGCGAAGTACAACGATCGGGAGACTGCAGTTCGTTACATCAATCGCTGGAATCTGGAAAAAGCCGATCCGCGTCTGCAGGTCAGTCCGGCAAAGCGGCCGATCGTTTTCTACATCGAGCATACAACTCCTGTGCGGTATCGCCGGTGGGTTCGAGAAGGCGTGCTGGCCTGGAACAAGGCCTTTGAGAAAGTTGGGATTTCGGATGCCATTGAAGTGTATTATCAGGATGCGGCTTCCGGCGCTCACATGGATAAAGATCCGGAAGATGTGAATTACAACTTTGTACGATGGCTGAACAACAATGTCGGAACAGCGATTGGACCGAGCAGAGTTCATCCGCTGACCGGTGAGATTCTGGATGCCGATATCATTTTGACCGATGGCTGGATCCGCCATTACCAGAAGGAGTTTTCCGAGTCGCTTCCAAAAATTGCTATGGAAGGATACGGACCAGACACACTGGCATGGCTGGCCGAACATCCTGACTGGGATCCGCGTCTGCGACTGGCGGAGCCTTCAAAACGTCGTCAGCTGGCCGCGCAGATTGCAATGGAATCAGCTCAGCCGTACGCTGGTCACCCTCTGGCAGCCGGTGATCCTCGGACAGTGGGTCGCAATGAATTTGACGGACTCATGGGACGCAACAGTCAGCTGAACGGCATGTGCATGGCTGCTGATGGTCTTTCCTTTGACCTTGCACTGATGCAGATGACGCTCGCCCTGATGCAGGAAGGTGATAAGAAGGACGAAGCGAAAGAAGAGCCGAAGAAGGACGAGCCGAAGAAAGAAGAGCCCAAAAAGGAAGAACCCAGGGAACAGATGCTGGATGGAATGCCTGAGTCATTCGTGGGGCCGCTGATTGCACACCTGGTGGCACATGAAGTGGGCCATACTCTTGGACTTCGTCACAACTTCAAGGCGTCGAGTCTTTACACGCTGGCCGAAATCAATAGTCCGAAGATTAAGGGGCAGAAGCAGCTTGCTGGTTCAGTGATGGACTATATTGGCACCAATATTTGTCTGGAAGCCGGAGAAATACAGGGCGATTACTCGATGACAGGGATTGGTCCATACGACATGTGGGCCATTGAATACGGATACACTTTTGGCGATACCAAGCCGATTCTGGCTCGAGTTGCCGAACCGGAACTGGCCTATGCGACGGATGAAGACACATCGGGGCCGGACCCTCTGGCGCGGCGATATGACTTCAGCCGTGATCCGGCTGATTTCGCGGAAAATCAGATGCGACTTGCGAAGCACCATCGAGAGCGACTGCTGTCGAAGTTTATTGTTGACGGTGACAGCTGGGATCGAGTGCGTTACGGCTATGAACTCACGCTGTCTCTGCAGACGCGTGCCATCTCCATGATGTCGAACTGGGTGGGTGGAGCGTTCGTCAACCGTGACAAAAAGGGTGACCCGAATGGTCGCAAGCCGATTGAAGTGGTTTCTGCCGATCAGCAGCGAAGGGCTCTGAAGTTTGTGGTGACAAATGCGTTTAGTGATGGAGCATTTGGACTGACGCCTGAGCTTGTAACCGCCATGGGTCTGGACAAGTGGAGCGACAATGCATCGTCGATGTTCACCGAATCGACATGGCCGGTACATGACCGAATCATGGGGATTCAGGCGTCGGCGCTGACCGGGCTGATGAACCCAACCACTCTCAAACGAGTCTACGACAATGAGTTTCGTATGCCAGCGGAAGTTGACATGCTGACGTTACCCGAGCTGTTGTCAACCGTTACGAATTCGATCTGGAGTGAACTGGAAGGCAAGGCAGAGGGCGAATACACCGCACGCAAGCCATTGATTTCCAGTCTTCGACGAAATCTTCAGCGAGAACACGTCGAGCGGCTGATTGGTTTGATTCTGCCGGGCAGTGGGACAGATTCTGCTGGCCGAGCAATTTCAGCCCTTTCATCGCAACAGTTGCGTGATATCGTAAGCAAAATCGAAGCGGCTCAGGCGGCTGCGGCGAACCGGCACGATCCTTACACGGCCGCACATCTTGCACAGGCGAAGGAAAGGATTCAGAAGGCTCTGGATGCTGACTACATTTTGAATCCGGGCAGCTCCGGCGGTGGTTCAGGTGGTTTGCGAATCATCTTTGGCCAGGAAAAGGAAGAGCGTTCGCCCGTCAGTATCCCTGAATAGGTGCGGGACTGTCGCTGCTCTGGCGCATACTGAAAGCCCGGCTTCTGAAAGGAAGCCGGGCTTCGTTTTTGTTTTTCGGGTCGTGGAGTATCATGATCTGCGGTTTTTCAGGGGCTCTCACGCATACTGGTGCTCCAATCCGCTGTGTGGGGACAGAAATCGATGAAATCTCGATCCGTGTTATCCGTAGGCAATCCTTCACCCTGCGATCACATCAGCTCGATCGCAGGCAGTCGGCGTGACATGTTGCGGCAAACTGCCGGAGGTTTTGGCGGTGTTGCTCTGGCACACCTGCTCGCGATGTCAGATTCCGGTGCGTCTCTCAGTGATAATCAGGGCGACCGACCAGGGAAATCTGTTCTGCATCCTCGGGCGCCACATTTTGATCCCACTGCCACCAGCGTGATTTTTCTTTACATGGATGGTGGTGTTTCTCAGGTCGATACGTTCGATCCAAAGCCACTTCTTTCGCGATATGATGGTCAGCCATTCCCGCAAAAAACAGAACCTACGCAGTTCAATAACGTGGGAAATACACTGGCAAGTCCGTGGAAGTTTAAACAGTACGGCGAAAGCGGGATTCCCGTAAGTGAATTGTTTCCGGAGACCGCTCAGCATGTTGACGAACTGGCCGTAGTCCGATCGATGGTTTCGGGATTCCCGGAACATACCAATGCAAATTATTTTCTGCATACGGGCCATGGTCAGCAGGGCAGACCCTCTATGGGAGCATGGTTTGGGTATGGGCTCGGCACGGAGTGCCAGGATTTGCCGCATTTTGTTGTGCTCAACGGCGGACTCATTCCTCCAGGAGGCCTCGACAACTTTGGCAGCGGCTTCCTTCCCGCCAGTTATCAGGCCTCAGTTTTTGCGAATTCCGATCCTGCCGTAGCCGACATTGGTCGACGAGAGGCAACGGAGTTACAGCAGCGACGTAAGCTGGCACTCATTCGCCGACTGGATCAGGCCGTTCTGGAACGCTACGGTCGCGATGATCAGGTGGAATCTGCCATCGAAAACTATGAACTGGCTGCTCGTATGCAGATGGCTGTTCCTGACCTGATGGACTTAAGCGGCGAGACGCGAGAGACACAGCAGATGTATGGGATGTTTGACGATTTTCCGAACACGACGACATTTGGTCGTCAGTGCCTCATCGCAAGGCGACTGGTTGAGCGTGGAGTGCGATTTATTGAACTGACATGTCCGGGTGGCAACGGCGATCGCTGGGATCAGCACAGCAATCTGTTCGACGGCCACACAAAGAATGCAAAGTCCGTTGATAAACCCATTGCCGGACTATTGGCGGATCTGAAGCAGCGTGGTCTCCTCAATCGGACGCTGGTCGTGTGGTCCGGGGAGTTTGGGCGTACTCCGTTTGCTCAGGGAAAAGACGGAAGAGATCACAATCAGTATGGCTTCTCCATCTGGATGGCAGGCGGTGGAATTCGGGGTGGAATGACGTACGGAGCCACTGACGAGTTTGGATACAAAGTTGTGGAGAATAAATGTGAAATCCATGACCTTCATGCGACCATGCTGCATATGCTGGGAATTAATCATGAGGCACTGACGTGGCGTTTCAGCGGGCGGGATATGCGACTGACGGACGTTCATGGTGTTGTGGTTAAAGACATTCTGCGAATCCACGGCTGATTCGTCAGAGGTGTATCTCTTTAGTTTTCCGGCTAGCAACAAGGGAAGAATTTTTCGCATGGATTTTCTGCAGCTTCAGGGGAAGAACATCCTGGTTTTGGGTGTGGCTAACAGGAAGAGTGTGGCGTGGCATTCGGCAAAACTGCTGCAGGATGCCGGGGCAAACGTATTGCTGTCTGTTCGGTCAGAAGCCCGTGCTCAATCCGTCAGAAAGCTCTCCCCGGAATCTCAGATTTTTGTCTGTGATGTGGAACATCAGGAAGAAATTGATCGGCTTCGAATGGAAGTCGGATCGGCTGTTCCTGCGTTACACGGGATCGTGCATTCGGTTGCCTATGCCGACTATTCACAGGGATGGTTACCGTTCCATCAGACGCCGCGTGCCGCATTTCTTCAGGCGGTTGACATTTCCTGTTATTCTCTGATGGCAGTATCGAATGCTTTCAGAGATATTTTGGATCCTGATACTGGCAGTGTGGTAACGATTTCGATTTCAACGACGCGAATGGCGGCGGAAAACTATGGATATATGGCCCCCGTCAAAGCGGCACTGGATTCATCTGTGTGCTTTCTGGCCAAATCATTTTCTGCCTTTTCCCGAATTCGCTTCAACGCGGTATGCCCCGGACTGCTGAAAACTTCCGCATCAGCCGGAATACCAGGTTACGTTGACAGTTTTCTGTTTGCTGAAAAGGCGACACTGCGAAAACAGGCTGTGATTACCGAGGAGGTGGCGTCAGCAGTCGCATTTCTGCTGAGCCCTCGATCTTCCGGGATTAATTCTCAGGGGATCGTGATCGACGCGGGGATGGGAACGAACTATTTTGATTCGAAAATTATTCAAAGTCAGCAGCAGTAAAGACTGGTTTGGGACGCTCTGAGTGATTTGGCCTGCCAGACGCTGGCCGTATGGTCAGCAGTCACACATCAGGCGTCCGGACTTTTTAATGGGGCATGGATCGTCATCGAATATTTTTCTTCCTGACGGTCATGGCTGCCGTTCTTCTGCGGCTGGCGGTGATTCTTGGGCGACCTGCAGACTTGTCCTCCGACGCCGATGGGTATATTGCACACGCAAAGGTGCTGATGGAGGGCAGGGGGTTTTCTGGTCCATACACCGGACGACCCACAGCATATCGGCCTCCGGGTTATCCGCTGCTGATCGCCGCATTGACGGGTTCACGCACTCCTGAAAGTACGGTGGCGATGCTGCATATGGCCGTTGGCGTTGTCACGGTACTGCTGACAAAATATCTGGCTGAAATGGCTGGATTGAGTCAGCGATGGTCGATTTTTGCCGCCGCGTTGACCGCTGCTGATCCGATGCTGATACGGTATACGGCACTGCCGATGACCGAGGTGCTGAGTGCACTTCTTCTGACTGCTTCGCTGTGTGCGTTCTATAAATACCGTGCAGCTTTGGCGTTCAGCAGCAGTTCCCAGGGATTGCAGAGATCCGGTGGTAGACTGACATTCTGGATGACGGGCATAATAACCGGAATCCTTCCTGGCCTTGGAACTCTTGTTCGGCCCGTTTGCCTTGTTGTGGCCTTACTTCTGACAGTCCTCCTTCTGGTCGAAGTGGCGACGGGGCGCCGTTCCGTAAAGCCCGAGTTACGATCTTCATTCCGACAATACTTTTCCGGCATTTGTGCTGCATTGCTTCCCCTTCTGTTTCTGGCGCTCGTGATGCTGCCATGGATCTGGAGAAACTATAATCAGTTCCAGCGGTTTATCCCGGCCACGACTCATGGCGGCTACACTTTGCTGCTGGGGAACAATGAGGAATACTATCGTGATGTCGTAAACGGTGACTGGTCAAAACCATGGGATGGCAACGCGCTCAATGCATGGCAGCAAAGAACTCTGAAGGAATGTGAACAGGCTGGAGTTTTGCCTTCTGATGAACCAGGAAATGATGCCTGGATGTACAAAAAGGCGTTCGACACGATTGCCCGGCAACCTGTGACTTTCCTGAAGGCCTGTTTGCTGAGGCTCAGCAGATTCTGCAGTGTCCGAATGGCGGCGGATTCCACAATGCCCTGGCCTGTGACGATTGCCGTGGCAATCTGGTATTTGACGCTCTGGATAGGTATCGCTGTGGCGGGCATAAGGTTTGTAATCCGGTCTGACAGATATTCTGAGGGTCCGATGTGGCTTGCGATCGCCGCGTTCGTCATGATTCATACGTTCTACTGGACAGATGGACGAATGCGGGCACCGCTGGTTCCAATATTGTCGGTGCTGGGTTGTATTGGCGGAAAATCGATGGTCCTTTGGTTTCAAAGAAAACTTGCGACAGGTAAACAGCAATGATCTGCATATCAGTGACTCCCGCTTCCCGTACACTGGCTCCTGCCGATTTGCTGAATGCTTCGCGACAGGGAGATCTGATTGAATTGTGTCTGGATCATTTCCTGAAGGAACCGAATGTTGGAGAGCTGATCCGAATGGTGGATAAGCCGATACTTGTATCGTGCCGACGCCCCCGAGACGGAGGACAGTGGGATGGGACTGAGGATGAGCGGCTTCAGTTGCTCCGAAGTGCAATCGTGGCCGGGCCGGCTTATGTGGAACTGGATCTGGATATCGCGGATCGAATACCCCGGTTTGGGGAAACGAAGCGAGTGATTTCCTGGACCAGCCTGAATCGTCCTCTCGGAAGCATTGATGAAATTTTTGAGCAATGCTGGAAGGCGAGAGCCGATGTGGTGAAGGTTACGTGGCCAACGGATGATCTTGACAGTGCCTGGCCTTTGCTTGCCGCGGTGACACAGACTCGGGAAGTTCCTGTGGTCGGACTGGGCATTGGTCGAAGTGGACTGACTTTTTCGTTACTGGCCAGGCGTTATGGATCTCCCTGGACGTATGCGGCACTGGAAAAAGGGATGGAGGCATTCGAGCAGCAGCCGACCGTATTTCAGCTTAAGGAAGATTATCACTGGAATGATATCGACAGGAAGACCCACTTTCTCGGCGTTATGGGCGTCGGCGCTGCGGAGAACACATCGGCGAAAGTGCTCAACGCCGCATTCAGATCCTTGGAAAAGCCTATACGCTGTCTTCCGCTCGTACCAGGTGATATGACTCGACTCACCAGGATGCTGGCCGTGATGAAGATCAATGGAATGATTGTTGATCCGACATTCACGGGTGATATCAGTCAGCTGGTAACGCTTCCTGATGATCTGGCGCGGTCAGGATACGCAGACGTTCTGATGCAAAAGAGCTCGGGCTGGACCGGAGTCGCCACGCTGTTGCCTGCCGTGGATCTTGCAGGTGGAGACGACGGGAACCGAGACTGGGCCGGAAAAGGCACTGTAATTGTTTGCGGCCACAGCACTCTGGCGAAGGCGGCTGCCTGTTATTTTTCAGACAAGGGTGCTGCCATGAGCCTTGCGTCGCCATCGGATAACTCGGCAATGGGAGCCGCGAGAGCTGTTTCTGTCAGACACATACCATGGAACGGGATTCATGACGTGAGGGCCGATACACTGGTCATCGCCGATGCCGGAATCGCATGTGGTACTCAGCGCGGGGAACTCAACCCCTCGATCATTCGCGAAAAGATGCACGTGGTGGACCTGACTGCCTATCCCCATGAATCTCTGTTCTGCGACGAAGCCAGAACACGGGGAGCGCGACTGATCCAGCCGGAAGCAGTGTTTCGTCGGCAAATGCAGCTTCAGTTTCGTTTACTTGCCGGCCGCGACCTGCCTCTTGATGCATTAAACGACTGGAATCGGTGAGCAGCTGTCGCCGAACTGCAGCAAAAACTGCCGGCAGGTAAGCGATTCATTCTATTCAGCGGGAGCCAGTGTCGCAGTTAAATGTTCGCCGTCTTCCGTCAGGGACGAATCCCTGACGGAAGTACTGACTCGGCAGGATTTACGGGTACTTCAGATTACAGCGACTTAAGAAGATTCTTCTCCGGCTGTCGTTCACGACCGGCCAGAAGGATGTCCTGAGCTGTAAAGTCCGCAGCAGGATTCGCAAACATCTCCATAACCTGAGCGATTGTTTCGTCATGATTATGCTGCTGACCGGCAATCTCTGTTGTTGCTTCACTTGAAGATGCAACAGTGTTTACACCGGCTGCTGACTTCTCTGCCTGAGCAGTTGTTTCGGCAGAAACCTTTTCGGCCATGTTGCCGTCTGATTCAGAACGGCGTCGTGATGAGACCAGAATTGGGCTGGCCGTCTGTTCGGCCAGATTTTGGTCATCTGGTTCAGGCAGCGAGTTCATTGTGACAGAGATCGCGAATGTCCTCGACGCGCTCCATGCACTGGCGGTTCCCGTTGAATTGAAGGCGCGAATCCAGAAACGGTATGTGCCATTTTTCAGGGCCAGATTGGCGGGCAGAGCATAGGATGCCACCGTTCCAGTCGGGTTAATGGTGAACGAAGTGACGTTCAGCACAATGTTTTCCTGGCGATCCAGGTCACGCACCAGAATTTCATACTTCACGGAGCCGTTGTTATGGACCCACTCAAAGGTTGGCACTCTGGTTTTCAGCGTGCCTCCCGGGCCAATGATCTGTGGCGTGGATGGGTTTGGAACGTCGATCCGGAATCGGAACTCCGCACTCCATGGACTTGCTTCTCCGGCACCGTTGAAGGCCCTAACCCATGCCCGATAGGTCCACTCATTCAGCCTCAGGTTTTCCGGTACCGAGTAACTGTTATTGGTGAGCCGTGGCACATAGATCAGTTTTGGCACCTTTCCCGTCAGGTCATCGATCTGAAACTCGTAGTAAACAGCATTCGAATCGCCGGTCCAGGTAAATGTTGGTGTCGCTGATTCCACAGTCCCGGCGGCATTGAACTGCGGCCCCGTGAAGACGGGCATGGCGGGAGCTGGCTGATCAAGTCGGAAAGACAGACCGTCACTCCATGGTCCAACTTCACCAGCACTGTTTGTACCTCGAACCCACGCAGTGTACCTTCCTTCAGGAAGGTTCACTGACGGTGTAAAGCTGGTACCTGCAACAGCAGTCTGGCGAATAATCTGAACCTGTCGAGTGGTTTCATTGTTGACCCACAGGTCATAGGTGACTGCTCTTTGCGCTGTCGACCATGTAAATGTCGGCGTGAGCGTGGTTACGGTGGATCCGGCTGTGGGACCGGTCATCGCTGGTTTGGATGGAGGCAGCACATCAACGGTAAACGAGTATACGGTGCTCCACGGGCCAACTTCATTATTTCCATTAATCGCACGGACCCACGCATTGTACGTACCCTGCGGCAGATTTGTCAGCTGGTAGGACGTCGTGCCAATAATGTTCTGGTCACGGACGTACTGCGATCTGTTTGCGTTCCGGTAATCAATCCACAGATCATATTTCCAGGCTTCGTTCGCGTAGTTCCACCGTACGACAGGATCAATGTTGTTTGTCGTTGTTGCTGGGGCAACGATTTGCGGAGCTGTCGGAGTGGGGGCGTCAACCCTGAAGTCCAGAGGATCACTCCATGGACTGCTTTCACCCACACTGTTATAAGCAATTACCTGCGCCCGGTAATTACCGTCACGCAAAGGCTCAAAGTGCTGATAGGCGGTTGCCTGGTAATTTGTCCTGAATATGGCTCTCTCGTTCGTATCAAGGTTCTGCACAAGCAGCGTGTAGAGTGCTGCATTGTCGGATCCCTGCCACAGGAAGGTTGGGAAGGATGTGGCAATTTCGCCGGACGGCCTTGTCAGCGTAGGCTGAACAGGAGCGGGCACATCCACATCGAATGCAACCGAGTCACTCCATGGGCTGAATTCATTTTCCGAATTGACCGCCCGAACACGTACTGAATAGCTGCCCTCTGCAAGCTGGGCGGGCTGTACAACTGACGTTTCGGTGATGCCGGATCCTGAAAAGACCACGATACCGCCGGAGCGAGTTACTTCAATTTCATAAGAAGAGGCATTGGATGAAGAAGTCCACTCGTACGTTGGAGTAACGTTGGCCGTCGGGCCGGCGATCGGCGAAACAATCCGAGGCTGTGAAGGCACAGGGATGTCAGGATCTGTACCGTAGAGCTTCAGGGTAAAGGAGTCCAGAGTTCCTGTGATTCCGGATCGCAGGTCCTGCACTTCCACTTTCCAGTCACCTGCGGCCAGTTCATCCCAGAACTGAACCGAAGTAAAGGTCCAGTTATTGTAGTTTGCTCCAAAGTCCCGCGTTCTGGATTCAGCAAGTATAGATCGCGTTCCTGACGGCGATACAAGGGTCACCTGCAGATCACCTCGACGAGCATGGGCTGAGTTGAAGGTCAGTTCAGCCGATGTCACCTTCAGTGATCCGTTAAAGCTGACAGTCTGGGTCACACCATTCAGGCTTCCATCCGGAATGGCGACGCTCGACCCGGAAATTGACAGCGACGCACTGATTTCGGGTCTCATTTTCGTATAGGTTTTGGCCATGTTGACGGCAGCCAGCGCGTCGACCATACCAAAGCCGTAGTCATTGCTTACGTGATGTCCTGCACCGTTCACAAACCATGAAGAAGAGTTCGGATTCACTCGCCGCGAGGTCTGAACAAGAATGTCCTGAACTTCAAGCCATGTCAGATTGGGATTAGCTTCAAGCATCAGGGCAACTACGCCTGAAACGAGCGGCGTTGCTGAAGATGTTCCGCCAAAAGTGCTGGTATAATTCGTGTTGGCCAGCGCATCACCGTCGTTCGTCCCATTTGCGTTGTAGCCATTGTCGCCGGTGCGGTCGGCGGTTGTAATGCCAAGACTGCCACCGTTGGAGGGAGCAGAAACAAGGATCTTCGCCCCAGGCGTACTATATGGAGCGATCAAACCCGAATTGCCAATGGCCCCGACAGTAATTGTGTACCTGGATTTCTGCTCGCCGTGATAGTTGACGTTGTCCTCAGCCTGACGCGAGTTGCCGGCAGCAAACAGATAAACGACACCGAGCCCATTTCGACCGGTAAGTACTCCGTTTCTGAATGCTGCATCCTGTTGAGGGCCCAGAGAGCTGATAAATGCTCTGGTGCCCCAGCTGTTGTTCGATATATCAACGATCTGCGTCAGGTGGGCCGCTGCATTGGCCAGCTGCGAATCTGTAAGCGGACCTCCAATTAGTCTGACTCCGGCGATCTGGGCGTTCGGCGCTGAGCCGGATATGCCGATGGAGTTGTTGCCTTTGCCAGCTGCTACGCCTGCAACAGAGGTTCCATGGTTGTCATTTGAAGATACGGGAGACGGATCTGCATCGCCGTCAAGATAGTCGAAGTGCCAGTTGGCGGGTCCGACATTCGGGGCAAGATCTTCGTGCGTCAGTTCAACCGAGTCATCCACAATGGCGATTGTCACACCCTGACCGGTATAGGAATCCCAGGCGTTCACAATGTTTGCGTCCACGCCCGCCAGACCACCACCCTGTCCGGTATTGACCAGATGCCACTGATCGGCAAACAGAGCGTCGTTCGGTGCGGCCAGTCGCACGAACGTTTGCGGTAGTTCCGGATGAACAAAACTGAAATCCGGGATCTCGCTCATTTTCTCGGCGGTGCTGATGACATTCACCGGGCCGGAGAACTTAACAATGTAAGTGTTTGCAAGATGAGGTGACGCTGTCACTGATTCGGCACCCAGCAAAACCTTCAGGCCTTCGTTGGTCTGAGCCTTTTCAAACGACACAACGTATTCTTCGACCTGAGTGGTGGAATTGATCTGCTCCGCCATCTGTGGTGCAAAAAGAACTGACTTCAGATCGATTGTCAGTACCTGACGCTGCTCCAGAGTGTCTTCCAGGTGAAGAGATTTTCTCCCCACGCTGACACGCTTGCCGGAAGAATCAGACTGTAGATTTCGCTTTAGATACGCCAGCAGGTCAGACAACAGCATCATCTCTAAACCTCAGCAACGAATGTCTAATGAACACCAGGTGATATCTGGTGATACACGTGCCCGAATATCAGTCCGACGCCACATTGTGGGAACTCCGCGCAGGTTTACAGAATTCCTCCACTCGGATATCGGACGTGCAGAGCTATAGAAAACCAACAGATTCAGTCCAATGGTATGGAAATCCTGGTATTTTGAGCCAGGATCAGGGTCTTTCAGGTCGTAGCGAACCTGACGAATTCCGTTTTTATGCACAGCTGGGCGAAATGTGCAAAGGCAAAGGCGGATGGCGAAGGTGCACCAATATCGTGCTTAGGTGCCAAAACCGCTCAATTCGCACGTCCGAATTCCTGTTTTTTGGAAATTCGGTGGCGAAGTTTGGTGGCTGGACCGAAACGACGAGTTACCGGCGGAGCGGATGCGGAGTCAGAAAGTCTTCCGTCAGGTGACTGCGACGCCATCGTGCGGATAACGGTCCGGCCGCGGTCTTCGTGCTCAATCCTGTATTGTCTGGCGAGAAAATAGAATGCTTCCGTGAACAACCGCAAGTCCCGTCAGAATGCCAAAAAAATTGGCCAGGGCATCGGCTGGATCCGTCGTACGACCTGGAACGGCACTCTGGAGCAATTCCGTGGCAAACGCATATGTCACCACTGAAACGATGATCGTCAGCGGGATGGTTCGCAGCAGCCGAAATGAAAAGCTGAACACGATTGTTGAAAGAACACAAAACGCGCCGCAGTGAAGGATTAAATCATTCACCGTTTTGACCCAGCCCAGCGGACCTCCGCGAACCCTTGCAAAAGGATCGGGAGACAACAACGCCCATGACAGCATGCAGAACAAGATTCCGCAGGCGATGCCATGCAAATGTCGGTTCGGACAACAGTACCTGAGAAAGAGCTCCGGAGCATTCCTGAACGGCACTCGAAACACAATGAAAATTCCGTCGTTTCGGGTTCATCCTTCACGTTCCTCCGGAATCGCGTGGGACAATCTAGATGAAAGGTTTCTGGTCCTGAAACCGGGTATGCTGTGACGCAGGCAACACTAGTTCGCAAATCAAAATCAAACAAACACTCGCTACTCAGCTTTGACGGTTTTCATAAAACGTTCAAAAATACTGGTCGCACTGACCTGAACGACCAATGATCAGTCGACAGCGAGACATCAGCATTCTTCGCAGTGCAATGACCGGAAGCCAGTTTTTTTTTCCTGGCCCCGAAAAGTGCCCGTGCAGCCCTGGAATGTGAAGAATTCTCGACCCATACGCCGTTACATTTGTTCGAATCAATGAAAACGGCATTTTCGGCATATCTTTCACTTGCGACTTGCATGGCGGCTGTCCGCAGATTGCTCCATGTACCCTTTTTTAAGCTATGTAGACAGAGTTGCAAAATATCAACACTCGTTGAGTCCTCGGTTCATTGGAGGCCCTGTCAGGCTTTCGGGAACAGTCTGTGCTCAGCCGTGCCAGTGAAACATCGAATGTCCCAGACGCGCCTCAGGAGTTTGCGCATCCCTGGACATACGTGGAGAGCAAGATGCCTGTCCTGTCCAGCAAACCCTTTGACACCCGTTGCGGGACTTCGATGCCAGTTCTCATTCCCCTTTGGAGTGATTCAGCACGGTCGTTTCAGTTTCAGAGCGAAGTCCAGGTGACTTGTGGAGCCGACCCTCGCAGTGACTTATGCATACCGTTCAGCGGAGTGGCTCAGCAGCACTGCATTCTGGAATTTCGTGACAATGCTTTAACGGTTCGACCAGTTCAGGGCGATGTGTGGGTCAACGATCTCCTCTCGAACAAAGAATGCCACCTCTTCCCAAACGACGTGCTTTCGGTTGGACCCGCAACTTTTCGTATCGAACAGCGTGCAGTCCGCAATCTCATAGAATCCCCTGAACCGACAGTTGCTGCAGCAATCGAAAGTCGATCCGATAGCCTGAATTCTCCCGGTCGCCTTCCTGAGATGGAGTCACTCCTGGCGCGGGAACTGTTCATTAAGCGAAAAGAAGAGTCTGTCGTTAAGCTTCATGATGAACTCGCGGCAGGTGAAGTACGGATCAGGCAACGAGAAATCGAACTGGCTCGCAGGGAAAGTTTGCTTTCCTCGCGCGAAGAGCAACTCGAATATCGCACTGAAGACTTGTCGCGACAGCTTGAAGAATTCCAGCTTCTTAAGAACGACGTGCAGAAGCAGCAACTTCAGCTAAACCAGCGTGATATGGAGTTGCAGGGACAGAGTGCCGAATTTTCTGGTGAAAGTGAATCATTGTATGCGCTGCGTCTGCAGCTGGAAGCGGATCGCGAGTTGTTGACGCATTGCGAGTCCGATCTTCGTGAGCGTGAATCGCAGGTTTCAGCGACCCTTGAGGCTGTGTCTTCGGAACGTGAATCACTTTTCCGGCATCAGAGTGAACTGGCCGCGTTAGAGGCTCAGTTTTCGGAGCGAGAGTCAGCCATTACGGCGATGGAGTCAGACCTGTCTGGCATGGCGTTGCAGTTGAGGCAACGTGATGTGGAATTGCAGGAACGGATCGCCGAGCTTTCAGGTGAAAGTGAATCACTGCATGCGCTTCGTCTGCGGCTGGAAGCGGATCGCGAGTTGTTGACGCATTGCGAGTCCGATCTTCGTGAGCGTAAATCGCAGGTTTCAGCGACCCTTGAGGCTGTGTCTTCGGACCGCGAATCACCTTCCCGGCATCAGAGTGAACTGGCAGCGTTAGAGGGTCAGTTTTCAGAGCGAGAGTCAGCCATTACGGCGATGGAGTCAGAACTGTCAGGGATGGCGTTGCAGTTGAAGCAACGTGATGTGGAATTGCAGGAACGGAATGCCGAGCTTTCTGGCGAAAGCGAATCACTTCATGCGCTTCGTCTGCAATTGGAAGCGGACCGGGAGTTGTTGACGCATCGCGAGTCCGATCTTCGTGAGCGTGAATCGCAGGTTTCAGCGACCCTTGAGGCTGTGTCTTCGGACTGCGAATCTCTGTCCCGTCATCAGAGTGAACTGGCAGCGTTAGAGGGTCAGTTTTCAGAGCGAGAGTCAGCCATTACGGCGATGGAGTCAGAACTGTCAGGGATGGCGTTGCAGTTGAAGCAACGTGATGTGGAGCTGCAGGAACGGATCGCTGAGCTTTCAGGTGAAAGTGAATCACTGCATGCGCTTCGTCTGCAGCTGGAAGCGGACCGCGAGTTGTTGACGCAACGTGAGTCCGATCTTCGCGATCGTGATTCGCAGATCTCAGCGACCCTTGAGGCAGTGTCTTCGGAGCGTGAATCGCTGTCCGTTCATCAGAGTGAACTGGCAGCGCAGGAGGCTCAGCTTTCCGATCGCGAGTCAGCCATTACAGCGATGGAATCGGAACTGTCCTGCATGGCGTTGCAGTTGAAGCAGCGTGATGCGGAGTTGCAGGAACGGATCGCCGAGCTTTCAGGTGAAAGTGAATCACTGCAGACGCTTCGTCTGCAGCTGGAAGCGGACCGCGAGTTGTTGACGCAACGTGAGTCCGATCTTCGCGATCGTGATTCGCAGATCTCAGCGACCCTTGAGGCAGTGTCTTCGGAGCGTGAATCGCTGTCCGTTCATCAGAGTGAACTGGCAGCGCAGGAGGCTCAGCTTTCCGATCGCGAGTCAGCCATTACAGCGATGGAATCGGAACTGTCCTGCATGGCGTTGCAGTTGAAGCAGCGTGATGCGGAGTTGCAGGAACGGATCGCCGAGCTTTCAGGTGAAAGTGAATCACTGCAGACGCTTCGTTCGCAGCTGGAAGCGGACCGGGAGTTGTTGACGCAACGTGAGTCCGATCTTCGTGATCGAGAATCGCAGGTCTCAGTGCCTCTGGAGTCAGCATCTTCGGACCTCGAATCACTTTCCCGTCGCCAGAGTGAACTGGCAGCATTGGAGGCTCAGCTTTCAGATCGCGAGTCAGCCATTACAGCGATGGAATCAGAACTGTCCGGCATGGCGTTGCAGTTGAAGCAGCGTGATATGGAGTTGCAGGAACGGATCGCCGAGCTTTCAGGTGAGAGCGAATCACTTCATGCGTTTCGTTTGCAGCTGGATGCGGATCGCGAGTTGTTGAACCAGCGGGAGTTAGACCTGAGTGAGCGAGAATCGCAGTTTAGGGAACTGGAGCAGCTGCGTGCCGAAATTCTGTCGATTACGCAGACTCGCGATCAGCTTCAGTCCGAACGAGACTCTCTTGTCGCGGCCCTCAGAGAGATGCAGGCACGGTTTGCGGAGGTGCGGGGTAATATTGAAGCAGCCGAACAGACAGGCTCGCAGGAATCTGCGGATGCTTACAGGCTGGAGGGGACGTCGTTTGATCAAAAATCGGACGAGGGTTCGCTTACGGAGGAACACATTCTGCAGGAAGTGTATCAGCTGAGAGATGACCTTCAGCGCAACCGCGAGAATGCTGCTGAACTGCAGGGCGGCTATGAGAGTCAATTGGTTCAAAAAGACCGAGAACTGAATCACCTTCGTGGTCAGCTAAGGGAAGCAGAGGATGCGCTGGCAGCCGCGATGGAAGCATCCAGCATGCAGGATCAGTCCATCGAAGCGTCGATCCGAGAGAAATTCAGTGTTGAGATTCAGGAGCTTCGGAGCCAGCTTGAGACGCGTGAAGACACGATTCGTGAACTGCGAAATCATCTGCAGGCCATCACTGCAACAATGAATCGCGATGAGAAGCAAACAGAGTTTGACCATCACTTTGATACTCGGCGACAGGAGTCGCAGGAGCAGGGTCTGGACAACGATAGAGGCGATGAAGGTGATGAAGAGAATTATCGCATAAATGAATTGTCGGCGAACTGGCAGGGCAGCCGGGAAATCGAGCGTTCAGACACAGCCGCGGTACTCCCGGCAGTCAGTGAATTGCGACAGGAACTGGCCAGCCTGTTCGGTTTACAGTCCAAAAAGTCTGTGCCTTCTGAGCCGGACGTTTTCGTGGATCTGTCGGTTCCCGCTGCGAGTACGTCCGAAGCGGGTGTTGAACTGAGTTTTCAGGGGGCGTCCGGGCTTTTGATGGCAGACCCAGGCGTTGATGAAACCTGCATCGCAGTGAAAGGCGACGATGAAGCGCCCGATTTCGTCAAGAGTTACATGGAGGAGCTGCTGAATCGAAGTCGCAAATCAGCTGGCGTCACTCTGCCAAGTGAATTGCAAAACAATTCCGGCAGGAAAGACGCGGGAAACCGCCAGGCTCCGGAACAGAAACCAAAAGTGGTAAAATCGTTTCTCGAGGAATACATGGCAGGAGGATTTCAGTTGAGTTCGGGAAGCAGTGTTCCTGTCTCCTCCAGTCCCGCCTCGCACGATTCTGAAGTTGGCCAACAACCGCTTCCGGCGCCTCATTCTCGAATTGACCGGGAGAAACTGCGTGAGAACATGAACTCGTTTCGAACCGTGTCAACTCAGTCTGTTGAGCACGCTTTGGCGAAGGCAGCCGACCGAAAGCAGAAACACAACATCAACGGGCGAATTGTATTCGTAGTGGTGCTGTCGCTGCTGAGTATTCTTCAGGTGATCGCCTTTGTCTCAAAGGTGGTTGACTCTTCTCTGCTCATGTGGGCAACTCTGGCAGCTACAGCAGCTTCCGTTGCCGAGCTGGTGCGTAAGATTTGCGCATCACCGCATAAAACTCGCACTGCAACAATTACAAAGGAGCAGTTGTTGGCGCTGACCGCTTCGCTGGAGAAAGAACGGATGTCAGAGGTCACGGCCGATTCGCATAAGCAGAACGAGCGTACCTCAGTAAGCGACGGGGCCGTTTAGAAAGACAAGCCTGCTCGTATCAGCAGCGCATCGGAAAAGTCCTGAGTCAGCGGAACTTTGGTGTACTCAATACTTCGATCAAACGCCCAGCCCGCTTCAGCAAACCAGCCGCAATTGTTAGCAACGATCTTTTCGTATCCCACCATCAGTCGCAGGTCGCTGACGGTGAGTTCGTCGGTTTGTCCGGACGTTCGTGAAACTCCCCATGTGTTCCCGCCGAATCCGCCCGCCAGATAAACCCATGATTCGCTGCGTGCTCCGTCTTTAGCGACGCGATAGGACAATCGGGGCTGCGGAAACTGCAGATCCATTTTCCATTCTGCGGTTGGTCGCCAGGTCAGGCCAGCTGCCGGCATGGCTGCAAAATCTGATCGGTCGAGGTAAATGAATCCTGCAGAAATGCTTAGTTCATCCGGAATGGTTTCCCATGTCAGCATCGCAAGGCCAAACACTCGGAAAGCGCCTTCCATGGTTGAGAAGTCATTGCGAATCGAGGGCGTGACAATAATCATGCTGGACACGTTTTCACGAACCGGAGCCTTCCAGAAAAAGCGAACGCCGGTTTCCTGCAGTACGTCCGGGAGATCGACGTTGTCGGAGAACCGAAGGTAGTCGGCTCGAAAACTCGGGCTGATCATCAGTACGTTTTCCATGCTGCCCAGCGGAATGGCGACGCTTGTGGTCGCCATGAAGTGATCCATGTTGAAGTAATCATCTGCCGATCCGCCGCCCACCGTTCCACCCGAGATCTGAACACCCTGAAATGGGCCGTTGCGAAACCGTGATACCTTCTGCTCCTTCGTCAGAGATCGATCGTTCTGGAAATGATTTCCATATTCGACTGATTCGGCAACATACTGTGAACCCGCCTTACCTGTCGGTGGAACAATCGGATATTCGATCTGGGCTGGCGCAGCAAGTGGTTCAGCATGAGGCGAAGATCTGCCGGCAGATACCAGTTGAGTGGTCCAGCCGTCGGAATTCGTGAACAGCGGCAGGAAAGGAGCTCCGCGTTGTTCTGTCATTGCCTGTGCCGGACTGAGAGTGCAAAGCATTAGGTGTATTGCAAAAGTCATTGCAACGGCTGAGCGATACCTGGTCCGACGAGAAGGTAACAGGCAGGAAATTGACCGATCAGGCAGAGAACATTCAGACACGTCTTTCGCCCATCCCGGAAATTGCTGCATATAATCGCCAGTTTTTACGAAAACTCGGAGACGATGCGGATTCCTGCAGCTCAGTGCAGTCGTCAGCGGAATTCGCCAGCCGGATACGACTGGCAGGCGCGCATTGCTTCCGATCATTCATCTCTCCAGGGTGAAGGTCGGGTGCGGCAAGGCAGGGAGCGTGGCAAAATTGCCGGGTGTTTTGCGCAATTCGTACGGTCGGATTGCTAAACAGGCATTTTCTGCTTTTCGATGGATTGTCAGGTCGACGAAAGCCGGACTGACTCCGCTGTTGTTACAGATCACGTTTCTGGAAGTTTGTCCGTCCGAATGAGATTTCAGGATGAGATTTCAGTGTTCCCGGAGAAAAAGAAACAGGAAATCGGGAAGTTAACCGGCGCACATCCTTTCCGCCCGGATGGCAGGGTTCGTAGAATTCGGTTCCCGACTGGTTGCGAATCAGATCGGCAGCGACATCCATGTGAGGAGACAGGTTTTATGGCATCGGATCTCTCGATTGCACTTCAACAGCTGCATGCCCTTCTGCTTCAGCTTGAAGACGCCGAAAGATCACTGAGTCAGGGACCTCGCCGAATTGCCGCCGCGGAGAAAATCCTCAAGGCCGGTCAGGATGAAATTGAGAAGCAGAAGCTGGAAATCAAGGCCAGACGCAAGGCACTTGATGAGGGCAACCTGAAACTGAAGACTCGCGAAGCGGAACTGCTGAAACTGCAGGGTGTCCTCAATCAGGCCAGTTCCAATAAAGAATACGACATCGTCAAAGGACAAATTGCAGCCGCCGTTACAGAAAAAGCCCGACTCGAGGATTCAGCACTCGCCGCAATGGATGCGTCTGAAGAAAGTCAAAAACTGCTGAAGGAACTTGAAACTGTCCTGAAGACTCAGGAAGAGCAGCTGAAAAAGATACGCTCCGAGGTTGAAGCGGCAGAGTCCGGACTGAAGTCCGAAGTCGCAGCCCTCCAGCAGAAAGTTGCGGAAGCAGAAAAGTTAATTCCATGGGGCGACAAAGTTACAAATTATGGACGCCTCCGAAAATCTCATGGTGCCAGCGCGATCGCTCCTGTAGAAGATCTTTGCTGTTCCGCCTGCAGCAATAAACTGACTACTCAGGATACCGTCCGAATTAATACCGGCAATCTCATGTGCTGTCGTGAATGTGGCCGTATTGTGTACCTGATCAACTGACGTTTCAGAGTTCCGTGGAAGCGATTGTTTCCACAAAAAGCTTCCGCTGGCAGGTCCGGACGGCCGTGCAGTCAATCCCGTCGGCGGAGCGACG
>JALHMY010000136.1 GCA_022843805.1 Fuerstiella sp.
CGGACCAGCCCGGGTAGGCTTCGACTGCCTTTTCGAGCAGCCTCACCGTTTTATGCCCCACGTCTGGTGACGTCAGGCGACTTAGTTCGTGAGCCCTGCGGCTCACGCCGAGTACGAGTCATCATTAAGCATTCGCACGACCGACCGTGCGGATGCACTGTTCGACCGCCACGTTTTGGCCAACCCGGTTAATGGCCAGCTATTGAGGCCGGGGCAGACAGCGGATCATGGGCACCCTCGGTCATCCGCCGCACATCCAGTCGCAGGTACATACGGCGTCGTTCGCGTATTCCCGTCACAAAGTCCCTGATCGCTGGTTTTGCGAAACCCAGGAATATCAGCAGTACAAAGACGCACAGTGAGACGAAACTGATGGCAATAATGGGCCAGCCATACCAGAGTGCTCGCTGAAATTCCGTGCCCGACTGATAGTCGTGTCGGCCAGTACTGACGAGCCATTTTAAGTGAGATTTTTGTACGGGTTCCAGTCGACTCTTCCAGTTGTTTTCGCTCAGATCGAAGACGGAAAACGCCTGAGCAATCTGACTGACCGGCATCAGCCGATCGGCAATCAGATACATCGCAGCCAGTGTGATTGGGAAAGCCAGCAGAAAGACGACGGCCAGGCTGCTGAGATAATCTCCGAAGGCCTGGATTTCACGTTTGAATCGAGTATCAGACCATGTTCCGTCAAGGCGTCGGCAATTTAAACAGGCCGTTTGACGGCATTCGCGGGGAATGGTGAGTATGACGAGCAGCAATCCCACCACGGGAATTGTTATGATCATCAGAAATAGTTGCATGGGGACATCCCCGGGATGAAGGCTTGTGAAAATCTGTTTATAGGATAAACCTGGATACGACCATATGCCACCCCATGTGGTGAAAATCTTCTTCTGCCTGCGCACCACCTTATGAACAACACAATAAGACCTTCGGGACAACTGACAGACGAGGTTCATCTAACTGCTGATCAGGTGTCAGTGATTATTCCGGCACTCAACGAGTCATCGGGTATTGTTGCAGCCATAGAAAGTGCACGAGCTGCGGGGGCCGTCGAAATCATTGTGGTGGACGGGGGCAGTACGGACGATACCGTCACGGTTTGTCGGCACGCAGGCGTCGTCGTCGCGGAAACGGATACCGGACGTGCGGTGCAGCAGAATTACGGAGGCCGAATTGCTAACGGACAGGTGCTTCTTTTTCTCCATGCCGACTGTCGACTGCACGCTGATTCGCTCCGCGGGCTCTGCGACTGGATGAATCGTTCTCCTCGTCATATTGCCGGCGGGTTCACTCAGCGAATTGAAGACCGCCAGTTTAAGTACCGTCTTGTGGAGGCCGGGAATGCAATGCGAATTCGTCTGCTCGGCTGGATCTACGGCGATCAGGGACTTTTCGTGCGAAGGTCAGTATTTGACGAAGTGGGTGGATTTCCGGTTCTGCGACTGATGGAAGACTTATTCCTGAGTCGTGTACTCAGAACGAAGGGACGGCTGGGGCTTATCAACAGACGGCTCACCGTTTCTGCTCGACGCTGGCAGGCTCGCGGTGTTGTACGGCAGACGCTGCATAACTGGTGGCTGATTATGTCAGCACTTCGAGGGCATTCGCCCGACGAACTGGCGAGCCATTACCCAAACGTTCGATAACCGGATTCCGGAGCGGACGTTCGAATCGTTGCTCCGTAATTTCTTGCGCTCGTGACAATCAGGCTGACGTTTGGATCATTCAGATATGCGGTGATGTCGCGGACCAGCTGAGTTGCATCGGCTGCGGACGCAGTCGGGATGCAGATACCGGGTCCCCATGATGACTGAGCGGCACCGGAAATTTTTCGTGAAGCCAGCCACTTTGCCAGAGCACTCATCCGGGGGCTTGAAAAGACATCGCCCTGTGCAGGTGAGTAGAACTGTCCGGTCAATTGTCCGTAAGTTCCCAGCGATTCGGCAAACCTGTGAAAGCTGGCCTGCTGCAGAGCGGGCACCAGCTGCTCTTCGATCAGATTCACCAGTTCCGTTACCAGTTCAGTCGGCATCGTACATCGTCGATCAAAATATTCCTTTTCTGAACTGCCGGACAGGCCTGTTGAATCACCGGGCCGAACCAGCAGAAACCTCCAGCTGTCCGGCACGTCCAGACGCTGAATACGACGAACCGACTGACCTGCCTGTGGAAGACCGTGATCGACGAGAAAACCGCCCCTGGCGAATCCTTCCGTTCCGATTGCGGATCGGGATGCCCTGCCCAGAATTCCGGCAAGCTGCGACAGCCCGGACGAAAGCGGCGTTCCGCCGGACGGTCGGGCGTCCTGCTGAACTTTAATGGCTGATGCGATTGCCAGGGCCAGCTGTGTTCCTGCACCGAATCCGGCGTGAGCAGGACATGTCTGCAGAATTTGAATGGCTTTGCTGTCGACTGGCGCCTTCAGATGAGGCTGCAGGTGACTGAGTATCTCCTGCACTTTTTGAGCGACCTCGTCCCTCGTCACTGCGTCTGCCGGAATCGACTCCGGGACTGTCGTCGCAGGGAGTGCTTTGGCCTGGCGCGAGGCGGCCTGGAGCGGCACCGCCGAGCTGTCAGAGGGATTGCTTCGAAGGCGAATGTGCCAGCCCGGGTTGTTTACCATCAGACCGACGCCGCCGAACTGCCATCCGGTTTCAGCCGTGCCACACAGCAATCCAAAATGCAGGCGAGCGCCTGTGATTACATCAACGGTTTCATGGTTGTTCATACGTCCGGATTTTTACGTTTCTGCACAAAATTGTACAGTAACTGAAACAGATCCAGCTCGGTCTGTCCGCCCGTTTTTTTGACGGCAGGTTCCAGGAACTGAAATGCGCTGGAGATGTCCGGCCATTCCATCAGATGGGTTCGAGTGGCAATGATGGCGGCTTCCAGCAGAGCGTGGCGGGCTCGATTGAACCCAAAGAAAGGGCGTCGTTCGCCTCGGTGAACGATACGAGCCGCCATTTGTGAACGGGCTTCCGTCGCATCAACTGACTCAACCTGAAATTCGAACCAGCGGCAGCAGTCTTTCAGCACATGTCCTGGCACGACATGCGCCGGTTCCATCTCCGGCAGCGTTGTCAGAGTACCGAGGACGATACGGACAATGACGTCCACCTGATCGACAACATGGAACACTCCATGGCGTGTCTGTGACAGGTTGGAGAACGTCGCCGATGGCTGAAAGGGACGAAGCAGCAGCGATTCAAAATCGCCGAAGACAATCGGTCCCATGGGAGCCAGATTGATACGGCCTTCAGCATCGACACTCGTCACGAGGCCCTCAGCAATCATGGGCATTCATACAATCCCGGGACAGGCAACTGGCTGTCGAATGGCGGCTATCGGTTGATGCCCACATAGAAGCTGAAGATTCGTTCGTCGTCGAAAACTTCGGAAGCGATTGGGAAAGCGAAGTCGAATGCCAGCGGGACCGGACCCATTGCAGGCACCACAACTCGAAGTCCAAAACCGGCGGTCGCACGAAAATGATCCAGGGAGACTTCTTCTTCTACCGTACCGAAGTCCGTGAAGGCCACGACATTGATCATGTCATCCGCCGTGACTGGCAGACGATATTCAAGAGTGCCAAGCATCTGGAAAGTACCGCCGGTGGCAAACCCGTCAGTTCGGGGACTCACACCACGGAATGAGAATCCTCGAAATGACTGGAAGCCGCCCGCAAAGTATCGTTCAAAGACCGGAGTGTCATCACCGCTCCAGCCCAGGTTTCCGGCCAGCGTGATCACATGACGTCCGGAGCCGTCAGGACGACTTCGAACAGTAAAATACTGTCGAAATTCGCCTTCAATTCGCGGGTAGGTATATTCGTTGAATGCCTGTTCCCAGCCCACATCCAGGAAGTGTCCTTCGCCTGGCATGATGGACATGTCGCGGGTATCGTGAGTTGCTGAAAGACGAACGGTCGACAGAAAGTTTGTGCCCAGGTCTTTCTGGGCCACGGGCGGAGTGGGAGTCCGTGGATTCTTCATTTCCACTTCTTCCAGCCGTAGTGCCGCATTGACAGACCATTCAGGTGTCAGCTGTCGGCCGACACCAATTCGACCACCCACGCGATCTTCACTCCAGTCGGGATAAAATCGATTGAAGTAAAACCCGCTCAGCGACAGGCTGTAATCACTGTACAGAAAATAAGGGTCCACCCAGCTGATCGCATAGCGGCTGACATTGTTACCTGGGGCCGCTTCAAGTCGGAACCTCTGCCCGCCACCGCGCCATGCGCGACCTTCGATTACGTCTGCAAACGTCTGAGGCGGTCGAAACAGGTCGAAGTTACTTTCATCCCAGACGAATGAGCCCACCAGGCCGGCGTCGCTGTTGACTCCCGCACCCGCCATCAGACGGCCGGTTCGACCCTCAGCAGCTCGTACGTTGAGATCCACCCAGCCAGGTGGGATGGACTGAAACTGATTGCGATAAGGACTGCCTTCGAGAACCGGATCAGTCGGGCGAGGCTGTGCACCATAGATCGGATCCGAAGGACTTTGTGCTCGAATGATTGGTGCGTCGGGGTCCGTCTGCGTGGGAGCAAGAAACTCAGACGCATCGATGTCAAACAAATTGTGTGGTTCCGCTGCACGGAATCCAACAACTTCTGAGCCAGCAATTCCCGGACGTTGTCTGTGGTCGTCGGACGCAACCACTGTTTGGTCACTTAAATGACTGAGCACATTTGCAGTGTTATCGGGATTGCCGCGAAGATGGGACGCACCCGACACACTTTGATATCCCGTTGAATATCCGGCGAGGGCGATCGATCCGCCGGTCCGGCTTCCGGAAGATGCGAGTAATCCCGAGTGTCCTCCGGGATTACTCGGTATGCTGGCATGTGAACTGACGGGGATGGAGCTTCGAGCGGCAGTTGGCTGAAGATGACCCCGATCGTTGAGTGTGTGTGATCGTGACGAAGGTGCCAGGGCCGACATTGATGAATCCGTGCTTCCTGTTTGATCGGATTTTTGATCATCGATCGTTGTCGGTTGCTGACTGGGTTGAGCTGACTGGCCAGTGACTTCCTTCTGCCACGGATTTGAGCCGATGACCGACATTTCTGCAGACCACTGAGTGTAGTTGGCAAAGCGGTCTGTCCACGATTCCTGGCTTCCAGCAGGTGCCCCGGAGTTCTGTCCTCGAAAGGTCCTGGTGTTCGAAGCAAATGACATATTCTCCGGGTCAACCGGAGTGACATCAAACTGAATGCCCGGTTCAAACAATCCGCTGCCGTTCAGGCGGGATCGGCTGCGGCGAATCATTGCGGGATTCGCAAGATCGCCAGGTCCGAGCTGAAGGCGGTCAAGAACAACCGTTTGTTTCGTGTGAGGGTAATCGCCGTCGTAGCCGACTTCCACATTACGAATATAACGCGGACGGTCTTCGTCGACTTCAAAGACCAGATCAACAATTCCGGGTGTTTCGGTGAATTGAGGGACTGGGTTAACGGATGCGAAATAGTGACCCATATCACCATAGTATTTCAGCATGCGCTGCACATCCTTGCCAAGGGGATGAGCATTGAAGTGCTGGCCAGGTAACAATTTCGAATCGGATTCCAGTTGCTGGGTACTAACGATCTGATTGCCCTGAAACCGAATGTCACGAACTTTGTAACGCACACCTTCCGATACGGTGAAATGCAGGTCAACGGACGCCCGGTCGGGAGAGAATCGCGGTTCGCCAGTGAGCTCAATATCAAAGAACCCAACGCTTCGATAAAACTGTTTCAGCGATTCAACGTCCTGATTCAGAGTCTCCGGTCGATAAAATCCGCCGAAGCCATCAAACCAGGGCAGTTCGCCCAGTAACGCTTCCTTGGACGCCAGATTCTTCTTCAGGTCTCCGTTACCCCAGAACGAGTTGCCCTCAAACGTTCGGTGCTGAACTCGAACTTTTGGACCCTCGTCAATACGGAAGACCACTTCGCGTTCGCCCGGGTTTCCGCCTTTTTCCAGTGTCACCTTAACGAAAAAGTGACCCTTCTCTTTGTATTCCTGCTCGATGCGATGCACGGCTTCCCGGTTCGCCACATGGTCAAAGGGGCTCCCGGCTTTCAGGCCGGTCCATGCCTCAAGATATTTGGTTTTGACCTTCTTGTTGCCAATAAAGGCCACTCGCTGCACGATCGGACGTTCGTGAACCTTGAAGATCAGCACGCGACCCTGCGGTGTTTCTTCGATTCGTTCCGAGACGCTGAAGAACCATCGAGTGCCCATGAGAGATCGTTTGTCTTCACGAATCTGTCTTTCCGTCAGAGCACGATTGGGCTGAGTCTGAATTTTCTGAAGAATGACTGACTCAGGTATGGTGTCGTTGCCTTCAATCCGTACATCGGCAACCGTAGTTTCCTGCAAATCCGACTCAGGCTCCTGCTCCTGCACCAGTTGCACAGGGCGAGCCAGGCAGAAATTTGTGAGCCCGACACTGCAGCATGCGGCCAGAACCCACAGCGTTCCTCGAAGCAGTCGAGATCGCCAGTGGCAACAGCGTTGCTGCGTTTTGGAGTGCTTCAATGGCATGATCAGGCTCTGACTTGGAGTATTACCGGGAAAGGCCTCGTAGCATTGCAGAAAGGTGCAATATGACTCAAGACGAATGTTTGAGTCGAGCAAATTAGGGTCTCGCAGACTTCCCAGATATCCCAGAGTTGCGTTGCCTGGAGAGGGAGAGAGCTGTTTCAGCCGAACAGGTGCACAATTTGCCGCACACTGCCCTGCCCCAGTCGGGTTCGCTGAAGCGTTTGTTCAGGCAGAGGCCCTGCGAGCCCACGAGGCGAGCTCGTGGGGGCTGGGGGACGTGATTGCTCGCCCACGAGCTTGCCTCGTGGGTTTACCTCGCCTTTGCGCCAGGCGGAGTTTCTGCAAACGTCGGCGTTCGGCAGGCTCATTCCAACAACAGGCATGTCATCGGAATCAGGGTTTTGTTTTGCGATTCAAACGCCAGACATCGGACGTCATGTTGTTGCCAGCGACCATCCACAGGCTGTCATCGTGGACGAACACACTGGCTGCATGTCTGGGAGCCCACGGAGTGTTGGGAACTTCTTCCCAGTGTTCGCCGTCCGCCGAGTGCCAGACATCCTTTCGATTTCCGCCAGTGCCGTTGTAACCTTCCAGAACCCAGAGTCGATTATCCCAGACAGCGACGTCATGGTACTGGCGGGGAAACCAGGGGGCTGCTGCCGTGTGCTGCTTCCAGTGAGCTCCGTCCTCAGAACTCCAGACGTCATTAAAGAACTTCCGCTGAGGCTGCAGCGCGGTATCGTAAGTTCCTCCGCCGAGGATCCAGATACGACCCTGAAAGACGGCGCTGCCGCCGATCATTCCTCGCTGAGGCCATGCGGGCTCGACAATTTCGACTTTCGTCCAGTCAGCGCCATTCTCTGAGTTCCAGACGTCGCGGTAGAACACTTCTTTTTCCGGTGCGAGCGGAGGTACTGTTTGTCCTCCAATAACCCAGAGTTTTCCCTGATGAGCAACCGTGTAATGAAGTGCTCGCGGGCCCCAGGGAACAGGACGGTCTTTATTCACCAGAGTCCACTTGCGGCCATCGGATGAAGACCAGACATCGTTGTGATAATGCTTCTGATTCACATCGCCGCCGATGATCCACATTTTGTCGTTCAGCACTGCGTAACCTGCCGTGTGGCGACCTTCCCAGTCGCTGGTCGGATCAAAGGACTGATCCAGAAAAGTGTTGGGCTTTTCCAGAGTCCATGAGCTTCCGTCAGCCGAGCTCCAGACTTCGTTATTGCAGATCCTCGGGAAGTTCTTTTTATCGCCGGGGTTCCATCCGCCCAGAAACCACAGTCGATCCTTAAACGTCAGTGCACCAGCTCCGTCGCGAGGAGCAAACTGGGCTTTCGCCGTGACCTGTACCCACTCGTATTGAACATTTTCAGCCGACGCTGGCGAGAAGGTGGCCGCAGCCAGGGGTGCCAGCTGTTGTGGCAGAGCTGCTGTCTGACCGCGTGCAGTGGAAGTGATTGGAAGCAGGATCGCAAAGAGCAACAGGCAATAGGTTCTCATGGTTTTCTTTCCTTCAGGCAAGGCCAAGCAGTGGCAGACTGTCGCGGTAAATCATTTTTTCGATCGCCTGTTCATTCAGTCGTGGAAGAGCGGTTCCTTCCAGCATACCGTTCAGTCCCCGAACTCCATCCAGAGTGGCCTGAACCGTTGTAAACGGATAGTCGGTGCCGAACAGGACTTTGTCCCACACGCCATATTCCTGTACGAGCATCAGGCTGTGATACAGCTGAAATGGTCGATAATGCAGTGCGGAAATATCGGAATACAAATTCGGATGTTTACGAATCACAGCGATGCATTCACCTTCCCAGGGATGGCCGAGGTGAGCGAGGATCATTTTGACATCCGGGAAACGAGTGGCAACCGGATCCAGATGGCGTGGCAGAGTACATTCAATGGGTGCCTGGGAAATGAACGTGGTACCGGTATGCAGCAGAACCGGAAGCTGATGCTTTCCGGCATATTTCCACAAAGGATCCAGTCGTTCGTCGTCCGGGCGAAATCCGGCATACATTGGCATGATCTTGATGCCACGCAGACCCAGTTCCTGATGTCCTTCCTGAAGCTCACGTTCCCAGCCAGGCTGAGTTGGATCGAGGGAAAGGTAACCGATAAGCTGATCCGGGTGAGCAGCCACATATTGCTGGATGTCGCGATCATCGACCCATAATCCGCTAAGCTTCGCTTTTCCGCCAAAGACAATGGTTCGAACATCCGGCACCGACGTCTTCTGGTAATCTTCGAAGCGAACGGTGAGATCAACTTCGACTCCAGCACGAGCACGTCGCGCCTGCGATCGAAAATCATCCTGAAAATGATCAGGGTATCGCCAGAAATGGCTGTGAACATCGACAATCGGCATACACAACTCCAAAGACCTTTGACTGATGGGGATTTTGATTAAGAAAAATTTTGACTGGTACAGATGAGAGCAGAAAACGACGGTTACTGGCAAAGCCCGCCATGGGGATTGACGTCCTCGAGCAGCAACCTCAGGAGGTGGCCAGATCCCTCGGTGACTCTGATGAAGTCAGGGGATCTTCGACTGGTTCGACGGTACGGAACAGAAAGCACGCCCAGAGCAGACCGGCGACGACCAGCACGCCCATATTAATGAAGAAGATGGGATCCCATTGAGCGCGGCCGGTATACCCTTTTGCTCCCAGATAATCAGCGATGGCGCCAACCAGATACTGTGAGCTCATCGCACCGAAAACTCCCACGGAGTTCATCAGGCCGAACAGCGCACCCACATGGCGACCGCTGATTCCAATTGCACTGGACCACCAGAGCGGCTGAGTTGCCTGTGCTGCAAAACATGAGAGTCCGGCAAAGCAGGCTGCCTGCCATGCATCGGCCGATGCCAGTGCACAGCCCAGCATAGCGGACGCGGTGAAGAATGATGTTGCGCCAACAAGCCGTCGGCGAAAGATTCCGCCTCCCACGACGAAACGGTCCATGATGAAGCCGCCGAAGTAGGTTCCAACCGCTGCAAATGCCAGAACGACGGATGACATCTGCCCGGCAGTCAGCTCAGGAACATCTCGACCGGCTTTCAGATATTTGGGGAACCATGAAAAGTAGATATAACTGTTAAAAGATCCGCAGGCCATGATCAGGCTGAGAAACCAGATGCTGGGATTTCTTAGAACGAGCGCCCAGGGAATGTCTGCATGAACAGCGCCAGCTGAGTGGGCGTTTCCAATATGGCGGGCTTCTTCAGCGCTGACCTGGGGATGTTCGGACGGATCATCTCGAAACCACCAGTAAAAACCGGCCGCCCAGACCGCCCCCACGCTGCCGAAGGCAACGAACGTCATTCGCCATCCAATGTTCTGAATCAGCACAGCCGCCAGAAACGGGGCCATCGCTCCTCCGATCTGAGAAGCTGCCAGCAGAATTCCCTGGGCACGTCCGCGTTCTGAATCCGGAAACCAGCGAGACATCACTCGGGCAACATTTGGAAATGCGCCGGCTTCTCCCGCACCAAACAGGAATCGCACAATGAGCAGACTTCCAAGACCGGTCGTGGCGCCTGTCAGCGCGGTGAATGCGGACCACCACAGTGAAATCCGAGTCAGCACGCGACGTGCACCCAGCTGATCGCCCCATCGTCCCGTTGGAATTTCGAACAGACCATACGCCAGGGTAAACGCCATCAGAACGTAACTGGTCTGAGTATTGGAAATGGACAAATCGGTCTGTATGGAAGTCAGTGCAGCCGAGATACAGATCCGGTCGAGGTAAAGAATGCCGGAAAGAAGGCAGAGTACACCCAGCACCGCAAAGCGAACTCGGCTTGTTTCCGGTCGGGCTTCCGGAAAGGCTGTGTCAGGAGTGGCATCCGTAAAGGCAGGCGGCTGATACGGGGAATCGTCGGTCCGACTACCTGGCGCAGTTGACATAACAGGTTCCTGAAGGCAGGCGTCGTCATTGCGGGGACTTGGTGGCGCTGTTCAGGGAAAATTGCATCTCAGTGGGACTGATCTGTCCTTGATTCTGGTTTCGTTTTCACTTGTTCAGCATCGGCCCTGCAGCGGAGCGATTGTGACGCAGTCGCAACCCTGCTTCAAGCGTCATGAGTAATGTGATGAGTAATACGGTCCGAAATTCTGCCGACTCTCCGCCGATGCATGCTTTCGCGTGTATCATCGGGGGACTTTGTTCACCATTCCCTTTTTATGGAGGTTGGCTGCATCTTTATCGTCGGCTGTGTTGACATTTTTTTTCAATGATGAACTGATGCAGGTAATCCCGATTGTGGCGGGAAGTGGAACGGGTAGAATTATCTGGACATTCGTCCGCCTCTGGAAGAGTGCTCACATCGAGCCGATTGTTTCGAGTTCTGTCATGCAAAAAAAAATTGTCTGGTTACCGCTCTTTGCTCTGATGACCTTGTGTCTGATGCAGTGCCCTGCCTTTGCTGATGAATCGTCGGCTGCAGATGTTGCATTTTTTGAAGAAAAGATCCGGCCGGTACTGGTGGCAAAATGCTATCAGTGTCACGCAGCAGATTCGAAGATCCTGCGAGGTGGTCTGCAGCTCGACAGTCGCGAAGCCATCCGCAAAGGCGGTGACACGGGTCCGTCCGTGATTCCCGGAAAACCGGAGGAAAGTCTGCTGCTGCAGGCGATGCGGCATGAATCCCTTGAAATGCCTCCGGAAGAAAAACTGCCCGAACAGGTCATTGCAGACTTCGAGTTGTGGATCAAAAACGGAGCCGTGGATCCTCGTGATGAAGTGCGGCAGGGAAAGCTCAGGCCTGTTGACTGGGAAGCGGCTCGTGGCCACTGGGCATTTCAGCCTGTCGCAGATCCTCCGGTGCCCGTACCGAAAAATTCAGAATGGATTCAGTCGCCCATTGACGCATTCGTGCTGGAGCGACTTCAGCAGCATGGTTTTCAGCCTGCTCCGCAAGCCGACCGTCGGACGCTGATTCGCCGCGCAACTTTTGATCTGACTGGCCTGGCACCCACGGTGGAAGAAGTTGAGGCATTCCTGGCTGATGAATCGCCCGACAGTTTTGCAAGAGTGATCGATCGCCTGCTGGATTCACCTCATTATGGAGAACGCTGGGGCAGACACTGGCTGGATCTGGTGAGGTACGCTGATACGAACGGAGCTGATGAGAATCACAAATTGCCCAATGCCTGGCGTTACCGTGACTGGGTGGTTCGCATGCTGAATCAGGACCTGCCCCTCGATCAGTTCATCATTCAGCAGATCGCCGGTGATCTGCTGACCCCACCGGAAGATGAACAGAAGGCTGGCGATCTGGTGACAGCAACGGGCATGCTGGTGATTGGCCCCAAGATGCTGGCTGAGCAGGACAAGGACAAGATGATGATTGATATCGTGGATGAGCAGATCGATACGGTCAGCCGCACCATGCTGGGGCTGACCGTTGGCTGTGCTCGATGCCATGATCACAAGTTCGATCCCGTCAGTGCAAAGGATTATTATTCACTGGCCGGAATTTTTTACAGCACGAAAACGATGGCGGATCGGGCGTTTGTTTCCAAATGGATGGAGCGTCCCCTGCCCTCGAAGGAAATGGCGGCTCGTCGCGAAGAGCATCAGAAGAAGATTGACGCGGCAAAGGCGGAAGTTGCCGGTCTGAAGGAAGAATCTCAGGCTGAGCTTCTGAAACAGAAAAAGGCTGAACTTGAAAAGCTGGAAAAGGAGATGCCCGAGTTTGACTCGGTGATGGCGGCAACGGAAGCAGATCCGCAGGATCTTCCGGTTCATGTTCGCGGAAACCATCTTGCGCCGGGTCCGGAAAAAATTCCGCGGGGTATGCCCGTCATTCTGACCAGCGTTGCCACAGCCCCGGCGATTCCACCCACGGTCAGCGGCCGAATGGAACTTGCGAACTGGCTGGTCTCTCCGCAAAACCCTCTCACCACTCGAGTGATGGCGAATCGACTCTGGATGTGGCATTTTGGAAAGCCGCTGATGCGCAGTCCGTCCAACTGGGGTCTGCAGGCCGATCGACCATCTCATCCCGAGCTTCTGGACTGGCTGGCAAAAGAGCTTGTTCGACGCAACTGGTCGCTCAAGGATATGCACCGAACGATCATGCTGTCTTCGGCCTGGCAGATGAGCAGTCGGACACTGATCGAGTATGAACAGACGGATCCGGAAAACCGCCTGTTATGGCGGCAGAATCGTCGTCGTCTTGAAGCGGAACTGATACGAGATGCCGTGCTGACAGTGGGGAACTCCCTGGATCTGACGATGGGCAATATTTCCGAGAATACGGACGGCAATCGTCGAGCGATTTATTTGCCCATCAATCGCAGTGCCCTGTACGAAATGTTTTCAACGTTCGACTATGTGGAAACAGCAAACCACATTGAACAGCGACCCGTGACGACTGTGCCACACCAGGCGTTGTTTCTTTTGAATAGTTCCATGGTCCATGAACAGGCGAGAAAGCTGGCCGAGCTTCTGCTGAAACATGCGTCTGCGGAAAGTACCGAATCGTCGTCGGCCGAAGCGGATGTCACGAATGCTCCGGAGAATGCGGAGACAGAAAACTGGGGAAATCGGCAAACGGAAAGTCGTATTTCCCTTGCATTTGAGCGATTGTATGCTCGAACGCCGACATCCGATGAACTGCAGCGTTCTGTCGATTTTTTGCGGGAGGCGGAGCAGACACTGTTGTCCGTGGAGAATCCGCAGGAGCGACTTGTGCAGACATGGGCCGCTTTGTGCCGAACTCTGATTGCAGGAAACGAATTTGTCTATGTGGACTGACATGTATTGAGTGAGCTGAAGTTGACTGAATAGTGCTTTGTGAAGCTTGAATTTCGGGTAGTGGACCTTGCTAAAGGTCCTGCAGCCAGGGGATCTTTAGCAAGATCCACTACCTCCAACCAGAACTCTTTATGTTGACGGAGCAATAGTCGCCGAGCACGGAAACGTCGAGTAGTGAAACGGATTCAGGAAGAGATTACAGGTCAGGAAGAAATTGCCGGTTGAACGTGGGGAAGAACGATGCACGATTTTATTGATCGAAGAACGTTGCTTCAAAATTGTGGAGCAGGCTTTGGGGCACTCGCGCTGACTGACATTTTGTCTCGATCCAGTGCCTGGGCTGGTTCTGTTTCTGACTCGGGCAGTTCTGCTGGTGAGGCAGCCAGCGTGCCGAATCCGCTTGCAGCAGTTGCACCGCATTTCGCGGCTCGGGCGAAACGAGTGATCTTCCTGTTTATGCACGGAGGACCATCTCATGTTGATACCTTCGACTACAAGCCGATGTTGTCCGAGTATCACGGACAGCCCCTGCCCTTTGCCAAACCTCGCATTCAGTTTGCTCAGACCGGCAATCTGCTGCGAAGTCCATGGCGGTTTCGTCAGTACGGAGATTGCGGAGCATGGGTCAGTGACCTGTTTCCGAATGTTGGCAGAATGTCGGACGATATCACGTATCTGAAGTCCATTCATGGTTCGAATGAAGCGCACGGCGGAGCTCTGCTGAAGATTCACACCGGGTCTGATACGTTTGTGCGTCCCAGCATGGGTGCATGGATCAGCTATGGCCTCGGAACAGAAAACGACAGTTTGCCAGGCTTTGTGACCATCAATCCGACGCTCGGGCATGGCGGAGTGCGGAATTTCGGATCGGCCTTTCTTCCTCCTGTTCACCAGGCTACTCGCATTGGTTCATCAGGGAAAAACAAAGACAAAGGCAAACCGGCTGCAATTCAGAATATCACCAATGCCGATGTGTCGGCGGAGCTGCAGTCGAAACAACTGGAACTGATGCGTGATCTTGAACGGATCAAACGCAGTTCAGCGGACGGGTATTCGGCGGGCGATTCACTGCGAGCGGCGGAAAAGAAATCAGCCGGAATCCCGGTTGCCGACGCCGAACTGAATGCTCGAATCGAATCGTTTGAGCTGGCTTTTCGAATGCAGACCGAGGCTCCCGAGATTTTTGATCTGTCGAAGGAGTCGGAATCCGTCAAATCGCTCTACGGAATTGATCAGGAACCAACCAGTAACTTTGGGACCCAGTGTCTGCTCGCGCGGCGGCTCTCAGAATCCGGCGTGCGTTTTGTGCAGGTGTCGCATGCATACTGGGATCAGCATTCAGAACTCAAAGAGAAACATACCGAACTGGCGGCCCAGGTGGATAAACCCATCGCCGGTCTTCTGCAGGATCTGAAGCAGCGAGGACTTCTTCAGGACACACTGCTGATCTGGGGGGCGGAATTCGGGCGTACTCCGACCGCTCAGGGGAAAAATGGTCGGGACCATAATCCGCACGCTTTCACCTGGTGGATGGCTGGCGGCGGAGTAAAAGCCGGATTCAGTTTTGGTGAATCAGATGACTTTGGGTTCTATGCGGCTCAGGACAAAGTGCATGTGCATGATCTGCATGCCACCATTTTGCATCTGCTGGGGATTGATCATGAGCGTCTGACGTATCTTTACGGAGGTCGTGAATTCCGCTTAACTGATGTTGAAGGTCGAGTGGTACAGCAGATCATGGCGTAGACAATCTTTCGACCAATATTTCTATCCGGACTGGTCCGCTTTAAAAGACGAATTTCCATGCAGCTTGTGCAGATGCAGTTGTTGTCCGATGATCGACGAGTTGGACTGGTGGACGGAGAAGAGGTGATTGACCTGACATCCGCGGATTCGGGATGTCGGACCGTCTTTCAGCTGGTTCGTCAGGCCATCCGGCAGGAATCTTCACTTCAGTCGCTGGTTGAAGGGCTGGCAAACGCCGCTAAGGGACCACATTATTCTTATTCAGAACTGCTGAATACGTCACCTGGTTCGGCCGCTCCTTTTCTGCTGGCTCCCATTGATCATCCTGAACCATCCCGATTGCATATCACAGGCACCGGACTGACTCATCTGGGAAGCGTAAAGTCGCGTGATGAAATGCATGGCGGAAAGCAGGCAACCGAGCCTCAGACGGATTCCGCTCGTATGTTCGCGATGGGAATCGAAGGCGGCCGACCGGCGGCAGGCGATCGAGGAACATCGCCCGAGTGGTTCTACAAGGGGAACGGAACGATTCTGCGTGGACAGCGCGGCGAGCTGGAACTTCCGGCTTATGCTCTGGATGGTGGTGAAGAGCCGGAAATTGTTGGCTGTTACCTGATCGATGATCAGGGTCAGCCGAGGCGAATTGGATTTCTGCTGGGTAACGAATGGTCCGACCATGCGACAGAGAAAATCAATTATCTGTATCTGGCTCCATCAAAACTGCGAACGTGTGCGGTGGGGCCTTCCCTTCAGGTCACAGATAAGTTTGACGAAGTTCAGCTGCAGTGTCAGGTGCGGCGCGGCAGTGATGTGATTTATGACAGCGGACTTCTGTATTCCGGCGAACAGCACATGTGTCATTCGCTTCGCAATATGGAAGATCATCACTTTAAGTATGGTCAGCATCGACGGCCCGGCGACATCCATCTGCACTTCTTTGGTACGAGTCGCCTGAGCTTCAGCAGTCGGACCTGGAAGTATCAGGACGGCGATGAAATCACAATTCTGGCACCCGGCTTCTGTGCGCCTCTGACGAATTCAGTGATTGCCGGACCGACGGTGGAGGCAGAGCCTGTAATTGTTCGGCCGGTCTGATACTCTGGTAACTCTGGTAAGACGAGCGGCAGTTGAAAACAGACTAATCATCGCGGCAGATGGGAGGGCGAAGCTCCTGCTGAGCCGAGGAAAGCTCGGCAGGAGCCTCGCCCTCCCGGTAAATACAATTTTGCCGCTCGCCTGACAGATATTTGACTGGTGATTGAGCGGCTTCAAGTTGGAGAATCGGTTGTATGTCTCGAGTTAACCGAGTACTGAATTCCGGGGCAGGCCTGAAATGTCCGGGAATGCGGCTCATTCCATTGATCGTGCTCTGTCTGTTTTCAATTTCTCCGGCGAACCGGAGTCAACTGAAGGCAGCGGATCCGGCGGCTTCGCTGAAGCCCGCGAATACAGCAGCTGTCGAATCGAACAGCCTGACGATCCCAAAACGGCAGCCATGGTCCACTTCCAGGATCGCAGGATCGCCCGATCCTCCGCCGCCGTATCGAGTGGAACTGGCGTTTCCAGAACTGAAATTCAAGGATCCGCTGGATCTCTGCAATCTGCCGGGTTCCAGTCGCCTGTTTGTGGCTGAGCAGACCGGACGAATCCTGTCATTTGAGAACGATCCGACAGTTTCCACCGCCGATTTGGTGATCGATCTGAAAGCATCTCATCCGGAGCTGTCAGCGCTCTACGCATTGACTTTTCATCCGAAGTTCGAACAGAACCGGTACGTTTATGTTTGCTACATCCAGGGAAATGACAAACCGGATGGGACGTTCGTTTCTCGATTCGAAATGTCAAATGCTGATCCGCCAGTGATTGATCCGTCAACCGAACAGGTCATTATTCGATGGTGGGCTGGCGGCCATAACGGCTGCTGTCTGAAGTTTGGCCCGGATGGCTTTCTCTATATTTCGACCGGAGACGGCGGTGCTCCTTCTCCACCGGATCCGCTGATGGCCGGTCAGGACGTGTCCAACCTGCTGTCAAACATCCTGAGAATTAATGTTGATCGGCAGGATGGCGATAAGAATTACGCTGTTCCCCCGGACAATCCGCTGATTGGCATTGAAGGGGCTCGCCCGGAAATCTGGGCGTTTGGCTTCCGCAATCCATGGCGAATGAGTTTCGACAAAGTTCGCGGCGATCTCTGGGTCGGCGATGTGGGCTGGCAGCTCTGGGAAATGATTTATCGAGTCGAACGGGGCGGAAACTATGGCTGGCCCATTATGGAAGGTCCGCAGCCAGCGCTGCCGGAGTCAAAACGAGGTCCCACTCCGATTCTGCCTCCCACCGTGAGTCACCCTCATTCCGAAGCCGCGTCAATTACCGGCGGATATGTTTATCACGGTGACCGCCTGCCCGAGCTGCGGGACGTCTATATCTATGGCGATTTTCAGACAGGGCGAGTGTGGGGAATTCGACACGACGGCAAACAGGTAACCTGGCAGAAAGAACTCGCTCAAACGCCCCTGCAGCTCGTGTCTTTTGCTGAAGATAATTCGGGTGAACTTTATTTGCTGGACTATCAGCGGACTCACCAGGTTTACCGTCTGGTGCCAAATCCATCTGACGGTAAACACGCCGATTTTCCTCGACGTCTCAGCGAAACCGGACTGTTTACATCACTTCGGGAATTGACTCCGGCCGCCGGTGTCACTCCGTATAAGATCAATGCTGCTCAGTGGGCGGACTCTGCCTGGTCACAACGCTGGATGGGTGTGCCGGGGGCTGATCCAGTCCAGGTAGGAGCAGACGGTCACTGGACGTTTCCTGATGGTGCCGTGCTGGTGAAGACCATCAGTATTGAAACGAAGCACGGTGACCCAAAGTCGGCTCGTCGACTGGAAACTCAGATTCTGCATCGTCAGGATGAAACCTGGCGACCGTATTCGTATATCTGGAATGACGATCAGTCAGATGCGGAACTCGGGAGTGCTGCTGGTTCCAGTCGTACTCTGCGAATTCTGGATGATCGACAGTCTGATGGATTTCGCGAGCAGGTGTGGCGATTTGCCAGCCGGGGTGAATGTCAGATGTGTCACAATCCATGGGTCGAAAAGAAGACCAGCGTCACCGGAATTCAGACGGCGTCACCACTGGCCGTGAGCGTCGGGCAGCTTGACTGCAGTCTGGCATCCGTGGGATTTGAGTCGTCGGCATCCGGACCGTCGTCCGGAGAGTCCGGTGCGAATCAGCTGGAGCTTCTGCAGCAGCAGGGCTGGATCGCCGGAACAGTGGCTCCGGCCTCAGGCGAATCAGCGGCCGGAAAATTCGTCGATCCATACGACACTCATGCGGACCTGAATCAGCGAGTTCGGTCTTATCTGCATGTCAATTGTGCTCATTGTCATCAGCCGCATGCTGGTGGCACGGCAACGATTGAACTGATGATCGAAGCAAAGCTCGAAGATGCGAAGGTGCTTGATGTCCGGCCGGCTCAGGGAGCATTTGGAATCTCCCATGCTCGAATTATTGCACCTTCTGATCCTCTGGGTTCGGTTCTGCATTATCGAATGACGAAAGCGGGCAGCGGTCGAATGCCGCGTATTGGTTCGGAAGAAGTCGATGAACGAGCCGTGCAAATGATTCACGACTGGATTGCTCAGCTGCCTTCGGCGGCTGCTCAGCCTGAGACCCGCGAAACTCAGAAGGAAGATCAGGCAGCGATCGCAATGCTGAAATCGGACGATGCGGCACAACGAGTTGCGGCGCTTCAGCAGCTGACTTCTTCAACTCGCGGGGCACTCGCATTGCTGAGTCTTGTGCAAAAGGGCCAGTTACCGGATCAGGCTCGTCAGGAAGCTCTGGCTTTGACGACTCAGCATCCTCAGCCGGAAGTGCGTGATTTGTTTGAACGTTTCATACCGGCGTCGCTGCGTTTGAAGCGGCTTGGGAATAATATCAATATGGATGATATTCTGACACAGGCATCCAGTGCGGAACGCGGCCGGCAATTGTTCTTCCGTGAAGGAGCTGCTTCCTGCAAAAGCTGTCATCGCGTCAACGGAACAGGCGAACTGCTGGGTCCGGATCTGAGTTCCATTGGTAAGAAGTATCCGGCGCGCGATCTGCTGACTCATCTGCTGGAACCATCCCGCTTTATCGATCCAAAGTATGTGCCGTATGTTCTGGAAACTGTGGATGGACATGTGCATACAGGATTGCTGGTGGAGCGAAATGATCAGCAGGTTATACTGCGGAATGCTCAGAATAAGGAGGTGCGGGTGCCGGTGAAGGATGTTGAGGTACTGGTATCTCAGCAAAAGTCTCTGATGCCCGATCTTTTGCTGCGTGACATGACCGCTCAGGAAGCCGCGGACCTGGTGGCATTCCTCGGGTCGCTGCGACAGGATGAGGTGCCCGCTTCAAAGTGAAACGTCGATCTGCAGTTGCAAGGTGCTGGAATTTTGGGAACTGACCCGGGAAAGAAGGGAGCCGTCTGATGACTCATCCGATGCACGTTCGACATCCACAGGTGTCGCGAAGAACGGCTGTCCAGGCAGGTGCAATTGGCCTGCTGGGACTGGGAATGAATCATCTGTCGGCTTTGCGGGCGGCGGAGCCTGTGTCTGGAAAACGCACGGGGACAGCGAAGACCTGCATTTATATTTTTCTTTCCGGCGGGCTTTCACAACATGAAAGCTTTGATCCAAAGCCGCAGGCACCGGCCGAAGTACGGGGTGAATTCAGCCCAATCTTGACACAGACATCCGGGATTTCCATTTGCGAACATCTGCCGGGACTGGCACAGCGCAGTGCCAGCTGGTCTGTTGTCCGGTCACTGACTCATCCGACGAACGATCACACGCTTGGGCATTACTATATGCTGACGGGCCGAAGCATCGCATCGCCGGGGTTCCGCGGTGATCGACAGCCTCGGCCTTCAGACTGGCCATCAATCGCATCGATTGTCGGTGATGCTCTGCCACCACGCTGCAACCTTCCTCCGGCAATAGCGCTGCCGGAGCGACTGGTGCACTGGTCCGGCGGAACCATTCCCGGTGCGTTTGGCGGTTTGATGGGAATGCGTCGTGATCCGTTTTTTGTGGAAGCATCGCCATATGGTGATCCATTCTGGCGAGGTGCGTATCCCGAATATACGTTCCCCAATCTGACGAAGAAACCGCCTGGCAGTCCGGACGATCGAATTTACCAGGCACCCAGTCTGTCGCTATCCCCCGGCATGACGCTCGACCGGATGCGTTCGAGGACGGGTTTGCTGGAAGTGCTGGATCGGCAGCGACGCGAGCTGGAGCAGTCAGCGACGACTCAGCATTATGACCAGTACCGGCAGTCAGCCATTTCCCTTCTGTCAGAGCCGGAGGTTCGCGACGCATTTGATGTAACAAATGCCGACGCAGCCACGCAGGAGCGGTATGGCAGGAATAGTTTTGGCTGGTCACTGCTGATGGCTCGCCGACTGGTTGAAGCGGGCGTCAATCTGATTCAGGTCAATCTTGGGAATAACGAAACGTGGGATACTCACGGTGACATCTTCTATCGCATGAAGAACAAGCTGCTGCCTCCAACCGACCGTGCTCTGTGTGCTCTGCTGGACGACCTGACCAGTCTGGGTTTACTGGACAGTACTCTGATCGTGATGGGCAGTGAGTTTGGAAGAACTCCGAAACTGTCAACGCTTGCTGATTCGTTTCCTGATCCGGGCCGAGATCACTGGGGCGCTGTGCAAAGCGTCTTCTTTGCTGGCGGCGGAGTTCAGGGAGGCACCGTCATTGGTTCATCAGACGACCTCGGTGCGTATCCGGACAGCAATCCGCAGAAGCCGGAGAACATGGCGGCGACCATCTATTCGGCGCTGGGAATTCCGGCCGATGCGGTTTGGCGCGATGAGGTGAATCGACCGCACAATATCTATTACGGTGATCCCATCGCCGGTTTGCTTTAGTCGTTCGGTATCAGCCCCTTCCCCGAGCGCCTCCCCTCCCCGCAAAACCCTCCCCTCCCGCGCAGCGCAGCGAAGTGGGAGGGGTCGGCCGCCAGGCCGGGGGAGGGCCCGCCGCGTGTTGTACTCGACGCCGTCCCATCAATACGCTCGTCGCTCCGTTCACCGTCCCCCCTCCCGATCTCGCTGCCGCTCGCTCGA
>JALHMY010000137.1 GCA_022843805.1 Fuerstiella sp.
GAATCTCACCGTCGAGCAGTGTTTCGAATTCGTTTCGCCAAAACCTCGCGGCGGTCCGCGTCCCGGTGGTAACATCCGGCAACTTTTGCCGGTCACAAAGATGTGTGGTACGATGAGCCGTACTGCCCGAGAATCTGATTGCGGACTCTTCAAATTCTCAAAAACCCGCCTGATGCATTAACGCTACGCCATTGATGCCGCTACGCCGCATTCGCGAGCGGGGAAACGGCGAGTTGGCGGCCTTCTGCAGCGAATATTCCGATTGCAGCATCTCTGCCGACAAAGCAGATCAGCACCCGACCGTCCCGCCCGCTGACAGACTTCGGCACACGATCAGCCGGCGCACGTTGCAGAGACGGTCCCGGCTCGTCAGACTGTGTTCAGACAAAACTGAAACTGGCAATATCGAAAGACAGGAAACGGCATTGACCGACTATCAGACTTTGCACTGGGTTGGAGATTCACTGGGATATCTGGTGCTGATCGATCAGACTCTGCTGCCAGCCGAGCTTCGCGAAATCTCGTGCCGAACCGCTGATGATGTCTGGGAAGCGATCCGGGTTCTCAGAATTCGCGGAGCCCCGGCCATCGGTGTTGCTGCTGCCTATGGCGTCGTGATTGGCACGCAGCCCGTCAGCAGTTTATCACGTTCTGAATTCGACCTCCGGTTGAATGAAGTCACTGACTTTCTGGCATCAAGTCGTCCAACGGCCGTTAATCTGTTCTGGGCACTGGAGCGGATGCGGCAGCGAGCAGCCGGAATGCCGGGCCATTCGGCGGCCGACTGTCATCAGTCACTTCTGGAGGAGGCTAAGCAGATCGAACTTGAGGATCGGGAGATGTGCGACGCCATCGGACTGCTCGGCAGCTCCCTTCTGGCGTCCGGAATGTCCGTGCTCACTCACTGCAATGCAGGCGCGCTGGCGACGGCCGGAAGCGGGACGGCCCTGTCAGTTCTGTTCGCAGCAGCAGCCTCCGGTAAGCAGATCCACGTGTTTGCTGACGAAACCCGACCCCTGTTGCAGGGCGCCCGGCTCACCGCGTGGGAACTTCAGAACCACGGCATACCCGTAACTGTAATCTGCGACAATATGGCCGCGCAGGTGATGAAGGAAGGGCGGGTTAACGCTGTCATCACCGGGGCAGATCGCATTGCGGCCAACGGCGATGCAGCAAACAAAATCGGCACTTACGGAGTCGCAGTCCTGGCACGCCATCATGGCATTCCGTTTTATGTGGCAGCGCCATCAAGTACTTTCGACTTCAGCCTTGCAGACGGATCACTGATCCCCATTGAACAGCGAAATGCCGCCGAGATCACGCATGGCTTCGGTCGCTGTACAGTACCGGAAGGCGTAGCCGTGTATAATCCTGCCTTTGATGTCACTCCCGCCAGTCTGATCACAGCCATTGTGACTGAAAAGGGAATCATTCATGCACCCACAACCGAAAATGTCCGCAACCTTTTGTTTGCGCCCGTCTGATACCTGACCCCCGGTCGGCAATCTGCAATCTCAGTCCTTCGGGCTATCATTGTCCGGCAGCGGAGGTTCCGCAACGCACAGAGCTTTCAGTAACTCATCCAGGACCGCAGCCCCATCGTCCTGACTGGCATCCAGCGGCCAGTAGGCATCATGAGTATCGACAACCTTCAGATGCCCCTGATGCAGGTGAGACAACATGCGAATGAGTTTTGCCTCGCGATATCGCAGAATCGCATAACCATCCTGCAGATGAATGTTGCCAATTCGCCACGCCAGCGCCCGAAGATTCAGTTCACGCAGATTCAGCATGCGACGCATGGGAGTGGGAATCGGACCAAAGCGGTCGCGAAGCTCTTCTTCCAGCTCCCGCAGCTGCTGCAGGCTGTTTGCCTGTGACAATCGCCTGTAAATCTCAATCTTCAGTTTGGGCTCAGCCACATACTTGTCCGGTACCCATGCCGTAACCGGAAGTTCAATCTTGACATGTTTCTGATAACGCAGCGGTTGCTTCTTCGCAGACCGCACAGCATTTTCCAGTAGCTGACAGTAGAGTTCATACCCAACGGCGGCAATGTTCCCGCTTTGCTCTGTGCCCAGAATATTGCCGGCCCCGCGAATTTCCAGGTCCCTCATGGCGATTCGAAAACCGGCCCCCAGTTCGCTGTACTCCTCAATGGCCCTGAGACGACGAGTCGCTTTCTCGGTCACCGCACGCCCTTCTTCCAGCAGAAGATAACAGTAGGCACGATGACGGTCCCTTCCAACACGCCCACGCAGCTGATGCAGATCGGCGAGCCCATAGATTTCCGCCTGATGAATAAACATCGTGTTGGCATTGGGAATATCCAGGCCGCTTTCAATAATCGTTGTTGCCAGCAGTATGTCGGCCCGAGCGGTGACAAAGTCGATCATCGCTGTTTCCAGCTCATCTTCGTTCATTTGTCCATGCGCGATTGTCAGCCGGGCCTCAGGAACAATACTTTTTAATCTTTGAGCAATCACTTCAATGTCGTGTACCCGGTTGTGAACAAAATAAACCTGCCCCCCGCGATTCAGCTCGCGCATGATGGCACTTCGGATCAGACTTTCGTCAAACCGTCCGACACGTGTTTCAATAGGAACCCTGTCCCGTGGCGGTGTCGTCAGACTGCTGATGTCGCGAATCCCCAGCAGTGACAGATGCAGCGTTCTGGGGATCGGAGTTGCAGTGAGCGTGAGAACATCAACCTCAAGCCGAATGTGTTTCAGCCGCTCCTTGACCTTGACCCCGAATTTCTGTTCCTCATCAATGACCAGCAGTCCGAGATCCCGAAATTTGACGTCTTTCGACACAAGCCGATGCGTGCCAATCAGAATGTCAACTTCTCCGGCCGCCACCTTTTGAATGATCTGCTTTTGTTCAGCCGGTGACCGAAAACGCGAAAGCATTTCCACGTTGACCGGGAACTCAGCCATTCGCTGTGTGAAGGTCCGGTAATGCTGTTCGGCCAGCACAGTTGTTGGTACCAGAACGGCAGCCTGACGCCCATTGTCAACAGCCTTAAAGACGGCTCGCATCGCGACTTCGGTCTTGCCAAATCCAACATCGCCACAGATCAGCCGGTCCATCGGCCGGGAACTTTCCATATCCCCCTTCAGCTCATTGATCGCCGAGACCTGGTCAACTGTTTCTGTCCAGGCAAACGCCTCTTCGAACTCCTGCTGCATATGGGAATCGGGACGACACTGCAATCCAGGCTTCGCCGTGCGTTCGGCCTGCAGAGACAACATTTCCGAAGCCATATCAAGTACGGCTTCTGCAACCTGTTCCTTTTTGCGACCCCATGCGGTCCCGCCGAATTTTGACAACTCCGGCGTTGTCTTTGCCGGCCCAATGTACTTCTGAACCAGATGAATCAGCGATGCCGGAACGTAGACGATCACGTTGTCGCGAAATTCCAGAAGCAGATGCTCCTCCTTCTGCGACTCACTGTCGACCATCGCCATCCCGCGATAACGGGCAATTCCATGGGACACATGGACCACCAGATCACCGTCGCGAAGATCCAGAAACGTGTCAATCGCCCGGGAATCAGGAGTACGTCGGCGACGAGTCGTCGATGTTCGGGTCTGCGCACGGGAAAACAGTTCGTCGTCACTAATGACGACAAGCCCGGCCTCCAGCATTCGGAATCCGCGATGCAGCCGTCCCGTGCATAGTGTCACTACGGATTTTGCCGGACGGTCACCCGCCCATTCCGTTTCATCCAGCAATTCACGAAGCCGTACCTGCTCTGCTTCATTATGGCAGCACAGAATAATTCGATCATTCGGACCTGACAGCTCCGCAAGTTCCAGAAGTGCTTCCTGCCGACTGCCGGAAAGACGTTCCAGGGTCTCAATTTTCAGATGGCAGGTTGTTTCATAACTGTCAGCACCCAGGGCATCGATCGTGACCGACGGGAATTCCACGAGTCGAGCCATCACCGAATCCACACTGTACAGTCCGGCCGGGTTTGAAAGCCTCTGCAGATACAGACGCCCCTCGCTCACACATTGCTGCAGGTCACTCAGGACGACGGCCGTCGACGGCGGCAGTGAATCAATCAGATTCTCTTCCTGAGAAAATCCCGCCGCCGTACCAGCTGTACCATTCTTCGAGACTCCTGCACCCCATGTCGCTGCAACAGGACTGGTCGCCGTCAGTGCAATACAGTCAAGTTCCGAAAGACGCCTCTGTGACTCCACATCAAAACTTCGAATCGACTCGACTTCGTCACCAAACAGCTCAATTCGAATGGGATCTGATTCTGTCGGAGGAAAGATATCCAGAATTCCTCCGTGTACGCAGAACTCACCCGGCATTTCGACCGCTGTCACTCTTTCAAATCCACGCTCCAGCAGCCAGTCCAGCAGAGGATCCAGTGCCAGTTCATCTCCCGTGGAAATCGTACGAGTTGCACGGGCGATCGTTTGCCGCGAAGGAACGGGCTGCAAAAGTGCTGGTACGCAGGTCACAACAATTGCGGCACAATCTGATTCCCCCAGGCGACGGACGGTCGACAACCGGGCCGAGTAGACCTGATCGCTGATATCGTGCTCGGATGGCAATGAATCCCAGGCCGGAAACAACCGAACACTGCGGTCTGTAATTCCGGCCAGTTCATCCGTAAATTCTTCGGCATCCCGCACGGAGGGCCGCACGACAAGCAGCGTGTGACCGGGTAACTGTGCAGCAATTCCGGCCACGGCAAGGGCGCACGCCGACCCCCAGGCACCGTCAATTGCCCCGCTGTTTCCTGCCGCCAGACTGGCGACGACCTCTGGAAACCCGGGCTGGGAAGCAATCAACGCAGCCAGCTTTGTCAGCGAATCCGGAACCTGCTGTCCTGTTGTCGACATGGCAGGCGGATTCTAGCCGCACAGTCACATGTTTCCATCTGCCGCAATGTGCTGAGGCCGCTTTTCGCAGGAATCGCAACTCGTCACTCGGAGAGTGACGGCTACTTAGAGTGACGGCTACTTAGAGTGACGGCTACTTAGAGTGACGGCTACTTAGAGTGACGGCTACTTAGAGTGACGGCTACTTAGAGTGACGGCTACTTTCAGTGACAGTGCGACTTCCGCAGGCACTCCGGCCGACATCCCCATGCCTAGAATTCCGGAATTTCACCACCCGCTTTGGTCGCCATTCCCTCCAGCACCTTTTCATCAATATCCACGGAAATCGCCCGAACAGAACCGTCGGCAAGAAGGACCTGAACGACTCCGCGAAAAGGTGATCCGATTCCATCCGGACCATTCAAATAGGGAGACTGGCTGAATCCTCGAATCGTTTCTCTGCCACCTGCAAGAAAAGAAGTAGTCGGCTTCGAAGCTTCCGTAAGCATAATGGTATTCGACGTGCCGTCCGTAATATCACGCATTCGACATACTCGGTTGTAACCGAAGATGCCGGCTTTCGGATCACGATTCTCCAGCAACGCGGCATCCGCACCAACTCCCGCCATCGCCACGTAATCGCTGGAGGACGGATTCTGCCGGGCACCTGGCTGGGCCGGATTCTGAAAGACCGGCACTAGCGTCTGAACACCCGCCAGATTCTCGTTCGCATTCCATCCCTTCCCGCCATCCAGCTGACGATGCAGTTCAGGCAATTCAATGTAAGGAAGGATCGCATAAGCCCAGCTGAGCCTTTCGTCCGGTTTCAGCTGATCATTTGGCACTGTTCCCTCCGGAAACCTGTTATACACATCATGATAATTGTGCATCGCGAGGCCCATTTGCTTCAGATTATTTTTCGACTGAGTCCTTCGGGCCGCCTCCCGAGCCTGCTGAACGGCGGGCAGCAGCAGCGCAACCAGTACCGATCCTGCAGCCGCCGCTGAAACATTGCCCAAAGGGTTCGACGGAACTGACTGACGTGATGTCGAACCAACTCCATTTTCGGTCAAATAACTGACAGCAATATTCGGAAACATGGGAGCCGTGACCAGTTCGGCAGCTGGAAGATCCTCAACACCAAACGGCATTTCAACTCCGCCCAGATTTGGCACGACGTTCTGTTCAAGGAGAGTCAGCCCCATGGGAGCAAACTGCAGTATCTGCTGGTAACCAGGAGCGGGATCCGAAATTGTGATTGAAGAGAACTCCTGCGGCAGTTCCTTCAGAGCATTCGTGATTTCTTCATTCGGTTTCCAGGCTGCCAGTTTGCCGGCTTCACGCTGAGCAAATGATTGCGCTGAACCTGGCGTCACACTGGCCACAAGCCATTTCTCTGTGATCATGAGCGTGGGAACAACGGGCAAGCCCGGCACGCTCAGTGAATAATAGTCGCGTCCGTCTTTGCTGCTTCGCCGAATCGTGAAGTTCTCAACTCGCGCCTTACGTTCGACGAGATCAATCAACTTTCCGATGCCGCTGGCCAGCAGATTCCTGTCTTTCACACTCACAGCAGCTACAGGCGAAATTCCAATGGGAATCGGCAGAGCTGCCGGGTCAGCGAAAATGCACCAGACATCGCCGAGTCCGCTGGTCAGCGGCCCGTCGGGATCTGATCCATACAATTCTTTAAACGCCGCCAGTTCGTTATCCAGATCTTTTTCTGCCTCCGGCTGCGTTTTCTTCATCATTGTGCGAACGATTGTCAGTACGTTCTCGACGGAACCATCGAAATCAAAAGCGGCCGCTGCAAAGCTCGTGGTTGTCTTTGGCAGCGGCGGCAATTCATTCAGCGCAAGCGTTCGCTGCTGCAGAATCGCCGCCAGCCCGGTCAGAGGGCCATCAGCATTCACGCGATTGTCGCTCCAGGTTTCAGCTCCCCGGTATCCGGATTGCATGGTCAGATCGCGAATATTATGCACACCAAAAACCGTGGCAAGATCACGCACGGTCATCACATCACCCGATGGAGTGGGTGGCAGACTGATGTCACCAAACTGATTGAGCAGTCGCTCAGTATCAAGCCAGCCCAGGGCGTCGACGGTATACTTCGACGATGTTCGAAGCTGATTCCAGCGGACATTCTTTGTTATGTTTTCCGTGGCGCCCGTCGCAGTCGCGATAATCTGTTCGCTGGCACGTACTCCGAAGCCAATCACCAGATGGCCCGACTCATTCCACCAGCTGACTTCCACATCGGGAATACCGGATTGCATAAACGCGATGACTCGACCGTCCGCGGTTTTCTCAAGAACTTCGAGGCCTTCACGAGCTGCGATTTGCTGAATCATGGGCTGAAGTGACTCAATAAATTTTCCTGCCCCGTGCAGGACGACCATCGCATAGGGTGCAAGGCCTTCACCGCTCCCCGAGGTACTTCCGGCAACTGACAGTCCATTTGCCCGAAGGTGTTCTATGGCTTCACGAGCCAGAACGCCGTTCTCCTCGCTCGCCGCCGAAACAAACATCTGCCCCAGATCCAGAATTCGGGCAGTGAGTCCGGTTTCTTCGAGGGCTTTCCACGCAGCCGTCTCCCGAACAGCGGGCATGTGCGCGTTCATGCCATCATATGTGATCACAAGAAAGCTGCTCGACGGCAGCAGAGTCTCTGCAGCAACGGTCGGGCTTTCCGTCGACGGCTGATTCTGCCCGCTGACCCATGCGAGCGACACTCCACCCGCCAGAACGCAAATTACCGATAGAAAAGACGTCAACGATTTCATGCATGACTCCCTCTGCCAGTCGCACAATTTCCGAGATGCAGAACATCCGGGCAGAATTGTACGCCTGAGAAGCGACCGCACACAAGCGTATCGTCCGGATACCCCCTACGAGCCCGGCTAATGACCAGCCTTTTGGGCCGGCAGATCACTGTTCCAAAAAAAAGGGCCTGGGAAGCATAAGCGTTCCCAGGCCCGATTTATTTCAGATCAGTTTCTTCTCAGAGCGACTATGGCACCTGCACTCCGTTAACAATGATCTGTCCATTGTTTGTACCAGCCGGCATCGTGAAGATCGATTCGATAAAGGCTCCCGGAGCATTTGGATTGCCCAGCACAATCTGGTTGTTCTGGTTTCCAAACAGGTTGACTGTCCCGGCGACAGAGATAAATCGAATGCCTTCTTCAATTCCGGTTCCCGTGTCAAACAGCCCGATGTTGTTGCCGTTGAAGCCGAAGTTTGACGGCTGCGACACCGTTGTGAAGATCATACCGGCCCCACCATCCGTGTTGTCGATAATGGTGTTGTTCGTGAGCGCCATGTCGGTGCTCGCTCCAAGCGAGAATTCCATCCCGCGGCCCTCGCCACCGGTGAACCGGAAGTCGTTGGCTCGAATCACACTGGACGACGGACCAAACGTTCGCATCAGCAGCCCGATCTGCTGGCCTGTGATCTGTCCGGTCACCGTCGAATCAATCTGATTGCCTTCCAGATTCAGTTCATACACGTCAGTCGCTGACAGGGCAATCACATCAAAGCCGGTTTGTGGCCCGACTCCGGACAATGTGATTGTGTTGGTTGTGAAGAACTGTCGTGTCGGCCCGTTCCAGCGAACCACAATCGCGTCGTCACGTGTCCGGTTGCTGTCAAAGGTATTGACAGCGAATGGTCCGACCAGTGGCGTTGTCGGATTCGTGGTATTGGTGAGCGTAAAGTTGTTTCTGTCGAAGTTCAGTCCCAGGTGAGCATCCGTTGCTCCTGCAAGAGAACCGATAACCACAGCGTCCGTGCTGTTGTCGATGATCGTGTTACGCTGCATGATCACAACGAACGGATTGTCAAAGTCCAGGAACTCTTCCGTGGTGTCCAGGTTGAGGCGTTCGCTGTACTCGGACAGGATCGTTTCCCGGCCAAGGGCTCCGTCATCACCATTGTCGTCAAAAGTCGTATCGCGAATATCCAGACCAATCAGATTCAGAGCATAAATGCCGCGAACATCTGAACGGCTGACACGAGATGAATAGAGTTCCAGCAGCTGATCGTCTTCTACGTCCAGCCCGCTGTTTTCCACGATAATCGCGTTTTCGTTGTCATCCAGAATCATTGCCTGCAGATGGACCTGACCGGCGTTCTGCATGAGCACACCAGCAACCCCGGCCGTCTGAATCGTACCACCATTTCCAGGCACCAGCCGATTGGTTGCAGCTGTTACGTTGAACTGATTAAAGCCGGCCGGCTTATTGGTTTCCACCAGCCTGATACCGAACCCGGGTGAACCGCTGCTGCTGATGCTTTCGAACGACATATCAATGCCGGTTTCTTCCAGATTAACGGCCGCAGCTCCCGTACTGACAATCGTACCGTCCGAAACTCGCACGTTTGTATTGTCAATACCAAACAGACCCTCGCCCGCAATCGAGTTGATCGTAAGGCTCGAGAAACTGATCAGAGCTGATCCATTGGCTCCTGCAATGTTGTTGGCAAGAAATACGCCTGGATTCAAAGTCGAGTTAAATACATTCAGCTGTTCGAAGGTCACTGTTGCCTCCGACGCGGAGATGATCACTCCGCTTTCCTGTACCAGGTTCTGATTGTTTATGTTGGTAGAACCCAGAAAGCCGGCCGAGCCATCGAAGTTCTGAATCAGAATACCCGTATCGTTTCGCTGGTTGATCGTCAGTCCGTTGCGGAAGAACACCTGACTGTTGTCACCCACGATCGCGACGGATTCTCCACTGATGTTCGTCAGCACCGTCGGACTGGCCACGTCAAAGATACTGCCCTCAGCGTTATTCGTGAGATTAATACCACGGCCGTTGCTTCCATTCACCGCAAGACTGCCAGCGAATCGCACGACACCCGTTGCCGCGGAATTCGTCACATCAATCGCAGGAGCCGCTCCGGCAGAAGGAGCACCAATGGTGGTGGATGTCGTCAGAGTTCCGAAGATCGCCTGGCCGGCATTATTGGAAACTTCAATACCCGTGCTTCGTCGATTCTGTATCGACAGGTTATCAAATGACACTCGTCCGGTGGCTGCCAGACCATCAACCAGTACGGCTTCCGCCGAGGCATTGTCAATCGTTGTGGCCCCGCGAATCGTATCCCGGAACGTAAAGGTACCGGAACTGTTCAGTATTGCAATTCCGTTACCCGTGCTGTTCACAATACTTGCATTGTCGATGGTCGCATTGCCGGCATTGTTTCGAATCAGCACCCCGGCACCACCATTGTCATTAATGGTTGCTCCCGTCATATTCACGAATCCGGCCGTCATGTTCTCGATCAGCACTGCTTCCTGAGAAGAATTAATGATGGCCGAGAACGACGGATCTTCATTCGTGCTCGTCGTTCCGTATCCAATGCGACCCGTACCACCACTCACGAAGAATGCCGGACCGACTGCACTGTCGATAATCGTGTTGCGAATCGTGGTGGTGTCTGATGTGTTCAGCAGACGAATACCACTTGCACCGGCGTCAGTGATCAGCACATCGTTGATAATCGTTCGGTCAGCCGCATTACTGAAAATACCGTTCTGACCCGGTGCATCAATGATGAAGCCCGAGAACTGCGTATCGTCACTGAGAGTCACTGCGTTGCCCGGTGAATTCAGCAGGGTTGGCCGTGCCAGCGTAAAGTTACTTGCAGCGAATGTGGGAGACGACGGAAGAACAATGTCTCCGATTCCTCCAAGATTCACACGGTTCACTACCAGTCGATCGCCAGTAACCGCCTGAATCAGACCTTCACCCAGTAACTGCTGTCCGGCAGCAAGATTCACTGTGTTATTCGGCGCTGAATTAAACTGGCTGCCTGCGTGAACAAACACGATGTCCGAACCGCTGCCAAGCCCCTGCGACAGAGAACTGAAAGGGTTTTCCAGGGTTCCGTTAAACGGGCCGGTTGTGTCGTTACTGTTGACGTGTGCAACCGTAAACGGTGTGTTGTCCAGCGGGTTGGTTGCAATCTGCCCAGGCGATGCCACGTCTGACGCTGTGGCCACGATATTCATATTACGTCGAACCGGTTCAGCAAACCGCTGTATTGCTGACCTCTTCGTATGCTCCTGACTCGTGAAACCACCAAAATGCATGGCCACATTGAACGATACCGTCGTGTCAAAAACTTCATCGTTCGTCAGCTTCACACCCAGCTCAAGCCATTTGGCGATGTCAGCCTGCAGACGAGTCTGCCAGCCTCCAAAGCCATCAATGTTTTCGCCTTCATAGAAGTATCCGCCGCCAAACGCACGCAGGTCAAATCGCTCGGAAATCTCACCCGGTAACAGGAAACCAAGTTCCGAATCCCAGCCCTTGAGCCCTTCGGCAAAGGAATCGATTCGCGTAAAGACCAGGTTGTTGCCGGCAAAAGCCACGCTGCCCTGATCAACCCGCGATCCGGTCTGCGAGGATGTCTCGCCAAACGTCTGGTAATAGTTGCCACGAGCTTCCCAGCGGTGTGACAACAACTCCGCACCAAGACCCCACTGTTTGAGGTGTGCGCCCGTCAGCTGGTCACGGTCAAAGTAACTGTTCCCGCCAATGACGGTGTCCCAGTCGGCAATGTAATGTCGGTACCCGCCCCCAAAACTCCACGCCAGACCGCCATCGTTTCCACGAAGCAGACGTGAGTCTCCAAAGAACAGCCCGTCTTCGATATTGATGTGCGGCATCAGTCCGATATGGGTGATCGAATCCGACCGCCCTACCGTGTCACCCGCCACATGGCCGCCTCGAAATGACATCCCGAATCCGTTCCGATTCGAATTGACAACCTCCGATGCTGCTCCGGAAGGGCCGCCCTCCATCGGACTTTGGCCAAAGGTTGGTAGGCCTCCCTGGGACATCAGCACTCGAGGCGAAAGCACAACGGCTGCCGCAAATGCGATTCGAGAGAGTTTAACGAGCCAGCGTTTGGGGGTGCGAACAGTCTTCATGACGTTCCTCAAACTGGACCATGAATGCCGAAGCCTCCGATTTGGAAACCTCGTGACGCCGAAAGCCCTCGCTGTTCGACGCCTTCATGCAACTGACGGGGGAGACGGCTCCCGGAACAGCTTCCTGCTGCATCCGGTCTCCGTCGGTTTTCCTGCGAAACACTATCTGTCACTGCGGACAGAGAATCTCCGCCGGGAAAGACGCGGCGTTTGTAACCGTCTCCGATTCCCACAGCAACATGGCTTCAGCCCTTCCTCACCCGAAAATTTTTCCAGCTCTACCCGCCCACACTGAACACCTGCCGATTTCCGAACTTCACCCCTCTCTCGCGGCAATTTCAGCCAGTCATCTTTTCCACCTCTCCATAACCAAAACACCAATAAACTAAACAAAAGACCACTCCTACTGGATTTTCATCACGATAAACACAGGACTGGTCCGCAAAATGACAGAGAATCCGCCCGCCGATCCGACACCTTCCACTGTCCGGGGAGTTAGAGGTTTTAGCTACATTTCAAACTTCGCTGCCGGAGAATTCGCCCATACCTGCGAATTACAACAGAAACCCAATCCGGTGTTGCAGACGTACTCTTTCCCTCTGATTTCACGACTGGTGCCCGCCATGTTGCCTGTTAGATTTCGAAACCATTGCTTCGCGGCCGTTTCGTGGGTTGCTGTTGCCACGTTCTCCCTGATCCCTGCAGCCGCACTTGCCCAGACAACTCCCGAGCCAGCAAGTTCTCGCCCCGCCGAAGACGAGGAATTCAGCCTGATTAAAGAGGGAACCCGACCTCTTGCCACCGTGACTTTTGCCAGTGCCAATCGTTTCATTGACGAAGCCCGCTTCATTTTCGATTCTGCCGGCCATCCGGAGAGTTTTAAAGTGGTGGAAAACCTGCTCAGCTCAACGCTGAACAATCTGGAAGGATTCAACCGGGACAAACCTTTTGGCATCATGATCTTTCTGCCAGCCGTGTTTCCTCCATTACCTGAATTCATTGCCTACGTGCCCGTGGATTCCGTTGAGAATGCTCAGAAACTGATTGAAAAGGCGCCGGTGATTGTACGGAAGGATCCAAAGCTTGAGGGTCGCTATGAACTGATCGGGCCATCCCGGACGATCCCCATCATGATGCGCAGTGGCTATGCGTTTCTGCCACTCGGCAACGACGTTTCGGAATCGGTCCTCGATCGCGAAATCCCTGAACCAACTCAGCTGGTCGCCAGTCAGGCACGGCAGTTCGACATTTCAGCCACACTCGACATAGCGTCGATTCCGCCAGCCACGCGAATTATTCTTTCCAATGTGATCTCCGCAGGCCTCTCGACACAGATGCAGCAGCGCGACGGCGAACCCGAAGGTGCTTACGAGATCCGCCGTGCCGAAGGCGACCGGGTCCAGGCGGCTCTCAAACAATTCCTCGAAGAATGTGACCGGATAACACTGGGCGCAGATGTGGTTCAGGAAGAACAGGCCATCAATCTTGATGTTGTGATTGATGCCGTCGCGGGGACCGCGCTGTTTAATGAAATCTTTGACTCAACGACCCGGCCGAGCTACTTCATTCCTCTTCTTGACGATTCCGCCGCCGTTTCGTTCTCGATGTCGTCAATGGTGGTTGAACGCGACAAGCTGGCTTATATCAAAATGCTCGATGGCCTGAAAAAGGAACTCGTGCGACAGATCGAAATCAACAAACTGGGACCCGTTCCCGACGAAAATGGGGCTATTGGACAGGCTCTGTCCGCCATCCAAAAGACCCTGGATGAAGGACATGTTGACACGTTTGCTCAGTTTTATACCGATGCAGACGACAAACTGGCGATCATCGGTGCCATGCGAATTGAAGACGGTGAAGCTCTGGCACCCGGGCTTCAGGATATGCTCAGCCGTCTGCAGAATCTGGACGATTTTACGAAAGTCGGTGAACTGAACATTGGCAGCGGCCAGCACCTGGGCATCACTTTTCATCAGCTGAAACTAAAAAACCCGCCCGACGAAGCCACAGAGATCTTTGGTAAAAATGTTGGGTTTACCGTGGGCAGCGGCGCTCGAACCATCTGGTTCTGTCTCGGAGGCGACGAATCATTCGGGACGCTCAAGAGCGTCATGGATAAACTGGAGCAGGCTCTGCAGTCGCCTCAGGAACGTACGGCTCCGGCCAACTTTCGTCTGATTGTCAATGTCAATCAGCTGGTGGAAATGCAGCAGCGACTTCAGTCATCCCGTCAGGCAGCTCGTGAGGCAAACAAGGCTCAGGAAACCGCCAGTACCCCCGCCGAAACCCTGACCCCCGCCACACCCGCTCCCGGTCAGCCGGCACGAGGACCACGTGGAAATGCGGCATTCGCGCGCCGCCGGGAACAGGCCGGAAAGATTTTCCGCGATACAATGGCCGAAGGCGATGATCGCATTGAAGTCGACTTCCGTCCCACAGAAACCGGCGGACGGATGCGTATGCGGCTCGAACAGGGATTCGTAAAAATCTTCGGGCGACTCATCACTTCCCGAATCGCCCCTCAGGAAAACTAAAGTAACGCTGATCACTGACTGGAACATGAATCAGCATATCTTCGCAACCGCAATTTTTGGGAGCAGTCTGATGACTCCGGTTCAAATTCCCTGGCTGATGCCTCTGGCAGTCCTGATGTGCTGTCTGCACAGCCACGCAACCCTGGCCCAGGAAAACCCTCCTCAGCCAACTGCCGAGCACAAAATGCTCAGCCGCGAAGTGGGTGTATGGGAGGGTGAAATGAAGATGTATGCGGGCGGGCCCGATGCAGAACCGATTATCATGCCGGTTCTGGAAAAGAACGTGATGCAGGATACCGGGCTCTGGCTGATCAGCGACTTCGAATCCGGTCCGTTCAAGGGCCACGGCGTGTTTGGCTACGATCCTGCAAAGAAAAAATTTGTTGGCACCTGGGTCGACAACCAGACCACATCCCTGGGCATCATGGAAGGAACTCATGACGCAAAGACTGGCGAAACGACCTATATGTCACAAATGCTGAATCCGGCAACCGGAAAAATGGAGCCCACAAAAAGTGTGGGCAAAATGATCGACGACAATACTCGCGAATTCGCGATGTACATGAAAGCTTCCTCCGGCGACGGATGGACAAAATGGATGTCGGTCAATTACCGACGCCGCAAATAGAAAGAACTACGGCTCTCGCAGGTGGTGCCTGTCGCCCTCGTCGGCAGGCGCCACAGGCCGCTTTCTCAGCAGCCTCATGAACCCGCTCCGTTTCAACAGTCTCCTTCCTCACAATCTCCTTCCTCGCCGAACCGCTGCGCGTGCAGATTCGCACGCGATGAGTGCGACGCCGCTCGCCCTGCCCTGACCCTGCATACGACATGTCACGGCCCTCAGGCAAAATGCTCAGACAAAGTTAAGGCCGTCAGGCCTCCCGCTCAGGAGCGCACATCACAGGCATATCATTTGCATATTGAACTGACAGAGTTGAGTCGATGATCCCTGAGTTCATAGATCCCTGCGTTCATAAGGATGATAACATGCCACACGCCAACCTGCGAATTCTTGGACGACCTGAGTACAATGCGGGAGTCGGGGAACATGGATTTCCCTATGCCATCCTGTCGATCGAAGGAGGACCTGTGTACGTCATGCCGTCGATCTTTCAGTCGGTTCATCCTCAGGTGAATATCGAAACATCTTTCGAAATCACTGCGGAAGCGTACACAGAACGTTTTACGGATCTCTACGGACAAATGTTCCGAATCGTTGCGGGAGAAAACAGCGTTCATATCGAACTGCCCTATTTGCCCCGGGGCGGCTACATGTGGGAACTCAGCGGTGGAGTTGAATGGCACGGACAGCGAGCCCGACAGCATACAATTCTGCTAAGCGGTCGAATTGAAGAGCACCCTTCCGGCGGCGAATCCATCAGCGACCATATCGTCACCGGACACGCATCATAATGCACTCTGGTTTCCCGATGGTCGCAAAATTGCGGAGAGTCACAGGAACCGGCAGGCTTGGAGCCTGCTGAACCCTGCATCGCCGACGCAGCAGCCTGCCGCCATCGTTCGACGGCACACCTTCGCTGCCATCGCCCCGTTTCCAGGAAAAGGAGCCGGAGCAGGCACACCGCTGTTGCTTGACTTTGTCTTCCCCATGGGTAACAATCCCCCCAGGGCACTAGACTCAGTATCTCCAGGGGAATCGCTATGTCAATTCGATGGGGCTGGTTGGTTGCTTTGTTCTTTGCTCCGTTGTCGCTGTCTTCCGCACAGAACCCTCGCAGTATTGATGTAGGGCCAGGTATTACTGCCGTGAAGACCCTGTCACAAAACTGGAGCGACAGGCAGTCGATTGATTTCTACAACGCACCGCAGGGTTCACGGCTGCTTCCGTTCGACTGGATCCTTCACCTCGAACAGCCGAACTCCAGGAAACGCTTCCTGGACGCCGAGCATATCCGTTCGCTTGGCTATCTGCCACGTCTCAAAGATGACGATAATCCTCATGCACTGCCCGTTGGCTTCATCCGGGATGCTTCGTACGAAGACGGGACCTCGGGGCTGGGTCTGACCTGTGCCGCCTGCCATACCAGCCAGATCAATCACAGCGGCACCGCCTTCGTCGTGGACGGTGGCCCTGCAATGGGAGATTTCGAAAAGCTGATGAAGGTACTTGCATCAGCTTTAAGGCAGACAGCCGGGAATGACAAAAAGTTTGCCCGATTCGCGAACGCATTGAATGTCGATCCGCTCAGCGATGCCGGTCGAGTACTCCGGTCAGGCGTTCGAGCCGTCGCGCGCCAGCGTGTCGGCTACAATGATCGCAATTTTCCCGGACGAGGTGAACACGCATTTGGACCTGGTCGAGTCGACGCGTTCGGGGCAATCTTCAACGAAGTCTCCGTGACTTTCCTCGACATACCGCAAAACTGGCATGCCGCAAATGCGCCTGTCAGTTATCCGTGCCTCTGGGACGCCCCGCTTCACCAGCACGTGCAGTGGAACGGCGCCGCCGAAAATCGTACCAGTCCTCTCGGCAGAATCCTGTTCAACACGATGGAGGTAGGTGCACTTGGACGCAACGCCGGCGAGGTGCTCGGCGTCTTCGGTCATGTGCATGTGAACGGTATCGAACTGCCTGTACCCCTGAGATACTCGTCGACAGTCAATACGGATAATCTCATCTCGATCGAGAATTCGCTGAAGATTCTCTGGTCTCCAAAATGGCCGGAAGAAGCCTTTGGTGCACTGGATACTGCAATGGTTGCTCGCGGGAAAGAGATTTATAAACGAGCCCGATGTCTTGAATGCCATTCGGTCATTGATCGGGAGGATCCGTTACGCGAAATCGGCGAAAAAATCGTCAGCGTGGACACCGATCAGACTCTGCTGATCAACTTCGGCCGCCTGGCCAGCACAGGACGTCTGGCCGGACGCCGAAAAACTCTGACCGGAAAGGAGCGATTCGAACACGTCGCACCGGTTGGAGTCATTTTGAAACATCTTGTTGAGCGAAGTATCCTGAATCCCGGTCTGAACCCGAGCGATATTGAAGTCGGTCTGGCGGGAATACTTGCTGGCAATCAAAACGAATCCGTCAATGAACTGAACCCGGGATTTCAGATGACTGCCGCCATTCAGGCTGGTGAAAAAATGCTGGTCGGAAAGTTTGATTCACTCGTTCAGGAAGGCTCCGATCTGAGAGTCAAAGGTGGCGTGTTTCATGTGCTGGACAAGGCCCGGAACTTCGTTGCTCAGAGCAATGGAGACAACGTTGTCGATCTTCGAAGTATGGAATCCGTACAGTCGGCGGCAAGTCAGCTCAAAGGCATTGTCTCGCTGGATGCCACAGAAAGTGTTCCTGGATCCGATGCTGCTCCGGAAGCGATTATTAACAATGCGGAACCGGTCATTGGTTACAAGGCCAGGCCCCTGAATGGAATCTGGGCGACGGCTCCCTACCTTCATAACGGTTCGGTGCCAAATCTGGTGGAGCTGCTGAAACCGGCTGAAAAACGAGTCAAAAAGTTTCGCATCGGCTCTCAGGAGTTCGACCCGATCAATGTAGGTTTTACGGAGGACCGGACAAAACCCGTGTTCGACACAACCGCCCGCGGCATTTCCAATTCCAACAGCGGACACGAATTCGGAACTGAGCTCTCTGACTCCGAACGTCGGGATCTGCTGGAGTACTTGAAGTCGCTCTGATCCCTTTGATGCAACTCACTGACACGATTCCTCATCCTGACCGGAGCGAAAGATATGCCTGAAAAAGTCCCGGCTGATGAAGCTCAGCAAATCATGAACATCGCTCAGCTGACGATCGAGCAGCTTCGCTATCGTTATCCGGACGAACGACGAGTTCTGCGAGGAGTACATGCCAAAGACCATGGATGTGTCCATGCAGCGTTTCATGTGCTTCCGGATCTTCCGGATGCTTTCCGATATGGGGTGTTTGCCACGCCTGGAAGGTCGTATTCGGCTCTGGTTCGCTTCTCTAATGCCTCAACTGTTGTGGCACAGGATTCAACTCCTGGAGAAAATGGCGGCCCCCCTGCTCATGGCAGTCGCGGGATGGCAGTCAAACTGCTCGGAGTGGAAGGAACTCCGCTGCCAAATGTACACGGTGCACTGACTCAGGACTTTCTGATGATCAATCAGCCGGTGTTCGCGTTTGCCAACGTCGAAGATTACGAAGTCCTCAGTCAGGTGCTGCTGGAAACCCTTAAAGCCGGAAAGGAAGATCCCGCACCATTCTTTGCCAGACGACTTCCGGCCGCCGGCTCCGGGACACCGCCAACAACGGCTCAGCTGCGGGCACACAACACACTGAAACTGATCCAGCGCATCCGATCCTCAACTTCGGATCCTGTCACTGGTGCCTTCCAGCCACCACCGGCGAGCCCCGTTGATAACGACTACTTCAGCGCTTCTCCGTTCCTGCTGGGGCAGCAGCAGGTGATGCGATTTCGAATACGGCCTCGTTCACGTTCCATGGACGAACCCAACGTACGTGACCCAAATTATCTCAGAACTGCCCTGGCAAAACGCCTGTCAAACCTATCCCTGGGTGACGTCATCTTTGATTTTGAAGTGCAGGTACGGCCAGCCGATTCCATTGACCCGGAACTGCACATCGAAAACGCCTCGCAGGAATGGCCGGAAAGTGAAGCAGGCCCGTTCCACCCCGTTGCCACTCTGACCATTCCTTTGCAGGAAATCGATACACCGGAACGGCGACTTCAGTGCGAGCGTCTGGTGTTTACCCCATGGCACGGCCTCGAAGATCATCGCCCGCTCGGCGGTATCAATCGTATGCGACGAGCCGTCTATGAAGCGTCTTCGATGTTCAGAAATCTTCCGAAAGAACCGTCCGGCTGTTCGAATATCGCGAGTATCGACTGAGTTGCAGCCACTTTACTCGGCCGGGTTCGCAAGCCGCGCAGCTTCCTCCACGGCAGATCGCCTGCCGCAAAAAAAGCCGAACACTAAACACAAGCCGTTGGGAAACAGGGTGTTCCATGTCGGCATTAACGGCCAGCCCATGAACTGATTCAGGCATAACGCAGCAACCAACCCAATCAGCGTCCCGAAAATACTGCCAATGACTGAAGGTCGCCTGCCTGGAAATGCCGACACCAGCCAGCGGGAGGTAAAGTAAGAGACTGCCAGGGTCACGGCAACAGCGACGAACAATATGAAGCCTGCTAAATCGTCGCCCACAGCGCGAAACTGTATCCCCGGCTGATTTCGCGCCGCCGGAGGAACCGGCATTCGCGGAGGAGGCGCGCTCAAACAGGGACTTGCAAGCCAAACGGCGGCCCACATCCACGCGGTCCACGTTGCCAGTACCTTACGCGAGCGAACCGTCAGTGTGCGCATGATGTTCCTCTGAGCGAAATATTCAACCGATCAGGCCCGGCTGGATTCTGACAACTCTGGTCCTTCATGGGAATCTGCAGAGAATCGCAGTGACATTCATTTCGGCTCAGATTCTTTTGCCTGATTTCACGCGAAGTTGAATGCAAAGGCCCTGTCGAATGTGTTGACTCGTATCATCCGCGGTTCATTTTTAACCACAGATATCACAGATCTCACAGATGAATTGCAGGGACTTCTCATACGCCACGCAGGCGCACTTCAATTGCCGCTGATCCGTTGTGACCCGCGTTCGGAAAAAAGGTTCTGGCAGAAAAATGAATCGCTGGGCAGTATTGCACGGCCGGCGAATTGTTTGTCCCCAGCTCTCCCACAAGTGGTCTGAGGGCCGGTTTCTGTACAACGTCCGCAATTGCGACTCCGGCCCGTGCGATTGCCATCCGCTCCAGCGTCTGTAAGGCAAAAGGAGACAGAATCTTCTGCGACAACACATCCACCACCTTTTGCTGGTCAAAAAGATCTGTAGTGAGGGTGAGCAACATCGGGAGGGGGCCGGTAACCTGAGGGGCGAAGGTGTTATTGTGACGGCGTTGAGTGCAACACGCGGCGAGCCCTCCCCCGGCCTGGCGGCCGACCCCTCCCACTTCGCTGCGCTGCGCGGGAGGGGAGGTTATTAAAACCTCCTCTCCCAGCAAAGCTGGGGGAGGTCGATCGAGCGATAGCAAGATCGGGAGGGGGCCGGCGGAACGGCGGGACGAGCGTGTTATTGGTACGGCGTTCAGTGCCACCCGCGGCGAGCCCTCCCCCGGCCTGACGGCCGACCCCTCCCACTTCGCTGCGCTGCGCGGGAGGGGAAGTAAAGAGAACCACCTCTCCCAGCAAAGCTGGGGGAGGTCGATCGAGCGATAGCAAGATCGGGAGGGGGCCGGTGAACAGCGGGACGAGCGTGTTACTCGGACGGCGTTGAGTGCAACACCCGGCGAGCCCTCCCCCGGCCTGGCGGCCGACCCCTCCCACTTCGCTGCGCTGCGCGGGAGGGGAGGTTAAGAAAACCTCCTCTCCCAGCAAAGCTGGGGGAGGTCGATCGAGCGATAGCAAGATCGGGAGGGGGCCGGTGAACTGTGGGACGCGGGTGTTATTGGAACGGCGTTCAGTGCAACCCGAGGCGAGCCCTCCCCCGGCCTTCGGCCGACCCCTCCCACTCCGCTGCGCTGCGCGGGAGGGGAGGTTAAGAGAACCTCCTCTCCCAGCAAAGCTGGGGGAGGTCGATCGAGCGATAGCAAGATCGGGAGGGGGCCGGTGAACAGCGGGACGAGCGTGTTACTCGGACGGCGTTGAGTGCAACCCGCGGCGAGCCCTCCCCCGGCCTATCGG
>JALHMY010000138.1 GCA_022843805.1 Fuerstiella sp.
GCCATGGACGGCTTTTCTGGTGAGGTGCTGTCACGTTTGCCTTTGGCCGATGCCGTGTTGTCTCTGCTTTCGTTTGCGATCGAGCCTGAGTTTTTAGATCAGATTTTTGACCAGCATCGAGGACGGTGTTACGAGGATGTGTTGAAGTTTCCGGCCATGGTCAACCTGATTTGTGATGCGTTGCTGGAACATGACGGCAGTGGACGTCAGGCCATGCTGCATGCGGAAGAACGCGACGAACTGAAAGCCACTCGGCAGGCGGTGTATGGAAAACTGCGTCGATTTCCGATCGCTCTGAGCAACGCTTTGCTGGCGAACGGCACCGATCGGCTGCGGGACGTCTTTCCTGAAGAGGCGGCTTCGAAACTTCCCGCCAGCCTTCGAAGTCTTGACGTCATCGCAGTCGATGGAAAGAAGATCAAGAAGGTCGCCAAGCGACTCAAAGCGGCTCGCAGCTATTCGGGTACGCCACTCGGTGGCAAAGCGCTTGTGGGCCTGAATCTGCGGACGCGACTGGTCGTGGCGATGAACGCGCATCTGGATGGCGAAACGAACGATGCTCCCCTGGTGCCGGACCTGTTGCCGCAAATTCGCCAGCGAACACGAAAACGACTGTGGATCGCAGATCGGCAGTTTTGTGATCTGACGCAGCCGCATAATTTTCAGGCAGGCGGTGACCACTTTCTGCTGAGATACCATCCAAAGACACACTTTCACCGTGACAATGCGGTGGAAATTCGCGAGGGACTGGATGCTAAGGGACGCCGATACGCGGAAGAATGGGGCTGGCTTGGTAAGCCCGATGGCAAAAAGAGTGTATTTGTGCGACGCATCACGTTGTTTCGCACGGGCGACGAGGATGTCATTCTGGTGACCAGCCTGCTCGACGCTGACAAATATCCGGCGAGCGATCTGATGGATGTGTATTTGTGTCGCTGGGGAATTGAAAACGTTTTTCAGGAGGTGACAGAGGTCTTTCATCTGCAGCGACTGATCAGCAGCACGCCTCAGGGGACGATCTTTCAGTTTTCGTTCTGCCTGCTGTTGTACAATTTGATTCAGGTCACTCGTGGCTACATCGCTCAGGCGCAGTGCAGACGTCCGGAAACAATTTCGAGTGAGATGGTTTTCATTGACGTTCATCGTCAACTGATCTCTCTTTCTGAGTTGGCTGACCGCGAGGATGTTATCAGCTTTTACACCACGCCCTGCACAGCAATCGACATCGTCGCCCACGTACAAACACTTCTGGCCGATGTGTGGCATGACCGCTGGATCAAGTCGCCGAAAAAAAAGAAGTTCCCTAAGCAGGCTCCCGCAAAATTCGTCAGTGGCGGCCACACTTCGATCTATCGAATCCTCCAAACGGCCAGGTCCAAACCAAAAGAAGAACCCACATAATGAACACGTGAAAGATGTTTACAGCAGTAGGGCGAAGCTCCCGCTGAGCCGAGAAAAGCTCGGCGGGAGCCTCGCCCTCCCGGTAAAGAAAAAAGCTCGGCGGGAGCCTCGCCCTCCCGGTAAATGCAATTTTGGCGCTCGCCTAAAGGCCGTGACAGTCGCATCAGTCACCCAGGACCAGCAGTTTGTCATCGGTTCCGCGGGCTGGCGGCGAGCTGACGAAGTTTGAGCGCTGTCGCATCGCCTTTTTTTGCAGGCAGCCGCACTGCGTGGCGGATCATCCAGAAACGAGCATTCGTCCGGTCACGCGGCACGTTCTTTCCATTCACCTCGGCGATCCATTGATGGCAAAGCTGGAAGATCTGTTCGGGATGATCCTTCAACAGATCAGCAAGATGATTGGCCACCGAACGTCGCACATACAATTCTGAATCATCCTTAAGCTGCTCCAGCAGTGGCAGCGTCAGAGCAGGTTCTTCCTGAATGGCCCGGAGTCGGATGCCCCATGGTAATCGGGGGCGAGTGCCTTCGCTGATCAGTCGGCGAACATGAGGGCTGGGATCTGTCACCCAGTCCTGAAGCCGCTGCAGAGTCTGCTGCGGGTATTTGACGATAAACGGTCGCATGCAGAACTCTGCCGTAAACCGTCTCGTCAGCTCGTGAATGGCCTGCATGCCGCTTTCAAACCGATTGACTCCCTGACTGGCAATCAGATGGGAATGCGGAAGATAGAAAAACGGAGCGAGCCCGTTGCCTTCAGAAGCGGACAGAGGCGGTCCGAGCGAGCTGATCAGGATGGGCGCTGTTTCGTCAAAATCGGTCGGCAATTGAGCGGCCAGTGCAGCCGCCACATGAGCAGCCCGCGGTGACAGCTCAAGCTGTTCGAGCCCGTCCATTGCCTGTTCCACGAATTGTTGTGAATCAAACTGTGGCCGGACGTCGGCAAATGATTCAGCAATCAGTTCCACAAGCGGCCGACTGATCATTGCTTTCAGCGGCTGGCCTTTCGCGATGGTACCCGGCGCGGCAAAGCGTTCCGCCGGATGCTGTTTATTCGATTTTGATTTTCTGGTAATGGATTTCCATCCTCTTTTGACCAGCCACACTTTTGGTCAGCTGACGGTTCGAGTAATCTGGTTGCCTGAGTAGTCTGAACGCCATGTCACGCGGCCGCTGCAACTGAATCAAAAAACGCCTGATGCGAATCGCCTGATGTTCATGATCTGACAGACATGACAGGCTGAAGATTTCCGGAGTTTGTCCTATGTCACTTCCTTCGTTCCGATTTCCGTTCAGCAGTCCCGCAGCGATCGGCAGTATAACAGCCGATCCGGCCCCTGTGCACGAATTCAGGGGGCACGAATTCACGGGGCAGGAATTCAGCCGTCTGAATCGTCGTTCACTGCTCAGCACGGCCGGATGCGGTTTTGGAATGCTGGGGCTTGCCGGATTGCTTCAGGACGAAGGCCTGCTGGATCGGACTCTGATGTCCCGTGCGAACGCCGCTGACGACGCAGCGTCCCGGTCGCTCAATCCCCTGGCTCCTCAGAATGGCCATTTTACCCCCCGGGCAAAGCGAGTGATCTGGGTATTTATCAACGGAGGCCCCAGTCCGGTTGATACATGGAACTATCGACCGGAGCTGACGAAATGGAACGGGAAGTCGATACGCGAATTCGACCCGGGGTTCAGTGACACAACCGGTTTCTTTCGCAATGCCGTCGGTAACCTGATGCAGTCGCCGTTCCGATTTACTCCCCGCGGTGAGTGCGGCAAGATGGTCCCCGATATCTTTCCTCACCTGGGTCAGCATGTCGATCGAATGTCTTTTATTCTGTCCGGGTTTACGGAGTCCAATAATCATTCACCCGCGTTGTTTGCGATGAACACCGGTTTTGCCCGCATGGGATTTCCGTGCGTTGGATCGTGGGTTACATACGGACTGGGCAGCGAAAGCCGCGACCTGCCGGGATTTGTGGTAATGAGTGATCCCAAAGGACGCGGACTGCCGAAGGGTCATGCCGCGAACTGGAGCGCCGGGTTTCTGCCAGGCGTTTATCAGGGCACTCATCTGCGTCCTCAGGGAGAACCGATTGATAATCTGATCCGTCCGCCGTCGGTATCTGATGCGGCCCAGCGAAACGGTCTGGATCTGCTGAAGCAACTGAACCGGCTGCATCAGGAAGAGCATGCCTCTGAAGGTGAGATGGCCGCGCGAATTGAAAGTTTTGAGCTGGCGTATCGAATGCAGACAGCCGCACCCGAAGTTCTGGCGATCAATTCTGAACCGGAACATATTCATCGACTGTATGGGATTGGCAACGAACGCTGTGACCATTTTGCGAGACAGTGTCTCATGGCCCGGCGTCTCGTCGAGCAGGGAGTTCGGTTCGTACAGATCTATTCAGGCGGGATGGAGAATCAAAGATCCTGGGACGGGCACAGTGACATCGAAGGCAATCATCGCCAGTTTGCGGAAGAAACCGATCAGCCCGTTGCCGGCCTGCTGACCGATCTGGCAGAACGAGGTCTGCTGGAAGATACGCTGGTCATCTGGTGCGGCGAGTTTGGCAGGTTGCCCATTGCACAGACGGGTGACAAGCCAGGACGCGACCATAATCCTCATTGCTTCTGCGCCTGGATGGCCGGAGGCGGGGTCAAAGGCGGGGTTGATTATGGTTCATCGGACGAAATCGGCTACAAGGCGGCCGACAACCGGGTCCACTTGAATGATCTGCATGCCACGATCCTGCATCTGCTCGGAATGGATCATGAAAAGCTGACCTACAAATACAATGGCCGCCGATTTCGGCTAACAGATGTTGCCGGTCATGTGATTCAGGAGATACTCGCCTGACGATAAGCGGGAAGTCTCCTTCTGCCGTTCGGGCGAGCAAACTCTTTTTCTGCAGAAAAATTTTGGGACAGAAAAATTTGGAAAGAACGGACGAATTCCTCGGCAGAGCGTTGTTGAAGTCTCCGCAGATGAATTCGGCGAACACCCTTCCTTCATCTGCAATTCATTTTTCTGTCCGATAATCTTTGCCCAGTTCTCTCTTCGAATGCCGGTGGTTTTCATCCTGCACCGTCCGTATGTCAGTGTCCGCTTTCATCGCCTTCGCCGTTTCAGGAACGGGAATCTTCCCTCGCCGAGACTGATTTGAGCCGATTTTTTACTGACTGATGGTGCTTTCGATCCGCATTCCGCAGCGGGCTTACGGTTGACAATGGCGTCCTCGTTCCGATGATGTTAGATCACAGGAAGTGCAATTTAATGGATTTTGGCGTTTGCCGCCGAACAGATCTGTGAAAACCGGTTTCGGTCTGCCGCGATTGTTTTATTACTCGGTTCCGATTTCAAAATATGTCCAACTCGATTATTCGTCATGTTTCTTTGGGTGCCTGTGCGGAGCATGAAGGTCCGGAACATGCCGTCGCTCTGAAGTTTGCACACACAGATGGATTTTTGCAGACGCTGCGAAAGCGTGTTGACGAATTCTTTGTAACGACAGGTCGTCGGCGGCGCGACTGCCCTCAGATGTATCTGAAAACAGCCATGATCCTCACCTGGTATGCTGCCAGCTGGGTAATTCTGGTGTTTGGAGTGAGCCAGGTGTGGACAGCTGCACTGGCAGCGATTTCCCTTGGCTGTTCGATGGCTGCGATTGGCTTCAATATACAGCACGATGGTTCACACGCGGCATATTCAAGCCATCGATGGGTCAACTCGCTGATGGCAATGACTCTGGATCTGCTTGGAGGAAGTTCTTACTTCTGGAAGCGGACGCACAATCTGGTTCATCATTCGTTCACGAATATTACGGGCCATGACGGCGACATTGACCTCGGGAAGCTTGCCCGACTCTCACCGCATCAGGAACGTCGCTGGTTTCATCGCTGGCAGCATTTGTATATGTGGCTGCTTTACGGTTTTGTTGCGATTAAGTGGCAGTTTTACGACGACAATTTCGGGTATATTCGCGGCCGTATCGGCCATTATCAGTTTGTCAGGCCAAAAGGCCGCGAACTGGCGGTGTTCGTCGGTGGAAAATTGCTGTTTCTGACTATTGCATTTGCCATACCAATGTATTTTCATCCGTGGTATGTCGTGCTCGCATTTTACTTTCTGGCTTCCTTTGTGCAGGGAGTGCTGCTGAGTGTCGTCTTTCAGCTGGCACATTGTCTTGAAGAAGCCGAGTTCCCTTTGCCACACAGCGAAACCGGACGAATTGAAAACGACTGGGCCGTTCATCAGGTGAATACCACCGTTGACTGTGCTCGAAGCAATCCCATACTGACATGGTTCACCGGCGGACTGAATTTTCAGGTGGAACATCATCTGTTTCCTCAGATCTGTCACATTCACTATCCTGAGATATCCAAAATCGTCGAACAAACCTGTCAGGAATTTGGCCTGCAGTTCCGTTGTAACGACACGATCTCCGGGGCGGTACGATCGCACTATCGCTGGCTGCATCAGATGGGGCGACCGGGAACAGCAGCGAACAGTCACCTGGAACCAGCCTGAGATGTTTGGGCGGCTGCTTTTACTTTTCGTGACCGTTCCGCTGATCGAGCTCTCACTGCTGATCAAGCTGACTCAGCTAACCAGTTTGCCATTTACAATTGCTCTGGTCATCACGACTGGTGTGGCTGGCCTGACGCTCGTTCGCTGGCAGGGCTTCAAGGCACTGCAGCAGATTCAGAAGCAGCTCAGCTCGGGACAGTCACCTGCACGTGAAATCATTGACGGAGTCATGATACTGATCGCGGGTGCATTTTTAATTACGCCTGGTCCTCTGACTGACTCAGTTGGCTTCTGCCTTCTGATTCCGCGATTCCGTCGCTGGATTGCAGGGCGTGTTCAGAAATCACTTTTGAATCGGGCCACGTCCACGTTCCAGTCGGGTGTCTGGGTCACGCAGATTCGTTCGGGCCATTTTTCAGGTCATGCAGATTCGGAAATGGCGGCCCCTTCGGAAACCTCTGAAACACCACAGGTGCTAGTCATCGACCCGAATACCAAAAAACTTTCGGATTCGGATTCGTCTGATCCACAATGATGGCGATGCTTTTTCTGTGCCGATGCGTTCAGGCGACGATCGGGTTCACCTGGTGATCCGCTTCAGGTGCAGATCCTTATTCTGACACTCGCTTCTGCTGAAGCAGCCATTCATAGAACTCGGGATTGTTATAGGTTTCTGTCCATGAATCGTGTCCGGCTTCAGCATAAACCGTAAAACGCACGTTGCCGCCTTCCTTTTTCAGTGCGTCCACCATTTCCTGAGATCGCTCCAGTGGAACGCCCGGGTCCTTTGCCCCATGGAAGACCCATACGGCAAGATGAGGAAATCGTCTAACCCAGTAAGTTTCCCCGCCCCCACAGATCGGCGCAATTGCAGAAAACCGTTTGGGCGAATAAGCTGCCAGCTGCCACGATCCAAATCCCCCCATGCTCAGTCCGGTCACTGAAATCTGGTCTTCGTCTACTTTAAGAGTGCGACACAGATCATCAAGAAGAGCGGTCAGTTCAATCGGTTCCCAGGTGCGGTCCTTTGGGCATTGGGGCGAAACCACAATGCAGGGGAAGTCCCGGCCTTCCGCAATCAGTTTTGGAGGGCCATGTGTTTTCACAAGTTCCAGGTCATCTCCACGTTCTCCGGATCCGTGAAGAAACAACACCAGAGGCCATTTTTCCTTCTGATCGTATTCCTTCGGCAGATACAGCAAATATCCCATCTGCACACGGATCGTGGTATCCAGCCGGGAATTCTGCTGCGTCCCCGACAGCTGATCGCCCCGGGACAGCCGTGTGTTGCTAAAGAAGACCGCGGTCAACAGCAGGAAAAGCAGGAACGCTTTGTTCATGGTTCGATCTTTTCAGTAAATTCCTCGATTCAGCCTGCATTCCGGTGCTTCGGCCGCTGTTTCAAAGCCTGCCTGATGCATGGGAACTGCTGACAGACAGTTTTGCAGATTCGCGGAGGGTAGGAAAGCCGTGCGGACGTGGGTCGACGATCGTTTTTCGGCCCTGTGCAGAAGAATACTGGAAAAGACTGATCCAATTTACCTGCATGTCGTTTGGCACCCAGGGAAAACGGTGGTGAATCTGGCTGTCTGTGATATAGACTTCCGCTCTGCGGTGAAGAAGTCCCGATCAACATGTTTTCGCTTAGTCGCTGACACAGGAATTCAGGAGCATCGACGATGGGTTTGTTTGACAAGCTGCGAAATGAACTGATTGACATCATTGAGTGGCTCGATGACTCGCGGCACACATTGGTGTGGCGATTTCCTCGTTATCAGAACGAAATCAAAAATGGGGCCCAGCTGATTGTACGACCCGGTCAGGTGGCCGTGTTTGTGCATCGCGGCCAGATTGCCGATGTCTTTGAACCCGGACACTACGAACTCAAGACTGATAACCTTCCGATACTCAGCACGATCGCCGGATGGAAGTACGGTTTCAACAGTCCGTTTCGGGCGGAGGTCTACTTTGTCAGCACTAAACAGATCACAGATCTGAAATGGGGTACTCCCAATCCCATTATGATGCGAGACCCCGAATTCGGGCCAATTCGTATCCGTGCATTTGGAACTTACGGTGTCAAGGCGGTTGACCCCAAAGCTCTGCTGAAGGAGCTCGTCGGGACCGACAGCGAATTCGACGCTGATGAAGTGACCGAACTGCTTCGTTCCATCATCATCAGTACCCTCGCCGACGTACTGGGGTCTGCAAACGTCGCTGCACTCGATCTGGCGAGCAAGTATCAGCAGTTCGGAGAAACTCTGCGAAAGGCCGTTCAGGATCGCATTGATGACGAATACGGGCTGGAGATTCCTCAGCTGTTCATCGTCAACATCTCTCTTCCGGAAGCCGTTGAGAAGGCTCTGGATACTCGAACCAGTATGGGCGTCATTGGCGACATGAACAAGTTTCAGCAGTATCAGATGGGTCAGGCCATGACGATGGCGGCTGAGAATCCGTCAGGCGGAGGTGCTGCTGAAGGAATGGGAATGGGCCTGGGATTCGCTATGGCCGGTCGAATGATGCAGCCAGGAATGGCCGGTGGCTCTGCTCCGGGAATGGCTCCTCCGCTTCCGGCACAGTCAGCATGGCATGTAGCCGTTAACGGTCAGTCGATGGGACCCTACACGACGGAACAACTGGCCTCCGGAGCGGCATCCGGCCAGATTAATCGTCAAACCCTGGTCTGGACTGCTGGAATGGCGGGCTGGCAGGCGGTATCTCAGATCCCGCAGCTTGCAGCTGTGTTTGGACCTCCGGTACCACCGCCCCCTCCAGCTCCATAAACCTTTATTAGCGGCCTGTAGTTAACAGCGATCTTCAAGCGATCTTCAGCGGTCTGCAGAATGAACGATCCGAACCGTACGCGTGACAACACGGTGGCACCGCCTCCTTTAGCACCGCCAGTGCCCGGGATCCATCCTGATCCTGATGGCTCGGAGGAGGCACGTCGACGGGATGTCAGCACGCAGGATGCGGGCAGTACGTTTGACGAAGGAAAAGGTCGAGTCTTTCCCTGCGAAAGCTGCGGAGCCGATCTGCAGTTTCATATCGGTGCGCAGTCACTCAAATGCCCGTTCTGCGGACATGTCCGGGAAATTTCGCTGGCTGATGATTCCGTGATTACGGAACAGGACTTTCACGCCATGCTGGAACAGCTCCAGCAATGGCGGGAAGCCGACAAAAAGCGAAAGAAGACTGATGATCAGGATTCGTCAGACACCCCGGATGACCGGTCAGAATGCCGTGAACTGCGATGTGGCTCGTGCGGCGGCAACATCGAATTCGTTGGCACGCTGACCAGCACTCGCTGTCCTTACTGCAATTCTCCCGTACAACTGGAGAGTGCTCATAAGTGCGAGGAACAGCGAATTCCGGTCGACGGAGTCATGCCGTTTTTGATTGATCATGACGTTGCCCAGCGGAATCTGACGGAATGGGTGAACTCACGCTGGTTCGCTCCCAACGATTTCCGCAAACAGGGGGCCTCAGGAAAGTTCAACGGCATCTATCTGTCCTATTTCACCTACGATTCCATGACGTTCACTCAGTATCGCGGTCAGCGAGGTGAATACTATTATGTGACGGTGGGAACCGGAAAAGAACAGCGTCGTGAACGACGGACTCGATGGTATCCGGCCAGCGGATCATTTCAGCGGTTCTTTGATGACGTGCTTGTTCTGGCAAATACGGGTCTGCGCCGCGACTTCATGCTGTCGCTGGAACCGTGGCCTCTTGCAAAAGTTGTCCCCTTCAATCAGCAGATGCTGGCTGGCTTTCTTGCCCGCACCTACGATCTCGACCTGGACCACTGCTTCAATGAAGCGAAGGAACGCATTGATTCCGCCATCGCCGGGGAAGTCAGACAGAGGATTGGTGGTGATACTCAGGAAGTGCAGTCCATCAAGAGCCGGTATGAAGCGATCAAATTCAAACACCTGCTGCTGCCTGCATGGCTGATGGCCTACAAGTATCGCAGCAAGCCGTACCAGATTTTCATCAATGCGGCTACCGGCGAAGTTCAGGGCGAGCGGCCCTACAGCGTGTGGAAGATCATGTTTGCCGTAATCCTTGGCCTGTTCGCCGCCGGTGGAATTTTTGCCGCTTCGCAAAACTAGGTATGTCGCGAAAGTGAGTGATGACTGGCTGAAGACCGTAGCCGCATGATAGACTTCCGCCAGCACGTCGGAGATGCCGACCACCGGACACGATCCGGATTGAATTTGTCGACGTCCCGCAGTTCGCGATCTATTCTCAACCCGCTTTCCGACCAGGGTTCTGGTTACGTTTCAGCTATGTCAGATCCTGTACGTACCGACAGAGTCCTGCAAAACGGGCCCGCAAATCCGCTGACGACACCCGTTCAGTATGTCCCGGGAGTTGGCCCTCAGCGGGCACTGCTGCTGGGTAACCTTGAAATTCGTACAGCCCTTGATTTGTTGTTTCACGTTCCCAACAGCATCAATGACTTTACTGATGTGAGACCGGTTCCAAAACTGCAGGCCGATCTGGAACAGTCGGTTCATGGACGGATTGTCGATCGCGATTCCCGCTCTCTCAGCAACGGTCGTTCTCTTGTCGGCATCCTGCTGAACTGCAATGGCCACTTTGTACGTGGACTGTGGTTTAATCAGCCATGGATGCTGAAGAAATACCGTGACAATGACCATCTGGTGTTCAGTGGCAAACCCGCACGAAAAGCCGGGCGATGGGAATTCAACAACCCGCAGGTTCATGTTCTTGCGGATGACGACGATATCGAAAACGCGGCCGGAGTTCTGCCCCGCTACGCACTGACCGATGGCATCAAAATGGATCAGATGAGGCGGATGACTCGAGCTGCCGTTGAACAGTTCGCCGACCTTGTGCCTGATCCTCTCCCTGAAGCATATCGCGAGCAGCATCGCCTGCCCCACCTGAAAACTGCTCTGCGATGGATGCATACTCCAACAACCACTGAGCAGTTTTCGCAGGGGCGAAATCGAGTATTGCTGGATGACCTGCTGGAGTTTCAGCTGGGCATGGCCCTTCGTCGACGCGTGTGGAATCATACGTTACGAGCACCCGCGATTGACGTGAGTGCCAAAGTGGATGCCAGAATTCGACGGCTGTTTGAATTTCGACTGACAGGCGGACAGGACACTGCCGTGCAGGAGATCGTGGCCGATCTGAAACGTTCTCAGCCGATGCATCGGCTGCTTCAGGCCGACGTGGGAGCCGGGAAAACAGCAGTGGCCGTTTACGCGATGCTCGCGGCCGTAGCCTCCGGCTTTCAGACCGTACTGATGGCGCCCACAGAAGTGCTGGCAACGCAACACTGGGAGACGTTTGACGAACTGCTGGCGGAAAGCCGTGTAAAGCGAGGATTTTTGATCGGCGGACTTCCGGCTGCTCAGAAACGCGAACTGCTGGAAGGCATTGCCACCGGCGCAACTCAGCTGATTATTGGAACACAGGCTGTGATCCAGGACGCCGTGAAATTTAAGAACCTTGCACTGGCTGTCATTGATGAACAGCATCGCTTTGGGGTTCGGCAGCGAGCCGGGTTTGCAGATGGTGAAACCAGTCCTCACGTGCTGGTCATGACGGCAACTCCCATTCCCCGAAGCCTGTGTCTCACTCGATTTGGTGACCTGGATGTTTCACAGATTCGTGAACTTCCGCCAGGCCGACAGAAAGTCGTTACCGCACGGGTACTGGGAGCGGTTGAGCAGGTCAAAGCGTGGGACTTTATCCGACAGCAGGTTGGAAAAGGCCGACAGGCCTATGTGGTCTGCCCGCGAATTGAAGGACAGTCAGAAGATGATGAGGCGGCCGTCGAAACCGTGTATCGCCAGCTGTGCCAGGGTGAACTCTCGGGACTGAAGGTCGAGCTGCTGCATGGACGAATGGATCGCGAACAGCGACACGGCGTCATGGATCGCTTCCGTGCTCAGGAAACGGATGTGCTGGTTTCGACAACGGTCATCGAAGTGGGAGTCAACGTCCCCAATGCCACCATCATGGTGATTCAGCAGGCCGAACGATTCGGACTGGCTCAGCTTCATCAGCTGCGAGGCCGTATCTGTCGCGGCAGCTATCAGGGATACTGCTTCTTATTCTCATCTGCCGAAGTTCCGGATGCGGCCGAACGTCTGCTGGCGATGGAGCGTTCTTCGGATGGATTTGAACTTGCTGAAAAGGATGCTGAGCTGCGAGGTCCGGGAGATGTTCTGGGAGTACGACAAAGCGGCGCATTGCCATTGCGGGTTGCCAATCCCGTTCGTGATATCCAGCTGCTGACAATCGCAAGACGAATGGCGCTGAATCTGGTTGACAACGGTGAATTCGATCAGCCCGAATTTCGTGCGTTAAAGGCAATTGTCCTGGAACGCTTCGCACATGTCCTGGATCTGCCTCAGACCGGATAGCCGTCTATTGTATTGTTCATCATGCCCGTATCGCTCCCCATTGATGCCGTTCTTCCGCAGTTGATTGCTGCACTGCATAACAATCCGAGTGTGGTACTGCGCGCTCCTGCGGGAGCTGGCAAGACAACTCGCGTCCCGGCGGCGATGGACAATGCGGGCTTCGCTGCTTCCGGCCAGATTGTAATGCTGGAACCGCGAAGAATCGCGGCCCGCGCCGCAGCTCGTCGAATTGCAGCCGAACGAAACGAACGACCAGGCCAGTCAGCCGGTTTTCGAGTTCGATTCGAAGAGGCTGTCAGCCGTGAAACCCGAATACTTGTGGTGACCGAAGGAGTGCTGCTGCGCCGCCTTCAGGATGATCCGTTTCTTGAGGGCATCAGTGCTGTTATTTTCGATGAATTTCACGAACGTCGTCTTGAAAGTGATCTGGCCCTCGCCATGACTCGCCGAGTTCAGCAGACAGTGCGACCTGAACTGCGCATTGTTGCCATGTCGGCCACGATGGATCCCGGACCCATCGCGGCATTCCTCGGGAATTGTCCTGTGGTCGAGAGCGAAGGTCGGCTACATCCCGTGCAAATTGAATATCTGCGGACACCGGAGCGTGTGCCGCTGACAACTCAGGCGGCACTTGGGGTGCAGCGTGTCCTCGAAAGATCGTCGGGTGATGTGCTTGTATTTCTGCCCGGTGTGGGTGAAATCCTGCGAACTCAGCAGGAACTGGAACCACTGGCTCGCCGCCATAATCTGAGCGTCATGCCTTTGTATGGTGACCTCTCGGCCGAAGAGCAGGATCGCGTACTGGTTCCGGGTGACCGGAGAAAAGTGGTTCTCTCAACAAATGTGGCAGAAACATCAGTCACGATCGAAGGAATCACGATAGTTGTCGATACAGGATGCGCCCGCCAGATGCGATTTGATCCGGACGTTGGCCTGGACCGGCTCGATCTGATCTCCATTTCCCGGGCAGCTGCCGATCAGCGAGCCGGACGGGCCGGACGCACTCAACCCGGTTATTGCCTTCGTCTGTGGGAAGAAAGTACCCAGCGGATTCGTCCGGAATTTGACACGCCCGAACTGCATCGAGTGGACTTGTCCGCCGCCCTGCTGCGACTGCATGCCTGGGGCGAAAGCAATGTGAACGAGTTTCCCTGGTTTGAACATCCGTCACAGCAGTCAGTCGATCATGCTGAAAGACTGCTGAAGCTGCTGGGTGCAATTGACGATCAGGGGGTAACCGAAATGGGCCGGATGCTTGTGACGCTGCCCGTTGCGCCTCGTATCGCCCGCCTCCTTGTCGAAGGTCAGCAGGGCGGTTTCGGTGCGAGATGTGCCACCCTGGCTGCCCTGTTGTCCGAACGAAATCCGTTTTCGACTCGGAGCGATGACCGGCAGGCAGCCGGCACAAAATCGTCGATGATCACCGTTACCAGTCATCATTCCCGCTCTGATGTGCTTGATCGGCTGACGGCCTTTGAACGATATCTGACTACGCGGCAGACAGAAACTCCTTTTGGCACGATCATCGTCGGAGCCGCCCGAACGATTCAGCAGGTCGCATCACAGATCACACGATCACTGGCAGATATTCGACAGATCGGTAGCCGTCAGACAAGTGATCGACAGACAAGCGATCGACAGGCACAGCCGGCTTCTGACGCGGGATCTGACGAAGTCATTCTGAGGGCTCTGGTTACCGCGTTTCCGGATCGTGTGGCAAAGAGACGGGAATCTGAACGCGATCGGGGGATTATGACTGGCGGTCGCGGAGTACGTCTGGCCCCGCGTTCTGCCGTGATGGAGTGCCCTCTTTTTTTGTGTGTGGAGATTGATGACCGCGGTACGGATGCACTTGTAAGACAGGCATCCGAGGTTCAGCGGGAATGGCTGCCGTCAGCAATGATCCGTACGGCCGATGAACTGTTTTTCCATCCGACACAGAAACAGGTTGTGGCTCGACGCAGAACATGGTTTGATGATCTGCTGCTGGATGAAACTCCGGCAGCGATCAGCTCGATGTCTGATGCGGCCGACGTGCTGTTCACAGCGGCCTGCAGCCAGTGGTCGTCCGTTTTTCCAGCCGACGATGAAGCCGTAACGGGCTTTATAACACGGGTTCGCTGTCTGGCGACCTGGATGCCCGAACTGTCACTTCCATCGTTCGACGAAGTACACCGCAGGCAGATATTGCGGGAACTGTGCGAGGGTCGCCGGTCCTTTGCTGAACTCAGACAGGCTCCATGGCTTTCCGCAATGCAGTCCGGCCTCAGCTATTCTGAACTGCAAATAATCGAGCGTGAGGCGCCGGAAAAACTGACTGTTCCCGGTGGAAAGCGCATCCGGCTGCAATATGAAGAAGGCCGGCCACCTGTTCTGCCCGTGAGAATTCAGGACGCATTTGGATGGAAGCAAACTCCCACACTGGCGGGCGGACGAATTCGAGTGCTGCTGCATCTGCTGGCACCCAACATGAGACCTCAGCAGATTACCGATGACCTGGCCAGCTTCTGGACAAATACCTATTCACAGGTCCGAAAAGATCTGAAACGCCGCTATCCGAAACATGCATGGCCCGAGGATCCATGGTCCGTATGCAATGAAAAACACGGCCCGTAATCCCGAAGGACGACGAGCCGTGTTTCCCGAAACAGGAGAGTCAGTATTTTCAGGGATTCATGAGCATCTGAAAGTTGCAGTCTGTTCAGGAAATCGGAGGATCAGGCTGGCGAGCTGAGCGGATGTTTCGGCCCATATCGGGCTCATGTTCAGGCCGATGTCGAGCCCTTAGTGATCAGTAGCCGTTTCCGTTGCTGTATCCGTGGCCCGAGGTTTTCTCACCGTGAGCACCACTGTTGCAGGTCAGGTCGTTCTGCCGGTCACATTCATCGGCAAAGTCCAGAAACGTGCTGCCAACCACTTCACCCTTTTTGCCGCTGGCCAGAGTGTAATAATAGGTCTGATTGATGCCGCCGATGGCCGCCCCCACGTCTTCCAGTTCTTCGTTGACTCCGTAGGAAAGTTCCGTCAGTCCCACAATCATCCCCAGCACCAGGATCGTTCCGACCAGGACCAGTTCAGCCGAGACAATAAAACCGTGTTCATCAGAGGACAGTTTGTTCAGCAGGTGCATAGCAGTAGCTCCGGATGGTTCAGGGGCCCGCAGAACGCAGCCTGCGGGTGGTTGGGAATAACGGGGATTCTCAGAAGATTGTCTTGTGGGCTGAGGCAACAGGGCGATGTTCGATTAGTAGCCAGCTTTTTCGCCGTGAGCCTGTGAGTCACAGTTGATGTCGCAGGAGTTGTCGCAGGAATCCTGGAAGTCCAGGAAAGTGCTTCCGACAGATTCGCCCTTTTGACCACTGGCCAGGGTGTAGTAATAAGTCTGGTTGATGCCGCCGATCGCGGAACCGACGTCTTCGAGTTCTTCGTTCACGTTGAAGCTCAGTTCACTGAGTCCCACGATCATGCCGAGTACCAGGATGGTGCCGACGAGCACGAGTTCTGCGGAAACGATAAAGCCGTTGTCATCATTCTTCAGGGTGTTGAGCAGATTCATGGCGAAGATCTCCTGTTTCAAATGGGTGAAGTCGACTGTTTCGGGGTCAGCTTCACAGTTGGTTTGCCTTCGTCACTTTGACGAGCGGCTGATGCAGGAGATGTAAAGCAGGCGGAGTGCCAAACCGTAAACGGTGTCAGGAAAACTGAACACCGCCGGGAAAAACGGCCTTCGTAAAACCAATCGCTACAAAAGCTTATGGAGAATATAAAAATCTGTCAGCCGGTTAACAGTCTGTCAGCCCCTCCTGAAACCCATGATGCCGAAACGCAACCGGCCCTTTGGCCGGGCCGCCACAATTTCACCGAAGTCCCTGACAGCAAACAGGTTCGGTAAAAAGCAACACCCCGCATCAATTGATGCCGAAACGCATCCCCCTGGACTGCGGCAGCCTGCTGCCGCTTTCAAGTCCACAGCCTGCTGTGGACTTCAGCATTTTTCGATGGGAGTTGCCTTTACTGTTGCTTCGCAAAGCCGCATTTCTTTCGCGGAGCGAAAGACGACACGCAGAGTCGTTTTTCGATCCGCGAAAACGCTGCTTTCGCGGAGCGAAAGGCGACAATAAGTCCACGCCACTGGACTTTGCGTCTGTTGGGGCACTCCGGCCCCAGCTCTCATGCCGGAGTCGAGGGTCTGAGAGAAAAGTTCCCGACAAGTTCCCTTTACCGAGGGGCACACGCTGCCTGTAATTGTCGACAGCGTGTTGAGAAGACTTTTGTACTCAAAGAAGACTTAAGGAAATTCGTAATGCGGACCCGTACATCCTGGATACTGGCAACACTGTTTATTGCATTTGGTTCCGACGCCGGTGCATCAATGATTTTAAACGGGGGATTTGAATTACCGTCGCTTGGAAGCCCTAATCGGGTAGCCATCACAACGTTAAGTGACTGGCAGTCCTCCGGAGGATTCATGCTGCTTGAACGCGGCGTTAACGGAACGTCGGGCATCGCAGCATTCGAAGGCCGGCAGTTTGTCAGCTTCGGGCACAGCGGCGCTTCAAATGACCGGCTCTTTCAGACATTCAATACTGTGATTGGGGGGATTTATACGGTTGATTTTCACCTGGCATCCATTCAGGGATCTGCCCTCCAGAGAATGCGAGCTTCGGCATTCGACAGTCTTAATAGTCTGATCGCTTTTACCGACAGCAGCGTCACTCAGCAAAACGCCTGGGTCGCCGGGACATCGCTGATCTTTACGGCGGTCACCAGTTCAACGCGGCTGGAATTTCAGCATACCTTAGCCGCTGGCGTTGCAAATGTTGCCCTTGACAATGTAGTGGTGAACCTGACCACGCACCCAGTCCCGGAGCCATCCACCCTGTCAATGTTGTTCACTGGATTTGCTGGCATTTTCTTGTGTTGTTTTGTTCGCCGCAACAGATCACTCGTGACATCCCGATGACGACTGACTGTAAAATCAAGGATCGTATACGGAGCGTCTCCGCGAGCGATGTACGGCCAGAAGCGGCCGCGACGAAGCGACGATTCTCCCTTCTTCGTCTGCACCGGTTTCCCGCTGCGATCAAAGAAACATCTTCGTGCGGGATGGCAGACTCAGCATGAGGATGTCTCCGATCGCTGAAGTGAGATGACCGCAGGTGAACCTGCCTGAATCTGCCCGGCGGCAGGAATGACATCACCCAGTCGCTGGCCATCCAGGTCATCCGGCAGATGAATCACCACACCGTTGGGAAGTTCCACACGCAGGCTGCCAACCATCGTCTGCACATCATCGTTCTGACTTCGGGATTCCCGTGAATCGACAGACCTTGCCTTACGATCCGGACTCGACGCGCGAAGGGTGATCGGGACAAACGAAGGAGAAGCTGCCAGCGACGCACCTTCACCCCGGCCGATTCGCTGTCGAACACTTCCCTCGATCAGTTTCTTCCAGCGATAGAACGAGGCCACAGAAACCCCTTCCACGTCGCAACATTCCACCACGGTCATCCCGGACTGCTGCTGCCAGGCAATCCGTTCACGCCAGATACGCTCCCGTTCGTCCATACCACACCTCACCAGGAAAAGACTCGGAATTCGAAAACGCCGAGCCTCAGACTACAAACCCTGGCAAGAATGGGTTCCCCGGACGCTTACCTATTTAGTGTGCGCTGACCATAGTGAGTGTTCGCAATCTCAACCGTCCGCTCGGCTATTGGCTATAAACCAGCCGTTCCTCGCGGCGCAGTTCCGCTTCTGCTGTCATCCACACGTCCTTGTATTCGTTCCGGTGCGTCGACGCTTCCAAAGGCGGAAGCGTCATCAGATCTGGAATGAAAATTCCATTTCGATATGCATCCTCAAGATCTTTTCCTGCAAGCGACAGAACTCGCCATCCTGTGTCTTCGCGTTCCGCCTTCAAGATAAGAATGAGTTCTCGAATGCGACTGTCCATCGGGATTTTAATCAAATCGGAATAAGGAACCCACGGGATTCGTAGAACCACGGAGGATGAATATGACCGACCCGGTAGTGTCAAGCGTTCCCACAAGCTATATATTCTTGCAGGCCTGTGTTCAATCCATACAGGTGACTTTACATCACCATTCGCAAGTCGGACAAGTTTGACAAATTCAATTGGATATCCATTTCGGCGAATGTCATCAACCGCAATCCGACTTGAGCTTATATAACCTAGTCTTCTGCCAGGTGCAGGATGCCATTCATATCGCTTAACTCTTCCAGAATCAGCCACCTTAAGAGCGACTGAAGTATAACTGCAAGCAAATCGAATATGCCCTGGATATTGAGGACGAATAAAGTATCGAGTAAATGCAATCACTACTATGATGATAACAACAATTAACAAATACATAACGCATTTCGCGATTCTGTATCGTCGATGAGATCGCCACACATTATTCAACGGATATATCACTATTCTCAATCTCGCAAATAATTTCGTTCCGTTGAGGCCCAGAAAAGAAACGACTCTGTTGTCATAAAGTTAATTCAATATATGCCTTACGCAATCAAATTACCCAGTTCATTTCAGGATCGATAGCCTGCAACAGAACACACGGAGATCGCAAACTATTCAACATGGCTCAAAAAAGACATGCCGCTCGCTCAATCCATCAATATCCATACTCTTCGGCCGTCTTCATCTGTATGGGCACACCGACCGAAATCGCACGGCGGCGGATAAATTGATCAGCCGTTATGCTGCCCAACACGTCCTTTTCTGACGTCCACCCTGCGGGCTTATCACCCTGTCCTGGAGCTCCACCGATCGCAGAATGGGATGCCTCAACGGCTAACACGCTTCCTGGCTGATTTTGGCGGTCGCCACGAGGGCCCAGTTGGATAACCCGCCTCCAGGAACCGCGGGATAACTCACCGACGCTGCCGTCTGGGAGTCGAAATGGTTTAGGTACTACGATCGCCCAGGTTTCCACATTGCGAGCTAGCTGATCGGAGTTCGCTCTTCCTTCAGGATATACTGGAGCCATATCGACAGGATCGCACAGCCCAACAAAACGTATTGGAACGGGCACATGCGTTCCGTCACTGCACAGGCAGCCTGATTCATTCAATCGATGGGCAAGCTGCATTACAATGAATCCACCTCGACTATGACCCACCATGTCAATCTTCTTACGAGCACATTCAGGAGGAGGCGTCCGCTTCGTGCACCACATCCTACAAACCCATTCGTAGGCTCTATTTTCAATCGACTGGGCATCAAGACCAGTAATCCAGTAGCTCGGACCGTCGTCGTAGTAGGGTTCTGTGCCCCTGTAGTCTACTCTAAAATTACGAACATGACTACGTAGCAGTCCTTTTCCGTATTCGCTTCCAGACTCTTCGCGAAATTCTCGCGACGATGTGCCATCAATTGCTACTAAAATCTTTCCGGAGGGGTCAATAAACCGCTCAGGCCCGTTTTCGACGTAGGAATAGGCATGCCAACGAATTGGCGATTGCGGATCCAGACTCGCCCACCTCGCCACGACCGGCACATACATTCTCGCCCGGACATACACCAAACCGGTGCTGGAATCCATGTAATACCCATACCGTCCCACCCAGCGGAACGGATTGACGGTGGTTCCGCTGCTGGTGATCAGGTTGCCCCAGGCGTCGAACAGATACGTATCCGAGGACGCTCCGGCACTGGTGGTCAGCAGCCGGGTGGTTCCCAGTGCATCGGCGTGCAGAATATGACTGGTCGATCCGCGGCGCTGGCTGAGGACCGCTCCGTAGTGCTGCGGTTCACTGGTGTAAACGGCCTGCACAACGTTCGAACCGTCCAGTTCCTTCACATACGCATCAATCACCGAATCCCACACGAACTTTGTGGTGCTGGCCCCCTGCTGCAATGAGATTCTGCGGTTGTCTCCGTTGTAGGCCATGGTGACCGGAGAACCGGTTGGTAAGCGGTACTGTGTCGGCTGGTTCTCGTAGTTCCATGTGGTGGTCGTGCGATTGCCGGTCGGTGGCTGCTCAATCCGCTGATTTCCCGTCAGATCGTACTGGAACGTCGTGCGACCGGCCACCGCCTGTCCGTACCGCAGCTGATTGGCCGAGTCGTATCCGTACGTCGTGCGGGTCCCGCCCAGATTCTTCAGTGTCCGGTTTCCGGCCGGGTCGAACGTATAGGTCTGGCGGTACGCGTTGGTTCCCGTGCGGTGTTCTCCGGTCAGCTGGTTCTGTGCGTCGTAACTCCATGTCACCCGAGCCGTCCCGCCTCCTTCAATCAGCACTTTGCGGTTTCCCGCATTGTCATAGCGATAATCCAGCTGCAGCAGCGGGCTTCCGGCGGCCGGCCGGTGAATCACCTGCGATGTCTGGCTGGCGGCATCATACGCGGTCGAAACCCGCGTGCCGTTGGCATTTCGCTGTACTGTGCGTCGGCCGCTGTCGTCGTAACTGAACGTGGTCCGTTCACTGTACGGATTCCGCAGTGATGTCAGCTGACTGGCAAGGTCATACACCGACGTGAATCGACCGGCACCGGAGGCGTCCAGCGATCGTCTCGTTCCGATCCCGTCGTACGAATACGTGTGCCGCTGACTGTTCGGACTGGCTGTCACCATCGTTTGCCCCCAGGGGCACGGCCCTTGACGCGAGCCCGTGCTA
>JALHMY010000139.1 GCA_022843805.1 Fuerstiella sp.
ATGATTCACGTCCGGAATCCCATTGTCGAGCAGTGTTTCAAATTCGTTTCGCCAAAACCTCGCGGCGGTCCCCGTCCCGGTGGTAATGACCGGCAACTTTTGCCGGTCAAAAAGATGTGGGGTACGATGAGCCCGGCTTTGCCGGGGGAGGAGGTTTTCATAACCTCCCCTCCCGCGCAGCGAAGCGAAGTGGGAGGGGTCGGCCGAAGGCCGGGGGAGGGCCCGCCGCGGCTTGCACTCAACGCCGTACCAATAACACCCACGCCCCGCAACTCGCCCACTCCCGATCTCGCTGCCGCTCGCTCGACCTCCCCCGGCGTTGCCGGGAGAGGAGGTTTCAAATCCTCCCCTCCCGCGCAGCAAAGCGAAGTGGGAGGGGTCGGCCGAAGGCCGGGGGAGGGCCCGCCGCGGCTTGCACTCAACGCCGTCCCAATCTCACCCACGCCCCGCAACTCGCCCGTCCCGATCTCGCTGCCGCTCGCTCGAAAATGGGCTCGAATCATGATTCGAAGCTGGTGACTCAGTTTCTTCGCAAACGGGCATCTGAAAACATCGAGGCGGAACGTTCGCTGGCGGACTCACTCATGAAGGCCGCGGCCGAAGATGAGAAAGTGTTCCGTGGATGGTGATACTTGACGGATCGGGCAGAGAACTTGCGTCATCGTATGGACCGAATGGAAATATCGGATATCCCTGCCAGCCGAACGACATCGCACATTTCATCACCATGCTTCGCAAGTCGCGGAGAAATCTCACGGATGCCAGCCTGGAAATGATCGCAGCCGATCTGAATGCAAATTGAGGCCAGCGGGAGACGAAGAAACAACAGTGCACGAGTTTGAACGCCTTATGAAAGCAGGAAGGCTTTGCTGTTTGATCACTCCCGTTCCATGACGCGCAGCATTCTTCCTGTGCAGGCGTCCGGCTTCATCGCAAAACTGGTAAACATAGGCAGGTGACAGCCCACATAATAACACAACGGAACCGACCACTCATTTGTCTCTCCGCGCAGCAACACCAACCGTTTGACTCGCTGTGAATGTGCCAGTGAGGAACCTGCTAAATTGCGAGCTTGAGCCGCCGGAGCAACTGTCTGAACGGTTGAATTTCCATCGCTGAATTCGCTAAAGTTGCCCGGCGTTATACCTTAACAGGAATTATGCGCTCCATCCGACACTTTGATCAGGTTGCCATAAGTTATTCTCCTAAAAAGTCCGCAGAGTCACATTCGGAGCATTTATACGATGGCATCTGGTTCAAAAGACTCACGGCATTTGACCTTTTCTGATGGCAGTTCCAACAAGTTTTGGATGATTGAACTTGATGGTTCGTCACATACGGTCACGTACGGTCGAATCGGTACTGACGGGCAAACACAGACGAAGGACTTTGCCGACGACGCTTCTGCTCGAAAATCTTACGACAAGCTTCTTGCGGAAAAGCTGAAGAAGGGCTACGCCGACGCTTCGTCGGTAACTGCAGGCTCAACGGGTGCCGCCTCGACCAGGAAAGCCGAAAAGATATCCGTCGCTAAGTCAGCGAAGAAAACTGCAGGAAAGACGGCAACGGCAGACAGCAGCGAGGTGATTCCTGCTTCAGTTGTTCCGGTGGCCACCGCGAAAACGCTGGAAGTTGCTGACGGCACGCGAGAAATTGCCCTTGATCCAGAGGACTGGTTTCGTGCTGCTTTTCGAGAGAGGAAGCAACTGGTCCGTGGCACGGTGATGCCATTTGATCTGGAAGCGTGCCACAGTCGCCTGCAAAAACTGAAGACGAAAACCTATGGCTGGGATGTGAAGTGGGAGGACCTCAAACTGACAACCGCGATTTCGGCGGAAGAGGCTCATTTCTGGCTGCTGGCGATGACGACTCCACGCAATCGTGAAACCGAAGTCAGGAGAGTATCTGATGCCGTTCGAAAGCAGAAGATCACCGGGAAAGTTGATACAGACGTCGTTCACGGACTGATTTCGGAATGTACGCATGGTGTCTCGGTGGAGTGCATGTTGCCGCTGAGTATTCTTCTGACGCCTTTACAGTTCTTTGAATTCCTGCTGGCGCCGGCGAAGAAGGAGCAAAAATGGGAAGCGGCCATCGAAACGCTCGCAATGGTGTCGGGTTTCGCGCGGTACGTCGTTCCATACGCGATGGACGAAGAACTGGAAGCTATGCGAAAGCGAATTCGGAGCACATGGGATCCAACGTGCGTCCTGTCGAATGATTACAGTTCGTTTTCCGTTGATATCTATCTGGCTGCGGTCCTGGGAATGCCGGATGAAATCATGGAGTTCGTATCGGGACTGGCAGATGATCGCTACACAAAAGGCGCATACGCCGATCACTATCAGAGTCCTCAGTGGTTGCTGTTTGGACTGGCGTCAGCTGATCAGGTGGAAAGCGAATGGCGTCGGCTGAACCTGCGTGTTCGCTCGGCCGAGGATGCACGCGGACTCCTGGCCTGCACAGAATACTCTGCGCTCGATATTCTGTCCGAAAGCATCGTCGCTCTGACAAACAAGGACAAGTGCGAGGAGTTACTGAACGTGCTGTCGCTGGTTCGCGCGCCGGAAAATGCGGTTCCGATGCTGACGTGTCAGTTGTCGGCGAAAGTTCCGGCGATTGCTCGTGACTGGCTGGACACTTATGTCGGTCATGCGGTGTCAGGACTGATCGACACCGCGGGTGGTCGTGGCAAACTGGCAGAGGCTGCGATGGACTATCTGCAGAATGCCAGGCGTCGCGGATTTGCGAATGTGATCGCGGCAGCTTTGAAAGCTGCCGGTAAGTCGGAAGCGGCCGCTCGAGTGCAAACGGAGGTGCTCGACCGCGAAGAGAAAGTTTACCTGCCACTTGATGCGGAGAAAACTCCCAAACCTCTGCAGAAAGCATTTGATGAGGCCGCTGCTGGCAAACGAAAAAAATTGCCGACATGGGCAGAATCCGGAATGTTGCCGCCGCTTCTGATTGGTGATCGACGTCTGAATGATGAGCAAATGGCAACTTTGCTGCAGGTTCTGGCTGCTGCTCCTGTCGCGACACCTCACCCGTTGCTGACAGCGGTGCGAGATGCCGTGGACAGTCATGTTCGCGATGCGTTCGCATGGAAGCTGTTTCAGCAATGGCAGGCCGACGGTTGTCCGTCCGCTCACAAGTGGGCGATGGGCGCGATCGGCCATCTCGGCGACGATGGCTGCGCGATGAAGCTGACGCAGCTGGTCCGTGTCTGGCCGGGTGAAAGTCAGCATGCGCGTGCCGTCTTCGGTCTGGAGTGTCTGCGAGGCATCGGCAGCAACGTTGCCTTGATGCAGTTGTCCGGGATTGCTCAGAAACTGAAGTTTAAAGGACTGAAATCGAAGGCAGAGTTATTCGTCAGCGAAATCGCAGAGGCACGCGGATTGACTCGATCGGAACTTGAGGATCGTGTGATTCCCGACTGTGGACTCGACGACAACGGACGACGTGAGTTCTCTTTTGGCAGTCGATCATTCTCGTTTGTTCTCGGCAGTGATCTGAAAGCCATGGTACGTGACCCCGACGGCAAAGTCCGCGGCGATCTGCCCAGGCCTGGCGGCAAAGACGACATGGCAGTGGCGAGTGTAGCCGTTGCCGAGTGGAAACTGATGAAGAAGCAGATCAGGGAGGTGGCAACCATTCAGGCCGGACGTCTTGAGAGTGCCATGGTCACCGGTCGCCGCTGGTCGCCTGCCGAATTCATGCCGCTTCTCGTCCAGCATCCGCTGATGACGCATCTGACTCAGAAGCTCATCTGGGGTGCATTCGATGGCAGCGGCAAACGCATCGCCACATTTCGAGTGACCGAAGAACGGGATCTGGCGGACGTCAGTGACAACGTGTGCGATCTGATCGGGGTTGCACAGGTGGGGATCGTCCATGCACTTGAGCTGTCCGATGAAGAGCGTTCGGCCTGGGGCGAAGTACTCAGCGATTACGAAATCGTCACGCCATTTCCACAGCTCGGTCGCGAAATCTATTCGCTGGAGAATGACGAAGCCGGGCAGGCGGAACTGTCTCGTTTCAAAGGCCTGAAACTGGTGGCCCCGACTCTCGTGTTCACGCTGGAGAAACTCGGCTGGATTCGCGGAGCTGCGATGGATGGCGGATGTTTCGATGAGCATTCACGACATTTTCCCGCCGCAGATGTGACTGCAGTCGTTGGCTACGACGGTACCGTTGCGATGGGATTCATCGATCCAAACGAAATTCTGACTCTTGGGTCCGTCGTTTTCTGCAAAGGTTTGAGAAAACCGAGTGGATATGGCTGGGACAGGAAAGATCTGATTCCTCCTGGCGACGTTTCAGCGGTCGTCATCAGCGAAGTGCTTGCGGATATGCACGTACTGAAAAGTAAGGCAAAATAGTCATGGCAAAGAAAGCAGGCAGCTCATCGCCTGTCGCAGCTGCGGATCTGCAAAGACCTTCCGCTGAAGTGCTGTATGCTGACGAACTGGCTCGCCTTGAATCGGAATCCGCAAAACAGGCGCGACCGCCTGGCTGGAGACTGTCACCGCGTGCGGTTCTGAAGTTTGTTGGGGGTGACGAAGAGACCGGTGTGGCACCGAAATTCGTCGGTCATCGATCCTTTTTGGAACGCTGCATCGTTTCGCTGGCCACGAATCGGGGCCTGATGCTGATTGGTGAACCTGGAACTGCAAAAAGTTTTCTCAGTGAACTGCTCGCGGCGGCTATCAGTGGCGATTCCACACTGACAATCCAGGGTAGTGCAGGGACCACTGAAGACAACATCCGATATTCGTGGAACTATGCATTGCTTGTCTCGGACGGTCCGAGTGAACGGTCCCTGGTTCCGGCTCCGCTCTATCTGGGGATGAAACATGGCAGGATTGTTCGCTTCGAAGAGATTACTCGCTGTCCGCTGGAGATTCAGGACGCGCTGCTGTCGGTTCTCAGCGATCGAGTGATGGCCATTCCCGAGTTGCCTGATGAAAGCCGTTCATTGTTTGCTCGCGCGGGGTTCAACATCATAGCGACCGCGAACACCCGTGACCGTGGTGTGAACGAAATGAGTGCTGCGCTGAAGCGACGATTCAGTTTCGAGACAGTCCCGCCGATCGCCGAAATCTCACGCGAACTGGCGCTGGTACAGCGGGAATCTGATCGCAGTCTGCAGCGAGCCGGCGTGCAGGTGACGATCAGTGATGACATGATGGAATTGCTCGTGACAACGTTCCGCGAACTGCGGCAGGGAAAAACCGTTGACGGCAAAGGTCTGGAGTCACTTTCAACAGTATTGAGCACCGCAGAGGCCGTCAACACGGCGTGTGCAGCCGCCATTCATGCCTACTACTACGGTGATGGAACACCGGAGCCGCATCATGTCGTACAGCATCTTATCGGCACTGTGCTGAAGGATAATCCGGATGACCTGAAAAAGGTGAGGCATTACTTCGAACATGTCGTCAGGAAACGATCGGGGACCGAGTGGAAGAAGTTTTACGATGCTCGAGGGGAGCTGGGTTAACTGTATGTACCCGCTGCCCATTCAGGCCTGATCAATGAAAACTAAGGCGAACCAGCGCAACAGTGCGGAAGACGATCTCTCTGATCCCGTCGACGATTGGCAACCTTTACTTGCTCGTCTGTGCAGGATCTCGGAAAACGTGGTCTATTTTCCTGTACGACATCACAGTCCGACGTGCGCTGCGATGGTTGAGCAGCTCATTGCCCAACTGAATCCATCGGCCGTTTTGATCGAAGGGCCAGATGACTATAACGCATATCTGAACGAACTGCATCTGGACCATCAGCTGCCGATTGCCATCTACAGCTATTTCCAGCGTGTCGATGGAACAAGCTCAGGAGCCTACTATCCGTTCTGCGAATACTCGCCGGAATGGGTCGCTCTGCAGGCCGCAAAGGAGCGTGGGCTGTCGATGCAGTTCATTGATCTTCCATGGATTCACACGGCTGACGGAGACCGCACGACACATCGCTACGCCGACGCGGAACTCCGGCGCGGGCGATACGTAAGGGTGCTGTGTGAACGCATGGAAGTCGATGACTTCGATGATCTGTGGGACAAGCTGATCGAATCACGTCAGGACATCACGATCGAGGAGTATTTGCATCGAGTTCACTCGCTCTGTTTTCACATCCGGCTGTGGGAAGCTTCGGTCAGCAGGGCTGATCGTCAGCGTGAGGCGTTCATGGCCGAACAAATCCGTGTGGCAGCGTTGTCGGCAAACGGCGGACAAATTCTGGTGGTTACGGGCGGCTTTCACAGCAGTGCTCTGGCTGCGAGGCTTGAAGGCTATGTCTGTCCCGGAATTGACGACAATGAAACGTTTGCTCCGGACGAAGGTACTCACGCTGAAGTCAGCGACACGAACATCACTGTTCCAAAAGTGTCGGACGCTGCTCCGACCGCTGCCGGAATTTCACTCACGACGTATTCATACGAACGGCTCGATAATCTGACGGGCTATAACGCAGGGATGCCATGTCCCGGGTTTTATGAACACGTCTGGCGACAGCGAAAGAGCGGTCATCCGTATTCGCATCATTCGCTGCTGACAAGTCTCGTTGATGCGCTGCGAAAGCAGCGGCAGACACTCAGCACTGCTGACCTGATCGCAGTGGAAACTTCCGCTCGCGGGCTGGCCGCAATTCGCGGACGAGACCATGTCTGGCGACGTGACCTGATCGATGCCGTTACATCTTCACTCATTAAGGATGAACTCGAATATGGTGCCAGATCACCGTTTCTGACTGCCGTTTACGATGTACTTCGCGGTCGAAGACGCGGACAACTGGCAGCTGGCACGCGAATGCCGCCGCTGCAGCGGGATATTCAGAATCAGCTGGCCGATGCGGACCTCGTTCCGAAGCGAGCGTTACAGTCCGTTGAACTCAACCTGCTGGAACCGAGGGATCTTCCACGCAGTCAGCTTCTGCACAAGCTGAAAATTCTGGGAATTTCCGGATTCAAATACGTCGGCGGTACAGACTTTTTGAAACGCGACGATCTGACGAAACTTTGGGAAGACTGGGAATTTCGCTGGACCCCGGAGTTCGAATCGACTGGTATCGAAGCATCCAGGTACGGCGCGACACTGGACGAAGCAGCCACATCGCGAATGCAGGAGATCGCTCGCGAGCATCCGCACAGCGCTTCGGTTGCGGCTGAGTTGCTTTTGCAGGCGGCGCAGGCTGGCATTAGTGCCGTTTCAGACACGCTGCTGCCGGAACTGAGTCAGTTGATCGCACACGAGGCAGATTTCTGTGAAGCCGCATCGGCCCTCGGCCACGTTTTGTTTCTGTATTATCTTGACGAGTCGTTCGGCACGAAGAGTCAGCCGCAACTCGGACAGGTGCTGTGTCTGGCGTTTGAGCGATCGCTCTGGCTGCTGGAACTCACTGGCCGCACGGTCGCCAGCGATCGCAGGACACTGACCGGTATGAAAACCATATTCGATGCATTTCAGCGCACTTCCGATGTCCTCCAGCTAAATGCGGGCGAATTCCATGCAATCCTCAATCGAATCGAGCAGGATGCACACAAACCTCCGCAAGTCCGTGGTGCGGCGGCGGGAATCCTCTGGACGCTCGGAGTCGCCGATGCGGAGCAGGTGCTGAGCAGTCTTCTCCTGCTGACAGACCCCAATTGTATCGGCGACTTTCTGACAGGGCTTTTCGCATTGGCTCGGGAAGTCGCACAAAGACATCCTCAGTTTGTGCAAACCATCGATCGATTGTTGCTTGAGTTTTCGGCCGACAGCTTTCAGCAGGCCTTGCCGTCGCTTCGTCTGGCGTTCACCTGGTTCACGCCACGCGAAAAGCACTATATGCTGTCGACGTTGTTTGAATTCCTGAACGTGAAACAGATCCCGGCTCTGGAAGAAGCGAAGGTCGATGTTGCAACTGCCGCCGCAGCGCTCGCGCTCGACGAAAGCATCTTTGAGGCCATTCGCAGATATGGACTGGAGGGATAACCCGATGAGCGACACGTCACGACAGGCCCGATGGCGGCTCGTTATGGGGGCAGGTTCAGAAGAACTTTGTGGCGGATTGTCGGGCGAAGATCAGCAGCGCGACGAGTGTCTCGGATTTCTCTACGATCGCGAATATGGCGGCAAACGAAATGTGCGTGGCCGGGATCAGGGTTCAAAAGGCGGACTTGGCGAATCGTCGCTGAATATTCCGGACTGGATCAATAAGGTCCATCAGCTGTTTCCTAAAACGACAATCGAACGCCTTGAGAAAGATGCACTTGAGCGGTATCAGCTGGACGAAATGGTGACGAATCCCGATGTCCTGGCGCGTGCGAAGCCGAATCAGACACTGCTGAAAGCTGTCCTGCGTACAAAACATCTCATGAATCAGGACGTCCTGAATGCCGCGCAGCATCTGGTTCGTCAGGTGGTCGAGCAAATGATGAAGAAGATGGCACGGGATGTTCGCAGCGCGTTCCAGGGCTCGCTGGATCGACGCCACCGAACGACGATGAAGATCGCCAGAAACTTTGACATCAGATCCACGCTGCGTCGCAATCTGAAACACTACGACCATCAGAAGAAACGAATTCTGATTGAGTCGCCGGTCTTCTATTCCCGTATCCGCAGGCAGGTTGATCGCTGGCAGATGATTATTCTGGTGGATGAATCCGGCAGCATGATGGATAGTGTGATTCATTCAGCAGTGACGGCGGCGATCTTCTACAGCATGAGAATAATGAAAGTGCGTTTGTGTATTTTCGATACGGCCGTCGTAGATCTGACAGAACAATGCATTGACCCGGTAGAAACACTGATGAAGGTTCAGCTTGGCGGAGGCACTGATATCGGCCAGGCTGTGTCGTACGCCTCCACCCTTGTCGAGAACCCGCGTCGGACCATCGTTGTACTCATCACAGATTTCTTCGAAGGCGCACCTGTCGATCGCCTCTGTTCGAGCGCGAGAAAACTTGTCGAAAGTGGCGTCACATGTCTGGGTCTGGCTGCACTGGATGAGTCCGCCAATCCCACTTACGATCATGAAACTGCGGGGCGACTGGTGAGTATGGGGTGGAATGTCGGCGCCATGACTCCCGGCGAACTCGCAAAGTGGGTTGCCGAGAAAGTGAGAACCTGAAATGAAACTTTTCCCCGATGCCTCGCGCTGACTTACTGGCACTGACAGCCGAAGATCTGACCGCACTCACGAATCGCGGCACAGTCAAACGCGCGCAAAAGGAACTGGAATCGGATGATCCGTCCGGAACCATCACAGAAGACGCGAGCGGTGCGGTGACCGTGAACTGGTCGGATGGAACGGTATGTACGTTTCTGGCGGGCAAGTCGATTCATGATGCCGTGTGCTCCAGTGGTCTGAGCGGAATTAGCCGCCATATAGTGCGGTCGGTGTTTGCTTATCAGCGGCAGTACGCGGCGAGTGGTGTTGTTTCGATCACGGACCAGCATCGGACGACAGAGGCGGAATCCCGCGATTCGAATTCCGCCCACCAGTCGATTGAACCAAACACGACGCCGTCAGTTGCAGAAGAAACAGTTTTCCGTGACGTCAGCGTCTCCTCGATCTGGGACCCTGGTCAGTTCAGCGACAGTGATATCGAGGCGTGTTTTCGAAAGCCAGCTGTGGCGAAGGCCAGAACCCGATTTGCGCAGGGCGTTCTGGTGGAACTCACACGCGGTGCCAGGCCGGTCGCTCGCTTTCTGGACGAATCGTGTACCGTGAGATTCGCCGTTCCGGGAGATCTGCGATACGCGACCGCCGATTGCGCCGAGGCGCACTGGTCGACGTGGATTCCGCTGGCAGTCTGGGCGTTTCGTCAACTGCCGGCTGACCAGACGGCGGGATTGCTGTCATTACAGTTAAAACCCATGCCTGTTCCGGATACGGTCCTGAATTCACTACAGTTACTGATCGATGAAATCTGTTGCGATGGAATCAGTAATTTGTCACCCTCGTGGGGCCAGCGACTGCTGCGGGTTGAAGACCGTCTTCGCATGGATGGGCTCGTCTGGCCGGCAGAACTCGCTGCCGATCTTTATCAGCAGCTGGAGCTGTACCAGCAGCATGACGCACGGTTCGATCCGGACTATTCAGTGCATCTTCTCGGAGAACTGATTGCGCGGATGCGGGCAATTGCGAGAGCCACTGACGCCGTTCCGCAGCTCTTAATTCGCGGCAGTCTGTCCGATCGCATAACAGAAATTGATGGAGGCAGATTTCTGGGAGTTGGGTTCGGGGTTCATTTTGGCCGAATTCATTTGACTGCAGCTGCGTACCTTCATGAATCGAATACGGGCACCGTCGTAGCTGTCGAGCGAACCTTTGCCGATCCGACGGCCGATACCGCAGAGTCGCCGAAATCCATCGATGATCTCGCCACAACACCGCTGGTTCGCGGAGTCTCGATAGGAGGGCTGGGACTTTCACAGTTGCTGACCAGGTCGGGAAAACGTACTCCGGGAAATCGACTGATCCTGCCACGAACTGCCAGCAGTCTGACGATCAATCCCCAGACATTTCAGTTTGAACAACTGAAGCCACCGTTTGCTGTTGAGAGTTTTTCTCAGCTTCAGGCGAGATTGAAGTACCTGCCACCATCCTGGCTTCGGCCTCGCCGCCGCACGGACAATCTTTACGGCATCGCCGTAACAACTGTAGACGATGTCTGTTTTGACACAGCTCGACAGCAACTCTCTGCGACGCTGCGCGACTGCAACGGTGATAACGCTACTCTGATTCACCCGTTTCACGACCGCGCAGCAAATGGCTTCAGGCACCTGCTGGAAACACTCGAACAGAAAGGTGATCAGGTCCGGTTTGTTTGCGGCCATGTGCGAGCCACGACTCAGGGCCTCGCGATGTATCCCGTGCTGCTTGTCACTGAAGACGGGTCCCGACGAACTGGATTCAGTCCATGGATTGAACAACGAGGAAGCACAAACCCGGCCGGCTCCGCAACAATCAGCGACGGAAAACGCGACTCGCTTTCCGGGACTCTGACTCTGAGTTCTCCTGTGGACGAGTTCATGACCGAGTTACATCAAACGCTCGCCGATCTGTTGCTGATCGGACTATCCCAGTATCCGGCTGACCGCTGCCAATTTCTTCGGGATAAAACAAGACGATGTCAACAACTTGGGTTTACTCAGATCGCCGCCACGTTGTCCGAGTTCGCAGACATCATGGCGTCTCGCAACGATTCGCTCCGCTGGAACGGAAAATCAGCAGTCCCAAATTTTAAAATGCTGTGTATGATTTCCAGACTGGCGGGAGAGTAAATGGCTGTTGACACGACCCGGCAAATGGGAACGTCGCAGTCGAAGACTGCGCGGCATCGACGCTGCTTCCCAGGGCTGGCATATTGGCGGTCTCATCTCGCCGACGTGCCAGCCTTAGAAAGGCGAACGGGAACAGGATGACTCCCACCATCAGTATCGCGGCCCCGACAATCGCAGCGAGAACCAGTATCGCCATTCCGATAGCCTTCATTTTCTGTCTCCCAATTCTCAGGAACTTGTTTGACTCCTCTGATTCACAGATCACCGGCCAGCGTATCCATCGGAAATTGTTTTCTGAAATTCCTTAGAAGCATTGGTGTTCCTGTCACGCCCGGTCTTCTGCTTTGAACGGCATCATGATCACAGTGACGTGGTGGCCATGATTCGGGCCTCCTCAACTAAAGAACTCGACGAAGGGATGGTCAGAGTTCATGAAAGGCCTCAACGAAGGGTAGCCGAGACTTTGTGCCGTGAGGCACACCTAACCAAGGTGTTGATGGAGTCCCGACCGGCAGTTGAGGTTTGAGATGGACACGACCATTGAAGAATTGGTTCAGACGGAACATTGAAAACGTGGAAGTTTGAAGTTTGCCAAAGAAGTGTGACAATGCCTGCAATTCTGCAATGATCTCGTCTGGCTAATTTGTGACCGTTCACGGTGTCGAATCGGACCTGGGTCAAACTCAGGAGATTTGTTTGATTCCGAACATGAGAGTGACTCAGAATTGAACAGAAGGAAACGGAGGAAACGGAGTTCAGCAATAAACCAGCGCATTCCCAGTGAATCCTCCGTTACCTCCTGTTTGAATCAAAACGATCGCTATAATCTTCTCACGAATCCATCGCACGATGTTTGCTTCCGGCATGGCTGAAAACGTCCGGATTCAACCCGATTTCCGCCATATCAATCCGGAAGGTAATTGTTTTGCAGTTCCCAAAGAAGAAATTCCTGAGAGTAATCCTGGCTTTTGCGGCATGCCTGACCACTCCTCTTGTGCTGGCCACACCGCCCAATGTCGTATTCATTGTCGCCGACGACATGGGATACGCCGACATGGGGACTCAGGGTGCCAGGGGCTTTGAGACTCCCAACCTCGATCGACTGGCGGCAGAAGGGACGCGATTCACCGATTTCTATGTGGCACAAAGCGTCTGCACTGCTTCGCGAGCAGCACTGATGACCGGATGTTATCCGAACAGACTCGGCATGCAGGGCGCGTACAATCACACGAGCATGGATGGAATCGCCTCTGACGAATGGTTGCTGTCGGAGATGTTCAAAGATCAGGGCTACGCAACTGCTGGCATGGGCAAATGGCACCTCGGTACACGTATGAAGTTCCATCCGCTGCGGCACGGTTTCGACGAGTGGCTCGGGATTCCTTACTCCAACGACAATTCGAAATATCACCCGACTCTTGCCGCTGAAATGCCACCGTTGCCGTTCTACGATGGAGAAAAGGTCATCGAATATGATCCCGATCAGTCGCTTTTTACAAAGCGGTTCACTGAGCGAGCGATCGACTTTATTGTTCGCAATTCAACGAAACCTTTTTTCCTCTATATGCCTCATGTGATGCCGCATGTGCCAATCTTTGCTTCAGATGGGTTCAGGGGCCAAAGTCAGGCGGGTCTCTACGGCGACGTGATCCAGGAACTGGACTGGTCGGTTGGCGAAGTGCTTGGGACGCTTAAGCGGCTGCAGCTGGAAGATAACACGATCGTGATTTTCATTTCAGATAATGGACCTTTTCTTTCTTACGGTGAACATGCAGGCTCGGCGAAACCGCTGCGGGAAGGGAAACTCACCACGTTTGAAGGTGGCGTTCGCGTACCCTGTCTTGTTCGCTGGCCATCGCGTGTACCAGCCGGACGAATCTGTGCCGAGCCATTCATGGGGATCGACTGGCTCCCGACGCTGACTGAGATTGTCGGCGGCAGGGCCTCGACACTGCCAACTGATGGCCGCTCGGCAAAAGGTATGATTCTCGGCGAGCGTGACGCAAAGTCGCCGCACGAGGCATTGTATTTTTATTCGGGCACAGCTCTTCAGGCGGTTCGCAGTGGCTCATGGAAGCTTCATTTTCCACATCCTTACATCACTACTGCGGGCGAACCAGGACGCGGCGGCAAACCGTCCAACTACGGCAAACTTGCGCCTGCATCCATCAGGTTGTCAGGCGTTGAAGGAATTGCCACTCGGCACGGCTATCGGATTGAGCAGCTTGAGTTGTCGCTCTTCGACCTGAACACGGATCCCGGCGAAGCAGTGAATGTCGCTGCCCGGAACCCTGATGTCGTGAAGCGACTCACCGCGTTAGCAGAATTTGTTCAGCAGGACCTGGGCGATTCCCTGACGAATACGAAAGGCAGCGGGTTGCGCAGCCCTGATGTTGATACTCCGCACTGAACGAAGACCAAACCCCAACAACGTGAACTGAGATTGCCAATGCGATTACTGAACACTTTCACAATTTTACTGTGGTTTGTAACTGCCGTCACCGTTGCTGCCGAACGGCCGAATGTGATCATTATATTCGCTGATGATCTCGGTTATGGGGATCTTGGCTGTTACGGCTCGCCAACGATTCGAACACCGCATCTCGATCGAATGGCGAGTGAAGGTCTGCGATTCACCGACTTTTATTCAGCAGCGGAAGTCTGTAGTCCGAGCCGCGCGGCACTCCTGACGGGCCGATACCCAATTCGCAGCGGCATGTGCGGAAATCGCCGTGTGCTGTTTCCAAATTCTAAGGGTGGTTTGCCGACCAGTGAAGTCACGATTGCCGAGGCACTGCAGCAAAACGGTTATGCAACAGCACAAATCGGCAAGTGGCATTTGGGAATTCACGACGGTTCTCGTCCGGGCGATCAGGGCTTTCAGCGAAGCTTTGGTCTGCCTTACTCGAACGACATGGACGCGCGAGCTGACTTGCCCAAAGGTTCTGCCGGGTCAGCAACACCACCGCCGGATGGATGGAACGTGCCGCTTATGCGCGATGGAGAAATCGTAGAGCAACCGGCCGATCAAACGACTCTTACCAGGCGTTACACAGAAGAAGCAGTCAGGTTCATCGCGGAACGGAATGGTAAGCCGTTCTTCCTGTACTTCGCGCACACCTTTCCGCATGTCCCGATGTTTGCCTCGCCGGATTTCAAAGGCAGGAGCCGTGCCGGCATTTACGGGGACGCTGTGGAAGAACTGGACTGGAGCGTGGGCCAGGTGCTGACCACGTTGCGTAACGAAGGAATCGCCGAAAATACACTTGTCTTTTTCACCAGCGACAATGGCCCGTGGCTCATCATGGGCGATCAGGGAGGCAGCGCCGGATTGTTGCGTGAAGGAAAGGGAAGTACCTGGGAAGGGGGAATGCGCGTCCCGGGTATTGCATGGATGCCGGGTCGCATCAGGCCAGGCGTCACAAGCGAAGTTGCTCATGCAATGGATCTCTTCCCGACGGTTCTTGCGCTTGCAGCAACACCGCTGCCAGACAATGTCACGCTGGATGGTCTCGACCTGGGACCGATGCTGTTTGAATCCAGGCTCCTGCCAGCTCGACCATTCTACTATTATCGGGGTGACCAGGTGTTTGCATGTCGCCTGGGCGAATGGAAAGCGCACTTCGAAACGCAGAATGGCTACGGCCAGCCCAGGGCCGAATCGCACGATCCGCCGCTGCTATTTCATCTGGGTCGCGACCCATCCGAGAAACGCAGCGTCGCATCTGACCATGCGGAAGTCCTTTCGCAGATTGCAGACGCCATTCAGACACACAAATCAGGCGTCGTCCCGGGTGTTCCGCAACTTAAGTAGATCAGGGTCGATGGTCGTCTTTCGTACCGCGATTGAAAAAGTCGGATTCGAACGCCGTCGCTGAAAAACTCTGCGTGAAATGGTAATGTCGTGCGACATGGCTGGTGTGCTTACACTGATGGCGCAAGAAGGCGACGTCACAAGGTTTATTCCGGTGCAAACAGGCTTTTGCGCGATTCGACGTACGTAATGCGCAAGAAAGTGAACCACCAGGGCAACCCGGTGACAGAGTTTGTTCGGGGCCTAAATCCATATCCCAGTGTCGTCATCTGCGGTTAACCTAACTGCGGATCAAGTGAACGCCGGATGCCGGCAAAGATGACGGATCGGTTCATGCGAGTCTCCCACCTGACACTCTTCTTCCTTATGCCTGCGATGTTGATTGCTTCGGGAATCTCTTCACACTGCGCACTGGCGGAGGATGGTACGGCGGCTGGGGTTGCCGGAAATCTGTTCGAAAGCGATGTGCTGGCGGACAACGTGATTGGGTTGAGAGAATCCGTGAAGGATTTATCGGCCGAAGCTCGATACGAAATTCTCAGGTCGCACGTCCTGCCGGGGAAGTTGAATCGTGAGTTTCGTTTGCTCGGGAAGCTGACGTCGACAGATCCACCACAATCCTCTGCGTCTGAGCATCCGATCGATGCGGCTCGAATCCAGGCTGGCAGGGAACGAAATCAGAGGCGAATTCGCACAGGAGGCCTGCTTGTATCGCCGGTCTTTGATCTGATCGCTGCGGCCAGAGAAGCCGGAAAGCTGGATGAACTTCGATTCGCTGTTCAGGCCGCAACAGTCACTGGTGAAGTTCAGCAACGATGTCAGCTGTCTTTGCTGGCGATGATTGCGATTGCCAAAGGCGATCTGGATGACGCGGCTCGCAGCACGGATGAGCTGCACCTGCGTTTCGTAAACCAGCGATTCGACCGACTGCAGGATCGCATGCCGGAAACGCTGTTCGTGTGGACGGCGGCCGAGCAGGGAGTTCTGCTGGACGAAGCGTTGTCGTTTCTGATCGGTATTCAGGACGCTCAGATTCGCGCCGGGAAGGCTCGTGGGCCGACCGAATGGGACGTACTGATGATTCATCTCCGTGGCTGGGTGCAGTATCAGAAGCTGCCGCCGGAACGACGAGTACAACCATGGACCACTTCACCTGATTTGAAGTCCTGGCATAAAGCTACTCGAATGAATTCCTGGTCGAACGGACTGGGGCTCTCGCCAGGACATATTCAGACGAGCAGCGGCACGACGGAGGTTCTGGCGAAGATGGATGACGAGTTCCTGCTGTTTACAAGTCCGCTGCGAGGCAATTACACGCTGGAATGTTTCTGTACCTGTTTTGGCTGGCAGGAGATTCATCCGCTGGTCAACGGTTCATGGATCACTCCCGTCTGGCATCATGAATCCGTGCAGATGGGTGAGTTATATCGAGTTGCTCCTGAGATCCCGATGCAGCCAAAACTGTCTCGCGTCGACCACTGGCTGCGGTATCGAGTCGATGTTCGCGATGGATTCTGCTCGCGATACATCAACAGTCGACTGATTTCTCGCGAGCCGTTGCCGGAAGAACACGATCCGTGGGTCGCCATTCGCAATCCCGGCACGGGAACAGGCAGCATCCGAAATGTTCGCATTACAGGAACACCGGTGGTTCCGGAATCTGTCAGAATCTCTGAACTGCGTTCCGGAGCGTGGCAGAATGCTGCCTCACAGAAGAACGCCAGCCCGTCAGCGACGTCAAAACCCAGACCCATCTCACAGCTCTCCGGCTGGATTACATGGCATGAAGATTCGTGGAATCCGGAGAAACAGTCATGGAAGCTGGAACAGGATTCATCCGGCACCACGCAAATCGTTGGTCGATACCATCCTGAACTCAGTGGGTCCGGGGCGGAGCGGATGCTGCGATACGTCTGGCCGCTGGTCTGGGACAGCGAGGTGTCATACGAGTTCCTCTGTGACGATGGAAAGTCGATGGCGCATCCGTCGCTTGGTCGGGTGGCGTTTCTGATCGAACACGCGGGCGTCGCTGCGCATGATACGACGAACGGCATCTGGGAAGATTCACCTCTGGATCCGCTGCATCGGTCGACGGAAGGAAACCGAGTCTCCATTGCATCACTGCCACTGAAGTCTGGTGACTGGAATCGGATGGTCGTCCGGATTCGCGGCGATATTCTGCAACTGAGGCTGAACGATGTGTTGATTCATGAATCTGAAATCGCCGCAACGAATGATCGCTGTTTTGGTTTGTTCTACTACTGCGACCAGACGGAAGCTCGCGTGCGAAACATCGTTCTCAAAGGCGACTGGCCAAAGTCCGTTCCGCCTGTCGTCGAGCAGGAACTGCGAGGGACAGAGACCGACCAGCTTGATCGGGAACGCGACGCGCTGACGGAGTCCTTCGATTTCGATTTCACGAAGACGACGGAGCAGCAGGTCGCTTCGGCCTTCCAGAATTCGTTTTCTGACCCAACCTCCCTCGCGCTGGTTCCACAGGGTCTTCAGATGAGCGGCATCGGCAGGCCGAAAGGCCAGTCGACGACGGAACTTGGACCAAAAGTGATTATTTCCGGTGATTTCGACGCAGTCGCCGAGTTCTCCGACCTGAAGCTGACCGCCTCAGACAACGGCAGCGCTGCGATCTATCTTGGCCCGACTTTGATTCAGAAGGAATATACTCGCCATCTGCTCTTTCGCGGCATCGTTCAACATCCTGATACCCCACGTCGAGAATTAACGCAGGTCGAAGTCCTGCGATCGGGGCAGCGAGCTGGTCGTTTCGAGTATCCGGCGATCTACGCAGACGAATGTCGCTCAGGGCGTCTGCGAGTGGCTCGGCGAGGAACAAGGCTCCATTATCTGATCGCCCCGCTCGATTCAGACGATTTCCGACTGCTGCTTTCTCAGGAAGGCTGGGACGTGCCGGTGTTGTCCGGCAGCTTCCTGCTGCGGACCAGTTGCTATTCTCAGGGTGTCGAGACGTCAGAAGTCAGCGTCGTCTGGAAGAACATTTCCATTCGAGCAGAGTCAATTGAGGATACTCGCACATCGGCACTTAGAAATCTCTACCTGCTGGACCTGCGAAAAGTGGGTCCTGTCGGTGAAAAGAGTAAAAAGACGGCAAGACCTGCCGAGCCAGTCCGGCAACTGGCGGCAGCCAGCGCTGAATACTCACAAACAAAGTGGCCGACGTGGTCTCATGATGGCAAATCTATCGCCTGCGAACTGAACAATGGACAGTTTTCCATACTGACCCTGATCACGGCTGACGGCGAGAACAGGGGTTCGCTCGCCATCGGCTCGTTGCCGAGCTTTTCGCCAGACGGATCGCAGCTCGTCATCACGAACCCTGAGCGAGGATTATTGATCGTGCCTTCGACACAGAGTAGTGTGGGCGAAAGAGAACTAGACCCCGAAGGCCAGAGTGGCACATGGTCGCCGGATGGACGTTTCATTGCATGGATCGCCAAATCGCGAATCGTCCTTCAAGACGTGAAAACCAGGCAACGTCGCATTCTGCCGCCTTACGACGAGCCAGCCGTATATCGTTCGATTGAGAAAGGGCTCGGGTGGTCTCGCGATGGCAAGTCGCTGGCCTTTAAAGCCCGTCTCACGAAGGACCCTGGGAATTCCGTCGCCATTGTGGCCATCGATATCGATAAGCCTGACAAGCCCGAAGTACTTTACACCGGCGTGCGATTGCATTCAGATGTCTCGTGGCATCCGGATGGCAATCAGGTCCTGTTCTCCGGGCTTGATCCTTCCACCGGGAAGCCTCAGATGTTCATCGTCAAACGAAACGAACCTGAGAAACTCATCCCTGTCCCCGGCCAGCCTCGCGACTGGCGAATCATCGATTGCGACTGGTCACCTGACGGACATCAAATCGTCTTCACGGCCGAACCACCCCAATGATTCTGCCCGAATGAGCCGCGAATATATGATGGCTGGACCGAACTTTCTCGACACAACCCTCCGTAACGATCGTGACTCAAGCAGGCGAGCCCACGTAGGCGAGTCTCTCCGAGACTCGCAAATCAAACCCCCGGACTTGCAATCAAGCAGCCAGGTTCGCATGTCAAACGCCCGTTCCAGTTGTTCCAGTTGTTCCAGCGTGTCTCCACGACGCCGGAACCGCGAGTCTCGGAGAGACTCGCCTACGTGGGCACTCAATCAATCACAGCGTTTGCTGATGGGGAGGAGAAACTCCGAACACGATCGCAATGGAAGTGTTCGAAGGCAGTCATGCATCATCCGCACTCAAAGGGCATATTGATTCTTTATCAAAGAGCCGACGACTGGATTCGAACCATGCCTGCCATGACGAAAACACTCACCCTTCGCGAACTCCTTGATCTGGTCGAATATCTTTTCACGCTGACGACAAAAATGTCATCCATGCCCCTCTCAAAGAAGGCAAAACGGATTGTTCACTTTTGCGGCTCAGTCTTCAGCCAGTTCACCATCGTCCGTGTGACCAGATCTGCCGCATCCTGCTGAATGAAGTGATCCGCTTCGGGCACTGTGACAAGTGTCAGGTCTTTATCGATCCATAGCCAGGTGTCATTCAATGCGCCAGGCAGCAGGGCTTTATCCTTTAGTCCGTGAAACATCAGCACGGAGCACTGAATTTTTGGGCCGATGTTACTCGGTGCCGGATAAGGCTCATGAGGATAATTGGCCTTGTAGTAATTCAGCATCCCTTCAAACGACGATCGACGAAAAGCCTGGATGTATTTCGCACGAGCCGACTCATCACGCACCCATAACGACAACGTTTCCGCTGTCAGTTGTGAAGCTGCCTCCGGGGTTTGAAAGAAGCGGGCATACGCGCTGTTCTTCTGTTGTTCCGGGTTATGAGCCAGTTCGCGAAGCAGTCCGTTCGGGTGTGGCAGATTGAGGATGATCAGCTTCTCCGTCATCTTCGGATGGGCCATGGCAAACGACCAGGCGACCATTCCGCCCCAATCGTGCCCGACAATGATGGCTTTGTCCTGCCTGAAATGCTGCACCACAGCACGTACATCACCCACGAGCTTTTCCATGGAGTAGTTGTCAATACCCTCAGGCTGGCCACTCTCGTTGTACCCTCGCTGGTCGATCGCGACCACTTTGAATTTCTCAGCCAGGGCCGGCATCTGTTTTCGCCAGGTGTACCAATAGTCGGGGAAGCCATGAATCATGACCACCAGCGGCCCCTCTCCTTTTGTGACATAGTGAATGCGTACATCACCCGATTGGGCAAATCCATGAACCCCGAGGTCGTCGTCCGCAGGTGATCCTTCGCGGGACAGATCGTCACTGAATGCTGCACTCAGCCGTACCAGTAAAGTCAGAAGACAGAACAAAGTCCTGAACACTCGCATAATGGGGTTTCCTGATTGATTGATGAATAGATTCGATCGTTGTTCGTGTACTCACATGTCTTCTTTAGAGGATCCGTTGGCTCCGAGGTAACTTCAGAACGAGGCAGTTCAATCTCTGCGGTCGGCCTTTCGTCCCCCACCCCCACATGGCTTATCTTCAGCGGACTCGCCACCGTTGTCGATGCTATATTTCGTTAAACCCTGACGTCCATCGGCGTCAGCCGTCACAGTACAACGAAAACCAGAATCCGGGAAAAACGCTCATTCTACAACAACGTTTACCAGTCGGGCACCAACCCGGGACGTTGACAACCCTTCTTAAACGCAGAATTGGCCGCAGACGAATCTAAGAACCCCTAACAAAACCTCCGTGGCCGCGTTGTGTCGAGAGTGGTTGAGCTGCAAGGAAGAGCGACGAGGCGACAAATGTCGTCGAGGAGTGATGACGCCGCAGATCGACCGCTCT
>JALHMY010000140.1 GCA_022843805.1 Fuerstiella sp.
TGAACTGGGGGTCGCCCGGTGCTGGAAAGCTGCACGCCGGTAAATATGAGGAATTAACCTCATTGCGACAACGGGGAGGTGGTGGCTGGAATTCCCTCCAGCCTCCACCTTACCCACTTACTCGAAAACAACGTGTTAACTCGATTGCCCCGTTGAACCCACGCTCTGCCGAATGAGTCGAACGAGTACGAGTACCGCACAGCTGAGTACGAGTACGAGTACGAAGAAAACCGTAGCAGAGAATCCTGACGACCGATCGGATGCAACAGCGTCCGCAATCGGGACGGTTTCGAAATCAACCCGTCTCGCGTTGATCGGCGGTGACTGCAACTTGCGGAACAAGAGTATGGCAGAAAAATTTCAGGGCAGAAAAATGAATCGCAAAGGAAATGAAGAGAACCACGGGACGTCTTCCCATCACCTCCTCTCCAGAAAAACTCTGGCTTTTCCCTGACAAAATCCTTCACAGCGTTGCCCGTTGGGCCGAAAACTTCCATCTCGGCCCGATACGTTGCAGCCGCAGGAATTCGGACGGCACACGACGTGCCGCCAATTGAACAGATTATCGTTGAATGGCTCAGTGCAATCAGGACAATGCGCCGTCTCTGTCCGCTCCAGGTTTTTCGCGAAGAATCCGAAACAGGGCGATCTGGGCGGCGTACCACCGACGCTGCACCGTTGGCAATGAGCAGCCGATGACGCGGGCCACTTCCGCCTGCTCAAGGCCGGCATACCAGATCAGATGAAAGACTTCTCTCTGTTCTTCTTCCAGGTTTTCCACTGCCTCATGAAACTCCGTCCATTCCTGCAAAGTCTCCGGTTTAGGAGACCGCTGGTCGGCAGCTCCTGCAACTGCCGAAGGCACTTGAGCGTCAGGACGGACATTGTCGGTGTGATGAAACGTACCCTTTCCTTCCGGACCGTAATAATGTCGTGCGAGGTCCAGCAGAGTGCGACGGATCTGCGTTGATGCGAGCCCCAGAAAGTCGCGAGTCGACGCTGGGCGAACTTTGGGCAGCGAGCGGTGCAGTCTTAACACGGCTGACTGAAAGATGTCGTCCGACTGTTCCCAGCGGCGAAGTCGGGAATAATCCTTCATCATGGTCCGCGTAAGTCGCATCAATCGATCCGAGAAACGATTGATGACTTCACTGTAACAGTCATCCGCGCCGGCATCCGCGCCGGCATTTGCCTTCTCCAGAAGTTCGGTCAAATTCCCGGTCGTCTCTTCAGAACGCGTCATTGGGGTTTCATCCGATCGTGACTTTTAGTAATTCTCATCGAGCTTCACAGCTTCAAATGAGACGAGGCCACTCTCCACATTTTTCATTCGGCCAAGTATCTCATCGAACAGTCGACAAACTCCGCCAGGTGAATCGTCCAGTTCAATCGGTTCCGTCTGCTTGTGCGTAAGGAACCGGCCGATTCCCCAGAGATGGCGCTCATGAAGATCGGCGGTCTTCGCCCCTTCACAGAACTGAGCGTAAACATCCACCTCGGGATGATTCTGTGCCAGCCACGAAGTTGACGTTGTCAGGTGTGAGCCATTCGTGAAGTGACTGACGAATTCATGCCCCATCAGACCTGCTGCTCCGGCAGGAATGACGGCCCAGGATTTTCGATCGGCACTGATCAGAACTCGTTGAGCATACTCGCGCAGCTTCCGGCAGACAAAATCACCGATGTGCCGGAATCCGAGATCAGACAGTGCGGACATCAACTGACTGAGCTGTTCCTTGTCGACGACGGACCAGTTTTCAAGATCCGAAGCAAAATAAACGCTCTGCTTTCCCCGATAAAGCACTTTCGAACGATCTGCCGGCGCAGATCGTTCACGCCGCATCGCAGCGGCTCGCTCCAGCATCTGCCGATGCAGCTTTTGTCGTTCCTTAAACTCTTCTTCGATATGGCGGAGTGCAGGTGAAAAATCCCAGACATGGGCGAAACGGTGCCGCAAAATCAGCCTCGCCACGAATCCCATTCCGTCATGTTCACAGCGAATTTTGTTTCCTTCGCTCGTCACACCCATGTTGTACAAATAAGCGTCGCGTCTGGCTGCCTGAAGTAACGCGCCCGCTTCGGTTTCATCGATCAATTCATACTCGGTCTGTTCCTGCTGGCGGGCCAGTGACAGAGCTTCCACGAGTGTCTGTCGCTCCAGTTGCGGAAAGGACTCTGCGATTTGCCAGTGACCATTCACGACAGTTCCGGAGAACCGCAGGCAAATCCCGGGGACGTCCGTGTCGGCAAAATCAATGCAAACTCCCGTTCCTTCCGGTGGGCGCCGTATGTAGTCCGTCAGTTCCTGTCCGAGGTAAGAGACCAGAAAGTCGTCATCGCCGACCGCGGAAATCTCTGATACAATCATATCAAGAGAACTCAACCCAATATACCAGCACCCATCGCCCGGACGAACTTCGATATCAGTACAGTTAGGGTTGGCGACACAAATTCGTGAAGCCATGCCTTCGTCAGGAGGTATGATCGTGATCACCGCGGAAGTAGAGTCTTTCGCCGAAATGGCCTGAGCAAAGAAATCGAGCAATGTGATTTCTGACGGAGGCAACTCAACATTCCCGCCTCTGATCGGCAACAGTGCATGAATGCTTGCCGCGTCGCGCGTGACCGACAGAAACGTATCCTGACCCCACTGATCCTGCTGACGCTGGCCGTTATTCGTTCCCCGGAACTGTCGCTTCGATCGCTCCATGTTTCGAATGCGTTCCGGGAATGGCTCGCTCTCCCGATCATCCCCTTCGCTCAGCACATCGTCGTGCTCTTCGTGATAATCTTCATCGAACGCATCGTCGATGTGCTCTTCATCGAAATCCTCGTCCTCTTCATCGATGTCCTCTTCATCAGTGTCGCTGTCAGCGTCATACTGCGAATCGTCGTCGAATTCCGCTGTCTCTCCGGCTTCTTCTGCCTCAGGAGCATGAAAGAATGCTGCGATCGAACCCTGCAGGCCCAGCGAGAGAAGCACACCTGGCAGGTTGCCAATATCAGCGTCCTTTTCCCGCTCGGTCGCTGATTTCCAGAGCAGAGCATCAATCAGTTTGCTGCGGTCAAACTGCAGACCGGCTTCAGACAGCGCGTCCGCAAACCGGTTAACTTCATATTGCTGAAATTCATTAACCGCCGCTCCGTAGGTCAGAGCCGCAACACGATCGCGAAACTTCTCCTCAACGGGAACGCCCATCGATGCATAGTCATCCGCCACGGAATCAAACTGACTCCATGGTCGCTGTGAAGCAGGATCAGGATCGGGTTCCAGAAACGCCAGCCGGGGATCAATCTCCTCAGGTTCAGGAGGATCTGCGGTTTGCTCCGGATCATATTCGCTGCGGAACAGGTAGAAATCATGCAGGAACGATTGTGGCGGCTGGTCGGGACGAACGAGAGTCAGAATCCAGCGACTGCCATCTTCAGTGGTGGCCTGCAGCCCGGGAGCTCCCAGTCTCTGAAGCCCTTCGATCAGTTTAGAGGCGGCAACGCCCCAGACGCTGGTCGTGAAAAAGTTCCATGGCGGAGTGGATCCGATGTTGATCCTGTCGAAGCTGTCACCCAGCACGTCCCGAAAGTGACGGCGGATAACATCCTGACTCGCCTGAGTTGCAGTGACATGGATTCGAACGGCCATTGAATCCTCGCATTCCTGAGAATTGAACAATCCTGTGAACAGTTCTGAATTTAACAATCCAAAACTATCCGGCCATTTGGAATTAGCATCATGCGATAAATCTCGACAACAGTCTATTCCCGATCATACTGCTGATCCAGTTAACCAGCTGATCGAGTTAGCCGCTCAGCCTGTGCCTCTGGCTGCGGATGAACCCTGTCGTCTCAGACTTTTCCGACTTCCCCGAGGTCGCGACCGAACTCGTCCACAGTCTGTTTCCTGATGATTCACCGGATAAAGATTTCCGACTGTGCTGATTAAATGAATTCTGGCGAATGAATCGCTGGTGCCATTTAATCGCTCAGGATATGCCTGCTGCCCGGATATTCGTCACAGGCTTCCCTTAGGGTCACAACCGATGAATACAGAAGAACAGCCATATTCGGTTGCAGGACACGGGAAAAGGCAGGCCAATCCTGCAGAATCAGAATCGCGATTCAGGGAGGAAGCAGAATGTTCAGGACATGTCTTATCGGGACCCTCTGCACTGTAATGGTGTTTGGTCCCGTGACGGTGTTCAGCCCTGTGCCAGTATTCGGCCCTGAGGCAATGCTCGGCCCTGCAAGCGGCTATGCTGATGAGCCGAGGACCATCTCCAGTTTCTTCCGCCACAAGGCACCGGCGGAATCTGCCGTTGTTCAGTTCGCTCGAACACTTGATCAGCTTGAAAAACAGCTGAACCTTGACGGCACCGTGGTCGCAAAGGCTCCCGACATCTGGGGTGAAGCACGTCTGACCAAGCATCGCCAGGAATTCGAACGGGAGTTCGCAAAGGAAGTTGAGAATTTTGAATTCCGACTAAACGCAGCAATCTCTCGAACGGATCAGGCCTTCCTCGCCAATGCACTGTCCATCAGTGCAATTGGAAGCGGAGTCACTCTCGGCCAGAATAATGTTCCCAATACGCCCGCGTTAAACGTGAGTCAGGCAAGCAACCTTGTACCGGGACTGGCACGACAAGCGACTCCCGGGCAGACGCCCACCTCCGCCGACAATACGGTCATTGTTCAGACTCCTCCTCGAGGCCTCATCGGATCAGAATTTAGCGTGGCCTCTAAAGGGATCGACATCGAACCAGAGATCTGGCTCGACCAAAAAGCCCGCTACCTGAATCACCTGAACGAGATTCGGCGGCTCAATGAAGGAGACGATACTGCTGATTCCCCGGGATACTCGCTGAATCTCGTGCGTGTTCCGGTCTCCATTATGCCGGGCACAAAAACGCGGATGAACCATGGGGCAGAAATCTCGATTACAGCAACACCGCATGTCACCGAGGAACTGCTTCCGGTCACGTTTCGGCAACTCATCATCAATGACCTCGTTGATCTGCTTTCGCCGGTCGTGCGAAAATTTGCCGCTGAATTGCCTGATACCACAAAACCTCTGGAAGATCAGGGAAAAGACTTCGAACGGCTTGCCGCCTTTCTGAAAGGTGAAACAGTCCCTCTTGGACCAGCTGTCCTCGAATACTACGGCGAGTCCGGCATTGCGGCCAGCGGCGGCGATCTTCAGGTGTGGCTCAGCAATAAAGCGACGAAAGTTCAGAATCAGAGAATCAGGTTTCAGTCGAAGTCCGTCAGATCATTTGCGGAATCGCTGCAGGAACAGAAGATCGATGCTGAGTTCGACCGTGTGAACCGCATGCAGGAAGTCGTCAACTTAACGCAAAACAGCCCCGCTGAACTGGAAGGATTGACGAGAAACGCGATCGCCGAGCTCGGTCAGACTATTTATTCGCTCGCGCCTCAGCTGCTGAAGACCAACGTCGGCTCGGTGACCCGCCGAGCTCGCGAGCCGCTTTCGTCCTCTGAAATCCCCTTCGTGTTCGGCGTGCATGAACTGATCAGTCTGGGTTACGACTTCCGACAAAGAACCAGACCCAATCAGATCATTCACCTGGCCGATGTTCGAAGCTACCTGCATGAGGAACTGGAGTCCGCATTCGATCTCGTGAACCGCCCAGGCTCGATCGCCGGTGCGATGCTGGCCGAACCCACCACGGTACTGACCGATGGTTCTTCAAACAGCAGTTTGTATGACCGCATCAGAAACGCAACGCATGAAACTCGTCGCTCGCTTTTCGATGACCGGGTGAGAGTCACGAACGAATTCTCGCGCACGCTGAAAGTCGCCGTTAGAGACGGGGAACTGGAAATGCATCTGCCCTCCGTCACAACGACGCTGGCCTGGGCGATCATGGTCGAATCGGTGTTGCTGAACAAGCGGCTGAACGAAGATATCCAGCACGTCAGCATGTCGCCTGACTGTACGTGCCGCTGTGCCGGTGAACTGATTTTCTGCGGGCCAAATCCGGATCCTCAGGCCCGTCAGGTGTTCAGTGATTACGTGAAGTGTCGCTGGCCAATTCACGTTTTTGCACTGGATCCTCAGGCGTCCGATCAGAATGTGGCCGACTCATTCAGTATGCGTCGGGAAATGCAGCTTGCACTGGCACTGGCTTTCGCCCAGCGACGCATGAGTGCTCAGAACATGACTCGTTATGTACGCCGTCTCGAAATGGACATGGAGACGATTGCTCTGAACCGAACGGCTGCGGCATTTGGTCATGGGAAGGATGTGTTCGGCTGGCGATTTTACCCGCGTGTCCAGACTCCGCCGTTCGAAGGCACCACAACCACGATCTTTCGAGACATGCTGCGAGGCGGTCCGAACAAGGATGACCTGCGAAGATCATGGGAAATTGAACCGGGCATGCGAGAATGCACGGCCATCGTGCTGATGCCGTCGTTTATTACTCATGTGACGTTTGATGTTCGGGGAAATTATTTTCCAATGGGCCGGCATAAGCTGACCGAGCCATCGGATACTCGAACGAGTATCGAGGCGAACATGGAGATGAGTCATAAAATCAGGCTGATGGAAAATGCCATCTGCAGCATCACGGCAGAAGCCAACAGCTATCGTGATGGCGAAACGCAGCGTCTGATGCGACGAGCAGACCAGCTTGCAAAAAAGCTTCCTCTGCAGACCGTGCATGCCCGTGTGCCCAACGAGAATTCGATGGGGGGATTTGAAATGTTCTCCTCCGGCATTTCAGATCTGGCACCCGAACTGCTGGACTTCTACGGAATGCCGGGTATCAATCCTGACGGTGATACGATCCTGTATCTCGTCGGTGAAAACTTCAGTGTCCATGAAACCCGTGTGCTCGCCGGAAACCGTGATATCGACTTTTCACTGATCAGCCGTCAGGTCATGCAGGTGACGATTCCCGCAGGAGTTCAGGTAATTGACAATCTGAACAGTCCCGCCGGAGGAGTCTGCTGTGAACAGTCTGAAAAGGTTGTCAATGTGCATGTCTCGACTCCGTACGGCGTTTCTCAGCCACTTGAAATTCCTGTGATTTCGAACTCCGACGACTCAGTGGCAGGCTACCGCTGGTTGAGGGAGAACGTTGATGCCATTTATCGAGTTCCGGTCGCGGCAGTAAAGAAGGAAGTGGATGCGTCGCTTCAGCAATTCAGCGATACGGGAGCCAAAACTCTGATGGACGGTCCATATGTTCTGGAGATTGCCGTGCCGCCCGGTCCCTTCGCACATCAGCCGAAAGCAGCCGTGGAAATCGTCATGACCTCGCCGCAGCTGGGATTGTCGGTAGCCGTGCGTCCGGTGAGCAACGCGGCGGCAGCAGAAAAAAGTCGTTATGAGGCAACGTATGATCCGCAGGCCGGAGTCTACAGAATCAAAGCGGCGGAATTCGTTGCCATCCACAACGACATTCGAGCCAATTTTATCGACATGGTGAATGACATGAACAAAAACGAACCTAAGATTGGCGGTGAATTCAAACTCTATCTTCAGGCCACCATTCTTCCCAAAGACGCGGCAAACACGATTCCCCTGGAAAACCGACTGACTCTCAGCGTTCAACTCGTCCCGCTGCAGGCACCGTAGTATCGGCGTGAACAAAGCAGACAACCCCCAGTGCCCATCGGCCCCGTGCCGATGGAGCCCCGGTTTGGAAACTACAAGCAGACAACCCTGCACGCACAGCGGCCCCCATCGGCCCCGTGCCCAATGGCGTGGACTTATTGTCCCCTTTCGCTCCGCGAAAGTAGCGTTTTCGCGTGTTTTCGCGGAGCGAAAAACGACTATGGAAATCCGCACGATGCTTAAGTCCACGCCATCGGCCCCGTGCCGATGGAGCCCAGGTTTTGGAAACTCCAAACAGAGAAAAACACAAACGCAGCAAAACCAGACCACGTGGCAGCTCTTTACGAACTTCGCCAGACCGATCAGTTTGCCGATTTCGTCAATGGACTTTGCGGCAAATGCATAGCCTTCAATTTTGAGGCATTGCAGGTCTTTGGCCATTTGCATTTGAAACCGCAGAATCTCCTGTCGCAGGTTGGCTTTCTGAAGCAGCGGCATTCGGGCACGGCTGTATTTCGCCTCGATCAGTGCTTCCAGAATGTCGTACAGGTTTCGTTCAATCCGTTCACCCAGCACAAACCGATGGTTACGCTGAAATTTCGACGTATGGTGACACGACCACAGAATCAGGACGTATGTCTTTGTGATCACAATCAATTCTTCATCTGTTCTTCGACCTGCGATTCACGAGCTGACTTTCCAGCCGATCACTGTTTCATCTTTTTGAATTTTTTCCGCCTTCGGCGTGGGATAAGGCTGTAGAGGGGACACGCAGTAAAGTCCTTCCAATGCGGAACCCGCTGCTGCTGTAACGGAAATCCGGCCGGTTGGTGCTGCGGCTGGCGGAGCGAACGCCCGACTCATTAAAGTCGAACGAGCCGCCACGCAACACACGGTTACTGGAGTTATCCAGTTTACCCGGCTGTTCATTGTCCTCGATTATCACAAGATCCGTGTCATAGAACAACGCAGTATCCTGACACCACTCCCGCACATTGCCCTGCATGTCGAATAAGCCCGCTCCATTCGGGCGCAGGGTCCCTACCGGAAGCATCCAATTGCCGCCCGACGTTTTTGTGTACCACGCATACTCGCCCAGAAGCGCATCGGTCTCACCATAGTATCGCGATGTTGTCGTCCCCGCACGGCACGCGAACTCCCATTCCGCTTCCGAAAGCAACCGGTAGCCCGTCAGCTGCAGGTAATTCGGCAACAGCGACATGCCTTCGGAGAACGCCTGAGCCGGATCGTAGCACCACTGATCTCGCGGGATCCCCTCCTGCTCACTCAGCCAGTTGCTGTAAGCCGCGGCATCATACCATGAGATCATGTTGGCTGGCGAATCTTCTTTCCTCGACTTCGATCGGTCAAAATCGTGATCGCTGCGAAATGCCCGAAATTGAGCCACCGTCACCTCGTGCATGCCGATTGCAAATCGGCGATCGATGTGACGACGGTGGCTGATTTCACTGCCTCCTTCGTTAGGGCCTCCCCATCGCCCCGCTTCGCTGACCGGGGAACCCATCAGGAATTCGTCGGAAGCGTCGATGATGGCGAAGGCCATGCTCGACCCTTCTGAGGTCTTTGATCCCGTCCTGGTGAGGTACCAGCGCCGGTCTCCCACAACGTGGCCGGTGGAGAAGGCTGCACGCACTTCCGAGATTATTGAATCCGCTTTCAATTGCCGCAATGTCCATTCGGCAGCTCCGTGGATCCCGGAGTCCGGCGAGTCCGCGTAACGCTTTGCAAGGTCGGCAGTCACGGCCGTCGTTTGTTCCGGAGACAGCAGATTCGCCCGGGCAAATTCACCCAGCCCAAGGATCAGTGACCGTTGACGCGATACCTCCGTTTCCTGCCGGAGCTGCGTGAACAGCGATTGAGGATCGACACCATACGTCGCCAGCCGATGAAGAACGTAACTGCGAAGGCGTGGGTCGGGCTGGTCCTGGAACAGGGGCCAGACTTTGTCCGAGGCGTTGAGTCGCAGCAGGGTTGTGGCAGCCGCTGCCTGCTCAATCGCAAGAGACTCTTTGGCTTCGTCCGGAATGAGGGGACGGTGCAGTATCATTGAACACAGTGGTTCCCTGCCGGAGATTTTTTCAGATGGGAGATCTGTCCTGCTCTGGGGCTCCGCGATGGCAATGGAAAACGGGCGAAAGCCAGCAGCCAGCAGGGGCTTAAGTTGCTCGTTTAATCGGGAAACTGGCACAGTCTCCAGCAACCGGGAATCAAACTGAGTATCGGCACGCCACAGCGCCGCGTACGCTGCGGGTGCTTTTAGCTGGGACAGAAACTCATGAAAGCGCGGATCGTTGTGCAGGCTGACGAAATTCAGACTTGAGCTTATCGAGTGAGTGTATTCAGCGCCCCCGGCAACGACCTGTTGCAGGAGCTCGAATGTTCGATCACGAAATTTCTGAGACTGATTCACATCCCTGGTGCGAGCTGCACCTGAACAGATCGCGGTTGCACCAGCAACAGCAAGCAGATCATCAGGCTTTTCAGCAAACGCTGCTGAGGCCGTTTCCAGTTGCGACCATGCGTCCTCGAATTCCCCCTGCCATACCGAGGCTATCATTTGAATGCAGACCTTGTCCACAAACAGGGCGTCGGACAATAGATATTTTCCAAGTGTGATTTTCCCGTCCTTCACTTTCCCAAGTCGAAGTAGCGTGAGGGCTCGAAAACGGAGCAGTGTCGATTCCTGAAGCGTTGTCTCCGGCAGTGAGTCGAAGTCCGCGAGTGCCAGTTCCAAATTGTCGAGACGGTAATGTGCCATTGCGCGTGTATAGATAACACTCGGGTCCTGCAGCGCTTCGGGCGGGAGTGATTCGAACTCGGTCAATTGTTCACGGTAATATTCCAGAGGATCAGGCAGCTTTGCTGCCGGAGCGACGGCTACGTCCCACTGCGGCTGGTCGACCAGTTCGAAGCCAGCGTACGCGGGACGGAGCTCTGACGGGGCTCCCTGGTTCGACCAAATCGCCGTGTAGCGCCGCTGGCCGCTGGAGTCTGTGCGGACAGCAATGGTGCTTTGGGAGGAAAAGCCCTGTTGCTGCATGAAAGATTGTGTCGCTGGGAGTTCCGCTTCGTTCACATCAATCGTCACGCGGTGATGCTCATCCGGGTGGTCCGGATCCGACCACAGGCTGAGAAACCGAGACTCAGAGGATTCGTCTAACGTGGGAATCACAGCGATGTCGGTCAGCAACAGTCCGTCTTTACTGGCGGGTTCATCAGGGGCGGGAAGTTCCGATTTCTTCAGACTGGCATCGAGTTGCCAGCGTTTGCCGTCGCGAACCCAGATGGCCGATACACTGGAGGACGATTGTCCCAAGCGCTCGTGATCCCCACCATTCAGATCCGCTGCAACTGGCTCAGGTTCTGAAGGGGAGCTTTCCCGATGATTCGCAGCAGGAGTTTGCACGCTTAAGGACAGCCGCTCTACGATGGGGCGTACTCGGGTGGGGCGGTAGCCGCTGAGACGCAGGACTTCGGCCACTTCCAGGAACGTCGCGAGGGGCATGTCCTGGCAGAAGGCAAAACGCTCGGTCATCAGGCCGTGGGCTGATTCGATTTGTGCTCGAATGGCGGGTGACGGTTCGATCCACGCGGGATCAGGCGTAGCGTCTTTCCAGTCGGGTTCCAGACGTCTGTCGAGCACGGCTTCGAGATGTTTTACGGCTGTCGTCCGGTGCTGCTGCAGGACCGGAAACAGCGATTTGTCCGACACCGCATCGGCAGCCAGAACGAGCTCTGTCAGTGTCTCGGGATCTTTGGCCGCGTAATCCGTCAGCAGTGACGTGGCCAGTGATTTGGCCAGTTCACCTCGGTTCGGATCTTTGAAGATCCTGCTCAGGGATGGTACGAGTTGCGGAGCGACCGGACGCAGCAGTTCCTGAAATTCACCAAGGAACACCGGATTGGTGGCGACGAGTTCTTCAGCGATCAACACGACGAACTTTGGATCATTCCACGACGGATGAGTCGGATCGAATGCTGCCAGTGCACACGCCGCTCGAAAACGTCGTGGGGCTGGTTCCTGTTCGTCACCCGCCACAGTCCACCAGGCGGGAATCAGTTCGGCCTGATGCGATTTCAGTAACTGTCGGACCGGTGCGAATTGTGTCGGGCTGACAGTAAGCAACCGCTCCTGAAGGAACTTCAAAATCTGGGGATCAGCGGTCTGGCCTTCTGCCACCAGGGCCAGGCCGGCATGCAGCTTGGCGCTGGAGTCTGCTGCAGACTCTGTGAACGCATGCTGCAGTTGCGGGTTGGCCCAGGTTCGGAACTCAGTCAGGCTGGTGAGGCTCGTGCTGACCTGAGCCGTGTCGGCAGCCAGCAGGCCTTCGACAAGCCGCTTCGCTTCGGCCTGACTTTGCTCTTCCTGTTTCTGTGCGAGCAGTTCTTCCTGCCGTTCATTCACCGCTTTGCTGATGCCGACGCCCGTAAACACAAGTGCGATCAGAAGCCCAATCAACAACCCCGATCGCAGACCATGCACCCGTGCGGCTTGACTCATCAGAGCCCGCTGAGGTTCAGTCCAGTGTTTCGACTCTGTCAGCGCGCGAATGCTGATCCATTCGGTGAGCGACGGCAGATACCGATTTTCTGGTTTGGAATTCCACAACGCCGTACGTTCTTCCAGCTTCAGTTCCGCTCGGCCTTTGCGCGTTTCCTTTTGTTTGCGGGTGAGCCATTCGCATAGGGAGGGGACGAGGTAGTCGTGTGTGAGTTGGTAGTAGCGGTGATTGAAGACCTCGGTTTTGGAAGCGGCATTTGTCTCTCCGATTCCTTCATCGACACCACCACTCCCAACTACCCACTGCCCATTCCCCAATTCTCCCCCTTCCGAAGGCGTAATCAACCGCAACTCACTGTCCAGAATTCGCAGCAGATCGGTGAAGTCGGCCGGGCGGCTGGCATAACCGGAAGCTTCGAGCAGCTCCGTCTGAGATCGCATGTGGCCTTTGATATCGGTGCCGAGCTCGGGGAGCAGCGATTTCAGGACGGCTCGGGCGGCCGAGGCGTGAAGGCGATGTCGTGGATTGGCCTGCGTCGAGCTGAAGGTCTCCTCCAGAAAATTCACCCCAATGCCTTCGGTACCTCCGACAGACTGCAGCGTCTCCGGGATCCAGCGTTTCGCTTTGACCATCTCAGCGAACAGCGATAGTCGCACGGAGACCACCTTGCCATCCTGAGCCAGTCCCTTCGCAACGTTGTTCACGAATCGCTCTTCGTCCGGCGCCAGGTTGCTGATGTTTGCAGGAAGTTTGCCAAAGCTCTGGCCGAATTTGATGAGCACGTTCGTCGCATGATCGACTTCAAACAGGTCGACCGTAGCAAAGTTGTGCCCCTGGAGTATGGCGACGTCCAGTGCCTGCATAAACCGAGCGGCGGCCATGGCGAAGTCATCCCGAATCATCACAATCGTCTGCAGTCGACCGCCGTCGCATTGCCGCAGGGCGTTGACAAGTTCTGCCTCCGAGTCGGCTCCATGGGCGTGCAGCCACTGTTCGAACTGGTCGATGATGATCACCACTTTTTTCGGCGAACGGTCACTCTGACCACGTCGGATTTCGGAAAACAGACGTACCAAAACGCTTTGACCCCATTCACGGGAGGATGGGGCGACTGGCGAGCTCCGTGTTGCGGAGTCGAGTGGAACAGGCAGCTCGGCAACGGTGCCGCTCGCCCGATAAGTGTGCTCTCGACTGGCAAGTTCCGCCAATTCCGGCAAACGTTTTCTGAGATCCCTCAATATTCGGGTTTCGGTGTCGTCAGGTGTTGCTTCCACATAGACGGCCACGACATCCGCTGATAAACGGGGCAGCAGCCCTGCTTTCACCAGCGATGACTTGCCGCAGCCGCTGGGTCCGTAAATCAGCCCCACGCTGAAGCTCTGTTCGGGATCGGTTTGTTCTATCCGCTGTTTCCAGAACGCGATGCTCTCCGGCAGACCGTCGCGATTTCGCGGCCCCGGCAGAAGGTCCAGGAAAAAATCGGCGTCTTCCGGGCCAAATGATCGCAGGCCTCGAGGCACAATCGGGACATCACCTCTGATAACAGGTTCCGTTGACAACTTCGGCTTCAGCCATTCCTGCAAATCGTCTGCCAGAGCCGCCGCTGAGACGTACCGATCGGTGACTCTCTTCGCCAGAGCCTTCAGACAGATGCGTTCCAGTTCTGAAGGCAGGGAAGGAACCCGTTGTCCGGGCGGCTGCGGATCAACGGCCGTTACCGAATGACAAATCTCCCTTATGGTCGCGCCTTCGAAGGGTCTGGTGGCTGTCAGCAGTTCATACAGAATCACTCCCAGAGAAAATATATCGCTGCGACCATCCAGGCGGTGGCCTTCTCCACGTGCCTGCTCCGGGCTCATATAATGCGGTGTGCCCGCGACTCGCGGATCGCTCAGGTAGTCGTCTTCGCGGATCGCCAGTCCAAAGTCAGCGACAAAGGGAGTGCCTGTCTGACGATCCAGCAGGATATTCTCCGGTTTGACATCCCGATGAATTAGTCGCTGCTGGTGCGCAACGTGCAGTGCCTGTGCAATCGGAATCAACAGCCGGGCAGCTTCCCGCGGATCCCACGGCTGGTGTGTGATCCGATCCTTCAATGTGCCGCCGTCGATATACCGGGACACCAGGTAGATCGAACCGTCCTCAGTGCGTCCAACATCGTACACAGGCACGATGTGAGGATGCTCATGAGCCGCCATCGCCCGGGCTTCGCTCAGATATTGTTCCGCATCGACCGCCTGTTGAAAGCGTTCCGGGCTGGGGACTTTGATGGCTACCTGTCGCCGCAGTTCATCATCATAGCCCAGATAGACGCGACCAAACGCTCCTTCTCCCAGAACCCGGTCCAGTCGATAGCGTCCTTTTTCACCAACACCGATCCCTCGTCCCGAAATATAACTGACAGAAAGTTCATCCGGCTTACGTTCGATAGTCTCAGGACATGCTGCAAATGTCCGATGCGGTATCGTGGGCGTTTGTTCATTCAGCTTCTTTCGCAGCGAATCGCCGAGCTCCGGAAAGCGGGAACTGAGCTCATCGGCACTGACGGGCTGGTCAGAATCCTGTCGAGCGTCGAATTCTCCCACAGCCAGTTCGAGCCTCCAGTCAATTCCGGGAGGCAGGCCCGACAGAATTGTCAGATACTGCTCGACCAGCAAAGGCTGCGATGACCTCCAGCGCTGCCGCTGATCCAGACGCAGTGCTTCGAGTAGCTCCGCAGACGCGATCCGACTACAGTCAGAAAAGATTTCCTTTAGATCCGGCGGCGAGGAGACAGAGACAGGGGACCAGAACTGATGCAGGCGATTCACAAGCGACATCTACGAACTCCGCAATCGTTGTCTCCTTAAAAGAGATCCAATAACGTTACGGAATTCTCTTCAATCCACGACGGACTTGCAACCCCCAGGGTATAGAGGGCATTGCCGACAACTTAAGGGATTTTTCCGGCCAGCGGCATTCGTAAATACCCTTATTCCTCTTTCGTTTGTAACAATGTCCGGGTATTGATGTCCCCCGATCGCCTTCAGCCCATACCATGTCTCAAGCCACGCGTCATCGCTGAACAGACATGACATGATCGGCTGTGGACGCGAGGGTCAGAAACTGGAGAATTCGCCGTTCCGGAGTTGTCTTACGTAAACTCACGGCGTACTTTGTCGGGCAGATCGGCACAACGCTGGGCAGGACCTTAGATCCTTAAGTTTTTCAGCATTGCGATCAACGTTTTCTCGAAGGAATCCGTGTTCATGAACGACAAACAAGAATCGGTCGGCGATGTTACGTTGATTCGACTGTTGAATTCCTGTGGCAACAATAAACAAATTTCAGAAGATGCCGCGACGCAGTTCTATGCCCGATACATGGAAAAACTAATGTCGCTGGTGGAACGAAACCTCGCGTCGCGATTCTCCGCCAGAGTATCACCGGAAGATATCGTGCAATCTGTCTTTGGCACATGGTTCCGCAGAGCGAAGGAGGGCCAGTTCAAATTGTCGTCGCCGGACGAGGTCTGGGTACTTCTTGCCGTTGTTGCGTTATGCAAAGTGCGTAACAAGGTCAGGTTTCACGACGCAGAGCGAAGAGCTGTTTCGAAAACGGTATCCGGTGAAGAGATATTTGGAGCGATTCCGGAACCAACTCCCGATGATGCAGTTGTGTTTATTGACCTGATTGAAACCGCCAGCAAGCGATTGGATGAAAAACCACGGCGAACACTTGAACTCACTCTTGAAGGCAGGAGCATCGAAGAAATCGCCACGGAACTTGGACGCACCACCAGATCCGTTAGCCGATACAAGAGCAAGGATATTACAAGAGTTCTCCGAGAGCTCCTGGACGAAGACCTGAAGTACCCGGAAGACGATCCTGAGACGGACAACACGGATGACGATTGATATCGCATTCACGCAAAAACCGAGCCCCGACTGATTCCTCAGATTCTGCTTTGGCTGTTCGGCGATTGAATCTTTCGGCAGGAAGAAGTCGGCTGCACGCTCAAACTGAAAAAACCTCTGCTGGTCCTCGGCGGGTTCGGTGGCTGTGCTCGGGTGCACGTCGATTTCCTGATTGATCCCTCCGCTGTGTGGCCCTCACAGTTAAGCCTCGCCGCCAGTGCTGACACAGATCGCGATGCTCTGCTGACGGACAGTGAACGCGAACAACTGACCGCCCGAATGATCGAAATACAAAAGCTGGTGACGCAGTTTCGCACGTCCATTCATTCCAAAAAAATCAGTGAACGGCCTGTCCTGTTCAGTCATTCAGGATTTTTAGAAACCTTTCAGTTGTGAAGGCTTGGTGAAATCGAGCGGCGTTTGATTGACTCCGGGCGGTTCTGCTGATTACAGTGTTGTGGTTAATGTTTGTTCACACTCAGGAAATTTGGAGACCACAATGGCCAAACGACGTGCAAGTCTCAGTCCTAAAACAGAAGGACAATTTGTTGCATCGGTTTCGTCGAACCCTGACGAACTCCTGATGGCCGCGCTCGATCGTGGCGGAAACACAATGGAAACAGGTCGGTATCTGATTAGTTTCCGCGAGGGCATGGAGGAGGACGGTCGGAGTTCTCTGCAAACACAGGGCTTAAGGCTTGCCGATGCGAGGGATTTTGACGATCAGGCAACAGTGCTTGAGGCCGCTGGGGATGCTGACGTCATCTACTTCCCTGAACTGGGCGTGGCCCTGGCCAGCGGACCTTCGTTTGAGTCTCGGATGGCCAGTCAGGCGAATAGTTTTTCGACAACAGATGAAGTGGAGCTGATTGAACCCGAGTATTTCGTTTTCTCTCAGAACTCTGAATATCTCCGTGGATTCCTCAGCGCTTCAAATACGATTGCTCGCGACCTCGGCGCTGCCGGTTCCGAAGGTGAGACCGACGAAGAACTCGACGCGGAGGCGCTGGGTGCCACATGGGGCTTAAACCGTTGTCGTGTTCCGCCAGGCAGTCGGAGCGGGGCAGGGATTAAAGTCGCCGTGCTCGACACCGGAATGGATTTGGGACACCCTGATTTTTCTGGACGAGCAGTAACACACAGTAGCTTTGTTGGCCAACCTGTTCAGGATCTCAACGGACATGGGACTCACTGCATCGGTACAGCATGTGGCCCAAAATCACCGGCCGGAACGACACCGCGATACGGCATCGCCTACGGTGCCCAGATTTTCGCTGGCAAGGTGCTGACAAACTCGGGGAGTGGTACCGGTGCCGGAGTTTTGGCCGGGATGAATTGGGCCATCGCGAATCGCTGCGCGGTGATTTCCATGTCGCTCGGAAGCCAAAGTCCGGTTCAGGCGGCTTACACCAACGCTGGTGCCGCGGCTCTTCGCAACGGATGTCTGATTATCGCAGCCGCTGGAAACGCAAGCGCCACCACGGGTTCGCCAGCGAATTCTCACACCATTATGTCGGTTGCGTCACTCGATTCCAATTTGACACCTTCGAGCTTCTCCAACTTCGGAAAGATCGAAATCGCGGCACCAGGTCGGGACATCTTTTCATCATGGCCCCGTCCCACAACGTATCGGAGCATAAGCGGAACGAGCATGGCGACACCGCATGTTGCCGGATGTGCCGCACTCTGGGCTCAGACCAGCACGTCGCTTAGGGGAATGAACCTTTGGCGACAGTTGCAGTCTTCGGTCCGTCGATTGCCACTTCCCACATCAAAGGTGGGTGCGGGTCTGGTACAAGCGCCCCGCTGATGTATAATGGAGGCTGCACACAGGCGTTTCCGCAGGTGTGCAGCTTTTTTATCAGGAGTGAGCAATGGCTGAATTGTCGAAGTGGCTGGTCACTGTCAATTTGGACGAATCTATCCAGAAGGTTCGCAAACGACTGGAAGAAGAAGGCCTCGTGATTGACAGCCTGCTTGCTGAAGTCGGGTGTATTACTGGTCAGGCAAATCAGGAGACGGCCGCTCGTTTGCGAAAAATAACCGGCGTTTTGGATGTCTCACCAGACGTCGAAATCAAACTCCCGGCACCCAGTGACGAAACGACCTGGTAATGGTCGGCTGCCTGGAGTTCCTGACGGGCATTCTTCCATATGCCTTCCATGACTGCTGATCATCAATGTTTCGACGCCTGATGCGTTTGATGGGCCTTGCAGCGGTATTTCCCGGTCGAATGACGACTCAGAGGAATCCGGGCCACAAGGTCTATCCCTGTTTGCTTCGAGGTGTTGAGATCACTCATCCGAACCATGTCTGGAGTACCGACATCACCTGCGTGCCGCTTGCAAGCGGCTATTTGTATCTGGTGCCGTGATTGACTGGTACCGCCGCTGCGTGCTGAGCTGGCAACTGTCAAACACCATGGACGTGTCGTTTTTGCATTAAGACTCTGGAGAACGCATTTCAGTTCGGCACTCCGGAGATTTTCAACTCGGATCAGGGCAGTCAGTTCACCAGCGCTGAGTTCACTGGTGAGCTGCTGTCGCGAGGCGTTTCCGTCAGCATGGATAGCCGCGGCCGAGCGCTCGACAACGTGTTCATCGAACGGCTTTCCGAGAGTTCCGAAAGAGCTCGGCGTGGTTCGCTCTCCAGGCCGGCCCGGTCGCAGAGCTGCCCCAGAGTTTTCCACAGCACGTAAGCAAGGAGACAAATGAAGACATGAACGGGGACGTGTTCTTCTTTCTAATGCCAGATCGGGCGAATCGACAGGCCGCTCTTGCGGATCCGAAAGACCGCTTCGGCTTCGGTCAATTGAATGCAGGCTTTCCAGAGTTCTTCGTCTGACCAGTCAGCGACGTTAGTGCGGAACACGTACCGCCAGGACATCCTGGTTGCGCATTTAAGATGGTTTCAAGCAGGAATCAGCGTAAGGCTCAGGCGCCTTATTCTTTTGCTCGTGCTGATTTTGCAGAGGCAATATCCGACAACGATTGGACACGCGATTCCGCCTGCTGCAACTTGGATTCCATCATGGCAATTCTCTTTTTCGCCGCATCGCTCGGAGATTCACCTGCTGAGGCTTTCTGTTCCGCGAGAGCCACCTTGACATTGACCAAATCAAGGTGTGCGGCGTCGAGAGCTCGATCAATGACCGAGCCGCCACTTCCGTTTCTATCCGCCCCCATTGATTCAGAGGTCTTCTTTACAAAGATGTAGCCAGCAATGGTTCCCAGAAGGCCGGCAAGACCTTCACCGGTAATGATCTTCGCGGAGCCAAGGATGATCACTGTGACCAGCAGAAACCCCATGCTGAGTACCTCAACGATGACACGCTGTTCAAGAACAAGCCCGGTCAATGAAGAAGGATAGACTCGAAGCAGGATGAATGAGCCGATGATTGAGGCGATCATTCCATAAACAGCATAGACGAGCAACTGATTGATCTGATACTGATTCAAATCCTCGTCACGGAAGGCGAGCGTTTCTTCCAGTGTGATTATGCGAGCCTGATTCCTGGTCATTTTATTCTGGATTTTTTCAATCAGACTCTTTCGCAAGGCGTCAGTGGCTGCAGTTGCAGCCACAGTGTCTTTTGAGATACGACCTATCGCCTTCGTGTCCTCGTCTAATTCCACAAGTATCTTTTCAGATCGTACAATTTCCTCGTCCAGCTTTTGGAGCCGCAGGACCAGCAATTGTCGCTTGCTGGACGCCAGAGTTCGCAGTTGCTGGCCGGAGAGCCCTGGCACTGCTGTTGGTTGCGGCATGGATGACATCGATCGAGTCCCTTCAAATCGATCCGAATCTGCCCATAGCTGGGGGCTCGATTGAACATACTGCGGAAATGCCTGCATGCTCACAATACCAGCGATCTGTGGAAGCGCGATTTCCGATGCAGCAAACAATCCCTCTAAATTCTGGATAGCACTCGCACTGCCCATTGCTTCGTTAAATTTCTGTGTCCAGTCCTCTTTCAATTGTGCCGCTTTTTGTGACAGCCTTGAAATATGAGTTGATGTTGTGCCTATCTGCAGTTCCTCATCGTCTGCCATCTTTTCCAATGTACGCAACTGGCTGAGTATCTCCGCAAACTTTGACTCTTCATTATTCTCAGGCTGGGCATCGGCTATCGTGGATGGGTCTACAATGGTTTCCTGCGATGCAGATTCCAGGGAAGAGACTTTCTCCTTTAATTCAGCGAGTATGTCCCGCGTCAATCGCAGTAATTCCTTTGCCTGATCAATTTGAACCGTAATCGCATCGACGTTGTCAACCGATCTTGCGATGGAAAAGCTGGGCTTTGCTCCGAGGATCTGCTGCTGCAAGATTAACAGAAATTCCTGGAGTTTCGTGAACTTCACTAACTCCCGACTGAGGATGACGTTGGATGTATCCACAGTGACTTTGTTCAGGATCGGCGATGTCTGTGTTGAATCCGCCGTCAGATCCTGTGCAGGCTTTGGCGGATCCGCCGCACTAACGCTGTTTTTGCCTTCTGCACAAATAACGACGACGAACAGAACGACGGTCAGTATTCGCTGAAGTCCTGATTTCACGGCCACTTTCCTCAAACAGCGGATCCATCAAACACGACCTGAAACGCTCGTCATGAAGGCCGTTCATCACACGGCCTATGCACACTATTACGAAATCCACCTAAAGCATTGCAGATGATAATACTATAGTCATGGACGGCACCATGCCAAATGAAAGCGAGTGTGACCGCACTTGCGGCGTAAATTCTGGTAAGACTGGTAGTGTGGGAAATTGGCCTTCATGCGATGCTATGCGGGTGTAACGAACCGTATGAGGCAAGGCATGGAGGCCGGTGATGAGCATGACGACTGGAGATGAACTGAGCAAGTC
>JALHMY010000141.1 GCA_022843805.1 Fuerstiella sp.
AGGCCATTAACGTCTCATGCGTTTCAATGAATGAACCATTGCAACCTGCCCCAACGGGGCTCAGTGTGAAAGCCTGGGGCATCGCCCCAGGAATTGCACACAACAATGACGAATGCCCTAAAAGGCAACGCCGTGAAGGATTTTTTTGAGTGAAAACATTGCGATTTAACCCGGAACGGGTTTCACAACAAAGCCTGGGGTCGACGCGAAGCGGCGCACCCCAGGTTCGTGATGTTCGTTCGCCCCGAACCCTGAAAGGGTTCCACAAGGCTGTGATCGATCGTTCATGGTGTTGTGGAACCCCGTTGGGGTTCAATCGCATTTTCCTGTGTTTTTCCTGGGGTGCGCCGTGTTCACGGCGACCCCAGGCTTTGTTGTGAAACCCCTGTCGGGGTTGGAAAACGGACATCATCTGGCCACCAGAGAGGTCACCGTATTTGCTGATAGAAATCCTTCACGGCGTTGCCTGAAAGGGCCTAATGAACCACGCGTCCATTCCGCCCCGTTGGGGCTTTTGTCGTTGATGATCTACGTTCCCAGGGCGTTGCCCTGGGCTTTCACCTTCCGGACCTTCGGCCCCGAGTTCTGACGTGCCGCCCATTTTTTATCGTAGAAATGATGCGTAGTACGATGAGGGCATTGCCCCAGGCAATCGTATAAAACACAAATCGGAGCCCGAAAAGGGCGTTACAACCACCTGCCAGCGACGACAACGACAACCAGGCCACAATCCCGCGGTAAGAACCCTAGTCTGTAACGCCCCTTCAGGGCTTATGCAGAATAGTAGTTCCCCCACCCGGGGCGATGCCCCGGGCTCTCAAGTCGATGGCCCGTTGGGCCGGAAACGCAGCGGCCGAATGCGGTTCCGCCACAACGTGACAACTATGTGGCAGTCGAGGCCATCGGTCTGGAAATCCTGGCGCATCACCATACCCTTACGCGCCCATTTCCTCTGCTTGATCGATATCCTGCAGCGTGTTAACTTGTATAATACGCTGACTTTTTGACAAATCGCGTCAGGTTGGGGGTTGGTGAATGCAGCTGGAAGCGACTGAGCGACGAATGACTGCGGGTCTGGTCCTGGGCCATGCGGGCGAAGTGCAGAAAGACCAGAAACCTGCTGCCGGTTCGCGACTCCACGGTAACCATGGTCGGGTAGATCCGTTGCCAGGCAGGCGTTCGGTAGTTCCTAAGACGTCAGGTCGACTCATTGTGCTGCTGGTTTTGCTCGTGTCATCGGCATCGACTGCGATTGCGGCTGATAAGGCCTCGCTGGTTGCTCGGTGGGAATTTGGCACTGAGGAATCAGTTTCGTTTTCAGCCATCGGCAACGTGCAGCGTGATCAGGCTGGTCCGCGGCCTCCTGAATTTCCTGAGTTGGCTGAAAACAACACTGCCGTGCGGCTGGATGCTGCCGCATATCTTGCCGTTCCCGACACAGGTTCAGGCAGCGATTTTGATTTTGAAAACGGCGATGCCATCACCATCGAAGCATGGGTAAATCCATCTGAACTGCGTGACGGTCAGGTGAGCTATGTTGTTGGTAAAGGTCGAACCGGTTCGCCGAAGTTTGCCCGCGACAATCAAAACTGGTCGTTGCGAGTCATTGGAGCAAAGCGTGAAGCAAGACTCAGTTTCCTGTTCGCGACAAAATTATCCGGCAGCGATGCTCACTGGCATCGCTGGGATTCGAAGACCGGGTTTCCGGTTGGCACAGGCTGGCATCACGTCGCGATCGGATATCGATTCGGCGATCCAAAATCGATTCGGGGCTGGATCAACGGCGAACCAGCACAGGGAAAATGGAGCTATGGTGGCGAGACGAAAGAGCCGCCGATTGTTGATGATGACGAAATTCGAATCGGTAATGGTTTCGAAGGCCTGCTTGATGGAATCGCAATTCATCGCACGGTGCTGGAGGACAAAGTCGTAGCGTCGCGTTTTCATCGAGTGGGTGAACCGCGAGTTATCAAAGCACAGCCGGAAATCATGCCACAGCTGGACGACGTTCCAGGCGGGCGAGTGCTGATGCAGTTGAGCGAAGGTCTGCCGGCCTGGAATCGCTGGCTGAACGAAGGCGAGCAGTGGCCGGTTGAGTCCATTCGCTGGACTGGGGATACCTTCCTGCTGCCCCGTATTCCTCGGCAATACGATTCGTGGGGAATTCGTGCCGCGTGGAAAGCTCCAGTGCTGTTGCGAATGGCTGGCGATGTGGAACTTCCCGCTGGAACGCATCGCTTCCTGCTGCGAGCGCGATCGCAGAGTCGATTGTGGATCGACGGCAGGATTGTGGCCAGAACCGAGGCGATCACGAAACGCCCGCCAGACGGGGAAGAACCTGTCACGGCGGTTGCTGAAGCTCCGCTCGAAGGTGTGCGAGTTCACGGGTATCATCAGCAGGAGGTGTACGGCGAGGCGACGATCGCACATGGTGTCACAGGCAAATCACGGGTGATACTGGAAATCGTTGTTGGCGGCGAAGGGCACCGCACGGAAACGGGCGAGGTGTGCGTGGCGATGCTTTCTGCAGACGGAAAATCGTACGAGCTGCTCGGTGCCGGTTCGACTCGACTTCCTCTGACAGACATGGCCGTCGAGCCGGTACTGAGGTCGATTGAAACGTCGATGGCACGATTAGACGACCAAAGACGCCGCACAGCTGCCGCATCACAGAATGACTTCTGGCAGGAACGACATGAGGCTGCACGTGTCTTCGCAAGACAGACTCCAGCGCCAGCGGTTCCGGGACTTCAAAGTTCACCACTGTCGGCTGCTTCGTCTGAAACGACGGGCAGGAATTCGAGTCCCACAGATATTCATCCCATTGATGCCTTTATCACCTCAAAGATCGAACTTGCTGTTGCTGCGTCCGCGGCGGCTGATGTGAGTCAGGCCGAACACTTTCATGGAAGTGTGCTGCCAGTTTTGCGTGAGAAATGTTTCCGCTGTCACGGTGAGAAGGATCAGGGTGGCCTGAAGCTGGATTCTCGGGAAGCGCTGCTGAAGGCGGGCGATTCAGAGATTGCTGCGGTTGTTCCCGGCGATGTCGATGCCAGTGAACTGATTGTCCGTATTCGCAGCGGAGAAATGCCTCCGACCGAAGAACGTCTGTCCATACAGCAAATCGAATTGTTGGAACAATGGGTGAAAGACGGGGCTCAGTGGCCTTCACCGCCGCTGAAGGACCTGGATGTGGCCATTGCCCCGGTGATCGATGATACCGCCTTCATGCGCCGAATCTATCTGGATACGATCGGAATTCCGCCTTCAGAAGACGAAGCGAGAGCATTTCTCGCTGACTCAGATCCCGCGAAACGAAGCCGTCTCATTGATGAGCTACTGGGAGACGAACGCATTGCGGATGGGTGGATGAACTTCTGGCTCGATCTGCTCGCTGAGAATCCGACGCTGATCAACGCATCGCTGAACAGTACGGGACCATTTCGCTGGTTCCTGCATGACTCACTGAGAGACAATAAACCGCTGGATCGTATGGTGACAGAACTGATCATGATGCGCGGCGGTGCGGCGGAAGGTGGCAGTGCGGGATTCGGGATCGCGGCTGAAAACGATGCTCCGCTTGCGGCCAAAGGACACATTGTCGCGTCGGCGTTTCTTGGGATCGAACTGCAGTGTGCGCGTTGCCACGATTCTCCGTATCACAGCACAACCCAGAAAGATCTCTACTCGCTTGCCGGGATGTTCAATCGTGAGCCAGTGACGGTCCCGAAGACCAGTCAGGTGCCTGCCGCATTCTTTGAGAATCAGAAGGTTCGCAAGTCGCTGATTCAGGTGTCGCTTGACGCGAATGCCTCCGTCGATCCCGATTGGCCGTTCGCAGCTGTCACTGGAGTCTCTGATGGTCCGGACATCGACCGGCTCATGCTGGATCCGGCCGATACACGTGAACGACTCGCCGCGCTGATAACAGCTCCGCAAAATACAAGATTCTCCCGAGTCATCGTCAATCGAATCTGGAAGCGACTGATGGGAGCTGGCCTGGTCGAGCCGGTTCATGACTGGGAAGGCAGTACTGCCAGCCACCCGCAGTTGCTGGACTGGCTGGCCGGTGAACTCATCGCTGGTGACTACAATTTTCGGCACATCGTGCAGCGGATTGTTTCTTCACAAACTTACCAGCGCGCTGCTGTGGGTAAGAATCTGGCTGCCTCGGCCACGATGCGTTTCTTCGGCGCACCCGAGCGTCGACGGCTTTCGGCAGAACAGATTGTCGATTCTTTGCATCATGCGACGGGCCGTTCAATCGATGTGGAAGAACTGACGTTCGTGCATGACGGACGGCGCGAGCTGGGACACCGCCAGACACTGGGAAAACCCACTCGGGCATGGATGTTCGGCGACCTGAAGAACGAACGCGACCGACCAAGTCTCGCACTGCCAAAGGCCCGAGCTGTGGTCGACGTGCTGGAAGCATTTGGCTGGACGGGCGCGAGACAGATGCCGATCGAGAATCGGGAAACGGATCCGAATGTGCTGCAGCCGGGTGTTCTGGCCAACGGCACGCTTTCGGTTTCGTTAACACGGGTATCATATCAGAGTGAAATGGCGGAGCTCGCCGTCAACGCCACATCACCGGAGTCCCTGGTGGATTCCATATTCCTGCGATGCCTCAGCCGCCTGCCGAAACCGGATGAACGTGCAGCATTCGCGCATGCGTTATCTGAGGGATTCGACACGCGTCTGGTTCCGGCGGACAAAATCCAGCCCGTGGAAAAACTTCCTCCGCTTCCACAGGTCACATGGTTCAATCATGGACGAGCGGAAGCCAATGAAATTCAACTGGAAATTGAACGTCGCGTGCTGGCTGGTCCTGCACCAGACCCGCGTCTCGTCCCTGAATGGCGAGTCATCTGCGAAGGTGCTCTCTGGAGCCTGATCAATCACCGGGAATTTGTATGGATGCCCTAAATCATCAAACGTGATTCAGAATCAACCACCCATGGAGCGACTTCCGTCATGAGTTCTGGTAACAAAATGGGAGACAGATCAGAAATCCGCCCGACACGCCGCGCGCTTCTTGCTGGAGGTGCTGCCGCAGGTCTGGGACTCACTTTTGCCAATACGGCGATCGCCGAAGCCGAAGCCGACGGCATGCTCGTCAAAGGTAAAGCCGATCACGTTATCTCAATCTGGCTGGGCGGCGGAATGGGGCAGATCGACACATTCGACCCCAAAAAAAAGGGGGACCCGCAGACGAAGCTGGCTGGCTCGTACTACGACTCCATTGAAACAACCGTTCCCGGAGTGCAAGTGTGCGAGCACCTGCGAAGTCTTGCGCCGCTCATGGATCGCGTCACGGCTGTCCGGAGTTTACATCACGAGGTAATTGACGAACACGCCGCTGCCACCAATCGTATGCACACAGGGCGTTCTGTCAGTGGAACGATTGCTTATCCCTCACTGGGATCCATCATCGCTCACGAGCGAGGCGCTGCCAGCGAGGGAGCTCCGCCATATGTGTTAATCGGATATCCGAACGTGACGCGCGGACCTGGATTTCTGGGTACTCGAGACAGTTATTTGTATCTGACAGATACCAGCCAGGGCCCAGCCGGACTAACTCGGCCCGATGGCATTACTTCGCAACAATTGTCGCAGCGGGAAGAACTTCTTTCGGTGTTGAAACGCAATGCTGACCCAACGACCGATCAGCGGTTGATTGATTACGATACGGCGATCGAGCAGAATCTGAAGCTGAGCGGTCCGGAGTTTATGAGTGTCTTCGAACTGGATCGCGAACCGGCAGAACTTCGCAATAATTATGGTGGCGAATTCGGTCAGCGCTGCCTGCTCAGCCGTCGGCTGATTGAACGCGGCGTACGATTTATTGAAGTCTCGCACAACCTGAACTTTCTGAACGGCATCGGCTGGGATGTCCACAATGAAGGAATTCTGAACCAGCATAAACTGATTCAGGAGCTTGACACGGCTGTTGCCGCGCTGATCAGAGATCTGGAAGAAAAACGCATGCTCGACAAAACGCTGATCGTCATCACCACCGAATTCGGCAGACCGCCGGAATTCGACAGCGGTGGCGGACGCGGACATCAGGGTACGGCCTTCAGTTGTGTTCTTGCCGGCGGCGGACTGTCGCATCGCGGGGCGTGGGGTGAGACCGACGACGTCGCCAAAAAGATCGTTGCGAATCCCGTCAGTGTGCCTGATTTCTTCGCAACGATTTGCGCGGCTGCTGGCATCGACTACCGCAAGAGCCTGTACGACGGGGACCGACCCGTGCCTGTCACCGACATGGGCCAGCCCATCGCGGAACTATTCGCATGACGGGCATCTTTTGTGACCGTTCACGGTATCAAATTGGACTCGGAATTTAACAGGAGGAAACAGAGGAAACGGAGTTCAATAATCACCTGGTGCTCTGTCAAGTCCTGAACTGTACGTTGGACATTCCTGTTCGACCGCATTTTGACGGGCAGGAATGCCCATCGTACCCCAAAACGAAGTATTTACGGAGCACTCGTCGCTTTTCCTGTGATTCCTCCGTTTCCTCTGCTACCTCCTGTTTGAATCCAGCAGAACGATTGACGGTTGCGGGCTCACTTCTCAGACGCCGTGTTTCGTAAGAAGCCCAACAGCTTTGAGAAGTCAGTACTCAAAAGTCGTAACTGTCGATGTTGTCCTTTGTGAAGATCATGATGTCTCCCAGAAGAACGTTGTCTCCCGCAATGTTCTTCTCGCCCAGTCGTCCGGCGCTGAAAACGCTGGCCCCGGACTGCAGCTTCCCTGTGGCGATTGCCTCCGCGACATAGACCGTGAGGTAGCCGAGATCCACAGTATTCCACAGGACCACAGAACGCACAGTGCCGTTGCGGACAAATTTCTTCATGTCGTTGGGCGTCGACAGTCCGGTGACCAGAATTTTTCCTGACTGCCCGCTTTGTTCAACAGCTTCTGCAGCGCCCGGAAATGACACTGAGCTGATACCAAAGACACCTTTCAGGTTGGGATACTTGCTGATCACATCTTTGGCATCTGCGAGAGCATTCGCTGCGTTTTCACCAGGATACTTGATTGTGACAAGCTTTAGCTGAGTCTTCTCGAGGGCCGGTTTCATCGCCTCAATCCAGGAATTCTGGTTGGCAGACGTGGCATCGGCGCTGACAATCACCACATCGCCGGAAGTGTCCGCTCCCAGATCGCTTACCATTGCATCAACCATGCCTTCACCAATCGCCGAAGCGGATGCCTGATTCACAAAAAAGGCTCGCGAGTCCGGAGCTCCGTCTGCATCCCATGTGATCACCTGAATTCCGGCGGCCCGTGCTTCCTTCATTGCACTGGCGACCACATCCGGGGCATTCGGAGAAACACAGATGACATCAACCTCGTCAATGGTCCACTGCTCAATCATTTCTGCCTGTTTTTTGGGATCACCATCTGTGGGACCGTCATAAATCAGCCGGACGTTTCCGAGCTCTTTCGCAGCCTCCTCAGCACCCACCAGACACGAACTGAAGTAGCTGATTCCCTTAATCTTGGGCAACATGCAGATTGTCAGCATTTTGCCCGCTTTGTCAGAAGTGGCTTCGGATGAAGACTCTGCCGAGGCACCTGAATCCGATGAGCCTTTCGGCATCGTCATCTCTGTTTCTGATCCGATACAACCGGCAAAGAGCACGGCAGCCAGAGTGCAGAAATATCGGCCTGTCCTTTTGGTCATGTTTGATTCCTGTTCTGGTCGACTCGGAAATATGTGACAATCAACTGAGAAAACAACACGGAAAGAATCAGAAGAAATCCAATGATCACCGATCGCAGTTCATCGATTTTCCAGTAGCGACTGATAAACAGACGAGTCTCATGGATCAGCAGCAGGCCGAGCACCGTGCCGACGATTGTGCCGCGGCCGCCCTGGATGCTTGTACCGCCGATGACCACGGCCGTGATCACGTCCAGTTCAAATCCTTTCCCCGCGTCAGCACTGGCCGTATCAAAACGCGAAATATAAATCACGGTTGATACTCCCGCGAGGAATCCGGACAGCGTGTACAGCCAAAAACGAATCCAGCTCACGGGAATCCCGGAGAATCCTGACGCCTGTTCGTTGTGTCCAATGGCGTACAATGACCTGCCGGAAGGCGTTCGATTCAGAAAAATCGCAAAGGCCGTCGCTGCGAAAGCAAAACACCAGCCAGATAAGGGGATGCCCAGCCACATACCTCGAGCCAGCTGCGAAAAGCCCTCGCCGAATCGGGAATAGGAAGTCCCCTGGCTGACTCCTTCAGCAACTCCGCGGTATGCCGCGTAAGTCGCCAGAGTCACAATCAGAGGATGCAGACGAGTCAGAGCAACCAGACTGCCGTTTAGTGCGCCGCAGGCAGTTCCCGTCAGGATACAGGCGGCACTGGACAACATCGGACTACCGTATGCAGTATGGCAGATCCCAAACATTACCGCACACAGTCCCATTTGTGATCCAACCGACAGGTCAATGCCGCCGCTGATAATGATCAGCGTCAGGCCGAGCGACAGGAAGGCCATTTCCCACATCTGACGTGACAGCAGCAGCTGACTTTTCGGACGCAGAAACTCGGGCATCAGCAGTCCGGCAATAGTCAGAACTGCAATCAGCAGCACACCGATGATCACCTCATGCCGCCAGATCCGCTTCCAGCTGTTTCGAGATAAGCTCATCCGTGGCGTCTCCTGGGCGTCGCTGTGCCAAGCAGCGTATCGGTCGTGACAGCCAGCAGAATAAACAAACCCTGAATGGCTTTAGTCCACTTTTCGGCGGCTTCACCGATATCCAGAAACGTCAGCACCGGCCGCAGCATGGTCATCAGCAAAACCGCCAGCATCACTCCAGCGAGATTTCCTCTTCCCCCGGAGACTGAAACCCCGCCGACAACCACACACGTGACAACGAGCAGTTCGAATTCCACTCCGATTCCCGATTCAATTTTTGGAAGCCGGGGCACTTCCGCAAGCGTTGCGAGTCCTACCAGAAGCCCTGTCCACGCGAAGACAAATAACCGAATTCGTAATCCGGAAAGGCCAGCGGTTTCTGCAGCGACAGGACTGCTTCCAAGTGCATAAATCCGAAGGCCTGCCGATGTACCGCAAATCAGATAGAACGTGAACAAAATCGTAAATGCAGCGATCCAGATTCCCAATGGAAATCCCATTGGTCCCTGTTTGGCGATGACCGTGAGCTGTTCGGGAAGGCCTGTAATATTCTGACCGCCCATCATCAGCATCGTGCATCCTCGCACGGCCGTCATCAGTCCCAGTGTCGCGATAATGGACGGCACTTTCCCGATCGTAACAATACATCCGGTGATGAGCCCGATTGCAGCACCCAGGAACAGAACGAGAAAGACCCCCGTCCACAGCGAAAAATGTGCGTGCTCCTCCGATATGGTCAAACCAAGAACCGCCGCGAGCATTGCCATTAACGAACCTGAGGAAATATCGATTTCTCCACACACAACAACAAGCATCACACCGCAGCAAACGATCGCAGTGGGCGCAGAACGAACGAGAATGTCCTTCCACACTGAGGCGGACAGAAAGCCGGAATCCACCGTTCCCACTAAAGCAACTGTCAGGACGATCAGCAACAGCAACCCGGCCTCGCGCTGACGGAAGATCTTCGCCATCCATTCCAGAGCATTGCGGGGTTTCGACACATTTGACGGGGCGGACGACAGTTCAATGGCCGTTGAATCATTGTCGATCGCACTGCCATTCTTTGTTTCCGGCAAAGACATCGCAAGAATTCGCTCAGCGGTCGCCTCTTCCCGTGAAAGTTCGCCGGCGATCTCCCCCTGTCGAATCACGATGATTCGATCGCTCAGCCCCAGCAGCTCGGGCAAATCGGAAGAGACGACCAGTGTTGCGAGCTTGTTCGCCGTGGCATCCCGGATCAGTTGATGCAGTTGAAATTTCGCTCCGACATCAACACCCCGGGACGGTTCATCGAGTATCAGGATGCGTGGCTGCCGGGCCATCCATTTTCCCAGCACCAGTTTTTGCTGATTGCCGCCGGACAGCGTTGACGCGACTGCCGCCGGGCCTGATGTTTTCACCGACAGGTCAGACAACTGCCGGGAAACCAGTTCGGATTCTTTCTTCGCGTTCAGCAGTCCTCCGAACGTGAGCGAATTCAGGGAAGCCAGGGAAACGTTCTCAGACACGGTCATTGGCAGTACCAGACCTTCGTGCTGGCGATCTTCCGGAACAAGTGCAAGCCCGGCCTGCATCGCGTCTGATACAGAGCTGCATGGGAGTGCCCGCCCATCGACAGTGACAGATCCTGAATCGTATCGGTCAATTCCGAAGATTGCCCGGACGATTTCCGAACGGCCTGCCCCCACAAGACCTGTCAAGCCAACAACTTCACCTTCACGAACCGAAAAACTGATGTTGCGAAACACTCCCGCCGTTGTCAGACGATCTGCCTGAAGCACGACGGGGCCAGGACCTGTTAAACCAGCGAGAGAAGCCGCATTAATTCGGTAGTTCAGATCGGGCAGTTCTCTGCCAACCATCATTCGAATCAACTCGTCGGACTTTACCTCGCTGGTGATCCTGGTGCCCACCAGTTTGCCGTCTCGCAGAACACTGACCCGATCTGCGACTGCAAAAATTTCCTCCATTCGATGGCTGACATACAACACGCTGACGCCCTGGCTGCGGAGCTGCCGAACAATTTTGAGCAGGGTTTGTGTTTCTCTGGCAGAAAGCGAAGCGGTCGGCTCATCCATAATCAGCAGGCGACATTCCCGCGATAATGCTCTTGCGAGCGCGACCATTTGCCGTTGAGCCAATGGCAATTGGCCGAGGGGAATATGCAGTGGCACCTGCACACCCAGATGAGCGAACAGCTGAGCCGTGCGAGCTCTCATGGAGGCCTTATCGAGGAGCAATCCGCCCAGTCGAGTTTGCTCACGGCCCACAAACAGGTTTTCTACAGCATTCAGGTCCGGGAAGGCTGTGGATTCCTGGTGCATCACCGCGATTCCGGCTGCTTCGCTGTCGTGAACACGCCCGGTATTCAGCAGGCTTCCCGCCACCAGAATGTGGCCCGAGTCAGCTCGGTGAACTCCCGCAAGGAGTTTGATCAGCGTAGATTTGCCAGCGCCGTTTTCTCCGCAGATCGCGTGAACTTCTCCCGCGTTGATTTCGAGAGTCAGATCGGAAATCGCCTGTATGCCGCCAAAGGAACGGCTCAGGTTCTTCAGCTGAATCAGAGGCACCTGCGTCACGAGATCATTCCTGACCATTCGTTCGTGCCGTCCGCCCTCAATCGGAGTACCCGCTGTTCATAGTTACGAACATCCTGCAGCCATGCGACCCCGACCGGCACTCCGCTGGCGAGACAATGGAAATCCCAGACGGCGCCAAACGGCAATGTTCGCAGTTCCTCGAGCATCGCCAGTCGCGACGTGTAATCCTGGTTTTGTTCAAACTCCCGCAATTTTTCAATTGGCTCCAGAAGTGCCAGCAGCAGAGCCTTCTGGACACATCGCATGCCAATCACCCAGGCAGCGATCCGATTAATGCTGGCGTCAAAGAAATCCAGCCCGATACGAACTCGCGGAAGAAAGTCGGATCGAACGAGCTCCTTTGCAATGGCCTGCAGTTCGTCGGTGAGAATAACCACGTGGTCACTGTCCCAGCGGACGCCTCGGCTCACGTGCAGCAGGAGTTCAGGTACATACTGCAGAACGGACGAGATTTTGTCTGAAATGACCTCCGTGGGATGAAAATGTCCGGCATCAAGGCACAGCAGCTTTTGTCGGGTAATCGCATACCCGAGATAAAACTCATGAGATCCAATTACACAGCTTTCGGAACCCAGTCCAAAAAGTTTACACTCGACGGCGTCCAGCATGTGCCGGGAATCAAAAGGCTGGGCGAACATTTCGTCGAGAGAGTGCAGGAGTCGTTCCCGGGGTCCTCGCCTGTCCACCGGAAGATCCTTGAATCCGTCAGGGATCCAGACATTGTTCACACAAGAAGTGCCCAGCGACTCGCCGATTGCGGCGGCAATTCTCCGGCATGCAACTCCATGTTCAATCCAGAACCGCCGGATTCCCGGGTCAGTATGAGCCAGAGTAAAACCGCTGGCGGCGTTTGGATGAGCAAAGAACGTTGGATTGAAGTCGATGCCCAGATCATGCTGCCGAGCCCACTCGATCCACCCCTGAAAGTGATCCGCAGTCAGTTCATTACGTTCAATCTTTCGGCCGCCGGTTTCTGCATAACTGGCATGTAGATTCAGGCGATGACGGCCCGGAATCAGCGAAAGGGCGGTGATCAGATCGGATCGAAGTTCATCAGGCGAGCGAGCTTTGCCCGGATACGTGCCTGTGACCGCGAGTCCGCCGCCAATCTCATGTCCGGCGTTTTCGAAGCCTCCAACGTCATCCCCCTGCCAGCAGTGCATTGAGATTGGTATCGTCGCCAGAGTGGCCAGAGCCACGTCGGTATCGACGCCAATCGCTCGATATTTGTCACGTGCCAGGGCATAATCAGATTCAATAAGCGCGGTGGAAGACGCCATGCAGTTCAGCCAGTCAGGAGACCAAAATTCGCTTTCAGAACGGCGAATTATGGCGGATGGGGGAGACAAATGCCACCGGTGGGCGCCTGTTCTGGCAAGACCGACTGAGTGGTTAACTGAGTGGTTATCTGATGGCTTTCGGGTCGATGCGGCTGCGAGCCCAGTGATTCTGCACCATTCAATCCGCACGGCCAGGGCAGCGCTTTGGCAGACTGCTCAATTGTTTGTATTTTGCGTGTACGCGGGTCAGTTGTGGTTTGAAGTATGCAAGAGGTAAGAATGAATCAGGATTCCGTCACTGTTGATCAGGTGCATCTGGAAAAGGTGTTTCCGGCACTGAAGATCCTCGTGGCAGTCCGATTGGCATTCAGTGTCCAGGTGCTGGTTCCCGCAATTCTAGCGATGTTCCTGTTGAATTTTGCATCCGGGCTCGGAAGAGTTCCGCAGCTGGCCACGTCATCTGCGGCTCGGTTGGCACGAGTGAATGGAACACTGCTCGAAAATGAAGGAATCGTGAACAAGGCACTGGTAGTCAGAGAACACTGGCTGCTCACATTGATTCTTGACCTCGACCAGTTGATACGCTGGAGGTCCGATTTGCCTGGATCGCCTTTTCTTCGTGTGCTTCTTCAGATTTCAATTCATTCGGCATTTGCCGCGGCCATTTGCTGTGCCGCTGCCCGAGAGTTTTGCCTGCAGCAGCGAACGGGAGTCATCAACTCCCTGCGCAGATCCAGGGACACCGCGCGATTCTGGGCAGTGTCACCGTGTATTGCCGCAGCTCTGGTCTTCATTCCATGGCTCTTGCTGCAGATATTGAAGTGGTTGTTTTCAGCCGTCGGCATTGCAGCACTTCTTCCTGGACTAACTCTGATGCTGCTGACCGGTCTGGCGCTGGTTTGCACAGTGATTCTGATTGCGGTGAGCTGTGGCTGGCTGCTTTCGCTTCCTGCGATCGGCGCGGATTGCTGCCTCGGCCCGGAAGGTTTGAGCCGTGGTATCAGTTATGTGTTGTCGCATCCGCTGCTCGCCAGCACGTACGCCGTCACTCTGCTGCTTTCCTGTGTTTTTTCCGGTGCTGTTGTTCGAGGTATCAGTCAATACGCAGTCTCATTGGCGGGATACGATCCAGGCGAGGGTCTGACAGAGGTAACAGCTCGCTGGGATATTGCCAGTTTTGCAGGAGAATCGTTTGAACTGGCCGTGTTTTATTGTGGCATGACCGTGATCTATCTTTTGCTGCGTCAGCGAGAAGACGCTGTGGAGCTCACAGAGCTTGTGGACGGCTTCGTTCCGTCACATTCGGCTTAGACGAAGCACAGCCATTCGAAAAGAAGGCCGCGTTTTTCAGTAATCGGCGAGATGCCAGCCGCAGACGGTGGAAAGAAAAGTGCGAGGAAAACACGCAACTCCGGGGCAAATTCGCAGAGAATGGTACTGTACGATTAAAGACGCATACCGGTACAGGCAGGGAATTTGCCCTGGATATTGAAATCCGGCTGCAGGTCACAGCCCGTTTTGGTCAGGCTGTAAGTTGTTCATTGAAACCGATCTGCATTGTACATGGTCGAAGTAGTCCGAATGGAAGTAGCGAATCATGCTGGCAGCCAAGCATTTTGATCCGGTGGTCGGGGTTGATATTCATATTATTCAGCCTCCGGGGCCAGTGCCGCCAGTACCGATCCCGCATCCGTTTGTCGGTTTTCTGATAGATCCGGCAGACTATGTGCCCATCATTGGTTCCACCGTGATGATCAATGGCATGCATCGGGCTCAGGCGGGTACGGCCGGCAAATGCGTTCCGCCTCATATTCCGATCGGGGGTGTCTTTGTACCGCCACCGCCGGGCAACGAATGTGAAATGTTCATGGGCAGTGCCACGGTCGTCATTGACGGCGAGGTGCAGAGCTACATGTCACTTCCGGCTTTGAGTTGTCAGAGCGTGGGAATGCCATCAATTCCTCGCATTTCTCCCAAGAAGAAGACGATACCCAAATGCCTGATGCTGCCGACCACGGTCGTGCTTCCCATTCCGGCGGGGCCTCCGCTCATGATTGGAGGTCCGCCCACCATTTCCATGTCAGCCATGGCGATGAAAATCGGACTGGCGGCACTGGGTAAGGGGTTGAAGAAGCTTCGCAAGCTGCAAAAGGGCAGTAAGAAGATCAAGGCGCTTTCTGACAAGATTCATGCAGCCGCGAAAAAGGCCATGGACAAGCTGGGAATTCCTCCCAATGTTCAAAACAAGGTGCATCGCAGCATCTGCAGTGTGACAGGCCATCCGGTTGATATTGCGACAGGCAAAGTGTTTACGGATGCCGTGGATATTGAGCTGCCCGGGCCGCTGCCGCTGCGATGGGAGCGTGTTTATTTCTCGTCGTCGGTCTATCAGGGACCACTGGGACACGGCTGGCATCACAGCTACGACCTTGCTCTCGCCGAAGAGGACGAGGCGGTAGTGGTACGTCTGGCCGACGGACGATCGGTAACGTTTCCGGCTCTTGGAGCCGGGGACGAGCACTTCGATCGTCGGGAACGTCTGACGCTGCGTCGGGATCGAGATGGCTACTTTCTGGTCGACAAAACGGGGTTGAGGTTCCGCTTTGGCATCGTCACTTTCGACCGGGGCACACAATCACTCCTTTCAGTTGAAAATCGGGCGGGGCACCGCATCGATTTCGGCTACGACAAGTACGGCAATCTTGAAGAGATTCGGGACAGTGCCGGTCGCCGACTGCCTGTCCGGACAGACTCGGCCGGGCAGATTCTGGAGATCCGCGGGCCTCATCCGGACGAACCTGGCCAGACAATTTCACTGGTGTCTTACGAATATGACAGCAAGGGACGACTGATCGCTGTTAGGGACGCGCTGTCTCAGGCAATGACGTTCCGATACTCGGGTCCATTGCTGACGAAGGAAACGGACCGCAATGGACTGAGCTTCTATTTTGAGTACGATGGTACCAGTGAGCAGGCTCGGTGCGTTCACACGTGGGGTGACGGTGGAATTTACAATCATCACTTGGAATACGATCTGATATTGAAGCAGACAAAGGTGACCAATTCGCTGGGCCACAGCACGGTGCATTTCTGGAACGACGATGGTCTGGTATTTCGTGCGATTGATCCGCTGGGATGTGCTAAGGAAACGGTCTTCAATGAGTTTTGCCAGCCGCTGGTGGAACTGAACGAGCTGGGGCAGGCAACGACATACTCATATGACGAGCGAGGGAATCAGATTCTGACGGTCACACCCGATGAGGCGAAGCTGGAGTTCGTGTTCAACGGCCTGGACCTTCCCGTCAGAGCAACGGATGCCAATGGGAAGTTCTCCTTCTGGAACTACGATTCTCACGGCCATCTGATCAGCCGGGTCGATTCGAGCGGAAGAGAAACAACATTTGAATACTCGAACGGGCAGTTGTCCGTCATTCGGGACCCCATGGAGAACATTACCAGCATCAGTTATGACGAACATGGCAATGCGGAAACGCTTCAAACCCCTAACGGGAATTTGTCCCGCTGGCGATATGATTTTCTGGGACGAACGATCACTGCGGTCGACCCTCGCGGCAATATGGAGATGCGAGAGTATGATCTATCCGGGCGAGTCACTCGCATCATCGAGCCCGATGGGAATCTGCGAACTCTCAAATACGATGCCAACGGTAACATTGTCTTTGCGAAGGATTTACATCAGGAAGTAAAGTTTACTTATCAGGGTCTGGGTCGGCTCGCCAGTCGCCGTGAAGCCGGGAATACTGTCCGGTTTGATTACAACACTGAAGAATCGCTGACTTCGATTACCAACGAGCATGGCCACGTATACCGGTTTGAACTGGATGAACGAGGCGACATTGCCAGAGAGTTCGGGTTCGACAGCATTCGCCGCGTTTATACTCGTGACAATTCCGGGAGAGTCGTACGACTTGAGCGAGCATCAGGTGTCGTTTCATTTTTTGATTACGATCCCGCAGGGCGAATCGTCAGCGTAAAGTACAGCGACGGAAACGAGGAAAAATACGTCTGGCGGAAGGACGGCGAATTAATGGAAGCGACGAACGGTTCGGCTTCTGTAAAATTCGAACGTGATAGTGCCGGACGAATCCTGAGAGAGATTCAGGGAGAATCATGGGTTGCTTCAGAATATGATGCGCTCGGATTCAGGTCATCAATCCGATCTTCCGCCGGTGCATATCAGCGTATCAGTCGCAATACGATGGGCGATGTTACGTCAATGGATTATATGGAGGGAACGAAAGATCCGGCTGCGATTCTGTGGGAAATGGAGATTGAACGTGATCATCTGGGAATGGAAACCGAACGTCGGCTTCCTGGCGGCGTCCGCAGCCGCTGGGAAAGAGACGCACTGGGCAGACCACTGAGGCAGCAGATTGCCGGAGGTAGCGGTAAAGCCAGGACTGTAAAATATGAATGGGGCGTTGATGACCGCCTCAAAAAGCTGATCGATTCGCATCATGGAACGACCGTCTTTGAACACGACGAAACTGGCCACCTTGCCGCTGCAACCTATGGCGACGGCACACTGGAACTGCGTTTTCCCGACGCTGTAGGGAATCTTTTTCGTACGCGAGATCGAAGTGATCGTAAATATGGACGCGCCGGAGAACTACTTGAATCAAGGGGGCCGGACGGATTGACCCGCTATTTTTACGATAGCGAAGGTCGGCTGGCTGGCAAACAAACACCCGAGGGTGACTGGAGCTTCAGCTGGAATGCCGCGGGGATGTTGCAACAGGTGCGACGCCCGGACGGGGAAACGATTGCCTTTGAATATGATGCACTTGGTCGGCGCATAAAGAAATCTGGCTGCGGACGCATCACACGCTGGATGTGGGATGGCAATGTCGTTCTGCATGAATTTAAGGAAATTTACCAGGCCATTCCTTCATCTGCCGCTGAACATCGGACATTAACCGACAGCGATGATCTGACGAAAAATATTGGCGAACATACAGACAGACCTGATGAAGGTATACACGCTTCAGCGCAATACTCGTCAGAGATTGCTTCTGCAAAAATGCTGACATGGCTGATTGATCCTGAAACTTTTGCCCCTGCAGCAGTATTTGAAGGAAGCAGGGGATATTCGATTATCACAGATTATCTGGGGACCCCGGCAGTAGTCCTCGAAAGCTCGGGCGACGCCGTTTGGTCTGCAACTCCCTCGGTTTACGGCGCACCCAGAGGACTGACCGGCGATGCAGATGTCTGTCCGTTTCGATGGCCAGGGCAATATGAAGATGAGGAAACCCAGTTATACTACAATCGCTTTCGATTTTATGACCCATTGGCTGGAGTTTACATTTCACAGGATCCAATTGGACTTGCTGGTGGATTGCGCCAATATCGGAGCGTCAGAGACCCGCAACGAGCGTTTGATCCGTTTGGGCTCGATGCATGCCGGGGACGTATTCAGGCACAGGGTGGCGGGGTTGAGAAATCGGTGTCGTGGAATCGAGCCACTCCGCCGACCGTCAGTGAAGGTCTGAAAATGGTCGACGATCTGGAAGCGTCGCTGACAAAGGCAGAACGAAAGGCTCGCCAGAAAGAACTGGATAAGGCCAGGAAGTTTATTCGAGATGCCGGAAAAGCCGGCGGTATCGATGCGCCGGTCTCCAAAACGTTTCTTGCAAAAGACACGAAAGACGTTCGAGTGGATATTGAAGTCATTTCAGGAAAGGCTTTTGTACCGGATTAATATGGAAACACTACTCTTCCCGGATTTCCTGAACAACGAACGGGAATACATGGAAGCTGTCCAACTATGGTCGGACTCCGTGCACCACCTCCTGGTGAAAAACGACAAAGCTGAACTTTGGAAGTCTCCATGGCTCAATACACGGTTTGCCAACGGACAGATGATGTTTGACGGCAATCCGATCTACAGCGCGATATGTGACTCAGAAGCCAGGGCCATCAGAGTTATCCAGGAAGAACTGGATGCAGCGGGCGACGAAGCCCCGCTGACAGCCTGGAGTGAGGGTACAGAATGGGTGACAAATAAAGGCAACGTCGTCTTTATGCTGACAATCGTCTGTGTGCTGTCATCAAGAACATTCTCGGAGGCTCTGGAAATCATCGAACGCTGGGTCACCTTTCAGGGGCCACTTCAGTCATTCGATTCGACGGCGAGTCCATAGAATGTAATTGCATTCGAACAAACGATGTCAGCATTTGCTTAGTGGCTGGTATGCCGCATTAGGCATGTGTTTTCAATTCTCTCCCCCACCCAACCATCCCCCACGAGTTCACCTCGTGGGCTTGCAGGGCCTTTGCGCCTGGACCACGTACAATCCGCGAAAATCTTACTGAATCCGATACGCCTCACCAATACGTCCAAACATCCGCAGTTGTTCAAGCCGCCACTCTTCGCTCTTTCCAAGCTCCGACTTCAGCATCTCCGCCACGCAGGGGGCGGCTTCAATGGCCGCCGCTGCATTCAGGAACAACATGCGTATTCTCCTGGCCAGAACATCCTCGACCGTCCTTGCCATTTCGTGGCGAACCGCCCACTGAACCTGCACTTTCAGAAATGGAAGATTCGGATGAACTGGTTCTGCCAGTGATGCGTCTTTGGCAATCATCGACTGCAAACCCTCTGTCTCCGAACCATACTGACCGCCAAATCGTGCGTCTGTCCAGTCGTTCCAGTAATCCTCTGCCATTCCGGCCATCGCCGACAGAGCTGATCGGTTCGCCGCTCCCAGCAAAGGCAGCTCCGCGGTTCCCGATTTCTTCTGCGGCAATTCCGCCGCCCGAGCTGCAAGATCCACAACCTGCTCGCCCATGTGTCGATACGTTGTCCATTTTCCTCCAATCACACTGATCAGACCACTCGACGACGTCAGAATCTCATGCTCACGGGACATCGCAGCGGTCGATCCGGAAACTCGCTGGCTCCTGACCAGTGGTCGCAAACCGGCAAACACAGACAAAACATCCGAACGGCCCGGTGATGCACTCAAATAGCGGGCCGCATATGCCAGCAGGTAATCCAGCTCTTCCGCAGACGGGCGGGGATCTTCAGAAATCTTCGGAACAGCAACATCCGTTGTCCCGAATAACACATGGCCATGCCATGGGATCGCAAACAGCACTCGTCCATCATCCGTCTCTGGGATCATCATGGCACTGCGAGATGGCAAATACTTCCGAGGCAGAACAATGTGGGATCCCTGGCTGGGAACGACTTCAACGGTCTTTGCGTGCGTTCCGGCATTGAACGCGGAGCGATCCTCGTCCATTTTCAAAATCGCATCACAGAACACTCCGGTGGCATTGATCACCGATCGTCCCTGCAGGACGATCTCCTGCCCGCTTTCCATATCTTCCACAACCACGCCTGCAATTTTTCCGCCCGTATGCACCAGTCGCCTCACAGGCGCATAGTTCAGAACAACGCCGCCGAGACTGGCGATGGTTCGCGCGAGACAGATGGCAAGGCGAGCATCATCGAACTGGCCGTCCGCGTACATGATGCCGCCCCGCAGTCCTCCGGCACGTAGTCCCGGCAGATATTCGAGCGTCTTCTCACGGGACAAAAGAAGTGTCCGGCCCATCCTCAAACGACCTGCGAGCAGATCGTAGGCGGTGAGACCCGCGTAGTAGTACCAGCGAGACAGTGCCTGATAAGAAGGCACAACAAAATTCAGAGGATGCACCAGATGGGGGGCGTTGCGCTGCAGTCGACCACGCTCCAGAAGCGACTGGCGAACCATATTGACCTGTCCCTGACGCAGATAACGTACTCCACCATGGATCAGCTTCGTTGACCGGCTGGAAGTTCCCCGAGCGAAGTCCGAACCTTCCAGCAGGATCGTGCGATATCCGCGGGACACAGCATCCAGAGCTGTCCCAAGTCCCGTGGCTCCGCCACCAATCACAATCACATCCCAGTGTTCACCGCGGCTTGCGGCGGCCGCCAGCATTTCATTTCGATCCATCATGGTCTTCCATTTGCACGTCCCTGTACCCACCGTCTCTGAGATCTGATTTACGGCCGGATCTGTCGGCATCCTTTTCGTAAGGCAACCGGCAGTTGAAAACATACCAATAAGTGCGGCAGATGGGAGGGCGAAGCTCCTGCCGAGCCGAAGTTGGCTCATCGTACCACACATCTTTTCTGAAATAAAAAAAATGGGCGGGGTTCAGGACTCGGGTCCGAAGGCATCCCATGCCATGGCGAGGAAGTGAGTCTGCTGAAGTCCTGTCCAGAGA
>JALHMY010000142.1 GCA_022843805.1 Fuerstiella sp.
CCTCCCGATCTCGCTGCCGCTCGCTCGACCTCCCCCAGCTTTGCTGGGGGAGGAGGTTTTTATAACCTCCCCTCCCGCGGAGCGAAGCGGAGTGGGAGGGGTCGGCCGAAGGCCGGGGGAGGGCCCGCCGCCGCTTGCACTCAACGCCGCCCCAATTACACCCGCCCCCCGCCGTTCACCCGCCCCCTCCCGATCTCGCTGCCGCTCGCTCGACCTCCCCCAGCTTTGCTGGGGGAGGAGGTTGTATAAGGCCGCCCCTCACGCACCGCGCCTTGAAGGTCGCAGCCAGAAAGTGTCATCCCCATAAATCCCTGAATGGGTACAGGACCAACGGCAGCGGTTTTGAGAAGCGTCAGGCGTCCGTCTTTCAGCTGCCAGGTTTCCTCGAATGCCCGACCATTTGGATGGTCAGGTGGTGAATTTCAACAGCCTCAATTCTATCGCTGAGAGAAGGAGCTTCACTTTCCGGTGTGTCATGGGAGTAATGGGAGTAAGGGGAATAATGCTTACAAAGTCACGTGAATCGTGAATAAGGATCCATTGTTTATTGGTGTTGGGGCATTCGGACTACATTCTTTTCTGGAGGGTAAACGGAAATCGGAGACCGTGTTATTTGGGCAGCGTTGCACGTGCATTTTGTTTCGACAGCCCGTTCCGGGTTGGGTCTGAATTGCCTGAAACCGGATTTGTCGATTGAATTGTGGATGTTGCTGCGGCGAGAATAGACGTCTGACGATTCGACTTCCTTTCTTTCCCGCCGCAAGTGTTTCCTATGAAACTGCTGACGCTGTTTTTTGCCTGTGCTGGCATGATCTTTCCGGTGGTTTGTAATGCCTCAGAGGAAGACGGTCTGCAATTCTTTGAGCAGAAGATTCGTCCGGTACTGATTCAGCACTGTTACGGGTGTCATTCCGCAAAAGCTCAGGAAGAGAAGAAGCTGCAGGGTGGATTGTATTTGGATTCCGCAGAAGGTGTGGCTGCCGGGGGAGATTCAGGGCCATCGCTGATCAAAGGAAAATCAGCAGACAGTCTGCTGCTGCAGGCACTCAGACATGACGGTCTGGAGATGCCGCCGAGCGGGAAATTGCCGGATGAAGTGATTGCCGATTTTGCAAAATGGATCGATCTTGGAGCTCCTGATCCTCGGACGGCTTCTTTGCCTGCAAAGCCGAAGCGCGAGATTGATCTGGAGGAAGGCAGGCAGTGGTGGGCTTTTCAGCCGTTGCAGCATGTCGGTGATCCGGATCAGCAGAAGTCAATCGACGATTTCATTCGTGAGATGCAGCAAACGCAGGGTCTGAAGGCGTCTCATCCGGCCAGCCGGGAAGCGTTGATTCGCCGGGCATACTTCGATGTCACAGGGTTGCCGCCAACTCCCGAGCAGGTAGAGTTGTTTGTGAAGGATCAGTCACCACAGGCGTTCGAAAAGGTTGTTGACGCACTACTATCCAGTACGGCTTATGGCGAACGATGGGCTCGCCACTGGCTTGATACCGCTCGTTTCGCTGAAAGCGGAGGTTACGAATTCGATGGCTTTCGGCCGGGTGCATGGCACTATCGAGACTGGGTGATTCGCTCTCTGAATCAGGATATGCCATACGACCAGTTTATACGAATGCAGCTGGCCGGTGATCTGATTGCTCCGGACGACATCGACGGGGCGGCCGCGACCGGATTTCTTGTTGCCGGTCCATATCCCGGTCAAATCACAGCGAAGACCGTTGAAAGGATTCGCTACGATCAGCTTGACGACATGATGATGACGATCGGTGGCTCCATGCTGGGTCTGACGCTGGGGTGTGCTCGTTGCCATGAGCACAAATACGACCCCATTCCTCATCAGGACTATTATTCGCTTGCTGCTTCACTGGCTCAAACTGTGCACGGCACACGCCCGTTCGATGCGGATCCTGGAGCGACCAGTGCTGCTGTTGCAAAGCACCAGACAGAACAGGAAACTTTGCAGTCAGCGCTTTCGAAGTTTGCGACAACTGAACTTCCCTCCCGGTTTACTGCATGGAAGACGGCCGAGCTGGGTAAGCAGCCCGAGACGACTCGCTGGCAGACCATGGAACCCGTCAGTCTGGAAGCCGAGCGATCCTGGCTGAAGCATCTGTCAGGCGGGGTGATTGCACATGATGGTGCCATCAGCCCCGGAGTGATCTTGTTGAAGAACGGTGAGCGGCGGAAGGTTGCCAGTGAAGAGTCGTATCGACTGACGTTTCAGACTCATCAGAAGAATGTGCAGTCGCTGCGACTGGATTGTTTTACCGATCAGTCACTGCCTCAGCGAGGCCCGGGGCTCAGCGGGGACGGCAGTTTTCAGCTGGTGCAGCTCAGTGTCGTCGCTCGACCTGCGGATCCTCAGGCGACTGACGCACCTCAGACGGTAAAACTTCGACCCGTGTTTGCGGCATTCGAAGATCCCGGGCAGCCGCTGGCGAATACTGTTGATGATCAGGCGGAGACGGCATGGGTGGTGCGTACGACAGCGAAGAAGGACAACGCAGCCATCTTTGAATTTGAAGCTCCGGTGAGTGGTTTTGCCAATGGAACGGAGCTGCTTGTGGAGCTGAAATTTCGCGATCTGGGAATCGGTCGCCTTCGAGTTTCGATCAGCACAGAGCCGAACCCGGCGACATGGGCTGGAAATATTGCCGTTCAGCATGTTGGCGAGATGCGGGCGATCGCGGCGAGCTTCGATGGACAATTGCCTGAGACTGTCGGTACATCACTGGCTCGCTGGTTTGCTCCTTATGATAACGACACTGCAAAAGTCTTTTATGCGTTGCGGGATCACGCGGCCGCTGTTCCGCGGCCGAACCTTGCAGAAGTTTATACGACAGTGGCAGGCGGTCAGGATGTTTACTACCTGCGTCGAGGTGAAGTTGAGAACAAGCAGGACAAGGCCGAGCCCGGATATCTGCAGGTTTTGTGGCGAAGCGGGGAACCACCCCGGCCCCTTCAAAAGACTCCGGCTGAGCATCCGCGTGTTGCCGTGGCCACCTGGATGACCGACATCAATCATGGGGCAGGGCCTTTGCTGGCGCGAGTCATTGCCAATCGCCTGTGGCAGCATCATTTTGGTGCAGGGATTGTTCGAACACCAAACGACTTTGGTGTCCAGGGCGAACGTCCTTCGCATCCGGAGTTACTGGAATACCTCGCCGCTGAACTCGTTCGTGGTGATTGGAAGCTGAAGTCCCTTCACAGAGCCATCATGCTGAGCGAGGTCTATCAGCAGTCACACGAAGTCGATGAAGAGAACATGAAAATCGATCCGGCCAACCGATATTGGTGGCATTTTCAGACGCGTCGGCTGGAAGCTGAGACGATCCGGGATGCTCTGCTGTCTGTCGGCGGAAACCTCGATCCTGCGATGTTTGGTCCGAGCGTACTTGACGATACTTTGCGGCGCAGTATTTATCTGCGAGTAAAACGGAGTGAGCTGCTGCCTGTGATGACGATGTTCGACGCGCCCGAGCCAACTCAGAGTATTGGCGAGCGCAGTGTGACGACTGTGCCCACTCAGGCGCTGGCAATGATGAATTCGCCATTCGTCCGCAGGCAGGCAGAAAAGTTGTTCGAGCGTATCCGGCCAGCCAGTGGGCCAGTCAATCGTGCGAGTCTTTCGGAATCGGTAAAACTGGCTTACCAGATCGCATTCGGACGATCGCCAACGGATCTTGAACAGACATCCATGGCCAGGTTTATTGAAGAGCAGAGCGGGGCGACGGCAGGTGACGCGGGCCAGTCTGTCGATCAGGCACTGATCGAGTTTTGCCATGTTCTGCTTTGTCTGAATGAGTTTGTTTATATCGACTAAATCGGGGACCAGATCATGTTCGACTTTTACTCGGCCGCCGACATTGCATTGCCTGCTCGACGGCGTTTTCTGCAGCAGTCAGGCCTTGGGTTTGGTTCACTTGCTCTGGCCAGCATGCTTCATGGGGAAACTGCTGAGGCCTCGACCGCCTCAGATCCTTTGGCTTTGAAGCCGCCTCATTTTGCGGGCAAAGTCAAGTCCATCGTATGGCTGTTTATGACGGGAGCCCCTTCACAGGTCGATACCTGGGATTACAAGCCCGAACTGCAGCAGCGAGATGGACAGGAACTTGCCGGGTCGGATCCCAAGACGGGGTTCTTCACAACTAGCGGTAAGTGTCTGAAGTCCCCCTTTCAGTGGGCGCAGTATGGTGAATCCGGTTCGTGGGTTTCGGATCTGTTTCCGCATTTGTCGAAGCATGTCGATAAAATGTGCTTCCTGCACTCCATGTATCTGAAGCAGAACAACCATGCGCCGGCGTCGCTTGAACTGATGTGTGGCACCAATCGTCCGGGGCTTCCGGCTCTGGGCGCCTGGATGACCTATGGATTGGGGTCGCAGAACCAGAGCCTGCCATCGTATGTCGTGTTGCATGATACTCGACCCCGAGGCGACGATCAGATCTGGTCAGCCGGTTTTCTTCCGAAGACATATCAGGCACTGGCGCTCGATGCCCGTCGAAAGGAATCGATTGACAATCTGGTACGCGATGGTCGACATACCGATATTCAGCAGCGATCACAGCTGGATCTGATACGCGAACTCAATCAGGTTCACGCAGCAAGTCGACCGACTCAGGCAGATCTGGCTGCGCGAATCAATTCCTATGAGCTGGCATATCGTATGCAGATGGCGGCACCGGAGGCTCTGGATCTTGCCAGCGAATCCGAAGCGATGCACAAATTGTACGGGATGGATCGTCCCGAATGTGCGACATTCTCACGGCAGTGTCTGCTCGCTCGACGGCTTGTTGAACGGGGCGTGCGTTTCGTGCAGATTTTTGCCGGAAAGGGAGTGGGCGGTGACGGCAGTGTGAATGACGTTCCGTGGGATTGTCACACGGATGTGGAGATCAACCATCGCTCATGTGGTCTGCACACGGATCAGCCAGCCGCCGCGCTGCTGGCTGATCTGGAAGCTCGCGGGCTGCTGGAATCCACACTGGTGATCTGGGGCGGCGAGTTTGGACGCACTTCAGATTCACAGGGAGCAAAGGGGCGTGATCATAACCCGAATGGTTTCACGATCTGGATGGCCGGAGCCGGGGTGAAGGGAGGATTCCATTATGGTGCAACCGATCCATTTGGTTACAAAGCCGTCGAGAACAAAGTTCACGTGAACGACCTGCATGCGACTCTGTTGCATTTGCTGGGGCTCGAACATACGCAGCTGACCTATAAATTCAACGGCCGCGATTTTCGGCTCACCGATGTTGGCGGGGAAGTTCTGCGGGATATTCTGGCCTAGTCAAATCGGAATCGCTCCATTTTGCAGAGATCCTGCGATTGCTCAGCGGGGCTAAGGACCTGGGACGCAATAAGTTACCGCCATAGTCGCCTTTCGCTCCGCGAAAGAGCATTCTTTTGCGGAGCAAAAGGCCACATTCATTGTCTGACAGTGCCTAACTCACGTTTTTGCGATCGGATCATTCTGGAAGTTGCATTTTCCCCTGCAGATGTTCTACTGATGCTGCTCAGTGCGGCCGATTGATTCAGGCTGGCGAATCGTTGCCTTTTGACAACGGCTTCGTCTCTCCGGGGTATCCCCGGGGCAATGACTACTCTGTGGCACTGCGTCGCGTGAGGGAAAGTACGCTCCACGTACATCTCCTCACGCATGTCCCGTTTCGCTGAATGAGGGCCGCACTGAGTTTAGTACTTCAAAGCTGAGTACTGTCAACGAAATGAATTCACTGGAATCGAATGCACGTCGACTTGCTGCAGCCGTGCTGGCTGGCAGATTCGAAAGGGACGACATCCTTGAGCGAGCTGCGCCGCTGGTTTCCGGTTCGACAGCCTGGCTGGCACGGCTCGTCAGTCAGCTCATTCAGCGCTTTGGCAACCAGCGTCCTCGAAGGCGCGATGTTCTGAGATTTCTTTTGCAGAGCCGTGGGTTCAGCAAGGCGGCGGAAAAGGAGAATTTTGAAGTTCAGGCTTACTGTCAGGCTGCAGAATTTTGTCCGTCACCCGGTCTGTTCCGGAATGCGGATGTTCTCAGACTGCGAACAGTTACCGAAGTTGCTGCATGGCTGGGACTGGATGAGAACGAGCTTCTCTGGTTTGCCGATCGCCGTCAGCTCGAACGAATCTCACCAGCCGGTCCGTTGCGGCACTATCGATATTACTGGAAGCTGAAACGACACGGCAGGTGTCGCCTGATTGAGGCGCCGAAGTATCGTATGCGTGAGATTCAGAGAAGGTTGTTGCGTGAAATTGTCGGCCGGATTCCGGTTCACGATTCGGCCCATGGTTTTCGAAAGAACCGATCTGCCAGTAGTCATGCGGCTCCGCATGTGGGTCGTGCAGTGGTGTTGAAAATGGATCTTGAGGATTTCTTCCCGTCGATTCCGCCCGCGCGACTGACGCGTCTTTTGATGCATGTGGGATATGCGGAAGATGTTGCCGAGATTCTGACATCCCTGTGCTGTAATCACGTTCCGCCGGATGTCTTCGCGTCTTTTCCGCATATCGAGGACTGGCAACACAGACGCCAGTCTCAGCAGCTCTACTGTCGGCCCCACTTTCCACAGGGTGCGCCGACGTCTCCGGCCATTGCCAATATATGTGCCTACCGCCTTGATACTCGTCTGGCCGGCCTGGCGAGTGCTGCGAGAGCTGACTACACTCGCTATGCGGATGATTTGCTGTTTTCCGGCGATGAAGTGTTTGCGAGAGGGATTGACCGATTCAGAACGGTTGTCGCCGTGATTGCCATGGAAGAGGGATTTAACGTAAATCATCACAAGACCCGCGTCATGAAACGCAGTGTTCGGCAGGAAGCCGTGGGTCTGGTTCTGAACGAAAAGCTGAATACGAGGCGCGAGGAATTTGATCGATTAAAAGCGATTCTACATTGCTGTGTCGTCAGAGGGGCCGATGTTGCAAACGATGGAAAGCATTCCGACTTTCGCCAGCATTTGATCGGACGGATTCGTTATGTTGCGCAGTCCAGTCAGCCACGTCTCGAAAAACTGACTCGGCTGTTTGATCAGATTAACTGGGATTAGAAACCGACGACGCCCATAATTGGTTGCTTGCCGACTGTCAGGGCGATCTTTAACCGTTTCCGCGAAATGGACAATGTTGCCACGGTGTCCCGGGCCGGGCTTAGGCGGCGCTTCGGAGGATGGAAATGCATCCTGCTTCATGACAACACTGGGCGGCAGTGGAGGCCCCAGTTTCCGTTCCTGTACTTCACATATCCTTTCGCTCTGAGCGCTGCATCAAGTCGTTCAGCATCTTCCTGTGTTCGTCGCGGATCGAGCCGACGTGGAGGAGCCGCGTCGAGGGTATGCGAGGGGTTCAGAACGAACAGTGAGGCAGCGATCATGAGTAACGCAGGCTGAAATCTGACCATGAGTTCGACTCCTTATTCTGGCGTGGTTTCCTCATCACAAACGATTGTATCAGCGGCGACGGGCGACAAGAAGGGCAACGTTCCAGCGAAGTACAATCCGGCGGAAGGTCGAAGCTGATCCGAAATAACCCTCCCCTCCCGCGCAGCGAAGCGAAGTGGGAGGGGTCGGCCGAAGGCCGGGGGAGGGCCCGCCGCGTGTTGCACTCAACGCCGTTCCAACAACACCCGCGTCACTCTGCTGAGCCGGCCCCCTCCCGATCTTGCTTCGCTCGATCGACCTCCCCCGGCTTCGCCGGGGGAGGAGGTCTTAATAACCTCCCCTCCCGCGCAGCGAAGCGAAGTGGGAGGGGTCGGCCGAAGGCCGGGGGAGGGCCCGCCGCGTGTTGCACAGAACGCCGTTCCAATAACACCCGCGTCCCGCTGCTGAGCCGGCCCCCTCCCGATCTCGCTGCCGCTCGATCGACCTCCCCCAAACAAGTTTGGGGGAGGGGGGCTTCAGTGGGTCGGCAGGCAGAATACATCCTCGCGGCTTCAGTGCTGACTGATGAATCACAACCCCGATTTCATGTCATCATGTGGCACTACGTGCTCTTCTTCTTTTTCGCCCCAAGCCTTACCGGTTTTTTCCGCGAGTGCTTATCCACGGCGGTGGATGTTTCGTCAGAATTTCCCTGGCCACTGTCTGCAGAACTCTCAGACTCCGGTTTGGATGTTTTTCGGCCCTGGGACAGTTGCTGCTGAAGGAAGTGAATCTGTCTTCTCTGCAGCTTTTGTATCTGACGATGCTGTTGCTCAATGATCGTATTCTGCTGCTGGATCGTTTCAAATGCTGTCTCAAACCCCGATGCCGATTCAACTTGTCCGTTGACTGCTTCCGCGTCGCGAGGACCAGTTACCCGGGGTCTGGCGTCGTCTGAAGTGGAACCAGCTGAGTTGGCACTAGCCGTCGCTTCCGCGGGTTTTGTTTTCCCGCCGACAGCCACTGCCACAGCGACGGCAACAGAGACTCTGTTGGCGATCGTTTCGTTTTTTGCCGCGGCTTCGGTAGCGTTCTCCATCACGGGGCGGAATTCCGGCCGTGCAAGAAGCAGCAATACTGTGAATGTCATTGGTGAAAACATCAGTCATTCCCTCCGATTTACCGGGAATTGCGGCCCGGCAGGTCCATGTTTACTGTAATGCTCTGATGATACGCAGTCGGGGTGGCGGCGACACTGGACAATTGTGTTCGAAGGCGATTTTCTGTTTATGACTGGAAAATTGAAATCTGCTCGCATAATCAGGTTGTTTCCGTATGGTGTGCATGGCCAGCTCCTGACTTTTTGATTCGTGTTTCATGTCGACGTCCGCATCATCTGAACGTAGCGCTGTCCCAGCCAGGGCTGCGGTAGCTCGTGCGAAATGCCGAGTGTCGAAGTGGTTTAAATCGCGTGGCTGGAGACCGTTTCCCTTTCAAACCAGTACGTGGAACGCCTATCTGCATGGCGAGAGCGGATTGATTCATGCGACCACCGGAACGGGGAAGACGCTGGCCGCATGGCTGGGTCCGGTGATCGAATACATGGCGGAACTGGAAAAATCTCCTGAGTCCGGGCAGCCAAAACCTCTGCGAGTGCTTTGGATCACGCCACTCCGAGCGCTTGCAGAAGATACGCTCAAGGCATTGCAGCAGCCGTTAACGGATCTGGGGGTTCAGTGGACGGTTGAGGGTCGGACGGGTGATTCGTCAGCCAGCACTCGCAGCCGACAGCGCACTCGTCTGCCAACCGCCCTCATCACAACGCCAGAAAGTTTGTCGCTCCTGCTCACTCGGCCTGATGCAGAATTTCACATGAGAGACCTGCGACTGGTTGTCTGCGATGAGTGGCACGAACTGTTATCGACAAAGCGGGGAGTGCAGGTGGAACTCGCACTGGCAAGACTTCGCCGCTGGAAGCCGCAGCTGAGAACATGGGGTTTGTCGGCCACGCTTGGGAATCTTCCGGAAGCGACTGGTGTGTTGCTTGGGTCCCCCGAAACGGTTGTTGTCGCGGGAAACGAGGACAGTTCGAATGATCCGGGGCAGGTATGGAGTGCTTCAGGGCAGGGCGATGCGCCGAAGATTCGCGGGAAGCTGGTGGAAGGTCGAAGACAAAAGAAAGTTGTCGTTGACAGTATCATTCCCGCGACGATCGACCGATTTCCATGGGCCGGACATCTGGGATTAAAGTTGCTGACGGATGTGATCAGCACTGTGGAATCTGCCAGTTCCACACTTGTCTTTACAAATACGAGGTCCCAGACAGAGGCCTGGTATCAGGCGATGCTGCAGGCTCGTCCGGACTGGGCGGGCCAGATTGCTCTTCATCACGGGTCACTCGATCAGGAAACCCGCACCTGGGTTGAAGACGGATTACGGAAGGGCACACTGAAAGCCGTTGTTTGCACAAGCAGTCTGGATCTGGGAGTTGACTTCAGCCCTGTTGATCGAGTGTTGCAGGTCGGCAGCCCCAGGGGCGTCGCTCGTCTGCTGCAGCGAGCCGGGCGGAGCGGACACCAGCCAGGTGCGGTCAGTCGAGTGACCTGTGTGCCCACCCATGCGCTTGAGCTGATCGAAGTGGCGGCAGCCCGGGATGCTATTGCCGATGGATTTATGGAAAGTCGTCAATCCCCCGTCAATCCGCTCGACGTCCTGTGTCAGCATGCTGTAACAATTGGACTGGGGACGGGCTTTTCTGAAATCGAATTGCTTGAAGAAGTTCGCAGAACATGGAGTTACCGGAAGCTGAGTGAGACGGAATGGCGGTGGATTCTGGAGTTTCTGACCCATGGGGGCGTTGCTCTGAAGGCGTACCCGGACTTTCACAGATTACAGAAAGTGAGCGATCGTTTTGTTGTCAGCGATTCTCGTGTGGCTCGCCAGCATCGCATGTCGATCGGCACAATTGTCAGCGATGCGTCGCTGATTGTGCAGTATCTGAATGGCGGGCGGCTGGGCACGGTTGAAGAATCATTTCTGACTCGACTCAAACCGGGTGACAGTTTCACATTTGCCGGACGAACGGTTGAGCTGGTCTATGTGCACGACATGATTGTCTGGGTTCGTAAATCGGCGAAGTCTGTTCGGGGAAAAATTCCTCGCTGGATGGGCGGTCGCATGCCGCTGTCGACGGAGCTCGCATCCGCCGTGCTTCGAAAGCTTCAGGAAGCGGCAAATGGCCAGTTTTCCGGTCCTGAAATGACGGCCGTCCGTTCCCTGCTTGAACTGCAGGCAGCCTGGTCCGCGATCCCCGTGCCGGGCATGCTTCTGATTGAGTGTGTGAAGTCCCGCGAAGGATACCACACTTTTTTTTACCCGTTTGCGGGGCGACTGGTGCATGAAGGCCTGTCGACTCTGTTCGCATGGCGACTGGCTCAGCATCGCCCACTGACATTTTCAATGTCCGTTAACGACTACGGATTCGAGTTGTTATCAGCAGAAGAGCCACCTCTGCAGAAGGCGCTGCAGGAAGGGCTGTTTGATGCGGAACGACTGGATGAAGATATCCGGCGGAGCCTGAATGCGGCGGAAATGGGGAAAAGGCAGTTTCGCGAAATTGCTCGCGTTTCCGGGCTCGTCTTTCAGGGGATGCCAGGCAGCCAAAAGTCGTCGCGACAACTGCAGGCCAGCAGTGGTCTGCTTTATGATGTGTTTAGTAACTACGATTCTGAAAACCTGCTTCTGGAACAGTCGCGGCGTGAAGTTCTGGAGCGTCAGCTTGAGCATTCGCGTCTCGTTGCGACTCTGAGGGATCTCCAGTCACTGGATGTCCGCGTTTTGAACCTGCCGCGTTTTACCCCGCTCGCCTTCCCTTTGCTGGTGGATCGACTGCGCGAACAGCTCAGCAGCGAAAAGCTTGCGGACCGCATCGCTCGTATGCAACTGAGTCTGGAGCGAGCGGCTGGTTCATAAGATGAGAGGCGATCGGAAATCAACCGTCCTGAGTATTACGTCCCAGTGCCACGTCAAAGTCGGTCATGGCGGGAATCAGCATGGCGATGACAGTGAATCCATAAGCAAGACAGATCGATACACAGACGATCAGGTTTCCGCCGAGCAGAAAGTAGATGATGGCATAGAAAGTCAGAAACGGCAGACTCATTGACGCCAGAGTCAGTGCACTGGATGGATTCTTGTGAGTGAGCGAAGTGAACAGTCCAAGGCTTCCGAAACCGATGAAGATGATAAAGCTCTGCAGCTGGATCGCGAACGACGATCGGGCCTCCACCAGCAGCAGCATCAGGATAAAGATGCCGACGAACAGGAAGAACATTGTGCCCAGGCTGTTGCCAATGGCAGATCGGGAATTGTCATAGGTCAGTCCTGCGTGCAGTCCAAGAGTAATGGAAAACATCGACAGTACCAGAAAGGTGGCAACAAGGTACACGCAGTTTTCCCCGGTCAGTGCGGGTACAGTGCCGGACAGCATCATCCAGACCAGCAGCAGCATTGGCAGCACGATCATTTCGCGTACATTCCAGAATGCTCCGCCAATTTTCCCCAGCATGAATTCCTTCGCGCTCAGGTCGGTGATCAGCAGGGGCTCAAGAGTACGTCCGTCGCGTTCGGTTGTGATGGAGGTGACGGCCTGGGCATTCATCAGGAGCAGGCTGATAATGCCAACACCCAGAAACGCGAATGCCGGAGCGGACGCCATTCCAAGGATCAGAACATTTCCGGATTCTGGACGGCTGATTGCCGCCCAGGCAATCATGATGGACAGTGCGATATAGACCAGCTTGATCCAGATGACACGACGACCGTAGGCTCGAGTACACATTTCCCGCCAGATGACAGGGTTATTCCAGACGGTACGATGATGAGTTCGGCTGGTTGTCGTGCGAGGCGCGACGTCTTCTGACGCGGTAGTGTCCGGCTCCATCGCGGACTGCCGCAATGATTGCGACGGATTCCATGCTCGCATGCGGACCACCGTGATGACGCTGAGTGCGACAGTCAGCGAAAGCAGGGTCACAACCGCGGGCAATGCCGAAACTCGGGCAACTCCTGAAACCGTGCCATCCAGAGGATTCAGTACGGACAGAAGACTGCGATAGGGAGAGGCGAGTCCGATCAGATAACCGACACTGCTTTGGGCACCAAAAGCGGCAACCAGTCCTTCCAGTACCGCCACAAACAGTACAACTCCCAAAACGCTGACGGCCAGAGTTTGGAATGTTTTTTCCCGCCAGAAAGCGACGAGTCCTCCCCAGGCGCCCGCGGCAAGGGAGGCGGAACCAACGACAGCCGCCGCCCAGATGACCTGTTCCCAGGTGACACCGCCCAGAAGCTTCAGCGAAAAGAAGACGGGCAGTGAGGCCAGCAGCAGAACGACAACAATCAGCAGGCTGGCCAGCAGTTTTCCGAGTGCCAGTTCACTGTTCCTCATATCTGTCATGAGCAGCAGGATTAGTGTCTGGCGGTCTTTTTCCTGCGCCACGTTTGAGGCGGTAAACAGAGTGGCGAAGAACATCCCTAATGTCAGTTGCAGGAGCGAAAACACCTGAAACACAAGACTGCTGAAATTCGCCACATCACCAGCAAACTGCACATCCTGAAAGCCGATAGTCGCCTGACGGATGCTGTAGAAAAGCACGAGCAAACCCGCCACGAACCCTGATCGCATCAGGTAATGTCGCAGTCTGCGTGGGGCAGTCATTGCCTCGCGAGCAAAAATGGGACCAGCAGGCAACGGCAAAAACTCCGAAAAAACGTCTCAATCGTTGAAAGCATTGCAGCTGGACGGAATCACATCAGTCACATCAGTCACATCAGTCACATCAGTCACATCAGTCATCATCTTCGGGATGTCGGATGTATGACACAGTTTGCGCCGAAACTGCGAACCATGCGGCTGGTTCAGTCCTTCTTAATTCTCATGGTATCCATCAGAAATTCACGCTGCACATCAGAACGCATCTCAGGCTTTTCATCCCAGAGAGCTCGCAGAGTGAAATCGTCGGGAGGAGTTACACCGTTCGTTTCGTGAATATTCAGCCAGTAGTAGACGGCCAGGAGAGCTTCTTCGATATATGAGCTGTTGTCGATTTTCATCGTTGGGTACTTTTCGAAGACCGCCACCCATTTATTCATTGCATCTTCAAGGAGCTTCTGAGCTTCTGAAATCTGAAGTTTGCCATCTTCGCCGATCGAGTTAAATCCGCGTCCTTCAGCATAGGCCTTGCGGGCTTCGAACAGCGTCTGATGAGCGGCCATGGTGATTTCATCGCGTTCGGTATTTGCATAATCCCGCCAGTACCGAAAATGCACCATATCCAGATTTCTTGCCAGCAGTTCCCGCTGTTGTTTCAGCGTGATGCCGTTCTCATCAGCCATCTGCTGCAGTTCATCCTCAGAGCAGTTCAGTTTGTATTTCCAGTCATTCAGGCCTTTGAAGACATAGTTGCCATAATCTTCCATCCATTCCCGGTAACCGGTTTCCCAGGCCGCACGGCCTTCCTGATCAAAGAAACCGTCCTTCTGTCGAGCTTCAGCGTAGGTGATTCTTGCCTTTGCCGGTCCCTGACGGAAGAACACGTGTGTCATGCCCGTCATGCCGTAGAGGTCGTCTTTTTCGTTGGCTTCTGTAAACCAGTCATAAGCGACAAGGTTATTGTCGACACCTTTGGGATTCAGTTCCGAGTCGGAGTCACCCTTGTACCGTTCAGTATCCGGGTCATGAATAAAGAATTCTCTGAAGAACTTCTTTTCATCGGAGACGTTAACCTTCTTTGTCACGTATTCGCCGACATCATGGAAAAGAATGGCGACCGTCTGGTTTCTGCGAGTGCCCTTCTGCAGGAACTTGATCCCTTCCTTCACCCAGTAAAATCGGTCATCCACCCGGTCCCACTCACGAGAGACGTTGTAGCTGAGGTTCCATGCCTGGAACTGCCAGATCTTCACATAGTGAGGCTGAAGACGAATGATGGAATCGACTGCGGCTCGAAGTTTCGCCCAGTCCTTGCGTTCCTGAAAATCAATAGCCTGCAGGTGAAGCAGGCCAGCTGCTGGTCCGCGCAGGCCCAGAAGCACCAGATTCATGGCTGCGCTGGATGGGTCGATATCGCCCAGAGTTGTTTCACCCAGGTCGTATTCGACTCTCATGCGAGCCAGTTCACCGCTGCCTTCAGCAACGCTCTGATCCCCGGCATTGACGTCTTTGGCAGCCGGGGCGCCCAGTCGCACGATCGGATACAGCAGCAGAAGAATTCCTGCTGCATAGATAAGTTTACGCTGACGTGAAGTAAGTTCGTTCATTTCGATTCCAGCTCCCGGAACTTCAGGCAAGCTCCAGCCAGCAATACACAGGGGATCATGAAAGCAAAGAATGCCGCAACAGATGGCCAGACAGACGCATCGAGAGGAACATCAAAGCCTTTTTCAACGTGGGCCGCAGCACTGCCGAAAACACTGAAGTCAGGAATAATCCGGCTGACCCCTGCCAGAAATCCTGTCGAAACACTGTCGATACCCTGAACAAATTTCTGGGTGGCTTCCGATGCATCCAAACCCACACTTGGATTTCGATGCTGCCAGATCAGAGCGGCGGATTCGATGAGGCCCAGTCCCTGTTCGTTGCCCGAGACGATTCTCAGCATGAAGTCATGGAAGAACTGTCCGACAATGAACATGGTCAGTGTCAGGAAGACGGAAACAGGACCCTTCACAACACAGCTGGAAGTTACTCCAATGACCACAACCAGCAGCAACATCAGCCCCGTCGTCAGAATCGCCTTCGTATAACCGACATAGAATGGTCGGTCCGGAAGCCGAATAAACAGGTCCGGACGAGCCATACCGAGGTACATCTGATCATTCAGACAGGAGACTTCGATACGCAGAAAACCGGCTGTTGTGAGGTCTTCGAAGAGATCCAGGGTCAGCAACCAGCCTTCGCTGTCCTGAGACACCAGCAGTTCTCGTCGGACCAGATCATCGAAGAAAGGAAACCACCTTCGTCCATCCGCAACTGCCAGCTTTCCGTCAGCAACCCTGAGGGCACCAGACTGTAGCTGTTCGGTCAATACTGTCAGAAGCAATTCAGCGTTCAGCGGAGAAATTTCTTTTTCTTCAGCCAGTGTGTCGAGGAAGGCCGGACTGATCGAATCGCCTTCCACAACCTTGCCTGCATCATTAAGTCGACTAATGGTCTTTGCGAGGAATCGTCCGAGTGTTTCGTAGTCAGCGACGAATTCCAGTTTGCGATTGACTTCTCTGATGTCATCACCTTCATGGAATTCCGTCACAGTGAATGTGGGCAGCGGAACTTCCAGGCGCGGCATATGATCGAGAAGGTCATCGGCATTCGTTTTCAGATAGTCGGCGACGGCATCACACTTCGCGGCAATGTCCTCAAAGATCGTGTTGCCGGCAGCTGCGGCTGCTTTCCGATCACTCAGCTGAAAGGTCGTATCGAACAGGTCCTTGAACAGCTGAGAAAGCTCGTCGAAGTTATGAGTATCTGAATTCAGCACCTTCAGAGCACCGGAAGCCTGCTGGGCTCCGCCTGCAAGACCGGCGTAGTCCGGGTCGGGGATGTCTTTGGGTTTGGTGCGAATTTTTTCGGCAAATTCCTTCAGCTTATCGGCAGCATTTCGGAACTGTCCTTCTCGCAGCAGATCCGCCATTTCACGGGTCGAGGCACCAAGAGCAAATCCACCGAATGCCTCATCACGGGCGTTTTTAACAAGTGTGAACTGACCTTCGATACCTTCCCGGATCGATTTTTCTGAACCCTTTACGGTTCGGAACGCTTCAAAGCGAGATTCAAGACGAAGCACATCACCGACCAGTGCATCGGGTGTTACATTGCTGAACATCCACACGGCCCGGGCCCGACTATTGCCCTGAACATAGGACCGGTACATCCATGTGTCACCCACATTAATCCCGGTGTATGAAGGCTGGCCGGCAGTATCAATAAACAGAAGGTGACCAAAAACGGGCACTCGGCAAGTCAGGTTGTTTCTGACATTCTCCGGAATTTGTCGCTGAATCCAGACGTATCCAATGACACCCATCACGCAAAGTACAAGGATTGTCACAGTTCCGAAACCGAGCATGCGGCCCAGAACAATTTCCATACGACGGGCCGGTTTGGTCACGACTGTATGCATCGAACGAAGACGGATGTCTTCAGGAATTCCCCAGCAGCTAAGGAAAATGACGGCTGGCAGAATGAGCCATGCAATCGTTCTGAGTACAAACGTGATATGCACGTTGGCCTGCAACTCAGCCCGTGAGTTCGAGTTGGATAAAAACCATCCGGCAAACATCAGAAGCACCGCAAACACGACGAAAATCAAAAGTGCCTTGCGACGAACCGCTTCCTTAAATGTCAGGCTGGTAATTGCCAGAATACGTCGGAGCGACAAAGAGCCCAGATCGCTCAGGTAGCTGGTCAACCCTCTGGTAAACATCGGTACGCCGGACGCGCCATTTCGGGCGACCGCCAGCAGCAGAGACAGACCAAGGCTGCCGCCGATCAGAATGCCAACGATGATCAGCCATTGGCTGAAACTTCCGGCAAAGTCAAATGGAACTGGGTTGAAGTCCATATTTCGGAATTCCGAACTCTACTGTTCAATGCTGATTGATTTACGTGATTCAGGTGCGGCAGAAGGTTCTGCTTTACGATCAATGCAGGTCAGGGAAATACCTGCCACCTGCACACTCTTTTCAAACCGCTGCTACTTTCAAACCGCTGCGACGGCTGCCTTCAGACCTTTGAACCGCCAGCGCCTTTGTTGTCGCCCGTTCCGGTTGCAATCTCTTCCGCAGAGAACCGGCGGCCCGGCCGTTCACCGCTTTCGCGAACTGTTCGCAGGAACAATTCTTCGAGGTCGGCTTTCGGCTTCTGGAACGAAGAATTCACAACGTTGTGCTTCTTCAGGACTGCCTGAATATCGGCAATGGCGGCATCACTCAGCGATGATGTTCGAATCTGCATTTCGTCGCGGATTTCAAGCAACTCGTCAACTCGCCCAAGAACCTTCAGTTCACCCTGAAACAGTACCGCAATGCGATCACAAACGTCCTGAACATCGCCGAGCTGATGGCTGCACATAATGACCGTTTTTCCCTGAGCCTTTAACTTCAGGATCAGGTCCTTCATCTCGCGCGTTCCGATCGGGTCAAGCCCACTGGTCGGTTCGTCCAGCAGTACCAGTTCCGGATCGTTGATCAGGGCCTGTGCCAGACCAATTCGACGAGTCATCCCTTTGGAGTATTCCTTGAGCTGACGGCGGCGAGCCTTGGAAAGGCCAACCATCTCAATCAGTTCATCAGCTCGTTTTGCACGTTCTGCAGCCGACATATTGAAAAGCCGACCGTAAAAGTCGAGCGTTTCATCGGCGTTCAAAAATCGATAGAGGTAAGATTCCTCAGGCAAATACCCGATCTTCTCGTTCTTGCTCACGTCCGAGGCCGGTTTGCCAAGAATTCGCATTTCGCCGGATGTTGGAAACAACAACCCGAGAAGCATCTTCATCGTTGTTGTCTTGCCGGAACCGTTTGGTCCCAGCAGTCCAAAGACCTCACCGCGATGGACGTCCAGGCTCAGACTTTTGACAGCCTGCACCTTTTTTCGTCCCCAGAAGTCACGATAAATCTTGGAAAGGTTCCGGATTTCAATCACGGATTCGTTTTGCATAACGAGCTCTTTGCCCACCAAAATGTCGAAAAAGTGGCCTGAAACTGCCGGACAACTGCCGTCGCGCATCTGTTCCCTGAATACGACGTACACGAAGAATACGCACGAAAGCCACTGTCCGTTTGTTAATTCCGGATCCATCGGCCACAAAACGGAAGTGTCGAATTTACGCAGTCATGACACTCAACTCAATCCCCTCTCCTGTTAAATGATGTTTGTTTGCCGAGAACGGGTTCTTCCGGCCGCACGATTGACTCAGACGGACGACTCTGCGTAGCCTGGAGCCGCCCAATTCTGCGAATTTCTCCCCGTTTTGCTCGACAATGACGACCTGCTTTCCCCCATAATACTCCTCGTGATGTCAGGCCGCGGTGACCTGTATTCCTGAGGTTCGCAAAAATCGGCCCGGATTTGCCCACAGGACCGAGGCTTCTATGAGCGCTTCAAACCTGTTTCCTGAACGGACCTCAGCAGATCCGGCCGCGTCCAGCACCCTGCGGTCAGCGGTTGAAGTGCGGACAGCCCGTCGAAAAACTAAGCAGTTTGCAGAACCTGCAACACGAACGCCAACCCCCGGAACTGATCGAATTTCCGGACATACGGCGTTTCTGCCAGTTCGCCGCTCAGCCAGCAGCCTGGGCTTTAGCGCGGTTATTCATGCCGTACTTCTGTTTTGTCTCAGCCTGTTAATGATTGAGCTGACTCCCCAGGCGGATGTCCTCTCCTCTGTCGGGCGTTTTGACGACGGACCAGAAACAGGCGCTCCGGTGCTGATCGATGCCGAACCAGCAGCAACGACGCTTCAGAATCCTGTTCTCGACCGGGTCCAGCCCGAACAATTGATCGTTCAGAAGGATTCGCTCGCCAGAGACCAGATACAGGTCGATCTGTCTGCCTTTCGTGGCCAGGGCGAGCAGGCGTCCGACGATGGGATCGGGCAGGCTGCGGCCAGCATTCAGAATCGAGTGGCCGCGGCGGGAGGCAAAACCGGGGAAGTTCAGTTCTCTCTGGCGTGGAAGTCATTCAATGATCTCGATCTGCACGTCATTGCCCCGTCCGGCGAACATATTTCGTGGCGGCACCGTGAATCCCGATGTCGTGGCGTCCTTGATGTCGACATGAATGTGCAGCCAGCGACGGAATCCCCCGTGGAGAACATTCGCTGGCTGGCGCGCTCAGCACCCATGGGCCGGTACACAGTGATTGTCCATCAGTTTCGCCGGCATACCGGGCCTGCCGCAGACGAATTTCAGCTGCTGGTCAATATGGGGAAAAGATCCCGGCTTGTCGAGGGTCGTGTTCGACGCGGTTCGTCCATTTCCGTCCATCGTTTTCAGCATATCCGCTCAAATCTTTCCGAACAGCGACAGAAGGAACTGTCCGAAGAACTGACGGCTCTTCAGGAGCGTGAAGAACTTCGGGCGAGCGAGCTGCTGGAAAGTGCGCTTGTCATGGTTCAGGGTACGGAACGCGATGAAAAAATGCGAAACATCATCCTGAAGTACCCCCACACCGATGCGGCATTACGAGCGATGCAGGAACTGCAGGGCGATTCAAAGGGCGCTGGAGATTAGCCCGACCAGGAACCCCTGACACAACTCGGCCAGGGAGGTGCCTGGGGTTTCCTCCCCGTTTGATCAACAATGTCAGCATTCATCATTCGCAATCTGTCGGGAACGCCGTCACAATGCCTGGCCGCTCCTAAGTCGCCCAGGTTCCCTCCACGGGATGAGGCCCGGGATGAAGCTTTTGAGCTAAGCGTTCAGTGATACCAGCACCCGGATTCGGAGCATTCAGCAATGGCGATTGAAGTGAGCTGCGGAAAGTGTGGTAAGGCTTACCGAGTCCGCGAGGATCGGGCTGGCACGAAAATTCGCTGCAAGGAATGCCAGTCGGTGATTTCCGTACCTGTCGTCGAGTATGAGGGTGACGAGGATGAGTATGGGTTTGCTGATGCATCTTCATGGGACGAACCAGAGCCGCGTGCCTTGCCTCGCCGATCTCAACCCGGAGTCACAAAAGCTGCGACATCGGCTGCAGCGTTCACCATTCGAAAGCTGTTTGGTGTTTTGGCACTGCTGGTAGCTGGGTTAATGTGTCTGGGTATTGGTTTTCAGCTGATGAACGGCAATTTTCGCGCCCTTGGCGGTTTTGTTTTAGTTGCCGCAGTAGGGGGTGTTGGTTTGAAATGGCTCCGCACCTGACAGTCCGGCCGGGGGAGGAGGTTTCTATAACCTCCCCTCCCGCGCAGCGAAGCGGAGTGGGAGGGGTCGGCCGTCAGGCCGGGGGAGGGCCCGCCGCGTGTTGCACTCAACGCCGTACCTGTAACACCCTCGCCCCGCGGTTCACCAGCCCCCTCCCGATCTTGCTTCGCTCGATCGACCTCCCCCGGCTTCGCCTGGGGAGGGGACAGGACTG
>JALHMY010000143.1 GCA_022843805.1 Fuerstiella sp.
CGTCATTGTTGTGTGCAATTCCTGGGGCGATGCCCCAGGCTTTCACACTGAGCCCCGTTGGGGCAGGTTGCAATGGTGCATTCATTGAAACGCATGAGACGTTAATGGCCTGTGGGATCAATCCTGGCGTTTGGAAGCTGGCCCCCATGCAATGGCCAAACCAACATCCAATTCCTCCTCTGTCCGCCTCACGACACGTCTGTGTTATTCTCGTGCACCGATTTCACAAGTTACGCTGAACCAATACACGTTGCAGCGTTAGATCAAAACCTGCAGCCTGCCCGGTTCTCAAACGGGGGTATTAATCCTGGCGGGGGCGAAATCAATCTGGCAGCACCCGGTGCCGCCGTCCGCTCTGCTTTGCCTTTACCTCGCCGCTATGATTCCTGGAGCGGCACCAGTATGGCGACCCCTCACGTGGCGGGAATCGCCGCGCTAATCGCTCAGCAGGGATCCAATTTCCGAGGAATCGCTCTTTATCGCGAGCTGCGACGCCGTGCTCGCCGATTAAACCTGTCCGCCAGAGACGTCGGCAATGGTCTCGCGCGCGCCACCTGAAATCCCTCCGTGTCGACCGAATTCCTCTGAGTGTCATCGACAGCCGCCAGTTGCAGAACTGACGGCTGTTTCCTTCTGCTGCATTCACCTGTAGAATTCAGAAAATCCACTCTGAACAGAATTGCTGACCTTTTGAAGGAAACGACTAATGGCAAAGAAAAAGGCAGCTTCGTCAACAGGAAGTTCGCAGGAAGACATTACCCGTCGATCCACGGACCCTCAGCCTGGCACCAAAGCTATGAGTATCGTCGTGACGCTTTCCGATGATGCACTCAGCAAAGCGAAGCAGATTGGCCAGAAACTAAAGAAATCGGGAATGACGATTGAGACTGAACTGGAGAGCATTGGACAGTTTATCGGCAGTTCATCACAGGCAGACATCGAGAGACTGAATGCAATTGAAGGCGTCTCAGCCGTGGAAGAACTCGGCGAAGTCCAGCTGCCCCCAATCCGCTGGATCCCCAGTAGTACACGCGCGGCAGATGCGATTCCAGTCAGGTTCGATCATCGATTTGTGCCGATGGTATCTTCGAGTTCATTCGTGATGCCAGCGCGCTCTGTGTTAAAGAAATTTTGAGCGTTCTGGCGTGTCGAAGGCTTGGCAAGGTCACCAACAGGAGTTGAGTCCCAGAGACTCAGGGCTCGGCCGAAAACGGCAGATCCCGTGGTGTTGATGCGCTGACCCGTCGCCAGAATGACGTCCTGTCCGCGTTTGCGCACCTCAGCCGTTGCCTGCGACAGTCCGGACGCCTGAATGAAGCCGTTCGTGGTCTCGCGGACCTCGCTGGCTTTTTCCCGAAGACCGAGCGACATTTGATCGTGTCGCTGATACACCATCCGTGGCTGGCCATTGAGGCAGGAACCGAAATCGAGCGTGAGGATGCGATCACTGTAATTGTAGATAATGCAGTTGTGACAATATCGCACGCGTGGAGCACCCGGCATCATCTGAGCCTGAACGCTCACCTGTTCGCCCGTTTTTGGATGGTTGGCTACAATGACAGTAGGCCCGCCCGGGAGCATCGGTCCCTGAAACTCGCGATCGCCCGAATAATAATAGCGATGAACAATCACCGTCGGAGGAATTTCAATGTGAAGTGTCCCTGTGCCTTCATTCTTCACAAATACAGGGCGCGGTTTCAGCTCGCCGTCAACCTGCGGTGGAATAATCAGTATTTCATCGATGGGAGAAACCTTTGGTCCCTCCGCCCTTGCGATGATCCCCGTGGAAAGAATTATCAGCCCCATCGCCAGCCGACTTGCCGTCCCGTATTGCATCTGTTCCGTGTCCCTTCCATGGTCAGCCGATCCTGATTGCCGATACGCTCATGTCTGCCAGGGATTTTGAGCATCTTCATACCGACTCGTGTCTCGATCTCTGTCATTCATACTGCAGATCGATCTCAACTCGCTGTAAGAGATCAAACGCATACTCTAAGTCTCTGTCGGGTCCACCATACTGATCGCTTGTCAGCATCAGATTGACACTTCGCCCTCGCTGAATCCAAAACGGCTCCATCGAAAGTGACCGAAGCGCTGGCTTTCCGAGCACTGAGTCCTCAGTTCCCGCAATGCTGAAGTCCGTGTATGCCCTTACAGTGAGGTAAAACTTGTTCTGTTGATACCGTACAAACCTGGGTCTCTCAGTCACATTCACCAACATCGGATCCTGCGTCGCTTTGAGATTCAGTGTCCAGCGTCCGTTCCGATGAACCACAAAGGCGACCGCTGAGATCTCGCAATGATCAAGCCGCAGCGATGACTGGCGAAGCGGAAACGCTTTAATGTTCTCCGGAATCGCCGCCCTGGTATTGGTCACCTGACCGGCCGATACCGTGTTGACCGTGGCAAAACTCACAGCCGTCACGGGATTGGTTCGCTGATCAACGCTATAGCCGTAGTCTTTCAAACAGCAAACCCTGCGAGCTTTGGTATGACTCAGACCCGGAAAAATCTGGCCCTCTGCCGAAGGCAGATTCGCGGCGATAACGATTCCCAACACAGCCAGTTTCCAGAATCGCATGTCATCACCATCCACGGAGAAGGCCATTATTCCCGGTTTTCTGGAACGAGTCACCGAGAAAACAATGAAGGTAATCGGAATCGAAAACCGGTTTTGGTTTCCCGGGATTCATCCGGGACCGGGCGAGTTCCTGCTTTTCCTTTCAACGGCAATTCCTTTTGCGCAGCATCAGCCTCTGAATACGAAGCCCGCAGAATGTTATGAACGTTCAGTCGACCTTCCGGCTCGACCGGTGTCGTCGCTGATCTCGTCACATTCTCCTGAGTTTTGCTGACCGCTGCAGGCAGTACAGTGTCCGGATTCTTCGAATTCTGTCGACTGCCTTCATTCGGCGATGTGCTATACATCCACGATGGGATACTTTGGATTTGATCCGCCGGCAACTGACTGACCGGTAACTGCGGCGCCAATGTTCCAGATGTCGGTGGTGGTGTGTCGCCGCCAGCTGGACTACCCATGTCATCTGCGGGTGATCTGCGTTTGGGGTCCCCGAACTGCTGAGGTGCGTTTTCGACCGGAGAACTCCACTGATCTGATGGGATCACTTCCTGAGGATACAATGGCATCAGCGGGGCACCTGATGGCGTCGGGACCACGGTCGGAGGAAACAGACTCGCTGGATCATATCCTTCCTGCAACTGGCTGTCCTGACGATCCAGCCCGGGGCCCTGATATCCATTGGGATGAACGTAGGGAACGGTCTCCTGCAGGCGATACAGATCACGACGGCGTTTCCCCTGCGGAATTCGCAGAAACTCGTCCACCTGCTCACTCGAATAGTCGTAGACTTCACCCTTTAGAATCTTCATTCGGTTGCGGAAGACAAAATCATCCTCAATCAGTTTTGCCGCATCCAGATCCGCTACAGCCGGCGCCCAGCGCAAGCCCATCAAATCAAAGAGTGTTGGGTAAATCACCGAATGAGCCAGGATCATATTTTGCTGCAGCGAAGATTCATCCTGAGGCAGCGGACGGAACAGAGCACCAGCCACTGGAACATCCTCCAGAAATGGCACACCACGACTGGTTCGTGAGGCTTTTAATGCAACACGGTAACGGCTTATTTCCCGCAGCTCATAATTGCCGATCTGCACGTCGGTATTGATGAAATGTCGCTTCACGCGACCCAGATGCTTTTCGTCTGCCCGGACCGGCTCACGAATATTGGTCGTATACATGTAATTGAAGTTAAACACGACGCTTTGACCGTCGGGCTGAATCACCGGTCGGATTTCGAAGCCGGTCCCTGTTTCGAATTTATAAACGGCGGGGTCGGGAATCAGTGCTTCCAGCTGAGACGCAAACTGGGGCTGTCCGGACTGAGCCTGCATCAGCAGGCTTTCATCAGTTTGTGACGGCAGGCCAGGCAGGACGTCCCGAACCAGTGGCGCCGGTCCATCGGAACCAAACATTGCGGACGTCGGCTGGCCACTGTAAAGCTTGGTGAGTGCCAGGAACGAAGGATCCCCCAGCAACGCGCCGTAATCTGCATACGCTGCAGCCGCAGACTGAAACGCTTCGTTGATCAGAATGTCTCGTTTGGGCAGATCAAATTCCATTGTTGCCTGTGGGAGAACTTTGGCAAACGCTCGATTGTTGGTTAGGATTGTGGTGTGTTCGATCTGTCCGAGGCTGACATCCCACGAACCGTAAGCCTGCTCCCGAACCTGGCGAAATGCGGGTTCGTAAAACTGTGTATTGAAGTCGTCTTCCAGAGCTGTTGAGAGTCGTTTAACATAATCATCAATGACTGCCGTATGTGCCCTTGACCCCTCAACCAGTTCGATGAACTTTTCTTCGGTTTCGTCGATCAGCATGTCAAGAAATTTCTTGTGGTCGAGCGGTCGTCGTGACGCTTCCGCCTGCTTCTGGGCGAACTGCACTCCAAGATTCGCTGTCAGCAAGCCGGAGAACGCTTGATCGATTTCATCAATCCTTGGTTTCAGTTCGTCGAGCAGGCTCCCGGACACCTGCTGAGACAACATTAGTCGAAGCGCCACCCATCGTTCATGTGCAGTCGTGACATTCGTAGAGCCCAAGGCCAGCATTCGTACGATTTCTTCCATCGCATCCCGGAAGCGTCCGATCTGAGTTGCCGAATCACGTGCACATTCCGCCAAAAGTCGCGAGAGAGACGTCAGCCTGAGCAGGACATCAATTGGATCGGCAAACTTCGTCTGTTCCTGAGAACGACGGACCTCCTTCAGAAGAGTGTCGAGTTCGTCCAAACGCTTCTGCGCCAAGTCACGTCGTAACACAGCATCTGGAGTGTAGGGGACGATTGCATTTGTCCCAGCGATCAAGTTCTTAAGGCTATTTAGCGAGGACTGCATATACTCTGCAAAGGAATCGGCAACAGTACCCAATTTGTTATTCAGGAATTCACTTCCATATTGACCATCCTTGGGGCCTTTATACACCGTAATTTCGATTGCCTCCATGCGACTACCGCTATCAACCGGATGAAGCGATAGCATCGCCCTAGAAGGTTTTTTGGAATTCGGGCTCAGGGCGGCGAACGAACGACCGTTAAGATCCAACAAGAGAACAATGGTTTCTTCTTTGTCGCCCATAAGCAGATGTCTCGTCAACTTCCGCCTTATGTGTTCTCTGTCAAAGGCCACCCCAAAGTGTTCGGCCGTGCTCACTTCCATCGTAATGATATCATCAACAATATTCTTGGCGACGAGATTCACGCTCGCTTCAATTTGCATGGATGCATTGTTTCGGCCTACGGCATATGCTGCTATCCGAGTAGCCGCCCGCATCACATCAGTCTGATGCTTCTGCATCGCAGCTTCTTCGAGTGCCAGTGCATTAACAGCGGACTCCTCTCTCTTCGCTGCTATTCGCAACTGCTCATTGTAGTCGCCGATCCGCTCTTCAATCAGCGTACGCTCAATCACCCTTTGCTTCAGTTCAACTTCGGTAATCAGGCGGCTCTTGAAGATCTGAGCCAGACGAATGAATTCTCGCTGGACTGGGTTGAGTGTCTCCGGGCCGCTGACCTGATGATCAAAGTAGCCACGAAATGAAACAAAGCGGGCATTCTGTCCCAGCAACTGAAACGCGTTCTTCTTCGTATGGAATAATTGGCAACGCGATGACTGAGGACCGGCTGCAAGGAAATATTCGTGCTCGTCCAGTGGTAACTTATGCGTCAGCATTGATTCAAAGACCGAAATGATCTCCAGCCGAGTGTCATTGCTCGCAAGTCCCAGCAGAAACAACGCGGATGCCAGACTGGTGCTGTCCATCGAATGCAGTGACAGTAATTTGTTGCCGGTCTTCAGGAACTCAGAATCCATCTGCCGCAATTCGTCCATGAAGTCTTTCCCGAAAAAGGCATCCTGATATTTCTGGTCGCGTGCATGTTGCGGATCCAGCAGGCATTCGGCATAGATCTGTTGAGCTCGTTGACTGGCGACCTGAACAATAGAGTTTCGCAGCATCTGAGCAGACTGTGACGTCAGGAATCGCGAATGATCAATCTGTCGCTGTATGCGGCCAGCGACTTCCTCCATCCGTTCTCCCCTTTCCCCGTTGATTTGGACGGTATGAACGCCCACACGGACTTGACCTACAGGTGAATCTATCTCATTTATCATGGTGCGAACAATGTTAACCCCCTTAAGTGGACCGCGCAGTTGAATCAACCCTTCTCCGATCACTGACATAGTGACCTGCGCAACGGGGTCATCCGACTTTGGATTTCCAGGAGCATACGTATCAGGGTCTTCGGTGGCTGCCGTCACTTCCAGGCGAAACTGTCGGTCAATGGCCCGATCTTCCCGGGCTTGTGCCTGATCTCGTTCGCGCCGCTGTTCGACTTCCTGTTCTCTCAGGCTTTGTACAGCAGCCGCCGTTGCGTTGATCCGCTGTTCACTGACAGTAACCTGGGCCTGCGCATCGCGAACCGCCTGTTGAGCCGCTCCCAACTCGGTTTCGGCAGCCGCAAGAGCTCGCTCGGCCGCCAGGCGATTATCAGTCGCCTGTACGAGATTCTTCTCGGTGTCCCTCTTTTGCGCGTCATCAGCCGCTGTAGTAACGGCGTTTCTTGCGGATTCCTCTCGACGTCGAGCATCGTCCACTGCCATTCGTCGGTCTGTGACGACTGTCGCCTTGTTGCTTGTCTCTGTTGTTGCCTGTTGCAGCATCCCACGGGCCTGAGCAAGTGATTGCTGAAGAACAGCCATCGAATTTTCGGCTTCGCGAGCCAGCCGGGCTGCTTCGACACTGCTGAACTCACTGTCCCGACGCTTGTCGATCTGCTCTTCCGCAAACAACCTGGCCTGATCTGCTAATTGTCGTGACATTGATGCATTCTGCGCATTAAACGACTGACTTCGCCGATTGATGATCTGAGCGACTCGATGAGCATCGCGGAAGTAGTAGAGGCGGGCAACGCGACTTACGACTTTATCCGATGGGTTTACACCGCCAGGATATTGCCGCGGTTCCGTATATTCCGGATAGTCGACAGGTGGACCAGTATTACTGGGAAGTCCGGAACGACGCGACGTAAACTCAGTACCTTCCGCGTACTCAGTGTTCCCGAGCGCTAGGATGTAGTCCGTATTCGGTGTACCGTCATTCCCGGACAGATAGTTTCCGTAAATGTCACGTATCCCCAGTTTGGAGTCGTTCGCTGCGCCGTGTACAGTGACATTGGTTCCGATGGCTTTCAAGAACAGACTCGATGCAGCTCCCGCCGGATGAGCATTGACGCGAAGTTGATAGATGTCCGCCGGCAATGGGGGAAACTTCAATTCGACGGTATTCGATGCCGAAACGTGGTCAGCGGACTCGGGACGAAAAGCGATTTCGTTGCCTCGATTGAAGGCGCCAGTGCCGCCACTGGACAACAGCAGATAGTTATGCACATACCCTGCAGATTCGTGGTCAAGAGGGTTCTCTGGCGAGAAGCTGATGACAAGCTTTTGGACTCCTGGCGCCGTCCCCAGATTCGGCGGGTCGACTGCAATGACGTGAGGACCGGTTGTCCTGATGGTCAGTTCAAGTGGCGCCGAACGAGCGCCGATTGCATTGCCGCGGGCAAATGCGACGCGCAGCGTATGATCCCCTGGACTCAAATTTTTCAACGGAATCGACCAGCTACCGCCGGACGAACTGGAGAGCCGACCGCTCACGCCGACAATTTGACCATCATTCGTCAAAGCGGCAACGACCGTGTCGCTGAAAGATGTCGACCGCTCAAGCGTCCCAAATGTCCCGGAGAGGGTGATACTTGCAACGTTGTGAAAGGCGCGGATACCTGGCTCGGTACTTCTTTCTCCAAGTTTGGTGATGGACGGAACCTGAGTCTTCTCCGCCGCTCCTGGCTGCACGGTTACTGAGACTGGCTGCGAAGAAAAAGCAAAATCATTGCCCTGAGACAGTGCAAAGACTCGGCGATCTGTCTGAGGCGACTCAGGCTGGAGAATATTGAGTTCCGTTTCCCAGATGCCGTCGCCTAAATCCGAGGAACTGACGATCTCTGCAGATCCCATACGTACAAACGCCTGTGCCCCATCGGTTTGCGGGACTCTGGCGTAGACTGGAAAGTTCAGTATCGGTACGCTAGTCGCTTGATTGCCACGAAGTCGCAGGTATCCTCCATACGAAAAAATACCTTTTTGGCTTTCTAAGAATTCCTGACTGAATTCCAGGTTTGAGACGGCTGTTACCTCGGGGGAACGAATCCCCTGGCTGTTGACTCGCAATGTCACCAAATCGCTTGCCCGTCCCGACCACAGGTCAACCACTTTTAGCAGATGAGTTCCACCTTCGAGCCTCCCAGTAGCGATCGGGACAGCACTATTGGCAACGCCCGATTTTTCCACGATCACTTCGCGCATACTGGCATTAGACGGATTCAAAATCTGAAGTGACAATCGTCGGTCCGGCTGGTTTGAAACGACAGTGACTTCTGCTGAATCTCCGAAAAGCAGAATTGGGAGAGCGAGAAACTCGGATCGATCAAGAAACTTCTCGCCTTTCGTGGACGTCTGGCCAATTTCGCGTACTTCTGGTTTCGACAAACTATTGTCCCCTGAAACGGAAACTGTTTTCGTTGACAATATCCCCTTACCAGGTTCAGAATTTGCCAACAAAATCGTTACCGTGTACATCCCAGGTCGCTTGACCAGGATTCTTTGATCAGGAAAATCGTTTTCACTTTCGACCGTGAAAATATCTGTTGTCAACTGCCTATCACTCTCGACCACACCAGGAATTGTTTCGATAAGCTTTGCTTGTATAACCAGTGAAGTCCCTGCCGTGAGGTGTTTTGCCTTTGCTGATATTGCGATTCCCTTCTTGTCGTCGGTCAAGTTCAGTAATAATGAGGTGATCTCAGGCTGTATAAGTGCTTCAGCGGCAGCCGCAAACGAAGCGGTTCTGAAATTATTTGCGGCAATGTGACGGTGCGAGGATGCATCCTGTATTTCTGAACGTAGATCGTCTGAGGCGGTCTGATTCGAATTATGAATGTGAGAGTTTATTGCCTCGTATTGGACATCCTGAAGACGCGACGATCCTCCAGTCGGGTTCGATGCTCCTTGAATAACGCCCTGAGACCCAAAAATTGCCGGAGGATTTGCGACTGGCGTCTTCGGATCAGCAAATCGGTGGGCCAGCGTAAAAGCCAGAAAAGCGGCTCCGCCTACTACCACAGCACCCAAAGCTCCCGCGGCCAGGAGAAACAATCCAGCAAATATGAACGTCGCATTTTGCTTCACCGTGTATCCCCCTTCACAAACCGACGGACCCCGCCCTCACTGGTATCGGTGGAAACAGTCGTACGACTTTGGGGAATTGCGGGACTTACTCCACCCAACCATTGATTTTGGAAAGATTTTTTCGAGAGTGTGTGATTCAACTCCAGTTGGACCGAAAACAGGAATCTAATTTTGCGAAGACCGAAAGCAAGGGTAATCGGATGGTACTATGCGCAGTCACGCTGACTCGTTCTTGCAGGGAAATGGAGCGGCTCGAGCTAGAGACACATTTGTGCGAGATTGCCGGTGGGCGACCCATTGTATTATGGGCTCGTGAAGACCCATATCCGATTGATATAGCGTCAAAATTGATGATTTTCGCAAACAGGGTCATCGAGTTTAGCCGCGTTGACGTTGAAGCCCAGAATCAGTTGGATCTCTGCGATGCGGTGTCACAAGGTGAAGAACGTGGCCTTTGGGTGCGAAATCCCATCAATTGCGATTGCTGTCAGCCTGTTGCCGTGTATTCGGCACACGTCATAACTACCAGAGCTTTCAAAAATTCTCTGCTGCAGGCTGTCTCCCAAGAAATGGACAAAGACCCTGAGTGGAGAGTCATCACCATTTGTTTGCCTGAAAGCGGTGAGACGGTCCGCTGGTCACAGTTTCTCCGCAATTGTCCAACTAACCTCACCCCCCCCAAAGGCAGTCGGCTATTTATTCAAGTTGAACCCGAAACCGCAAGTAAGGCATTGCAACGATTATTGGATTTTGGGGTGCGGAAGAAGATCTGGAATTTGCTTACCGACGTGGAATGATTTAGGGTGCTGTGTAGCATTACAGAGATTCCTCTTTGCCGCCTTCCGTGGCTGAATTGTCGTGCGTTTTAGTCAGCCTCACTCTCTGCAATCGGTCCGTAGTCAGCCTTTTCCGGAATGCTCCCAAACCTGGCAACTCCCGTGCGGCGAATATAGTAGCTGCTGCCATCTGTCGGCAGAACCTGCCGCAGCAGGTGCGTATAGCCGGTGCGCCGGATGCGGTTCATTGTCCCAGGTATATGGCGTTCCTGATCCCGCTCTGGCAGAATCACGATCGGTGCCAAAGTAATCGTCCCGCGAGGGTGCTCTTCTAATCCGATGCGCTCCGTCACCTGCAGCTGCAACCGCAGAACGACAGGGAGCCGAGGTGATTCTGCCACGAAAGATACGTCATATTTCCCGTCCGTCGAGACAACAACCGACATCCCTTCATAGATCACCAATGCATCCCGCGGAACCTGCTGGCCATACCTCGTATAGCCCACGTACGGGAAATAGCACGGACCTTCAAATACGGACACGAATGACGATTCCGCCTCGCGAGTTTGATGCTCCGATCTCCCCAAGCTATCAATTCTGCGAGGTTCGGGCACGGTATCCACGGCATCCGGAATCGGCAAAGTCTGCCCCTGTTTACCAAATTCCGCCCGAGCGCGGCCGGGAGGGTCACCGACCGGAACAATCAACGGGAAGTCTCCGACCGGTACGACGAGCGAATCCGGAACCGGCCTCGATCGCTGCTCATCGGCTGTGGTCTCCTGACCCGGCGATCCCATACACAAGTTGAACATGAACGCCGCAAACAGAATAACGACCGGTTTCAATTGCATGATTCCCTCCTCGAAAGATCGATATTGCCGAGCAGCAAGACGTGCTGAGCTGCCATGATCGGCGCGAAACCTCATCAGCTGACGAAATCGTGCGCTGGAAAGCCTGGTCGGTCCAAAGATACTATGGTCAGTATCGATGGAATTCACCAATCGTATTCCGATTGCTATGACTGGAGAAAATGGCCAGGGGCAATATGTGCGGTCAATCGTTCCGCTGCTGGTCATGGAATCAGGCGGATTAATACATCAACTTCTTGCCGCAGTTCAGAAATCTCACTCACCAGTTGAGCAGCATCTTTCCTGTTTTGTTCGAGCAGCTTTTCTCTTTTGGCGATCCTGGTCTTTGTTCTTACCAGCGATTTCTGAAGCGATGTGATTTCACCCTGGATCTCATTTGTTTCAATTTCCTGAGTTCCGATCAGGCGATTCCAGTGCTTTAAGTCGCTGACCGTGTCATTGTAAGACTTAACAGCTTCATCACGCAATTTCCTCGCACGAGCTTGAATCTGGCCAATCGCAGCAGCAATGTCATCCTGCAAAATTGACTCAAGATTCCTGAGCGTTACGTCAAAGCCAGCGATCGCGGAGCCATAATGAGTTTCAAGCTCCTTCAAACGCTGATGTTCATGGTAAGATTTCTGCAAATCAGAACGCAAGTTCTTTGCAGTGTCCAGCTTGGCCTGCAGATCCTTTTGGTAATCCTGTTGAGATACTTTGTACGCTGAAATCTCACCGGACACCCGCTGGATTTCGTCCCTTTTAATTTCCAGAGCGGATTCTTTGCGTCTCAGTCGAGAATGAGCGGACTTTAATTTGGCGGAATTGGAAACTCTTTGCGACGGCAGACCTCGAGTGGGAGACTCCGAAGTGGGAGACTCCGAAGCGGGAGACTCCGAAGCGGGAGACTCCGAAGTGGAAGACTCCGAAGTGGAAGACTCCGAAGTGGAAGACTCCGAAGTGGAAGACTCCGAAGTGGAAGACTCCGAAGTGGAAGACTCCGAAGTGGAAGATTCCGAAGTGGCAGATTCCGAAGTGGCAGATTCCGAAGTGGCAGATTCCGAAGTGGCAGATTCCGAAGTGGCAGATTCCGAATTCTGTGGCACGAACAACGACGTCACAATGTAGTCGGATCCCTGTTTTGCCAGAAATGTTTGGGATGCACCGCCAATTCCCAGCCGCACAACAGCGGGGTTCGATTCCATCTGCAACTGAAGCAGAAGATTTGCAGGGACCTGATAAGGCTGCCCATTGACAGTCAACGTTTGTCCTTCAAGCCCGGCAGGCAGCGTCACGTTGACCCGGCACGAGTAAATCGCGCTCGGGACCTCAACAATCCCGAGCGTCAATTTGGCGGAATCCTGGGACTGTGTCCCGTTCGCTGCCGATGCTGCATGCGGTTCAATCGCCTTGCAGACGGAAAAGCCCAAAGACAGAAAAGAGGCCAAGGGAATTGTCAGCAAAAGCAATGGTGGAAAACGCATATGGATCACACCTGTTGGATTGAATACATTGAGGTACACAGTGCACAGGCCGCACTAACGTATCGAACCCGCGCCGATTCCACACTTTAGACAAGTTACACCCATCGTCGTGTCCTGCGACACCCTTTGCAATCCTGAACTCAGTGAAAAACGACCTCAGCGAATGCTCGCAGGCGATTCGCGAGTCGACGAATAGAGCGATCGCAAAACCCGCGGTATACTTGAATCCCTGAGTCGCTGTGAAATGCTGCAACTACAATGCTTTCCAGGCAACAATTCGGGATATCTTCGGAATGTCCCCAGCCGCAAACCGAGCCGAGTGAATTCCTGGAGAATTTTGGGGTGAGCTTGTCGCCTCCTCCTGCAGTGAACCGCGACGCCGCTCTCTCATACCGGAAAACGCTGCGACTGCTCAACTCTGCACGGGCCGCCACTGAACAATCGGACGGACATGAACGGCTTTACCACCGACGATCGCCCAATGACTGAAAACAATTTGAGTGAATGCAGGGTTCGAACTCTGGCAATTTCTCGTATTACCCTGGTCGCAGACAAGACGATCGCCACAATCGCTGGGTAAAATCGCCGCCGCTGAACTCCGCTCCGAAGAAGACACCCGACCTGAACGCGGGCGAATCCATGTTTCGTGGCCAAACTCTTACATGAGCCTTGCAGATCATCCGCACTCTACTAATATGCCACACCGTCCCTAAGTGCTTTACTTCAACTGGCGTATGTGACAGATTGCTGTTGTCGTCAGGCTTATTGCAGAATGAATCCCGTTTTTCATAAAGGGAACTTTCGCTGCACATGTTAAAGCCATGTTGTGATGCAGCGTCGGACTGGAAGATGCGACACTGGTAACTGTCAACCTAACGGCATGTGACACGTGCCCGTTCACGGTGGCGTTCGCTTTCAAAATTGGACCTTCACATGCGATTGCTTTCACTACTTGCTGGTTGGATGTGCGTTGTCTGTGTACTCGGTTGCGGCTCAGGCGGAACAGAAACGACCGCGCCAGCAGACGCAACGAAGATCCCACGTTTCGAGTTTCGTCCGGAGAAGATCGAAACCAACGATAACTCCGAATTCATGGTCCTGAAATCCGACTTCACATTTATTGACGCTTCCGGACAGCGATGGCTCGCTCCCCAGGGTACAAAGACGGACGGTGCATCAATCCCAACGGTATTTCTTTCATTCTTCGGTAATCCATACCATCCTGACTATCGTGCAGCGGCGATTGTTCACGACGCCTTCTGCCAGGAGGTCAACAAGACAGGCGCTTCATTCCAAAAGCGCAAATGGCGGGAAACGCATCAAATGTTCTACGAGGCGTTAGTGGAGAGTAACGTTGACTCGTTGACGGCCCAATTGATGTTTGCCGGAGTTTGGCTTGGAGGCCCTCGCTGGAATGATACAAAACATTTGCTGGATGACGTTTCTGAAGAGGTTTTGAAAGAAGAGTTTCAGAAATGTCAGAAATGGCTTAGCAAATCAAAAAGGTCTAATGAGGAGTTGATCGCATGGATGGACAGGCGAGAAAAATACCTTAAAGAGGGAAAATCGCCGCCACTAAGTGAAGTTGAATCCAAATAAGAGGCGGCACGACAATGAAGTGACACTTTGACCTTATCGAGGACATCCTGGAACATGCGATCTGTCTCCGGACTTCGGAACCGCCGAGCCTGATCGAGTAACAAGAAAAGTGGGCCGACTTAGGGACGCGTCGCCATTTTAGGTGGACGACCAACAGCACCCAGCCCATTCCCAGAGAGCGTCGACGGCTGAACTTCTCCGTCTGAAGTACGAAAGTTGGCAAACGGCTGAGGACATTTGAGTACAGCTTCGAACGCCATGGAAACACAATCGAAGGCAAGCCGCCTCCAGATCGAAGTGCGCAATGCGAGTTCACTGCCAAACGTTTACCAGTGCACGCAAAGAAGGTTGAACCATCCCTTCGTGTTGACGAAAAGACGATGAGTTCGTCGGCGTTGGAATTGGCCATGACATATCCCAGTGCGTCGTCCCTGCGATCGAACGCTGGTGGAAGTAGTCTGGCCGCAAACAATTTCGATATGTCACTCGTCCGTAAGTCAATGCAGACTATGGAACCAGCAATAGTCCACGCACACGATCCTGGTGACTGGAACCGCCGGGCGGCCGATTCCACGAGACTGATGATCCAAGTCTGAAATTTTACGGCTGGCACGAGCAAACGGAACACGATCGAACTTCGCGTGTTCAGTCACGGCAACTGCAACTGGCAGGGTATCGCATTGTAGATACTATGCAATCCACAGCTCATAAATCCTGGAGCCCCGTCTTTCAGCGGCAGCTCTGATCACGTCAATCCAAATATGTTATTCAAGTGAATCACACCCAGGAAGTAACACAAAGTGTTTAGAAATCCGTCCTGGCTGCTTGTTCCCATGTTGTTTTGAGGTTATCTCGGACACTACCAGGGTTTCTGAGGTCGCTCACCCACAGCGAACGTGAGCATTTGTCCATAATCAGCTCCATGGAAGGGCAATTGAGGAGAGATCAATGTCTTGCGGCGATTCAACACATGTTCTTTCGACTTTAGAGAAGGTGATTGAACAGGAGCATTGTCAAATAGCGATCAGGCGCGAGGTGGTGGGCCTTATGCCCACGGAGAGTGAGCCCGATCAGTCAGGAACCGAACGCAAGAAGCGAGATTTGCTTGAACCGGGCACACTGGTCGGTTTGGCATTGTCCGGTGGTGGGGTCCGATCGGGAGCAATTTCGCTTGGATTTCTTATGGGTTTAGCGAAGTCCGGACTTCTGAAGCATGTGGATTATCTTTCGACCGTCTCAGGTGGTGGATACGCCGGCGCTGTCCTGTCCGCGGAGGCGATGCGATTGCAGCAGGAGAAGTCCGATCAGGGAAAACAGAATCACATTGAATCCATTTTCGGAAATCCTGACCCTCAAGTCGGCAATCGTTCCGATGCTTTGAACCGACTGCGACATCTTGTCAACAAATCAAACTACCTTGTCACGAACCAGGGGTGGATGAGTCGTGCTGCAATGGGTGCCCTTGCCATGGGCACCCTCCTCATCAGTGCGGTAACATTTGCCGCAGCATCTTTCGCATGGCTTTTCCGGGGACTCTATGCGCCTGAAGTTTACGACTACTTTCACTGCCTCGGGTTTAGGGGCGACTTGTGGGTCCCGATGATGCCAAGCATCATTGTGTTTCATGTCTGGCTTTTTTTCTGGCTGTTTTCGTTCCTCCGGAACGGCAAACATGCAGCGGGAAAGAGAGCGAAATACGCATTCACGGTTTGGCTGTTGACGGCGACGATGGGATTTACGCTGATCGCCACAACCGGCGACCTGGATATTGGACAACTGTTGGTTCGTCTGGGACTTTCTGAAATCACGTGGACAAAAATGGAGACCTTTGGTAGCTGGGTAAAGACAGGGGTTTTTGCGGCGATATGCGCAAGTTTGCTGCCATATTTTGCGCCAAGTGCACTTCTGAGAAGTGGTAAGGAACGAACCGCTGGCCCCAAGAGGTATTTGTTCAGCGTGGCTCGAAATGGCCTACTCTTTGGCGTACCTCTGTTAGTGTTTGCATTCCTCGCGAGAGAAAATATCTCGGGATGGAATGACCATCGAGACGATCGAATTGAAGTTGCGGAACTGTTACCTGCTACTGGAGATGTCTCTGCCTTGATTGGTGAGCAACTGTTCGCTGAGTTCGCGAGCACCAGGACACTAGGCCCTTTGCGTGCTGCAAGTAATTCAGACCAAAAGTCAACACAGGAAGTGAAAAGGGGGCCAAACGATACAAATCGAAAAGAAGAGACCGACCCTACGGTCCATGCAAGCGACGTTTTGAAGACAGCGAGAGTGGCCGTTCAACAGCAAATTTTGAACACAGACCTACAAGAGACACTCAAATTTGTTGACGAGGCAAGACAGAAGTTTAGGTATGCAAACGCCGGAATACCCACAACTGAAACATGGAATGAGCAATCGTTCGGTAGTGCATTGACAGAAAAATCAAGACTGTCACGGCTTACATCCTTCCTTGCCTATTTATTGTCATCGAGTTCAGAAGAAGCGAATAGAGTTGATTTTGGCCGTATGCTCAATGCGATTCGAGAAGAACGAAAGCTAAAGCGGTTACTGCTATTTAAGTTAAATCGGGAACTGCTTGACCCCGGGTTCTTTCTCGTTGTAAGCAAGGCGATTCAGAAAGATTCCGGAGGCGAATGGTGGACCGAGGTCAAAGGGCATGAAGAACTTCGGAAGCAGGTGGAAGAACTTCAGAAAGCCATTGAGCACGCCGCATCGATTGCGATCTCCCTGAACGCAGAATCTTCCCCAACCGCTGACTTCTCTGAATCGTCACTGGATTTGCTGTATGGGAACCAGATCAAATACCCTCAATGCGGTTATCAAAAATGGAAGGCGACTCCATTGACTGAGGCTGACAAGGACATCATCACCTCAGTGTCCCCATCGATGCAACCGCTGTTTCATGGGCTTCATCTGCATGAAAGTGCGTCAGGTGACGGCATAGATAGTTCTTCCAAAGGCGATATGCGGCAAGCGGCGGCACGGGCAATTCTCGCTGCGAATCGGCGCATACTGACGGCTGTTTTTCCTGGAACGATCCGTCTACGTGGCAAGGATGCAGAGGTGTTTAATTCAATCGTCCACTGGAAGGATCAGCAAGCTCGCCTAAGCATTTTACTTTGGTCCTTCTGTGTGTGTCTGATCTCTGCACTCGTGATCGACCTGAATGCGATTAGCTGGCACGGCTTTTATTCACAACAGCTTTCCAGTTTCTGGGTAAAAGCAGGTAGCGGAGAAGGTCGCAAAATTCACCTCAATAGTCTGAATACCGTTGAGCTTGGCAGGCCGTATCACCTCATCAATGCTGCGGTTACGTTTCCCGGAATTCCAAACCTCGGCAACGACGCGATCCGCGACGAAAACCCCGATGAGTTCCTGATCTCACGTTTGTACTGCGGCAGTGACCATTCCCGGGTGGGATTCGTAAGAACGACTCACTCGCCGTATGGTCGCCTGACTCTCGGCGACGCGATCGCGCTTTCCGGGGCAGCCGTGTCACCCTGGGCAACTCGCAATAAATTGGTCCGGTCGCTGCTTCTCATCATGAACTTAAGGACCGGACTTTGGCTGCCGCATCCAGCGAGAGCTAACAATCGGGAAAATTCCACGCTGTTTGATCGAATTGATTCGCACTTCTTCCCGCCACTTCGATGGTTAGTACTCAGATACCTTCCGCATGTTGGATATCGCCTCGGCGTTCGCCCGTCGGAAGAGTGGTCACATGTCCTTGTAACCGATGGAGGGCATTACGAGAATCTAGGTATCGAGTCGCTCTTGCGGCGCAGGTGTAAAATCATCATCGCAGTGGATGCGACGCAGGATGAACACTTCGAATTCGCAAGCCTCGCTTCTGTCATGCGTCGGATGCGTGTGAGTTACGATCTGAGATTCGCTCAACCGGACGGCAAGGGTACTCCCTTCCAGTTTCCGACGCAATTGACACCAGACAAGCAGTCAGGATTTAGCGCAGAACGAATTTTGCCAATCGAAATTCGATACCCAGCGGATAACGACGACGTAAACGGGGTCACAGCTGATAATAACACAACTGATAAAAATGAGACGGCGCTACTAATCCTGGTGAAGTCGACCCTGCTTAGCGATGACCCAATTGAACTCATTGAATACCGCAAGCAGAATTCAATGTTTCCGAGTGATCCGACGAGTGATCAATTCTTCGATCCCGAGCGATTTGAAGCTTATAGACTGCTTGGGGTTACTTCAGCAGAAAGGCTCGTCTCGAAACTGGGCAGTAACATCAATAGGGAAATGTTGCCAAAAGACTTTGTGAAGGCATTTATGAAAGCCTTTGGTTGCATACAAACTGAAAAAGCAACCACCTCTGCAGTCCATAAGGCCAATCCATCTGAAAGCAGATCAAAAGCGGAAATGGCTGTCGACGCTGCGGTTCAACTCTTGAAGAGCATTCTCCAGGACGATGCTGTATTGAATTCAGAATGTCAGGAGCAGTTCCGAAGGGTTGTAGTAAACCTGAAGGCGCTAAGCATGCTGTCAACTGTGCAACTGTCGAGTACAAAATGGGACCTGGCTGATGAACTTCCGGTCTTGCTGTCTCAGGTTGCTTGTCGAGAGGAATTCAGTAGTTTGCGATTTGCCGCACTTGAGTCGTTAACACTGATATTGCGGCACGTCCAGGCGAAAAACACTGTCGAGATTTTAACGAATCTTGAGGTGACTGCAAAAATGAAGAATCTGCCCAATAAAGTAAAGGAGATGCTACGTTTGGCGTTGTCCCAGCTGAATATGATGTCGACCGCCAATGCACCCGGTAAGTGAACTGTGAAATGTGGGCTCGTTCGGTCGATTCAGGGAAATCCCATCGTCAGAACGATGATGCTCAGACGATGGTAGGCAGCCTGCGCGTGGAACTTCCCAACGGTGTGGTGATTCATCTTCTGCACGACCTGGATGGCCTGTGACTGTCTGCGCTGTGTGCCTAAAGCGGAGCCGAGGTTCCGGAACTAAGCAGGTCCGCAAAAGTAATTTTACAAAACTCGGGAGAGCCAGAAATCCTCGGAGAGGACTCCGGCCTTATACAAGACTTCCGCGTGGGAGAGCGTGGTCAGGTAGTCGATGAATCTGCTGACTTGGCCATCAATCGTTTCGTACTGACGATTTCCACAAAACATGCATTCTTGCCGTGTCCCCAGAGATGTTCGAGCGGATTGAGTTCAGGTGACCTCTTGGGCAGCCAAAGAAAGTCCTTGTTGAATTCTTTCCCCAGTCGTTGTGAGCCAGCAGCTGTATGGCTGGGATCTTCGTCCAGCAGCCAGACAACATGCCAGCCTCGGTAGTGGTCATGAACAAAAGAAAGAAATGCGTGGAAGTCTACAGCCCGTTGTCGTTCACGCGGCAGCAGAAGTCGATGTCCCGTACGCAGGTTGAGCGCCCAAAAATCACGCGGCGTGCATTACGTCCACTGATGACGACACATGCCGGTTCGTGCCGAAGTTGTCGTGTGCGTTTTCCCGAACGTATCTCAGAAAAAATTCAACGCAGCAGCCTGTTAGCCCGGCTGCGCGTGATGCCATCGACCCAGGATCAGAAAAGCAAATTTTCCGTCAGTGGCAGTCCGACCTCGTCGACTGAGAAATCGAGATTGATTGCCCGAAAATTCAGTCGCAATACCTGCAATGATCTGCTCGATGACTGCACGCACGGCAACGGCAGCTCGGCGTCTGAAAGAACTTTTTCTGGCGTAACGGCATATCGAAAGCGATTGTCGTGGTCTTACCAGTTTAACCATTCGTTTGGAGATATTGTTATCGATTTCCAAATCGCTGTTTTCTGTATGGCGACGAAACGCCTGCTATTGATTCAGAGGGCATGTGAAGTCCTCATCAATCAGACTTTTCGGAAGGACGTTTTCCTGTTCTTTCTTCAGCCATGTTTCGAAGGCCTGCAGGCTCGGAATGGCATGCTGCTGCCTCGCGACGCGATCGACTACCCACAATAATCCCGGATGGACCGGAAAAAAGGGGGCTTTCATTGAGTGTGACCGCACTTGCGGAGCTCAGGCATTAATCGGAGTGGGGTTGAGGAACTGTTTTTGGAAGTCATCCCATGCGTTGGAAGCTTTCAGACATCTGAGACTGAGCATGGCCTGAG
>JALHMY010000144.1 GCA_022843805.1 Fuerstiella sp.
GGCGCGAGGGGTGTACTGTACACCCGTCGCTCCGCCGACGGGATTGCCTGCACTTTCTGGCAACTGCAGGCCATAAACATCCACGAAGCCCCGGACAGACGAGGCGGTCGATACAAGCTGGCACCCGAATGAGTACCAGCATTCGACGTTCGAATTTCGCCGCACAGGTTTTCTCAACGGTCACGCGGAAACTTTGCTCGCGTACGATCACGCAGAAGCAACACCGGGCGTCCTGCTATGCGCGTTCTGCGGGAAGTCAAACGTCAGCACGAGCGGTTCTGTGCCCGTGTTCTCGATCTCCACTCCGCCGTTCGCCAGCGCCACCTGTGTGATGAATCCGATCTCAGGATAGATTTCGCCGAGAATCATATTCTGGTGGTAGCGCACGCCGAGCTTTCCAACGCGACCGCTGCCGCCGTTCGTGTGGAACATCGTGGGGCACTCGGGACGGAAAGTTGTCCTGGCACCGGGTTCCACGATGAGCCGGAGTATCGAGCACTTCTGGTCGCCGAGGAAATTCCCATAAACGATCCACCTGGCGTCGACCCCGTTGCCCCTGAATTCTTCCGCCGGGATCGCCGGACGCGAATTCTTCAGGACGAAATCCGGATCCTGGTTCGCTGCGAAGTCGAACTTTTCAACCAGGTAATCCCAGTCTTCATGTCGAGCCCTGGGATAGTCCTCTTCCCGGCAGGCGTAAAACGCATCTTTTGCGCCGATACGTCCGTCAAGCGTAAGATCCTCAGCCAGGAAGTGCTCATCCATCGTAACGTGCAGTTCGTGGGTGCAAAGGTTGGTCGGTGAATGCAGCACTCCATTGGGCATCACGAAACCGTCATCAAGTTTCATCATCACATGCGGTGCGAGATGACGAATCCCGTTGTACTCACCTTTTCCGAAACTCCTCATGCAGGCGAGAAACTGTTCCTTCGTCACGAACGAGTACAGACCCATCGCCGTGGTGTGATAATGCGACGCGCTGACTCCTGGATTGTCATAAGAATTGATATCGTACACTTCCCACTTTGCCCAGTGCAGGTGATCCGGAATCGGATTCAGATTATCGAACTTCTTTGAAACAATCGGCCAGGTGGGGTTGCCGAAGATCTGTTTCGAAAAGGCTGTAATCTTTTCGCCGATGACCGCCTTCGGATTGGCGGAGATCAAATTCTGGAGCGAGATAACCTGTCCATCCGAAGTGAGGACATGCGCTTCCCCTTCGCGAAATGGGGCCTTCTTCGTTCTGGTGTCGATCACTCCCGTCACGATGGGCACGGTGCAACACATCCAGAGTTCATCGAGACCGGTACCACCCATGTAGTCCGGATAGTACGATCGCGCATCAAGGCGAAGGCGTTTACCTGGGGTACAGAATGTCCGGCCGGCATAGCGGTGGAGAAGCTGTAAGACTCCGCCGTTTTTGTTGAGACAGTCATCAAGAACCGCAGCGATGCCGTCGCTGGCTCCATCGATCACATTTTGCTGGGGGTACTCGTGCAGTTTATCCGGGATAATCGAGGTCGCAGCAGCCATGAGCATTGCTCCAAATTGAGTCTAAAAGAAACGTGTCGGTTCCAAAACATCCTGGAAAGACAAAAGATATTCTTGTTTTGCTGAAAAACTCACGAGACGAGCGAATCGATTTGCACCAGACGACTTATTCACGAATCGAGAGTTAAAAAAAACGGGTGTGAGAGAAGCGATTTCAATTGCTTTTTGAACCTGCGTCGCGGATGGCGACAAACACACACATCGTTGAGTGCCAAACGACAACAGCCCGCGCCAATTTATGAGGGCGAGCTGTATGTGATTCAAGTCGGAGTGACAAGACGTCAATGGAACTTTTCTCAAAGGGTGTTCGATCGCTGCCAGAGAACGTATAAGCTGCCACCAACACATTTGCGCCGATTCTGCCTGAGCCACCGGACGCTGATTATAACCGACTTGCACCAAAGTATCCAGGGTCACTTCGTCGAAGCTTTCTCAGCGTTTTGGCATCCAACGAAGGAAAGTATCCGAACTCGACCTGCTGTGATTATGATCTGTCGTCTGATGGGCGAATGATGCGAAAAGACAAAATTGGGATGGAGTTGTGCAATGTGTTCCTGGCGTCGTGTTGTCGGCCGTTTTCCGAATCACCTGCTGCTGGTTGTCCTTTGCGCGGGAATCGTCGGTTTAAGTGCGAGAAGCGTCCGCGGTGATGACGTCGCCACACCATGGGAATCGACCTATGAGGGAGCCGACGCGACCGGTCCGCAGGTGCTCGGACTTTGGAAGTTTGACGCCGACGACGGAGCCGACGCCACAGGGCAGTTGCCGAAAGGTGTGCTGCAGAACGGCAAGCTGGTCCCGACGGGTAAATTCGGCGGGGCGCTCGAATCGTTCGCAGGCTTTCCGGACAACGACCGTTCACATGGATTCATCGTGCCCAGTTCTCCGCGGCTTACCCCGAGTGGTGCGTTCACGCTGGAGCTGTGGCTCAAGCCGAAGCCGGAGTTCGCCGGGCGGGATTGGGCCGTCGTCGTCGACAGGAAATACGCCGGTCACGATGACTACCAGCTGGGGTTCGGCCCGGCTGACGCGAAGCGGCAGCGCCGTCTGACACTGTCGCTCGGGTTTGGTGCCGAGTCGCAAAATTATCTTTCCGAACCAGCGGAGTTTGTCGCCGACGAGTGGGTGCATCTTGCGGTGACTTATGACGGAAAGGGAAAAGTGCGGTTCTATCGCAATGGCGAATCGTTTGGAGCCGTGGATGCGCCGGGACGCGGCGCGATCTCCGCTGGAGGGTTGCCGCTTTCGATCGGTGACCGGCTTGGCAGCACTTATCCGGGGTTTCCAGGGTTCATTGATGAAGTCCGTCTGACCACGGGAATTCGCGAATTCGGCCAGGTGCGGCTTACGGCGAACTGGCCGCGAAAAGCCTTTGTGCGGCACGAACCGGCTGCACGCTGGTCGGTGAAGGTCCTCAATCTCAAAAAAGAGCCGCTGGCCGGTACGAAACTGACGGTGACGATGGAGGGCCACCCGTCGCAGGAAGCAGAGCTGCCTCTGATTGCTGCTGGTTCCGCTCATGATGCGGAATTCTCGTTTGATACGAAGCTGCGGCCTGATACCTATCCGATCACATTTTCGATCCTCATTCCTGGCGAACCGCCGCGGCGGATTACGGAATCCACTTCGGTCGTGCTGGTTCCCCGCCGTGTCCCACAGCGCATGCCCGTCGTGATGTGGGGCATCGGCGGCGTGAAAGATGTCCTTACTGAATTGCCGAGACTGAAACAGATCGGCTTCACGCACTGTTTCGGCGGCGAGGTCGACCAGCAGCGGATCGCCATGGCGACTGAACCAATTCTGACGACCAGGCCGGAGCAGATGCCGGCGACGATCGACATGCTTGATACCGCGCTGACGCAGGATTTCAAAATCCTCGCCACCACGTGGCCAACCTACTTTGATCCGTATCTGCCCGAGTTTATGCAGGTCGATCGCGATGGAAAGCCTTACGCGCGGAAAGCCCTGACGCCGAATGCACCGAAAGTGATGCAGGCATTTGAGCGGGCCGGCGCTTCCATCGCAAGGACGTATGCCGATCACCCGGCCTTTGACGGCGTGCTGGCCAATTCCGAAATTCGCGATGAAAGCGAAGTCTCGTTCAGCGAATGGGATTTGGCCGCCTATCGTAAAGCGTTCGGCGAAGCCGCAACGTTCCCGGACTGGGTCAGGTCGAAGTATCCGCCCAGCTACACAACGCTGAAGGACTTTCCTGCCGACCGCGTGGTGCAGGACGATCATCCCCAACTGGCGTTCACTCGCTGGTGGTGGTCGGTTGGCGATGGCTGGAACGCGGCTCATTCCGCCGTCCATCACGGCCTGCACCGGCACTCAGACCGCAAAGACCTCTGGTCGTTCAACGACCCCGTGGTTCGCTGCCCGCCACTGTGGGGCAGCGGCGGCGACGTGGACGTGCTGTCGCAGTGGACTTATACCGATCCCGACCCGCTGCGAATGTCGCTGCCAGTAGACGAGTTGTTCGCCATGGCTGGCGGCCGTCAGCCACCTGCCCGCGTGATGAAAATGACGCAGCTCTTCTGGTATCGATCGACAACGGCACCAGCGGAGAAATCGCCCCGCGACGGCGAGTCGCCCGCAAGGTGGGCGGATAAGGATCCGAACACCGGCTTCTTCTCGATTCATCCTCATCACCTGCGGGAAGCGTTCTGGACAAAGATCGCCCGGCCCATCGAAGGGATCATGTACCACGGCTGGAGCTCGCTCGTCCCGACCGATGGCAGCCACGCCTACAAATACACCCATCCACAGTTGCAGCACGAACTGACGCGGCTGATCCACGACGTCGTTGAACCACTGGGGCCGACGCTTCGACAAGTCCCGTCGGTGAAAAGCGACATCGCCTTTCTCGAAAGCTTCACGACGTTTGCCTTCACGTCGAAGAGTACCTGGGGATACGCCGGCGGCTGGCAGGCCGATGTCTATTTCGCTCTGCAGCATGCCCGATTGCAGCCGGAAGTGATCTACGAACAAAATGTCCTGCGAGACGGATTGAACGGTTACAGGATTCTGGTGCTGGCCGATTGTGAAGTTCTCACACGGCCCGTGGTCGATCAGATTCTGGCGTTTCAAAAAGCAGGCGGCCTCGTCATTGGCGATTCAAACCTCTGTCCCGCGATCAGGGCTGATATCACTTTGAACAGCTTCGTGCGGACAAAAGATGCAGCGGCCGACAAGGCGCAACTGCTGAAACTCGCCGCGGAGATCCGTCAGCACCTCGACGGCAAATATCACCGCGTGGTCGATACGTCTTCCCCTGAGGTGGTACCGCATCGCCGCCGGGCCGGTTCAGCCGATTACATTTTTCTGGTGAACGATGCACGCGAACCGGGCGATTACGTTGGTCAATACGGGATGGTGCATGAACGGGGCATACCGACGACAGCGGAGGTGCAATTGTCCTCGAACGCAGTGGCTGTTTACGATCTTGTCTCTCACCAGGCTGTGCCGATCCGGCGTTCCACCGGGGCACAGTCACTCACCATTCCGGTGACGCTCGGCCCCTGCGATGGTCGGTTACTGATGGCCGTGCCGAAGCCCATCGCCGGATTGTCGATCACAGGGCCGGATCACGGTCAGCGAGGAGAAACCTGGACGGGCGAGATCCGCGTGATGGATGCCGATGGCAAACCGCTCGATGCCGTGATTCCGCTGTATGTCGAAATCTTCGATGGCGACGGTCGCCCGGCCGAGTTCAGCGGACATTACGCCGCGGTTCACGGTACGCTGAATTTGTCACTGGACATCGCAGCGAATGACCAGCCGGGTGCCTGGGAAATCCGCGTGCAGGAACTGGCTTCAGGGCAGAGACAATCACTGTATTTTCAAGTGAGCCATTCACAGAAGTGATCCGATGACGAATCGAGAAATTCAAAACCAGTCTGATAACCGTCACACCCGCCGCCCTGGTGGCCACCTGATCTTGCTGGGTGTGATCTGCCTGACATGGCTTTCCGCAGAGTGTCCCGCGCAGACTGTTCGAATCGCGGCCGACGGCCAGGCGTTGCTGCCGATCGTGGTGGCGGAGAAATCGAGCGAGCGGACGCAGTTGGCCGCGCGGACATTCGCTCGGCAGCTGAGACGAATCACCGACGCGGAGTTCACGATCCAACAGGCCGACGGGACCACGGGGCTCGTGATCGGGACGGTACGCGACTTCCCGAAACAAGCAGGCGATCTCCCCCGTGAACCGAAAGATGACGAACGGGAAATGTACCGGTTGCGGTCAGACGAAACAGGAGTGAAGCTGATCGGTACAACTGATCTGGCTGTCGAACACGCCGTGTGGGATTTGCTTTATCGCCTGGGATATCGTCAATACTTTCCAGGGCCGACGTGGGAAATTGTGCCGCACGCACCAGAACTGTCGGTCCATGTAAACGTCACCGAACGGCCGAGTTATCTCACGCGGCAGATCTGGTACGGCTACGGGCCGTGGGATCATGCCGCGGCCCCGTATCAGGACTGGTGTGGGAAGAACCGGGCAACGAACGGGATTGAACTGGACACCGGCCACATCGGCGAATTGCTGAGGGAACGATACAAGGCCGTGTTTGCGCAGCATCCCGAATACCTGGCGCTGGTGGATGGACAGCGAACGTCGGACAAGTTCTGCATCAGTCACCCCGAACTCAGAAAGCTGGTTATCGGCAACGCGCTGGACCACTTCGCCAGGAATCCAGAGAGCGATTCCCTGTCGGTAGAGCCGAGCGACGGACTGGGCTGGTGCGAATGTGAGGCGTGCGCCAGGCTGGGTTCGCCCAGCGATCGGGCCGTTTTGCTGGCCAGTGAAGTGGCGACCGCCGTGGAGGCAAAACATCCCGGCAAACGCTTTGGCATGTATGCCTACGGCGGGCATGTGGCCCCGCCAAAGATCGACGTCCATCCGCGCGTGGTGATCAGCGTCGCGACGGCATTCGGCAGCGCAGGGTTAACGCTGGACGAACTCATGGCCGGCTGGCGCTCGCGTGGGGCGACTCTCGGCATCCGCGAGTATTTCAGCGTTCATCCGTGGGACCGCGATCTGCCGGGTGCCGCGCGGGGCGGGAACCTGGAGTACCTGGCCCGCACCATTCCCCATTTTCATCAGCAGGGTGCGCGTTTTTTCAGTGCCGAGTCGAGCGACAACTGGGGACCAAACGGGCTGGGATATTTTCTCGCCGCGCGGATGCTGTGGAATTTAAATGAGGCGTCTCCGGAAAGAATCGCTGAGTTACGCACCGAGTTTCTGCAGAACGCCTTTGGTGCGGCGGCAGAGCCGATGGAACGGTTCTACCAGTTACTGGACTCGGCGAAAAAGCCTTTGCTCAGCGACGACCTGATCGGCCGGATGTATCGCCTGCTGGCGGAAGCCAGACAAGCCGCCGCCAGCCGGAATGATGTGCTGGCGCGACTGGATCATTTGGTGCTTTACACGCACTATGTGGAACGCTGGTTCGACTACACTCAGGCCACGGGGGAAGCCCGGCAGGCCGCGTTCGAAAACATGATTCGCCACGCCTGGCGAATGCGCGACACAATGATGATTCACGTGCTGGCATTGTACCGGGACGTCGTGACGCGTGATTCGCTGATCAGGATCCCGTCCGATTGCGAGTATCATGTCCCGGAAGGCCGTAATCAATGGAAAAGCAGCGAACCATTCGCTGCATCGGAAATCGACGCATTTCTGAGAGACGGGATTGCGAAGTATCAGTTATTCGACTTCGACGCGGTGTCGTTCAGCGAGGAGCTGGTCCCGGCTACAGCCTTGAAACTGCCGGACGTTGAGCCGGGGCAGTACGGACTCTTCTTCCGAGACGAGTTCGACGTCTTTACGTGGGCCGATCAGACTCCGACCGAGTTTCCGTTCAAAGTGAAGGCCGGACTGATTTACGGCCGATTGGGCGACGCAAAATTCTCGCTGTTCCCCAGAGATGAACTCCAGGGTAAATCGGTCGACAACGCCGTGGTCCCGCCGGATAAACAGCCGCACGACGTCACCCTGCGATCAGCCATTCCCGGTTTGCAACGGCTGCACCTCTCCGACGGAGGCGACGGTACCGAAGTCACCTGGCTGGCAAATACCCCGCTGACCATCCGCTCCGACCCGGCGTACCCGGCGATGCTCCACAGCCGCTGGACGCTCTATTTCTATGTTCCGCGAGGCACGAAAGTCATTGGCGGTTTCGCTGACGGTCCTGGTGAATTACGCGATCCCGACGGCAGGACAGTTTTCAAATTTGGCGACGCGCCAGGGTACTTTAATGTTCCGGTCCCCGCGGGTAACGACAGGAAGCTCTGGAAATTCCACCACGGCAACGGCCGCCGGTTGTTAATGACGGTGCCTCCTTACCTCGCTCGCACTCCGCAGGAGTTGTTGCTGCCACGTGAGGTGGTGGAACGGGATACGGATGGCGAATAGCCAGATCGAATCCATCCTGAGACTTCAGGAACTCTCCACTTTCACCGCAATGGCCGCCCATTGGTACGTCGACAAATCCTTACAACAGAAATTCCAGCCATGCCTGCTTCGTTGTTATCACGGACAGGATCGTCCTGATCAATTTTCCTGTCCTCGACAGGACACCGTTAGAACTTTTTCTGACCGGCGTGCGGGACTGGGAGGCCGGACGGTGGTCGATCCCTTCGGCCTGTACGCGTGTCCGGATGTCGGGCTTGAAGGCAAACTTAGCGATAAACACTTCCCGCATTTCATCCTAACGATGCTCTGCACAGCTTTACCGCTCACTCACGCTGAGCCTACTACTCGTATCGCAGTGCGTCAATCGGATCGAGCTGTGAGGCACGCCAGGCGGGGTAAAAGCCGAACCCAACGCCGATCAGGATGGAGACACTGACTGCCGCGATCATCGCTGGCAGAGAAGCGGCGATTGGCCAGTTCAGCAATAATGTGACAACCATTGAGACGCCTCGAGCCAGAGCGATTCCAATCATCGCACCGATCAGACACAACATGACGGCTTCTACCAGAAACTGAATCATGATGTCGCGGCCCCTGGCACCGACGGCCATCCTAAGGCCGATCTCCCGAGTGCGTTCGGTCACAGAGACCAGCATAATGTTCATGACTCCCACACCGCCGACCAACAGGGAAATTCCGGCAATCATCAGCAACAGGCTCTTCATCAGTGCCGTTGTAGAACCAAACATTTCTGACAACTCAGTCATGTTTCTCAAGCTGAAATCTCCAGCTTCACCTGGCCGAACGTGGTGCGTTCGATTCAGCGTCGCGTTGATTTGATCCACTGCCATTTGCATCTTCTCCGTCGAAACGGATGAGGCGCAGATTTGATCAACTGTCGTCATTCGTGTCTGCCGAGGAGTGTTGATCATTTGAGTCGTCGTCAACGTTGGGTAGAACTCAAGATGTGATCGAGGATACGGATCGCCGAAGGAATTGACGCCATCAGGACTTCCGGCGCTGGCGCTTTGATTAACTTGTCCGAGTGCCGAACCGCTCACACGATACTTCAGTGTCGTCCAGGGAGTCAGCAGAATGTCGTCCTGGTCCATGCCCATCACATTAGCCCCTTTACGGCTGAGCACACCAATAACGCGAAACGGAACGTTCTGGATGCGGATGGTTTCGCCGATGGGGGAACAATCAGCAAACAATTCAGTCACCAGTGTTTTCCCAACGATGCACACTTTGTTGGAATTACGAACGTCCTGTTCCGTGAAGCATTCTCCCTCGTCCAGATTTTTCCAGTCGCGAATCTGTAAATAGGCGGGCGTTGTTCCAAACATATTGGCGGGTACCCAGTTTGTCGATCCGTAAACAACCTGTGTTCGAGCCATCACAACCGGTGCTGCAGCGGCGACCGCTGGACAGTCGAGGAGAATGGCTTCAACGTCAGCCGGAGTTAACGTCGGAGCAGAACCGGATCCCTGCTGGATTCCCGCTGCTGCTGCTGCCCCGGGCATCACCATAATCATGTTTGCTCCCATACTCTGAATGCTCTTACCCAAAGTTCTGGAGGCCCCATTTCCGATCTCCATAATGGAAACAACGGCCATGATGCCGATTACAATTCCCAGCATCGTCAGCATAGAACGCATAACGTTGCGCCGCAGCGCAGCCGCAGCAGAAATAAGTCGTTTGATGTTGCGTCTGTAGAATCGCATTGTTGTTCATTCCTGTGGCGTAAGCCTGCCGCCTGCGAAAGGGTCAACGGAAAGCACGGCAAGCAGTATTCTTCGGCCACTTATGTTGCCTGACACAGCGCTATGCCGCGATCAGTCCGTCCTGAATGTGAATGATACGCTTTGCGTGCGCTGCGACATTTTGGTCGTGAGTAACAAGGACGACAGTGACTCCGACGTCTGTGTGAAGTTGCCTGAACAGTTCAAGGATCTCAGCGGATGTCCTTGAGTCGAGAGCGCCCGTCGGTTCGTCGGCAAACAGGATGGCAGGCCTGTTGACCAGCGCTCGTGCTATTGCCACGCGTTGCTGTTGTCCACCGGAAAGCTGAGCGGGCTCGTGATCCATTCGTTCCGCAAGGCCCACTTGCGCGAGTAGTTCGGCACCACGATCTTGCGCCTGCTGCGGAGACAAACCCGAATCACCATAGTCCAGTGGCATCGTCACGTTATCCAGCGCCGACATGCGAGGCAGCAGGTGAAAGTGCTGAAAACAGAATCCAAGTTTCGAGTTGCGAATCTCTGCTCGTTCATCGCGACTGCAATGCGTCACGTCGAGTCCATCCAGACGATAAGTACCTGCCGATGGTCGATCGAGGCATCCAAGAATATTCAGCAACGTGCTTTTTCCTGATCCTGAAGCCCCCATGATGGCAGTCATTGATCCAGCTTCAATGCTGAGTGTTATGCCATGCAGCACTGGGATGGTAATCTCGCCGCGCTGATAGGTTTTCACGATATCCGTCAGTTCAATCACGTTGTGCATCGGAATTCTTCTCTGTCCCCGGACTCTTTGTACCCGGCATTTTGGGAACGAACGGGTTTGAGACAACTGCGTCCTCACCTCTAAAAGTCTCACCGACTACGACTTGAGTATTCTCGGTCAGCTCTGAGCTTTTGACCTCGGTATAACTTCCTTCGCTGATTCCGGTCGTCACTTCGATCTGCCTCAAGCCTGTTGCTTCGCTGATCCAGACTGTACGTCGAGCACCTGCGCCCGAAGGCCGAGCAGATAACTGCGGCTGTTTGCTTAACCCCCTGGCGGTCGATGGTTCAAAACGCAGCGCGGCACTGGGAACGGCCAGCACGTCCGCGTGTTCATCGATCACAAAGTCGACGTTGGCTGTCAGATAGGGCAGCAATGATTCAATTGTGTTCTCGACGCTGACCACGACTGTGTAGGTCACTACGTTCTGGCTCATTGAAGCATTCAGCCGCACCTGCTTAACAATACCGCAATGACATTCATCGGGATTCGCATCAACCGTGAATCGGACAGGCAAACCGGGGCGAATCTGACCGATATCCGCCTCATTCACTGACACCCATATCTCGAGTTCTCGCAGGTCCGATGCCAGCAGAAACAGACTGGGCGTGGTCAGACTTGCAACAACAGTCTGTCCCTGGTTGACGCGTCGGTCGATGACGGTGCCGTCAATCGGGGACAATATGGAGCAATAAGCCAGCGTGGTTTGAGCGCGCTTCAGCGTCGCCATTGCATTCTCATTATCAGCCTCGGCGCCCCGAATCGCGGCTTTCCGGGAATCAAGATGACTCTTTGCCTGTTCGATTGCAGCATTCGCAATCGCAACGGCTGCCTCAACGCTTTCCAGTTCCGTGCGAGTATCGTCGACATCGGCCGCACTTGACGCACTGGCATTGGAGAGTCTGCTGACTCGCTCCCAATCGCTTCTCGCACGACTTAGCTTTGCCTGCTGCTGTCGCAGTTCCGCTTCGCTTCGCTGCAACGCGGCTTCAGATTCTTTGAGCTGCGATGTGCATTGAGCGACCATCGCCGCCGTTCGCCGGGCCTGAGCCTGCGCGATCTCAACTTCGATTTCGTAGACGGAAGGATCGATTCTTGCCAGCACCATGCCTTTCTTAACGTGTGAACCATAGTCGACTGACTCGCCAGTTCTCTCATCGACACCGAATTCGATGACTCGGCCGGCGACCTGTGCTCCCACGTCGATGATGTCGCGCGGTTCCAGTGTTCCGGTCGCACTGATGCTGCGAGCCAGCGTCCGTCGTTCAACGGTGGCGGTCTTGTACATAACGTCGACATCGGACGATATCGGAAGCAACGTTTTCGCCACGGCGAACACGGTGATTGCGAGCATTGAAAGGATCGTAAGTTTGAACATCGAACGTCTCATCACGGACACGGTTTTTCGAGAGACTTTTGCGTTGAGTGCTTTTCTGCGGAGCAGTTCAGGAGATTAGCCGATGGTCACCTGATCGCCACCACCGGAATGTCGCCGGGATTTCATGAGGCCCCTGAACAGGAATTCGCGGGATAGGCAGGCGATATCGCCAGCCCACGGTTTTGCATCGAATGGTGGGCCATCGCGGCTTCCCAGCCGCTGGTCTCAACCAAAACATCGATTAAACCAGCGTACTGGCCAGCCATGGCTGCAGTCGAGGCATCAGCAATTGTGCGACTGCGAGGTGACTATTTTTCGTGAACTCGTTTGGCCTGCCACTTACTCTCCCTGCGCATGAGACCGCCCTTGATTTTCACCGTTCCGCTGATTTCGTCTCCTTTCAACTTTCCATCGTGTGCCATCACGATTCGAGCGAATCCCATCTCTGGACGAATTGTAAAAGTCACCCGGCCGTCCTTTACGGTGAGATCCTCCGATGGCAACTTTTTCCCATCAGGAGCAGTGATGATCGCGGACATCTTTCCGTTTTTTTCCTGGACAATCATGCTGGCCTTTCCACCTTCCACCCCAACGTCGAGTGCCCATTCCCATGTGCCCACAATCGTGGGTTCATCTACTTCTTCCGAAACGAGGACAGTTTCGTTAGTGCGGTTGACCGGAGCAGGGTAGTTCCCTGATCGGTGCGGAATCTCATCCTGTACTCCGACCTCACCTGCTAATCGAACCGAAGTGGCCAGGACAAATAGAAACACGGTGTTGAAATTCTGCATCATCATGACGCTCCAGATCAGAAGTCGGCGAAGTCTCTCCCTTCTGAAAGTCACGAGCACCGTCAAAAAACCGCCGTCGAAAACAGAATGTTTCCCGAAAACATCGTTTTTCGTGAATATGTCCCAAAAAGACCGGCGGTCAAACGAATCAGTCCGTGACTCCGTGACTATGCTTAAAACAATGTGCCGCATTTTCACTTCCGCGGCGACCGACTTTTCGGTGCCACACAGATCCGTCAGTCATTGGGTCTATTTATGGAGATCGCAAAAACAATCCAACTGGCCAAAAAGGGAGACGGTCAAAGCCTTGGAGCGTTACTTGCTGCGCACGAGCGATACCTGAAGCTACTTGCAGACGTGCAGCTTGGTCAGTCGTTGCGCCGCAAAGTCGATGCATCGGACATTGTTCAGGAAACATTCCTGGAGGCCCATCGGGGGATACAACGTTTCGAAGGCAACACAGGCGAACAATTGATCGCGTGGCTGAAGACGATTCTTGCGGCTCGACTTGCGAATACAATGCGTCACTATGTGGGCACAAAGGCACGAGACGTTCGGCTGGAGGAACAGATTAGCCAGTTGATCGAGCAATCATCGGTCTCGCTGCAAACCATGCTCGCCGATCCGCACAGCTCACCCAGCCAGCATCTCGCTGGCAAGGAACAAACGCAGCTTATCGGAGAGGCTCTGCTGCGACTGGCTGACGATTATCGCGAAGTGATCATCATGCGGCATCTGGAAGGTCTTTCGTTTCCTGAGATCGCTGCGTCGATGAATCGCAGTGTGGACAGTGTCGAAAAACTCTGGCTTCGCGGGATGGCAAAGCTGAAGCAGGAGGTCAGAAAAGGAGAATACGATGCCAGGTGATCCATTTGCTTCAACCGGCCACATGGAATCCTCTGATGCGGAAGCTTTTGGCGCCGATATCGATCCTCGACTTGTAAAGCTTGCAAATTCCTATGCAGCCGCATTGCGATCTGGCGAGCGCCCCAATCGCGAGGAATACCTTTCGAGATTTCCTGATCTGCGTGACGAAGCGACCGATTATCTGGAAGGAATTGAGATCGCATGCTCGCTCGAACCAGTAAAAAGCAAATCGGATGTTCGCTCGGCGGACCAGGGTGAAATTCGCACCGGTGAACCCATCGGCGATTTTCGGATTGTTCAGGAAATCGGTCGCGGCGGCATGGGGACGGTTTATGAGGCCGTTCAAATTTCGCTCGGAAGGCACGTCGCCCTGAAAGTGCTTCCCTTTGCTGCAGCGCTGGACGAACGGCACCGCAAACGATTTCTGCTGGAAGCTCAGGCGGCCGCTCAGCTTCACCACAACCATATCGTTCCGGTCTACGCGGTGGGATACGAACGTGGAACGCATTACTACGCCATGCAACTCATCAACGGCAAACCGGTTTCTGCGAAGCTCTTTGATGAGCCCAGGATCGCAACTTCGTTACAGACAACTGCAACGCTGGCGTCTCGCGGTGACATGACGATGCGGAGTTCGATGTCATCGCCGCTGCCCGGCCACCGCGGTATTCTTAATCGCGTTCAGCGAATCGCATCGCTGGTCGCAGATGCGGCCGAGGGACTCGACTATGCGCATTCCTGCGGAATTGTTCACCGGGACGTCAAGCCGGGGAACCTGCTGCTTGATGTTCACGGGAAAATCTGGATTACGGACTTCGGTCTCGCCCATGTGACAACCGGCGAACATGTCACTCAAACGGGCGACATGCTGGGAACAATGCGTTACATGAGTCCCGAGCAGGCGTCCGGTGCGAAAGGTGTGGTCGATCACCGCAGCGACGTCTATGCACTTGGAGCCACCCTTTATGAATTGCTGACTCACCAACCCGTTCACGATGGTACAGACCGACAGACTCTGCTGCGTCAGGTTCTGAATGATGACCCTCGACCGCTTCGTCAACTGGATCGATCGGTTCCCGAAGAACTTGAAACGATCACGCTCAAGGCATTGCGACATTCTCCTGCCGAACGCTACGAAACTGCTCAGCACTTCGCTGATGATCTGCGACGTTACCTCAGTCAAATGCCAATCACAGCTCGCCGCCCGACGATTCCTGATCAGACTCGCAAGTGGATGCGCCGTCATCCGACGGCAGTGGTGTCGCTGCTGTTCGCGATGGCTGTCGCCATGATTTCCCTCGCGACAACCACCGCCATCGTGGCACATCAAAAGTCATTAACTCAGCAATCGCTGGATCGCGAAGAACAACGAGCCACCCAGGCGGAAAAGCGTCTTGCAACGGCACAGGCAGCGGCTGACGAAATGATCAGTCTGGCAGAAAATGAGTTCTCAAGAACGCCGATGGAAGAAACACTGCGGCTAAGGCTGTTATCGTCGGCCCTCGTCTATTATCAGGCATTGATTGATGATTCGGACATTGATTCCAAAGTGCGAACTGAGCTTCAGGTAACTCGCAGCAAAGTCGAACAGATTCGCGACGGGCTTTCGCTGCTGCGTGATGATCGCGAATTGATGTTACTGAACGATCCTGCCGTGCTGGCCGACCTGCGTTTAAATGAGACTCAGCAGAATCAGCTATCCAATCTGGGGCCGCTGCTTTCGACTTCATCGATTGAATTCGATCGCGTCGAACGGGCAAAGGCTCGAAAAACCGAGATTGACAACATCCTGACCTCAATGCAACGCTCTCGACTCCGTCAAATCGGCCTGCAGCTTCAGGGACCGTCAGCGATGCTGGAGTCACTCATTTCGGGTGATCTTGAGCTGACGGAATCGCAGATCTCGTCGATCCAGAAATCGCTGTTTCAATTTCTGAGTTCCAACATTGGTTCGATTTCGGAGACCGTGGCGCTTTCAAATGCTCGCACAGCAGATTCAGAATCATCCCTGCGAAGATCTGGATCTTTCAGACCAGATGATATGCTGGATGCCACGACGAAACAGGAATTGCTTGATCTGATGTTGCAGCACCTGACGCCGGATCAACTGCGAGCCTGGGCTAAAAGTGCCGGGCCAAGGTTCGTGCCGAAATGAGACAGCATGCCCGAGCGTGATGAAGAATTCGTCGAACGTGTTCGGCGCGGAGATCGCGAAGCATTTGGTCATTTGTACGACCGATATGCGGGACTGGTGCGAAGCGTTTGTTTCGAGGCGACAGGGAATGTCGTGGATGCCCAGGACCTGGCTCAGGGAGTTTTTCTCAGCGAGTTTCGGCAACTCGATCAACTTTGCGATCCGGGAAACTCCGGTGGATGGATTGTCGGCTTCGCGAGATTCAGCGGGCAAGAATGGCGGCGGACTCGACACCGGGATCGGCATGAATGTGTCGGTGACAGCTGATCAAAAAAGATGCCCACTGCTCCGGCTGCGAAATTTTGCCGACTCAATTCGCAATGGTACTACCTCGAGAACCTCACTTACCCGTTCCTGTCTGCAACGCCGGAATTCGATTTGGTAGTCCGACCGGATTGTACCGATGGCCCCGGCAAACCCGCAGCTCGTTCATCGCTACACAACACGTCGCGAGCAGTATTGGCTCGATCCAAACCGCCACTTCGCTCTGGTCAAACGAGTACTCACCGATGTCAGGGCTGGGAAAGCGTCCGACGCGGATTCTCACGCCCTGGCACCAGACCACGAAGAAGACAGGTCTCGCATCAGGCGAAGAGGGCCGACCAGAAGCCGGTAGCCATGGGGTAATTGCATGGCCATTCCATCGATTCGTGCGGCGAAGTTGACAGCCTGTTTTCCTGCGATCATTCGCGGAACTGGACCCCCAGGGTCAGGATTGGGCCGCGCTGGTCATCAGGTGCAAAGCTGGCCAGACTTCCACTCTTTTCAAAAAAATGTTCCGTCACGGGCGGGATGCTGTGCTCGGCGCCATCGTCGGCGTACCAGCCGCGGTCCGTTGCGGCGTGCTTCACGTACTCGGACATCCCGGTGAAAACATTGAGTTGAGTGGCCTCAATCGCTTCGGGAAGCAAATTGATGATTTCGCCCGAGGCCGTACCTTTTGGAAATCGGCAGACCGCATTGATCCACAGGGCTTCTTCCTGAATGGAGTATTCGAGTTTCGCGGTCAGGTGGCCGACCGTCACTTCGATCGCCGGTTTCCCTTTGACGCGTGATTGAACGGCCAGCATCATCCGCCGCGCATCGGTCCTGTCTTCGATTCTCTCAGGCAACGGCAATTCCGGTGCTGGATGGGCCTCGGCTTCGGCGACCTCCGCAGCTCGTCTGTCCGACTCGATCCGCTCTGCGGTTTCGATCAGGTTCCGGGCCACCTGTTGCTCAGCAGATTTCTCCTGATTCGAACCGCAGCCAGGGAGGACTAAAAACACAACGGTCAGGGAGAACACGCGCATGAACGGATGACTTATAGCAGTGGGTGGGTGAGATTCTGAGTTGACTGACCCATCGGGGTTTCGCCGGTTAACGCCACCGGCTTGCAACGAGAGCCTGGTTCGGGAAGGAATGATCGTTGAGGAAAGGGGCCACCCATGTTTACTTGACGCGAAGCTGCGAGTCAAGTAGTCCTGGAACCTGATCCACGGTTGGCGATCGATGCCGTCGCAGCCCCGTTCGTCGAAATCTGCGAGTATCGATTTCCAACTGATTCAGCTCAGCCAGTTCAGGAGACACGGATTACTGGCTCCTCACGTATTCGCGAAGACTCGTGTTATTCGTGGCAGGGTCACAGTACTCTCCGAAACTCTGAAATTTTTTCTGTTTCTGCATTTTCGCGCGCCAGCTCTCGACAACTTTCCGCATGATACTGTAACTCTCCAGGAGACAGACGATGAATGCAGATCCCATCGTCGTTCAGAAAATCTTCGCTCAGGCCGTTGCTGTTGCAGATCCCGGCGTGCGACAAACGTTCGTTCCTGAACAATGTGCGAACGATGCGGAATTGCTCCACCGCGTTGAAGCCCTGCTGGCGGCGCACGATGAGCTCAGGCCGTTCTTTGACCAGCCTGCGGCTCAGCCTGGAAACATGCGGGCCAGCATTTGACATAGCCATCCAGCATGCCGAACAAGCCGCGTCAATGTGTCTACGCTTCACGCCGTGATCAAGGTAGCAAAGCGGGAGGCTATGTCGCAAAAAGATCTTTTAAGACCACTTCATTCGTAACCAGTTCGGCTGAATACCGATTGGGTGCGATGCCGTGCGGAGTGATCATGGTCAGGAACAGGGTCTGCCTGCGACCCGAGCGAGCACGGAAGACACGCAGCTTGCGTTCCATTGCCTGTGCGCAGCTCTTTGTGATCACATAGGGCGTGTCGGAAAATTTGATTTCGCAAATGTTGATGCAGTGATCAGCGCGATCGAGCAGGAGATCAATCTGAGCGCCTTCTTCATCGGTATCTGTTTTACCGACGTAGCGCCACGATGCAGCGTGTGTTTCCACGTCAGCGATACCAATGGCTCTGCGAATCGCCTGCAAATGTTTGAAACAGAGCGACTCGAAAGCGTAGCCACACCAGGCTTCATAGCGGTGGCTGGCGGATTGTCGCAACCACGAATTTGCAGCAGCCCTGGAGTGCATCCAGTGCCAATAGAAGACGGAGAACTCGTCACTCAAACGCAGTAAGCTGCCTTTGGCTTTCTTGTCCAGCGAGAAAGTCTCCGTCACGAAGCCCGACAACTGAAGCTCCTCAATCGCCTTCGTGACACCACCACCACTGGATAGCTGTGCCCTGGCGAGCACCTGATCACGCGTCAGACCGATCCAGCTTGTCGCCAGGACTTTGACGATCGCTTCGTGCGTGGCATAGGACTCGAAAAGGGCTGCATACAGGTTGCGGTACTCGTTGTGCAGCATCCCTTCGGAACGAAAGCACTCAGCGTCGATGCATTGGGCGGCGGACTGACCAGGCTGAATGAGATTTAAGTAGTGGGGAATTCCTCCCAGTGCCATATAAGCCATCACGGTCTGCCGCTGGTCCCAGCGAATCCTGCGGTACTGCAGGTATTGCTGAACTTCATCCAGACGGAAGGGCTCAAGCCTGATGCGTCGCGTCAATCGATTGTACAGTCCACCGCGGGCGTTGACCATATGGCGAATCATCCACGCGGCGGCGGATCCACAGACGATGACAGCCAAATCGCGCTGTCGACTGCCGTAGCTGTTCCAGAAATTCTCCAAAGCAGCCACGAAGCTGCTCTTGCGAGTGGCCAGCCACGGAAACTCGTCAATGAAGATGATTCGCTTGCCTTTGATATGGGAGGGCTGGTCGAGGCAATGTCGCAGCAGTTCGAAGGCTTCGAGCCATGTCCGGGGCTGCAGCAGCGGAACAAGGGGAAACGCTTTTCGGAGCGACATTAGGAAGCTGGCCAATTGCATCGCCGTGCTTTGGTCATGCATCCCGGCCACTTCCAGCACAAGATGGGGCTTCATGTATTCGCGGATCAAAAAGGTCTTTCCAACGCGGCGGCGGCCATAAACGGCCACCAGCTCCGGGTCCCGGGACGCCAGCACGGTATCCAAAACCCGCTTTTCAGCCACACGCCCGATCACTTGCACGCTTTTGGCCATGAGTCGTTTTCCAGCTCCCCGCGAGTCGATTGAGCCCCCATTTTTTTGGCGGAGCATATAGAATATGCATCGCCAAAACGACGCAAGGTAACGGTAGGAAGAAAGCCGTCAGGAGCGATTCTGATCCTCCCTTCGTGCTCATCCCTCAGGCGTCTTCGGACGACGAAGCGATCAGGAACGGCCCGCAGGCGGTTCCTGATGCTTTGGCGGCCGGTGAAAGTGGTTGATTTTGGGCTCGCAGTGACGCTCGAAGTCGCTGAGGGCATTGCGATTCCGATTTAAAATGAAGTGCAGAGCCGAATCCGACAGCGTCTTCAGATCACCCCTTGTCCCGATGCTCAGAATGTCGATTTGCTCAACGGGAACGTCAAGAAAGCAGGTGGCTTCGACCAGAGCAACCATCGCTGGGCAGTTGGCCCATACGCCGCCATCCACGTAGCTGGAGTTGGCGTGTGCGGGCAATGACAAGCGAGCGGCAGCGAGATCGGGAGGGGATTGGTGAACTGCGGGGCGTGGGCGTTATTGGGACGGCGTTGAGTGCAAGACGCGGCGGGCCCTCCCCCGGCCTTCGGCCGACCCCTCCCACTTCGCTTCGCTGCGTGGGAGGGGAGGTTAATGCGTGGGAGGGGAGGTTAATGCGTGGGAGGGGAGGTTAATGAAACATCCTCTCCCGGCGAAGCTGGGGGAGGTCGAGCGAGCGGCAGCGAGATCGGGAGGGGGCCGAACTGCGGGGCGTGGGCGTTATTGGGACGGCGTTGAGTGCAAGACGCGGCGGGCCCTCCCCCGGCCTGACGGCCGACCCCTCCCACTCCGCTTCGCTGCGTGGGAGGGGAGGTTATTGC
>JALHMY010000145.1 GCA_022843805.1 Fuerstiella sp.
GTTCGATGCTGCGCGGTGCCTTAAGCCGCCTCTGCCCGATGTGGCTGGATCCTTGTCAGCGGTTTGCCAAATGCTGCCGATCCTCTCATAACTCACGCTGCCGTCAATCAACCGCAATCACAGTGCCGAACACTATTGGGACTGACCCCTTTTGGGAAGAAATCGCACTCGGTGGGCTAACGCCACACCGCTCGCCAGCACGCAAGGCGAGCGGAGTGGCGTCAGCCCTCCGAGGCCTTCAAAGGAGTTTCCAGCGTTCCTGTACCTCCCGCCGACGACCATGAGGGACTGGCTCAAATTTTTTCAAGCCCATGGTCACTCGCGAACAGGCAACCGCTCTTCAACAACGCTTCGCCAGCGTTTTGGTAAGGCCTCGAAGGCGCGGCTGTAGCACTCGGTGGGCTAACGCCACACCGCTCGCCAGCACGCAAAGGCGAGCGGAGTTTCGCCTTTGCTCGCTGGATTACTTTCACTGATCCGGTTGTCGGCAGGGTGCTGGAGGTCTGGGGGGTTCCGATGTACCATCAGATCAAGAAAGGCCTCGCCGCAGTTCGGGCTCAACAGAGTATTGCAACGGGAGGAGGTGCAGTCTCTCCTTCAACGCCCCGCCAGGAACGCTGGGCCCGGCTTGGTGTCAGGGCGGGGATGGACTTTGTGGAATCCTTTAAGCCGAAAGGGTGAAGCCGCTATTTATCACACCTCAGCCCATACTTCCCCACAACTGCCGTGCGGTATCTAAAAAATTTCGAAACACGGGTGTCAGAAACCGATCGAACCTGCCTGACTACAGGAACGTGAGTACACAGACACCGGGAAAACGCGGCAAGTGAAATTTACGTACTCAGAAAGTCGCTGGCAGCTTTCAGGAGAAGCGAATCATGGGCAGTTCCGCAACAAATATTGATTTTGTGATCCGATTTCAGGGGGGTGGACATGGAGACGGTCCATCATGGGTTGAACGGAGTCTCAAAGCTTCGATGCTCGGCGACTATTCAGCGAAGCCGAATCGGAAATTGGTTCAGATTGGCATCGGAGCTTCCGGAAAACTCGGTCAGAAGCCGCCCATTGAAGCAGTGGTTTCCACGATTCGCTCCAGCGTTGCCACGAACGAACAGCAGGGAGTGATTTGCATTTTTGGCAACAGCGAAGGGGGGCGAATGGCAGTTGACCTGGGAGCGGCACTGACCACAGCCGGCATCCCCATTGAATTCATAGGGACCTAAGACGCCGCCCTCTTTCATGAAGACTGTGACAATTCACGATGACTGTGGTGCAATAGTTGAAACAAATAATGCTCGCCAGATTGCACTGATTCTTAATCGGCTGTGAACCGGCCGTGAACCCGAATTGCCCTTAGCAAACTCATTGATGGCAGGCGTCAGTTGTCCTTTATCATGGTGTCTTTTATCTGTCATGGACCGAACGAAACTTGCCTCTGACGCTGTTATCTTTCCTGTGCAACATGGTGGCTGGGCCAGGACAGGGATACGTCATTTCCGGTAGGTTTCATTTCTCCATCACGAAGTTTTTCAGCCGGATTGCATTCAAAGCTCTGGAACAGGGGGAAAAAACGCATTTTTTTGACATCAGGGTCATCAAATCCGTCTGGTTTACGGCTGTCTGTGCCGAACGGGAAAGCTATACTGGCGACTCATTATTCAGTCCTGCGACACGATTTTCCCTGTCCGCGGCAGAATTGGTCCGCGACAACCCGTAGGAGACCTCCTGATGTCATCACACGATTTGCGGCTTCCCGACACCACTCGGCTTCGTCTGGAAGAGTTTCAGCAGCGTGTCCGACTCGTCAAGATCGCCGAAGGTGGTCTTGCGGGCTTTTTCGGTCTCGCGATTTCGTGGATGGCGGTCTTTGTTCTGGATCGATTTGTCGATACTCCGGCGGAGCTTCGTACAGCATTGCTGCTCATTGGCAGTGTGGGCCTTGCGGTATTTTTCCCACTCAAATGTCATCGCTGGGTTTGGGGAACCCGGAGAATGGAACAGGTCGCCACACTGCTTAAGCACAAATTCCCGGCACTCGGCGATCAGCTTCTGGGTGTTGTGGAGCTGGCACGAAATCCTGTAAACCAGGGTAGCAGTCATGAGCTTGCAGCTGCCGCCATCCTGCATGTTGATCGGCTTGTCCGAGACAGAGATTTTTCCAATGCCGTCCCCAAACCTCGACACAAAGTCTGGGCCGCTGCTGCCGCAATTCCGGCTGCTCTGATCCTTCTTGCTCTGATCGTTGTGCCAGCCGCCGGGAAGAATGCACTGGCTCGCTGGATTATGCCGTGGCGTCATGTTGACCGCTACACGTTCGCTCAGATTGAACGAATCCCGAAACAGATCAATATGCCTAAGGGAGAACAGTTTGTTCTAAAGGCAGACCTGCTTCCCGAAACAAAATGGTCACCTGAATCCGGAAAAATGATTGTCAATCATCGGACGGTTATCCCCGCGCCCCGTCAGGACAAATCATTTGAGTTCCTCATTCCGCCGCAGACTGAGTCGGCCACAATTGATGTACGAATTGGGGACATCCGGGATCAGATTCAGGTTACCACGGCCACGCGACCCGAACTGACTTCTTTGAAAGCTACCGTCACCCTGCCCGACTACCTGAAATATTCTCGCACGATCACCTCTGATGTCCGCGGCGGTTCGATATCACTTGTTCGAGGAGCGAGTGCGGCGTTTGAAGCGGAAATCAGTCGGGCTCTTCGGGAGGCTTCCGTCCAGGGCAGCCCGACCTCCGTCAGCGGTAACAGAATTGTGGCCCAGCCGGTTGCCGTTATGAATTCTGCCGCTCTGGAACTGGAATGGCAGGATGAACTGGGGCTTATGCCTCGTGAACCATTTCAACTGAAAATTAATGCAGTGGATGACGAAGCCCCGGCGGTCTCCTGTCAGCAGCAGGAACCTCAGCAGGTGGTTCTGACAACAGATGTGATTACCTTTGATGTATCGGCAGATGACGACTTTGGAGTCAGGCGAGTCGGACTTGCCTGGACGGGTGCATCGGATCGGGTTCGCAACAGCTCGGGCACAGGCCCTGCATTTCGCTCTGGTAATTCGGAAGCGGCCCCTGAAGACGTCGTCATGTCAGAACCGGACAGCGAGTCGAGTCCTGCGGAGGACCCCGCGCCGGGCGCCCCGGTCGTTTCGGACAGCCAGTCTGTGAAGCCGCTGAACACCAGTGATGATGTCACGAAGTCCAATGAGCCAGTGTTCGCGGGTGAAAAAGTTGTGGTATCAGGGGAACCTGAAGGTACACAAATCAAAGCGGTCGCAACATTCTGTGCGGAAACTGACGGAGTGCGTCCGCAAAAACTGGAACTGAGAGCATGGGCGGAAGATTATAACCCTGATCGAGGTCGAGTTTACTCGCCGGTCTATGTTCTTCACGTCATGACGCCCGAGGAGCATGCGGTCTGGATTGCAGATCAGCTGCGTCGCTGGGCCAGTCGGGCGGATGATGTGTATGAAGAAGAAATGCGACTGCACGAAACGAATCGTGAACTTCGACAGCTGAATGCAGAAGCTCTGGCTCAGCCGGAAAATCAGCGGACCATCGAACAGCAGGCGGCGGCCGAACAGGCGAATGCCGCCCGGCTCGGAACGGTCACGTCACAGGGAAAACAGCTGATCCAGCAGGCAATGCGCAATCCGGATATGCTGGTCGGGCATCTTGAAACGTGGGCCAGTGTATTGCAGCGACTGGATCAGATGGCGAGCAGGCGGATGCCGTCCATTGCCAGCCTGTTAACGTCAGCCGCAGCAACGCCAGGTCAGCAGTCGTCGCAGACATCCGGGGAACCGGCTGAGGATCAGAAGCCAACGGAAATGGCCGGAAATCTGCGAAATGATTCGGCAGGCAAGTCAAGCGCAAAAGCACCCAAACCACCGTCCAAAGCCGTGCCGCAGCTTGTCGACGTGGAATCCGGATTCAACAAGCCTCAGGATGATGAACCAGAGGATTCAGAAAAGAAATCAGACGACCCTGATCAGAAACCGAAGAACGGCAAATTTTCGATCCCCGGCACAGTTCTGAACGGCGGGCCTCCGCAGAAAAAGAAAGAGAAGCAGGACGGAGAAACTCAGAAAAAGCCGTCTGATCTGGATGAGGCGGTGGATGAACAGGCGGACCTGCTGCTGGAATTTGAAAAGGTTAGGGATGAGCTGCAGCGGATCATGGATGACCTGGAAAACAGTACCTTCGTGAAACGTTTCAAGGCCGCCTCTCGCAAACAGATGGAAGTAGCGGCGGACCTGAATCGAACGCTGACCGGAGGATTCGGACTTGATCGGGGCAGCCTGAAGGAACGGCAGTCGACTCAGACGGAAACGATCGCGACTCGGGAAGATGAGCAGAGCCGGTTTGTTTCGATGATTCAGTCCGACCTTGAAGCTTATCTTGGCCGAAAGAAGGAAGAAAAGTTTGTCCGTATTCTGGAAGAAATGAAGCAGACGGCGGTTGTCATGAAGCTGGCCGACGTGGGAGTCAGAGTGCGAAGTAATCTCAGTGGAGATTCAATTTCCAGAGCCGAATTCTGGGCAGATACATTGGACCGCTGGGGTGAAGAGCTTGTGTCTGCATCTCAGTGTGGTCAGTGTAAGGGCGGAAATTCGGCTAGCCTGCCTCCGGCGATTGTGCTGGAAATCATGCGGATCCTTGAGGGTGAAATTGATCTTCGCGATGCCACTCGATCACTTGGTCAGGCACGCCCGGCGATGCCGCCCGCTCAGTATTCCGACAGCGTTCAGCAGCAGGCTGTTGTTCAGGCGGACCTTCATGAACGCACACTGCAGGTGTCGACCGATATTCGCGGACTGCCGGAAGGTGATGCCAAATTCGCTCAGGAGCTGCAGATTCTGGACGCCGCGGGAGATGCGATGGCAGATGCCATGGCTCTGTTGCGATTGTCGCAGACCGGGCCGGAGGTCATTGCCGCGGAAACTGAAGCGATTGAGCTGCTGCTGCAGGCCAAACGAGCCAATCCCAAAAGCGGCGGGGGTGGCAGCGGATCAACTCCCGGAATGGGAGGCGACGGAACAACCGATCAGGCAGCTCTGGCTCTTTTAGGTTCTGGCTCCGACGCCAGCGCAGTGATCCAGGAAAGAGGTGTTCAGCAGTCAACGGGTAAAACAGCCGGTCAGCTGCCGGAAGAATTTCGCGATGGGCTGGATGCATTTTTCAACGCGATCGAAACTGGAAAGTAATCGACTCTGAAAAGCTGTCTGAGTTCTTCCGCAGGATCTGATAATTATCGAAATGGGAATAAGGATGTACGTTGTCAGAATTCTTCACGACCTGCTGCTGAAAATCCCAGGTCTGATCATTTTCGCTGGTCTGACGTTCGTCGGTTCAGGGCTTCTCGCAGACCGGGTTGGGGCTCAGGATCCGGAATTGAGATTTGGTGGTACGGTTCCCCGGGAAGTGGACGTCATTTACGAACGTGGCCTGGAATGGCTTGCTCAAAATCAGTCGAAGGATGGCCAGTGGGAGGGAGCGAGCACTGGCTACACAGGCAGTTCGGGCAACACAGGCATCACCGGCATGTGCGTTATGGCGTTCCTTGCCAGCGGTGAAGACCCGAACTTCGGACGATACAGTGAAAACATCCGTCGCGCCGTTCGATCCATGATTCAGTCCCAGGATCCCAGGACGGGGTATTTGCCAGGCAGCATGTATCATCATGGATTTGCCATGCTGGGACTTTCTGAGGTTTATGGAGTTCTCGACGAAGAACAGCTGTGGGCTGGCGAGCCAGAGAATGTGCAGAAGCAGCGGTCCATTGGTGAAGCACTTGAGCTGGCCGTTCGGTGTGCGGTGACATCACAAAAGAACAATCAGTGGGGCGGCTGGCGCTACTCACCTGGATCGACGGATGCTGATACGTCAGTTACCGGAGCGGTACTGATGGGATTACTGGCCGCGCGAAATGCCGGAATTAAAGTACCGGATGAATGTATCGACAATGCACTTGGGTATTTCCGCAAGATGACATCCAGCCAGGGCGGTGTCGGATACTCAGGTGGATTTGGCGGGCTTGGAGGATCGAAAAACCTGCAGGCCATTGCCACGCTTGTCTATGCCGTTGGACGTCGTCGCGATCTGGAAGAATATGTCGCCGTACAGCGACAATCCGTGCTGAATATTGAACATCAGGAGCAGTCGTATCCGGAATACTTCCGCTATTACATGGCTCAGGCCCTGTTTCAGGGAGACATCGAGGCCTGGGAAAAATGGAACCAGCTCACCATCCGCCAGTTACAGGCCACGCAGGCTGCCGATGGAAGTTTTGCCAGCGGACATGGTCATGCTTACGGAACGTCGATGTCCATGCTGGCCCTGGCTCTGAATTATCGATTCCTTCCAATCTATGAGCGCTGACGCTGATGGAACTGATGCTGAAATGACTCTGATTTGCGAACGAGCAGGTACAGGTGACTTTATGAGATACTGGCTGCCTGCAGCACTGCTGTTGTTGCCCATGCAGAACGCGATGTCGGCAAACGATACAGCGATCAGCAGCGAACCTGCCACTTTGAACTGGGTCGCCGGCGACAGCCTCCCCGGTGCTTTGATTGCGGCAGATGAACAGACGCTGACATGGCGGTCTCCGGTCTTTGCCGACCCTCTGAAAATTGACATTAAGGCTTTGTCCAGTGTGGCTTTTGCAAAGCCGGCTGAACCTCGACCCATAGCCGATTCACTTCGAGTATCAATGTTGAACGGGGACCTGTTGTTCGGCAATCTGACCGCAGTCGATGAAAAGCTTTTTCATTTTGACAGTAGTCGTCATGGAATATTGCAACTGCGGCGTGACCAGATCCGAAGCCTCAGACGCCTTGACAGCCCGGGCGTCGTTTTTCTGGGGCCACAGGGTCTCAGCGGGTGGCGTCATCCTCTGTTCGCGCAATGGACAGAACCGCCGGGCTGGAGCGAGATTTCTGAAGGTCAGCTGACGACATCCAAGGCCGAGTCCGTCATTTTTCGCCCTCTGGAGTTTCCGACGCGCTGTGAGATTGAGCTGGTCATCAGTTCGGATGCTCTGCCATCGTTCGTGTTTTCCCTCGGAAGTAATTCTGAAACCAGTCTTCGTCTGGAGACGTGGGACAATGCTCTGGTGGCGATGAGTCAGAATGACTTTGTGAGCGTCGATACACTTGCAGATGATCAGCGAAAGGTGCATCTGTTTTTGTTTGTGGATATGGAATCACGACAGATGACCGTCTTTTCGGATTCCGGCCAGAAACTGGCAGAAATCGTTGCCAGCGATGGGGATTTTGGAACGTCAGGCATCCTTCTGAGAAACGGCGCACGTAATCTTACTCTGGAGCATCTGAGCATCGCCAAATGGGATGGTACTCCGTTTCAGGGAGTTCAGTCGGAAAAGAGCCGGGTGCATACTGCTGACGGCAAAGTCCACTATGGTCAGATTGTTCGAGTCTCGGACGACAGGCAGTCTGTTCAGGTGAGTGATGGTACGGTTGAATCCAGTATTCAGCTGGGAGAAATTCGTGCTCTGATTGTGAAGGAATCGGCGGCATCCGCTGTGCCTCCGTCCGATGTCCGACTGACGTTTACCGATGGGGAATCGATCTCCGGCAGTCTTGTGGGACTCAGTGATGGAAAAGTGCTGCTGAAAACCGTGCATTCGGACGAACCAGTTTCAAGCAAACTTGAGGGCGCCGCGAATTTGCAGCTGACAGGGACGATTACGCCGCCGGCAGAACCTGATCGAATGTATTTTCCATCCGGGTCACTGCAGGGCACACTGGTAATTGACGATACATCAGACTCACCGGTTCGATGGAAACCGCTGGGGGGCCTGAATGCGTCCAGTCTGATTGCTGATGGAACAGCCAGATTTGTACGAGGACAAAAAGCGGCTCAGGTGGCAGTCGATACCAATCGATTCCCGGACGTACTCTATCTGACCAACAACGACGTCATCCCCTGTCGACTGCTCAGCTGCCGCAGTGATACCATTCGGATGGAATCTCCGTTTTGTCAGATGAGTGAAATTCCGGCAGTCGATGTTCGGGCAATTGAACTGCGACAGATGCATGAAGAGGGACGTCGCGGATTTGCGGACAAGGGCTGGCGTCGAATTGTTGGCAGCCCGCAGTACGACGCCGAACGACTTGTCTTCAAAGCGTCAGAAGCGATTGGCCACACGTCCATCCTGGCCGGTGACGTCGTGCAGTTTCGACTATCGTGGGGACAGAAGGTTGCGGCAACTCTGACCTTTCATATGTATACTCAGCTCCCGGGTCATGTTCCCGCCGGCACACCCATTTCCTTTGTTTGCCGAGGGGATACCCTGACAATTCTGGACGGATCTCTGGCTGAAGCCGGGCGATTTGGCCGGGTTGCCGACCCTGCGAACAGCGTCGAAGAAATCAGCGTCACTCAGAGAAACGCAATGGTCACGATCTTCCGACAGGGCGACAGGATTCGAGTTTCCGTGGATGGACAGCTGGCAAGGACTTTCACGGCGGCACGCAGCGAAAATGATCCGAAAGGAATCCTGATTCGCGCAAACATCATTAATGTGAACAATCAGGCGGCCGCTCGCAATCTCGCGGCTGGCGGATTCAAACCGCAGGATGCGGCTGACCCGGACAAGACAATTGAAGTGTCTGAATTCAGCGTTCGAGATGTCGTCGGCGGCTCAATCCGACAGTTCATTGATGAAGACGCACGTGAGGCAACTCTGACGATTCCTCGATTTCGTCGCGATAATCCTCCGACCCATGTTCTTCTCGCACCCAATGGTGATTTGCTGCGAGGACGTTTGATTGATGCGAATGATGACGGAGTGGAATTTGAATCGCGTCTTGAGAGATTCAAACTTCCTCGCGAGCGCGTGGCAGCAGTCATCTGGCTGAAAACTCCACCTCCTTCAGATACAGTGACCAGCTCCGACGACACCTCCCCTGCCCCGCAGAAATCGGCACAAACGGTGACACCAGAGAACAAAGCAACGATTGCTCAGAACCAATTGGATTCCGGGAACGACGCTGATAACGACGCTGATGTGGCCGAGGCAAATCGCAACCAGGTTCAGATCGTGATGGATCGCGATATTTTCCTGACCATGCATCCGAAGGCGATCAGTAATGGTCAGCTCATGGGAACATCGGCTCGCCTTGGAGCCTGCTCTGTGCCAGCCGCCGGTATTCGGGAACTGACAATTGGACACTGGAACACCGGAAGTCAGACCGCCTCATACACTCTCTGGATACCGAAGAACGCAGCGGATCCGAAATGGGATATTCCGGAAGACAGCGGTTCATCGCCAGCGTCGCAGATGATAGGTGAGGTTGCACCTGGTTTTCAGCTGCCGACGATTGATGCCGGACTTTTTCGCCTGCCGGATCACAAAGACAAAGTGATTGTTCTTGATTTTTGGGCGACATGGTGTGGCCCCTGTGTTCAGGCACTTCCCGCGTACATTGACGAAACGTCAAAGTTCGATCCGGAAAAAGTGATGTTTGTGGCAGTAAACCTCGAAGAGACTCCCCAGACAGTTCGTGCATTTCTGAAGAAGCATTCACTGTCGCCTCTGGTGCTGATGGATCGTACGGGAATTGTGGGAGCCGAATTCAACGTCTCCGGAATCCCTCACTCAGTCATTATTGGGCCAGGCAATGTGATTGAGCATGTACGGATTGGCTACCGTTCGGGCACTGAAACGGAAATGTCGGAAATTATCACTCAGATCCTCAATGGAACCTGGAAACGGCCGGAGAAGCCGGAACAGGGACAACCTGCTGACGAACCGATAAAGGTGGAATAATCGAAACGGAGGTTCAGGCGGCCAGCGAACAAACGTTCAACACCTGTGATGATCGTTGCAGACCTGGGCAGACCATAAGGCGAGCGGCAAGTCGTTTTTACCGGGAGGGCGAGGCTCCTGCCGAACCGAGCTCTTTACCGGGAGGGCGAGGCTCCTGCCGAGCCGTGCTCTTTACCGGGAGGGCGAGGCTCCTGCCGAGCCGTGCTATTCTCGGCTCAGCAGGAGCTTCGCCCTCCCAGCTGCTTTTTTCGGCTCAGCGGGAGCTTCGCCCTCCCATTTGCTTTTCTCGGCTCAGCGGGAGCTTCGCCCTCCCGGCTGTCGCGGTGATTGGTATGTTTTTATCTGCCGGTCGCCTAAAACAGTCTTTCTGTGCTCGCCGCCATACAAATGCCGATGAACAAATACCGATTTGAAGTGTACAAAGGCATTCAGTAATGCCAGAATAAAGAAACTGAGCTGAGCTGCTGAACAACGCTGCAGGTCATCAGTAGACTCTCCCGAATAAATCCCACCTTCGCGTTTCCTTCCACTTGATGTCCCTCGGCTTTCCTGATAACAAAGTTTCAGGCGAGTTCTGCTTTCTGCTCAAGAGGTGAACAATGTCTGCACATTCCAAATCGACCAGTTCCGTGTCTGCAGCACAGGCTGCTGGCTCGCATGCAAGTCGCCACATTCAGGCTGCGATCGCCAGCCCGTTTGGTCCTGAGGCCAGTCCACTGTTCCGCACGGGCCGTCGTCGCTGGATGCTTCAGGCTGGTCTTGCAGGTGTGGCAGGGTTGTCATTGCCCAGGTTACTTCAGGCGCGAGAGCAGGCTGCCGGGCAGGGATCGGCCAGGAAAGCCACGTCCGTCATTCAGATCTGGCTGTCCGGTGGTCCCAGTCAAATCGATATGTGGGATATGAAACCGGAGATGCCCTCAGAAATTCGAGGGCCATTCCGTCCGATCTCGACTTCAGTTCCTGGGATTCAGATTTGCGAGCACATGCCGTTGCAGGCCGCGATGATGGATAAGTTTGCCATCATCCGCTCGATGGATGCAACATCCAGCAATCACACACCGATTACGTTTCAGGCATGTAACCCCAAAGCTCAGCGCACGGAAATTGGTCGCCAGGGTGGCGGCTATCCTTCGATGGGATCGGTGGCCGCAAAGTTTCACGGAGCAAATCAGGCCGGAATGCCGCCGTACGTGGCACTGGCAAAGAGTATGGTTGCCGATATTTATGGTGCCGGGGATCTGGGTCAGCAGTACCAGCCACTCGACGGTATCAACGTGAATGGAAAGTTCTCTCTTCCAAAAGGCGTTGAAGTATCGCGACTGCAGGATCGTGCCATGCTGCGTCGTGAGCTGGATTTGTTCCGTTCGCAGACAGAACTGACGACTGGGTTTCAGCAGCATGATCGGTATACACAGGAAGCCTGTGATCTTGTCGTTGGCGGAGCTGCTCAGAAGGCCTTTGATCTGGCAGAGGAAACCGACGAAGTTCGTAACCGTTACGGCAGGGATTCACTCGGTGAAAAAGCTCTGCTGGCTCGTCGACTTGTCGAAGCAGGCGTCACCTATGTGACTCTCAGCGATGCGTGGGGCCACTGGGACCATCATGGCGACGAGGTACAATGGGGTGGAATCGCCAAAGGTCTGACTCCCATGCTGCCGGTGCTGGATCGGGGCGTAACAGCACTCGTCAGTGATCTGGAACAGCGCGGCCTGCTGGAAACAACTCTGGTGATGGTGATTGGTGAGTTTGGACGAAGTCCTGTAATGACCAAAACGGCTGGCCGGGATCACTGGCCAAGCGTGATGTCACTTCTGCTTGCTGGCGGAGGAATCCGGGGCGGTCAGGTAATTGGTGCCACAGATCGGCGGGGCGGTGCAATCCAGGAAAGGCCTCTCGGGCCGGGAGACCTTGCTGCGACTGTATTCCGTCATCTTGGCATTGATCCTGGAAGCCACTGGATTACTCCGTCGGGGCGTCCAACACCGCTCGTCGAAAAAGGCGGCGTCATCGCAGAGCTCTACTCATAACAGCGGCAGATGGGAGGGCGAAGCTCCCGCTGAGCCGAAAAAGATGGGAGGGCGAAGCTCCCGCTGAGCCGAAAAAGATGGGAGGGCGAAGCTCCCGCTGAGCCAAAAAAGATGGGAGGGCGAAGCTCCTGCTGAGCCGAGAAGAGCTCTCTCGGCTCGGCAGGAGCCTCGCCCTCCCGGTAAGGCCGAGAAAAGCTCGGCAGGAGCCTCGCCCTCCCGGTAGAAACAATTTTGCCGCTCGCCTTACAGCGTTGTTGTTGTCCCATTCCAGATGGCAAGTCCCGCACCTTGTCATGCCTTAAATGATCATTGCCATGCCCGAAAAGCTCGACGTTTCCGTCAGTCAGTCAAAACGCTGTGGCATTTGGTTTGAGTTATTCCCACTGGTTCTGGCAGTGACTGTGGCGTTCATCGCCGAGACGCGGACTTCCGCATCGGCACAGGAGAAGCCCGTTGCGCCCGACGAGTCGAAGGAACCCGCGCTCAAATACCAGTTGCGCGTCGGCGACAAATCACTCACGATCTCGGAAGGTGAAACGGTTTCCCTGGCGGGCGCTTTCAGTAATCCGAAAGTGACACTGACAGCTGAAGAATTCCGAGTATTTCCGTATGGTGGAATTTCCTTCCGTTACCCGAGGACATTCACCTTCGAAGCGGATCTGGACAACCGTGACAGTCTGAACTGGACGCTTAGCGGCAATGATTACACGATCATGTACTTCGTGATGAACGCCAGCGTCACAACGGAAGACTTTGCAGGCAATATGTCTGAACAGTTCGGGAAGGAGAATTGTATGATTTCAAAGGCTACTCCAATCAAGCTGGATGGCTCAGAAATCGCGGGGACTTCCCTCATCGCTGACCTTGCCGGGAGCCAGCTCGCCATCGACATTTATCGCCTTCCATCCGGCGATCAGCAGACCCGACTCTTTGTTCTCCAGGATAATCCGGATGACGCAGGAGACCGGTCGATGGAAGGAAAAGCCGCGCTGAATCTGCTTCAGCAGTCGTTCAGGATGGCCCGCTGATGCCGCTAAGCTTACAAACGCGACTTTAACAGAACGTATTATTCAGCCCGGAGCGTGTTTGTGAAAACTCTGATCCTGCTGTTTGTAACCTGCAGCACCGTGTTATTTGCCTGCACTGTCAGTGCATCTGACGACACAGACGTCGCGGACCTGAAACGGCAAATCAGCGACCTCGAAACACGACTGGGATTAGCCGAAAAGTCTGCCGAACTGCTTGAAAAGGAAATCGAATTACTTCGAAAGGAAAATGCTCAGCTCAAGGGAGAAGAACGGACTTCGCAGGCTGAGGAAATCGATCAGTTTCGAGTGGGCGTCGTGTGGGTTGGTGAAGCAAGAACAGGCGGTCGAATTGCTCAGTGGGCTGTTTCCGTTTCTGAACGCAGCGAACGCAGGTTTAGCGGCGTCGTGGCCATTGTTGCACCGGACGGAAAAAAGTCGGAGTTTCCTGTCAGTGGCACAGCGCCCGCAACCGGGAACGGGCTCCTGGTGCTTGAATCACCACTTGTCGGACGCGCGAAGTTGTATATGCGAGGGCGCGTCGCGAACGGTGAAGCTGCCCTTGCCTTCTCAGGCACCACACGGCTCGGCGACAAGATTCTGGGCTCCGCAACGCTCCGACCAAAGAACTGAGTTTACGCCCTCCAGGCGTAGAAATACTTCTTCACCATTTCCGTGACGATGACGTAAAACGCCGTCAGGCTGATCAAAAACAGCATCAGAGGTGCTGGGAGAGGTACAAAGCCGAACCATGAGTTGACCGGAAGCCAGGGCAGTATCAGCGTAACGCAGACGACAATTATTGTACTTGCCAATAAGAGTCGTCCCGGACGGCTGCGAAAGCATAATCGGCGAGTTCTGACGACGAGGGCGATTACCAGTTCCGTTAAGAGAGACTCGATAAACCAGCCGGTACGGAATTCCGCCACGCTCGCATGGAACACAAACAAAAGTGTTCCGAAGGTTAAAAAATCGAAGATTGAGCTGACCAGTCCAAAGACGATCATATAGCGGCTGATGAATCGGTTGTCCCAGCGCCGAGGTCGTGCCACCCATTCCGGATCAACATTGTCACTGGCGATCGTGGTACCAGGAATGTCCGACAAAAGGTTGTTCAGCAAAATCTGTGATGCCAGCAGCGGCAAAAACGGGAGAAACAGCGAAGCAACAGCCATGCTGAACATGTTGCCGAAGTTGGCACTGATCGTGGTCAGGATGTATTTGTGAGTGTTTGCAAACGTTCTGCGTCCTTCTTCAATACCATCTCGCAGAATGTCGAGATCCTGTTCCAGGAGTACCATGTCGGAGGCATCTTTTGCCACGTCCACCGCATTATTGACGGAGATTCCAACGTCTGCAGCATGCAGTGCCGGGGCGTCATTGATTCCATCGCCCATATAGCCAACCACATGTCCGGTTTTTTGCAGAGCAAGAATAATCCGCTCTTTTTGATTCGGATCAACTTCGGCGAAAATCGTGGTGCGCTCCGCAGCGTGCCATAACGCCTCGTCCCCCATGTCGTTCAGGTCACTGCCCGTCAGCAGGTCTCCTTCCGAAATATGAATGACGTCGGCAACGTGTCGGGCAACCAGCTGATTATCGCCGGTGATCATTTTCAGCTGCACACCCAGCCTGTTCAGTTCGGCGATCGTTTGAGCAACATCTGATTTAGGCGGATCAAAAAATAGCAGGAAGCCAGCAAACTGCAGGTCATTTTCATCTTCGCGGGAATATGATCCGGATCGTGTTTCCACCTTCTTCGCCGCAACACCCAGTACTCGGAAACCGTCTGCACTCCATTTTCGGTACTGCTCCATAATTGACGATCTGACATTTTCATCAATTCGTCGGACAATGTCCGCGTCTTCAACGAACGTACAGGCCTGCAGAACATTGACCAGTGCACCCTTTGTGATCAGCGTCCGACTGCCCTGCCCGTTTGCCACGATAACGCTGAGTCGCTTGCGAACAAAGTCATAAGGGATTTCGTCAATTTTGGTTTCTTCCCGGATATCAGCTTCAGCCAGTTGAGCACTGGCCCGAATGGCATCATCAAGTGGATTGCTTAAACCCGTTTGATGCACAGCGTTCAGCAGAGCGTACCGAAATACCACGGAAGAAGTGTGACCGTGCAAATCAAACGCATCCTGCAGCATGACCGTACCCTCGGTCAGAGTACCGGTCTTGTCGGTACACAGTACATCCATACTTCCAAAATTCTCGATGGCATTCAGCCGTCGGACGATCACTCCTCTCTTTGCCATCTTCTGTGCACCATGGGCCAGGGTGATACTGATGATGGCAGGCAACAGTTCCGGGGCCAGGCCCACAGCCAGAGCCAGAGCAAAGAGCAGTGAATCGACCGCAGGCTTTGACTGGATAATGTTCACTGCAAGGACAATACCAACCATTACCAGCATGACACGAGTCAGAAGATAGCCGAAGTGCTGGACACCCCGCTCAAACTCCGTCTCCTGAGGACGCAGTCTCAATCGTTCTGCAATCTGGCCAAAGACGGTCGCCTTAGCCGTGTTAATGACAAGAATTCTGGCCGTTCCGCTCCGAACACTGGTCCCCATAAACACGCAATTCGTTCGCTCTGCCAGACTGGCGTTCTTCGCCACGGCCCCCGCCTTCTTTTCCACCGGATAGACTTCGCCCGTCAGTACCGCCTGACTGACGTAGAGGTCGTTCGCTTTCAGAACAATCCCATCAGCCGGAATCAGGCTGCCGGCGGACAGCAATACGATATCTCCGGGCACGACAAGGCCGGAAAGAACCTCACACGAAATTCCATCCCGCAGCACTCCGGATTTCAGCATCACCCTTGACCGCAGCTTCTCAATTGCATCACTGGCCCGGTATTCCTGAAGAAATCCCAGTGTTGTACTGCCGAGTACCACAGCGAGAACAATGACTGCATCCGGCCATTCGCCAGCTGCTACGGAAACTGCGGCAGCGAATATCAGGATTAAAACCAGGGGACTTCGGAACTGACTGAGAAGAAGGCTGATCCCAGTCGTCCGGCTGCCCGCCTCGATCGAATTTGGCCCATATTGCTGCAAACGTCTCTCGGCCTCAGAATGAGTCAGTCCATCCGGAGTGGAACCAGATTGCGAAAGCAGATCTTCGGACGAAACACTCCACCAGTCGTCTGCCAGTACCTGATTCACCTGTCGCCGACTTGTGGCTGGACGGCCGGAATAGAACCAGGACTGGAATCTCACTCGACTTCTCCAATTTCCTTATGAGGACTTGTTTCGTCCGAAGAATCGGAACGCCATTGACCAGTGCCGGGGCTCCTGTTCAGGGAGTGACGGTCGCAACCTAAGCATTCGTAAACCCTGTGGACTCCATCAGCAACATGAAGCGGACTGACGTCTTGTGTGCTCCCTGACTTATCCCGGGCGTCGCTGCGACGACGCAGAGCGCCCCAAAAAGCCGAATATTCCTGTCATCCGGGGTGATGACATCCGGAAGCTTATCATTATCGCACATAACAACGAAATCTCGGGGTACAGAACTCCGAACTTTAACGGGGACGAAATGCTGCCCACCAAACATGATTCTGATGAGTTCTTCGGAAACCTCTATCATTTGAACGCCGAGGAAGAACCGGAAAACCCTGACTACCCGAAAGACGCTCAGTTCAAAAGATTTGGTCCTCGCGGAGTGATTCACAGCTTCGCGGACGGCCATATCACGCGAATACCGGTCCCCTGATTCGGAAGCGCATGGAGACAATTGACGATGAAGCCAATGCAAAACCTTTTGACATCATGGAGCGGGCAGAGAAGGTCTCAGCGTCTGGCAGCAGCCATTCAATGAACTGCGTGCTCCGACGACTGCAAATCTTCGCAGGGATCATCTTGAAAGGGCTGAGCACGAAAACGCGATGGGATTCCAGTGATGGTACCTCGATCGCATGTTCCTGATCGCTGAGGCTGCAGGCTATGTCGGCCAGTGGCTGCAAAGTTTCAGTGAATTCCCGCCACGCCGGAAGCCCGGAAGTTTCAACCTGGAACGCATTATGGAAGCTGACAGTAAACCGCAGGGCGGCGACAACTGAATTATGCTAAGGGTCCGTCCGGATTTCACCAGAGGAATCCGGACGGACCTGAATCTCTGCCCGCCAGCGATGAAAAAGTTCAACGCGATATGTGTTACGGCGTACGAATGATAACGCCCTGCCCTGTCGGCAGTTCAAGAACACTCGTGCCACGGTCAGAAGCAAACTGATCCATCGCCTGTTTCTGAGCAACATGGCCTTTCCAGCCATAGTCATCAAGCAAAACAATGGCCCCGGGCGATAACTTCTCCCAGAAGTACTCGATGGCTGCAATCTCAGGGTACACAATGTTCATGTCGATCGACAGATATGCAACACGATCGATACTGACCGTTGTCAATGTTTCGGGAACCATGCCGCGGACCAGATGAGCCCTCTTAAAGTCGGCAAAGTTTCGCTGTGCGATTTCGTAGCAGTCCTCATACATCTGGTTCATTTTGAGGATACGAACACCATTTCCGGATTCACTCTTCGTTGCCTGCTGTTCCGGAATTCCGCAAAACGTGTCGAAAAGAAAGAAGTCTTTGTCGAGCGTGTTGAAATTCAGGTAGTGACAGATCGCGACAGACATCATTCCGGTGTTCACACCACATTCCACAAATGCACCCGGAAGGCTCACAGCGTGCTTTGCGGCCCAGAGCGCCGTGTGCAGTCGCCATTCAATATGCAGATCGGTATCCACACTGCCGCCAATTCGATGGCCTGACATCATGCCGCGGCTGTATGCAGCATTGAATTCCGGATCCCTCAAAAAACCCACGCTTTTGTTCCAGACACGCAGGCTGTCTGCATCATAGTCGGGCGTTCTTTCCCATCGCAGATTCCGACCACCAATCCTGAGTGCTGTACCTGAAGCCATCGATTTGTCTTTCAGTTCTGATGAACACTGACGTGAACTCGCCACGTGATAAAAGCTCATTTCGCGGACGACGAGAATCGGCGTTCCGGGAACAGTACTCCGTCTGAGCGGCAGATTCTGCCGATCATCCCTTACGGGACATCGAGCGAGTAACGATTATACAGATTGTATCGACCAGCGCCGGCCGAAATCCCAGACAAATCCGGATGCGAAAACGCTGCAGGAGCCTCTCAATCCGTGCAAAGCCGCATCTGAATGGACCGATCAGCTCTCTGCAGAATGGTGGAAACATCGAGATCTGTACACCGTGCCCTCGGCCGCGTTGCCTGTATAATGGACTTTTGCACGGCAAGTCATCGGCGTATGACTGCGAACACACTTTCTCTGCACATATTCGGAAGGAACCATGTTTCATGAAATCAGCGGATTCATCAGCGGCAGGCGGATCTCCCGGTCGAAACTCCGACGCCACCCTGCAGCCCGGCCAGAGTGCGGAGCTGGTTAAAGACACATTCGTTATACGCATTGAAGCTGCTGCCGCGGCGAGGCCAAACCGTCTGAATCGCTGGCTGGCAGCTCTGATGATTGCTTCGCTGCTGATGAACTTTGTGCTGGTGGCTCAGCGACAACTGGCAAATTCACCGGAATCATTGCCAGAGAAAAGGATCTCGGGCGATGCCAGAGCTTCTGACCGTATTGCTGTGATCAATTTTACGGGAACCATCAGCCCTCCCTTCACAGAACGATGGCTCCGCCAAATCAAACAGGCGGCAAAAGACACCACGGTACGCGGTGTGGTGCTGGCAATTGACAGTCCGGGAGGACTTGTTGCTGACAGTCACCAGCTGTACACAGAACTGCAAAAGCTGGCGGAAGTGAAGCCTATCCATGTAGCCATGAAACGCCTGGCCGCATCCGGCGGATACTACATTGCCATGGGCATCGGACAAAAGGGACGGATTTATGCAGAGCCTACGACATGGACCGGCTCAATCGGAGTCATCATCCCCAGATACAACGCAACGGAGCTCGCAAAGAATCTCGGCGTCAAAGTGGAACCTCTGATGACAGGCTCACTAAAGGACACGCTCAATCCATTTCGCGATATGACAGAGCCGGAACGGGAGGTCTGGAACGCGATCCTGAAAGATTCGTTTGATCGTTTTGTGTCAGTGATCTCAGAAAACCGATCACAACTGGACGAAGAAGCGGTGAGGAAACTGGCAACCGGACAGATCTATACGTCCCGGCAGGCGCTCGAAAACCATATGGTTGATGAAATCGGTTATGTGGAAGACGCGACAAAGGCTCTGGCCTCTGAACTGTCGCTGACTCGCCATGAGGTGTTTGAGTATCGCGATACGCCCGGTTTGATCGATCTGTTTCTGGGAGCAGAAACGCGTCCCGCCACATCCGTGGCTGATCAGTTGCTGGATGCCGCTGTTCCTCGAGCGATGTATTACTGCTCCTGGAACCCCTGGGTGCCTGTCCGTTAGGCGAGCGGCAGTTGAAAACATACCAGGCACCGCGGCAGATGGGAGGGCGAAGCTACTGCTGAGCCGAAGATGGGAGGGCGAAGCTCCTGCTGAGCCGAAGATTGGGAGGGCGAAGCTCCTGCTGAGCCGAAGATTGGGAGGGCGAAGCTCCCGCTGAGCCGAGAAGAGCTCTCTCGGCTCGGCAGGAGCCTCGCCCTCCCGGCTCATCGTACCACACATCTTTTGTGTGATAAAAAATGAGCGGCACGTCAGAACTCGGGGCCGAAGGTCCGGAAGGTGAAAGCCCAGGGCAACGCCCTGGGA
>JALHMY010000146.1 GCA_022843805.1 Fuerstiella sp.
GCCTCGCCCTCCCGGTGTGATCGGCTCGGCAGGAGCCTCGCCCTCCCGGTGTGATCGGCTCGGCAGGAGCCTCGCCCTCCCGGTGTGATCGGCTCGGCGGGAGCCTCGCCCTCCCGGTGTGATCGGCTCGGCGGGAGCCTCGCCCTCCCGGTGTGATCGGCTCGGCAGGAGCCTCGCCCTCCCGGTGTGATCGGCTCGGCAGGAGCCTCGCCCTCCCGGTGTGATCGGCTCGGCGGGAGCCTCGCCCTCCCGGTGTGATCGGCTCGGCGGGAGCCTCGCCCTCCCGGTGTGATCGGCTCGGCAGGAGCCTCGCCCTCCCGGTGTGATCGGCTCGGCAGGAGCCTCGCCCTCCCGGTGTGATCGGCTCGGCGGGAGCCTCGCCCTCCCGGTGCTTCAGCGATCAGTGAACTCCAGCGTTCCTGGAATCGCAGAGCATCACTCGGAGAGTGATGACTACTATCTTTCAGGTGACATATCTCAGCCATGTAGCGGCGTCTCTCCGAGACGTCGGGATTCGCGAGTCTCGGAGAGACTCGCCTACGTGGGGCGATCGCATGGGTCAACCTTCGTTCCGGAAGACCGGATCAAGCGAACGAACGGAGCGACCGCCTCCCGGAAGAATGGCTTCCGACTTGACCCCTGTGGTGCCGTCGCGACGACGGCCACGTTGTGGTTTTTGCGACGCCTGATTCTCTGGAAGAAATTTCCCGGCGGACCTGGCTGACCCGAGTACTGCTGAGCGGCCTGAACCAGCATGTAACGAGCGGTCGAGTTGCCGTGTTTCGTGATCGCGCAATGACACCAGGCGTCTATTGCTTTACTGCCGAGGTGGGCGTGGCCTGTTCCAGAGAACGGTCAGTAGAAGACGTATTTGCTGCCGGGGCAACCGCCGGTTCAATCAGCACACGCTGACGAATGGAATCACCCAGGGCCAGCTTCCATTTACCACGACTGTCCATCAGCACGACCGAACGACTTTCAATCGCGGAGATTTCTGCATCGATTTCCGATACTTTGATCCGTTCTCCCACTCGGAGTTCCATGCGTTCCCCGGTACCCTTGTTGCGAAACCAGGCAAAGCGAACATCGTCCTTCGAAACGGCCCCGGTAAGAATTGTCAGCACAGCGGAGTCGTCCTGCACATCGAGGCGAATTTTCTGCGAAGCCGTTTGAGGTTCAGAACCGGCGTCAGTCACTTTGACTTCCGCCTCGTAAGGTCCTGGCTTGAAACTCATCGCCGGAGTCCATTTCAGCACTCCGGATTTCGGATCAATTGTCAGACCTTCCGGTGATCCTGCGGCCATGGAAAATGTAAGCTGTTCTGCAGGACCGTCATCAGTCGCGGTGGCTGTGACCTCAAACGGCTGTCCCAGCACAACGATCGCCGACTCCGGCAATTTTACGACGGGTGTTGCATTGGGAATCTGAACCGTGACGGACATCTGAGCCTCAACTTTGGCATCAGGAGTTTTTTCCTGAGTCATAGCGATTCGGGCCGAGTATTTCCCGGCCGCCAGGCTGTCTGCGGTCTTCCAGACCAGTTCGCCGGTTGCAGGATCCAGTGTCATCCCTTCGGCAGACTCCAGAAGCGTGAATCGTGCGGCCCCCAGCTCCGGATTGATGTCGTCGGCTTTAAGAGTCACGCGGACTTCTTCTCCGGGTCGAATCGTCCTGTCGCTAAGTCCTGTCAGCTTTGGATTCCATGTGCGGGGAGGGGCAGGAATTGCGAATGGCGATGCCTTTAGAAACTGCGAATACTGTTCAAAATCTTTTTGCCTGCGGTCCCAGAGTACCGGGAGCAGTTCAACGACAGTGGCTTCGCTGTGGGCTGTGGGCTTTGTTCCGTGTGTGCCTCGTTCAATCGTCCATAAATCACCATTAACCGATGTTACTCTGACCAGTTCGCGACCAATTTGCACCAGAAAGGGCGGTTCTTCAGCGATGGCTTTTGCTGACTGCACCTGAAGCGATGTTTCCGAGTCCGAAATACTCTTGCTCAGCCCAGTCCTTGAAAATAAGTCGCTGCGTGTTTTGCTGCTGAAAACACTCATTCCTTCGGCTGTCAGAGCAACCTCAAGTCGAGGATTTCCCTGCGTGCCGGTGCTGTTAATTTTCATCAGCGAAATGCTGTGAAGCAGTTTTGCCTGATCGAAGAGATACATGAAGCGACTCAGACCTGGCAGATCGGTTTCACCTTTCAGGTCCACCGATACCGTCAAATATCGGCCACGCTGTTCACTCTTGGCCCCAGGCTCGACAGACTGAACAGTGAATCCGCATTTGATCGCGAGGTTCTCAATCCACTCGCGATAAAGACGCTGAGCAATCAGAGTGTCTTCCGGCAGACTCATGTCACGCCATTCGTCCAGATGGTTGCGGGCGCTTCTCAGATCCACTTCTTTTTTCTGCATGGCCTCCAGCGATTTCGCTGCAGCGTCTCTTTTTGCTTCTGCCAGCCGCACCGGTTCAAAAAAGATGCGTCCCAGCAATGACCGTCCGCCAGCAATGGCAATCACGCCAGCAAAAACGACGACAAGGATCTTTTTTCGTTTCTGTTCGTCCATTATTATGACTTCCTGCCCGCTTGAGGAGGAGTTCGATCAGGAATGGTCAGCTGCAGAGTAATCCCGACCGGATAGGGGCCTGAAACTCGAGCATCTCCAGGATTGTAGGGCATCACCAGATAACCGGCTTCGGTTAGTTTTCTTCCAAGCAGTTCAACGTCTTCGCGGTTCTTCGCAGTTCCGTCGATTCGAACGGTTCCGATTCCATTGGCCGCCTTGCTGCCAACCTGCACATTTTTAATCAGCATTCGATCGCTTCCCGGCAGCAATGCCTTCAGCCGAGTCATTTCATCCAGCCAGTTAATGTCGCGTTTGGCCCATTCACTAACCATACCGGCGAGGGCAAGATCTGGTTCACCCCTCTTCAGAGCGTCTCGCAGCTCAGATATTTCCGCATCGAGTGCGTCCTGCTCTTCCTGAATCTGGCGAAGCTCCCGCTGTCGCGAATTCCATAACACGGCAACCAGAAGCAGTGCCGCCAGTACACCTCCCAGAACCTTCACGCGACGCAGGTCACGCCGTTCGGGCGCTTTTCTGGGATTCAACAGGTCGACTGAAGTCACCGGCGAAGAACTGTCGTCGCCAATCACGCCGGCAATCCCCAGTAACATCTCGGGGCTCACACCTCCCGTCTTTGATGACGAGGATGTAAACAGTTTTGACAGATCAACGCGTTCGATTGTCGCATTGTCCATGCGACTCACAATTTGCTCCGAAACCGCCCCCGTTACCTCCGGGCGTCCGAGCAACAGCAGCCGTCCGATCCGATATTCGCCCAAACTTTCCGATGCCGCCATTCGAGCTCGGCTGAGCTCAGAACGGACTGCCTTTTCGATCCCGTCCGCCGACGACCACGACGCACCACTGTGGGCAAAAATGACGCTGGTGCCCCGAACGAAAGTCACTTCGATCAGGTCTTCTCGCATCAGCACAAGGGCATCCACCACCAGCGGATCGCTCTGCGCTTTAAGGATGTCGGCTGCCTCTGCCGCTTTCGCAAGACAGAAAGAACTGACCCGCACTTCTGCAAGCTGAATCTGACATGACGCCAGAATTCGCCTGATGGAATTGAACTGATCCTGTGGCGTGCTTACCAAAAGCACTTCCCGCGTCGTACTTCCCGCCGTTACCGGCAAAGGAGCAAAATCCAGCAAAACCGTTTCCACAGGGACGGTAAGCTTCATTGATGCCTGTAACCGCACAATGTCCGGCATCTCATGGTCCGGCACCTGCGGCAACTGCACCCTGTGAATTGTTACCTGCTGACGCGGAAGAATCAGAACAGCGGACAGCGGATTTTTTCCCGTGGAAGGAAACAGCTTCCGAATGCTGTCCGTAATCGTCTGCTCATTCCCGGGTTCATCACTGCGACTGATTAAATGCGCAGCAGTCAGCGTCACCTGCCGGCCAGATTTTTCGCCCTGCGCCGCCAGAATCTGCGAACGATCCCACTCAAAAACAATCTTTGACATCCGTTACCCTTGCAGATCTAAACCGCTCATGATCAGTAGAATCTGTTCATGCGATCAGTGTTTATTTCCGTGCAACATGGAGAAGTCTGTTAATGTGTATAAACCCCGACAAGGGGATGGTGGCACCGATAAACAGGCGAAACAAGTGCAGGTTTGGCAGGATCGATGAGCAAGGTGGGGATTTATGGGATTTGTGACGCAGGTGAGGCCGTATTCTGACCGGAAATCAGGGTCCGAAGGTGAACTGAGACACATTCGGCAAGTCGCTGCGTATGGTATCCGCCTTCGAGCAGACTCACCAGTTTTCCTTTCGCCCACGTTTTGGCGACCTGTTGAAGCAGTGTCGTGAGCGGTTCAAAGTCCTCAGTTTCGAGACCCAGAGAGCCGACCGGATCCTGAGCATGAGCGTCAAAACCGGCGCTCAGGATCACCAGTTCGGGCCTGCATTGATCGGCAGCAGTCGTCAGCAAGTTCTCAAAAGCCGTCAGGTAGTCTTTTCGACTGATACCGAATTGAAGGGGCAGATTGAAGATTGTCCCGAGACCGGCAGCCGTGCCTGTTTCGGTCCGTTGGCCGCTCCCCGGATAAAACGGATATCGATGAGCAGAAAAGAACCAGACGTGTTCGTCATCGTAAAAGGCATCCTGTGTGCCATTGCCATGATGGACGTCCCAGTCCACGACGAGCACTCTTCGAAGTCCGAATTTCTGTACGGCAGTCCGGGCAGCGACGGCTGCATTGTTCAGAAGGCAGAAACCCATTGGGGCACCCGGAAGTGCGTGATGGCCGGGTGGTCGAACGAGACACAAGGCGGTATTGTCTTTTCCCGAGATGACTTTCTCCACGGCATCTGTGGCAGCACCACAGGCTCGCCGCGCGACGTCTGCAGAGGCGACACTCATCACCGTGTCAGCTTCAATCCTTCCACCACCCGCTGCAGCGTATCTGCTGAGGTGCGTGAGGTGTTCGGGGGTATGAATCCTTAACAGATCTTCCTCCTGGGCCGGTGAAGCTGTCAGCTGAGTGACTTTCGTCATGAGACCTGAAGAGGCGAGTTCCTGATGAATCGCCTTAAGTCTCGCGGGGCATTCCGGATGCCTGCCTGTTTCGTGTTGAAGAAACTTTTCGTCAAGGTAGACAATCGTCATTGCAGAAGACCTCCTTTGTGCCGGAATCAGTCGGTTCTAACGTCAGCGGAATCCAGTTTAGCCGAATTTTATTTCAGTCTGGCTGGTGTTCCGGATTGAACCTCAGCCCAAACTCACACAATTATGTATTCTCCTGCAAATACAAAATCTTATGCACAATCGCGGGTCTCAATTGGCGGACCGATGGGACTTGTGGTTCGGGTTCACCGCGAGTGTTTGCAATCCGACAATGAACGAGTTGTAATGGTTCAGGGATTTGAACTCAAAACTTCAACTCTGCAAAACCGCAGGAAGTTTTACCATGACACGAATTTCACCTGACCTGCTGTGGAAGGAGTTTGGAATGCTGAGGCGATTGAGTGTCCTTTTGATTTCACTGGCAGTGCTGGGGGAATCCGGAGTATTTCCGGGCTTTGCTGTTGTACCTGTTGCTGCGGGGCCATTTGACGAAACACCTTCGAAGGAGCCCAACGTGAAGCCATCGGATTCAGCCCGACCGTCAAAGAGCCGTGACGAGGTGCTGGCTCGGTTTGTCGCGGAGACTGTGAAAATCACTCCGGGGGAAGGCATCTACCCGCAAAAGTTTCAGTTTGGCACTTCCAGCAGCGAATCCGAAAGTATTAAGCCGCGTGAGGTGGCGATGACGGCTCATTTCCGGATGAGCCGCTATGAAGTGACTCAGGAACTTTACGAAGTGGTCATGAATGAGAATCCGAGCCGCTGGAAAGGGCCTCGGAATTCTGTCGAGTCAATGACTTTTCGGGATGCCGTAAAATTCTGTGCCAGACTTACGGCAATGCTGCATGAAAAACAGCTGATCGCGGCCAATGAAGTCGTTCGGCTCCCCACGGAGGTGGAATGGGAATACTGTTGTCGCGCTGGAACGGCGACTCGTTATTCATTTGGGGACGACGCGACGACACCGGACGACAAAGGTGTTAAGGCCGGTTTACTGGATGCATATGCATGGCATACGGGAAATGCGGCAGGGAATGATCCGGCGGTTGGCGTTTTGAAACCGAATCCCTGGGGACTTTATGACTTCCATGGATATCTCTGGGAATTTGTTGGGGATTCGGCTGCAGGTGCGGGTGATTTGAAGGCATCAGAAGCCGGTTCAGAGGGAAAAACGGCTGCTCATATCCTGCGTGGTGGGTCGTGGAAGGATCACTGGCAAAGGCTGTCTTCGACGTCTCGGCGGGGGTTTGGCGAGGATCAGGGGGACGATGCGGTTGGGTTTCGTTGCCTAATTGCTGAAAATCCTCAGCCCTGAACCCACCGGATCGGTTGGCGAACCCGAATTCGTTTCGGTATCCTGCCGCTTCCATGATCTCCTGAATCTGTGGTTTGGTGTCGACTGAAGTCAGACAGTTGCCAGCCAGCCAAAGGACTTTTTCAACACGACGGCTCTGACAGGACTCGATCAGATGACCACGGATCCTCAGCAACCTAATTCTCCGGACGCACCCCATGGCGCAGCAAACCCTGCCGAACAATCACCGGCGGAAATTGTGACCAATGCAGTATCGGAAACCCCGGAGCCTGCTGTGGCCATCACACCGGAAGAATTGCCGGTGAGTCAGGAAGTTGTTGTTAGTGAAACGACAACATCTGTTGCTCCAGCGACTGCTGAAGGCACGGAACCTGTGATGGCCAGCGAAACAGCGGCAGCGCCAGAATTGACAGATGAGACGGCCGCCGTCCGCATCAGGGAGAAAATGGCGGCAGCCGGAGCAGAGCAGGCGGCAGAATCCGGTGAAGCTCCTCGCGCCAAACGTGAAACTCCGTCAGGAACGCGCTCCGTCGAGATTCCTCGTCCCGACGAACTGGATGCTGGTCTGGAAGCAGAGATACAGGCGGTCATGCAGGTGGAAGGTGCACCCGTTCCGACGCCTGTTGCTGAAGCCGTTGCCGGCGGCTCGTCTGGCGGCGAAGAGGCCAAAGAAATCGGTCCTGGATCGAAAGTTCGCGGTACGATTCAACAGGTCCATGGAGATGACGTTTTCATCAATGCGGGTCTTCGCAGCGACGTTGTTGTCTCTCTGAAACAGTTTCCGGAAGATAAGCCTCCCGTGGTGGGAGCTCAGCTGGATGTCGTCATTGACGACATGGATGCAGATGGTTTGATTCGCGGACGCATGCCCAAAGGCAGGCATAAACCGGCAGGAAACTGGGATGCCCTGGCCGTTGGACAAATCGTCGACTGCCTGGTCACAGCCGTCAATAAAGGTGGCCTTCAGGTAACCGTCAGCGGACTGAGGGGTTTTATGCCGGCCAGTCAGGTTGAACTGGGCTTTGCAGGTGAGCTGGACGGTTATATTAACCAAAAGCTGACTGTTCTGGTCACAGAAGTCAATCCTCGCAAACGCAACCTGGTTGTCAGCCGCCGTGCTCTGCTTCAGGCAGAACGGGCGGAAGGTGAGGGAGAATTCTGGTCAGCCGCAGAAGTTGGCCAGGAGTATTCCGGTACGGTTAAGACCATCAAAGACTATGGCGCCTTCGTCAATATCGGCCCGGTAGATGGTTTCCTGCATATCGGCGAAATCAGCTGGTCGCGTATTAATCATCCCAATGAGCTGCTCGCGGAAGGGCAGACAATTGATGTCAAGGTTCTGAAACTGGACGTTGAGAAGAAACGTATCAGTTTGGGTATGAAACAGCTTGCCCAAAATCCATGGGCAACGGCCGCGGAGAAATATTCCACCGGTCGCATCGTGACCGGTAAAGTCACTCGGATTACTGATTTCGGCGCCTTTGTGGAACTGGAACCAGGCCTTGAGGGAATGGTTCATATCAGCGAACTGGCATGGCGTCGCGTCGGCAGCGTCAGTGAAATTCTGACAATTGGGGAGAGCCGTGACTTTCAGGTTCAGGAAGTTGATACGAAACGCAAGCGAGTTTCCCTTTCTCTGAAAGCCCTCGAAAAGCGTCCTGAACCTGTACGGCAGGAAAAACAGGAGCAGGAACCGGAACCTGCCGCTGAACCCCGCCGCCCCAAGAACCAGAATCTTCGTGGCGGGACTGATCGGAATGCGTCGCGCGGCGGATTGTTTGGAAACCCTAACGATTTTTCGTGATTTTTGTACTGTCCGAGACTGCCTGGTATTCACCGGAGTGCTGATGCACCCCGGCTGAATCCCCGGCCACCGAAAATTCGGAATGAAACCCTGTACCGAAGTTGATCAGGGCGGTTGGCGAGATGATCAGCAAACTGTCCGATTTTCAGGTTGACGAAACACTCCATGCAGCTGCTCCGTGGAGTGTCTGTTCAGCAACGATCTCCAGCACGTCGCACCCGGTTCGTCTGACAGTGTTTGAGCAGGAAATCTCTCGTCAGCCGGGGTTTAGAAGAGCTTTCAAAACCGATCGCGGCATGCTGGAAACCCTGCGACATCAGTCTGTCGTGAGGTTTCTGGGAGATGGTGAGTCGGATGGGAGATTGTTTTTCTGGACTGAAGCCTGTGAGTCCCGAAGTCTCGCTTCAGCAATCCGGGACGGGCGTCCGCTGCTGGTCGAAGACCTGATTGAAATTGGCTGGCAGGTCTGTTCAGCGCTGCAGCAGGCCCACAATCTGGGATTGTCTCATGGGGGAATCAGCCCCGACAATATCCTGTTGTCAGACAATCTTCAGGTCTGCATCGCAGATTTTGGTGTGCATCGCTGGCTGAAGGCTGCACACGTATCCGAGAAGGGTTCGAATGAGGGTGCACTCCAGGCGGCTTCTCCCCCTGTGTCCGGATCCGGCTGGCGAAAAGAGGTTGAAAAGGATCTCTCGGACCTGGCCACCGTGCTCGCGGGGCCAGTGCGACGTATGATCCGGGAAGCCACGGAAGCTGGCATTGCACGCCCTCAGGGCTCCGGTTCACTGTTGCGGCTACTGGAACGTATGGAGCAGCCGAACGATCTGGCCCAGTCGGTCAGCGCTCGCGATATGCAGGGCCGTCTTGGGGAATTACTGATTGGCGGTGGAGACGACGAAATTCCTCTGCTGGATCAGCGAGAACAGCCTGCCAAATCCCGCCGGTCAATTGTGGATGAACTCTTCGACCCTCCGGCAGGAAACCGTCATCGGCAGATTCTGCCGACGGAGCCAGCTTCTGCCGAAACTCGCTGGCAAACGCAGATTTTGCCGATCATTGTCGTGTTGCTGCTGATCATCATTGTGCTGCTCGTTGCCGGTTTATACCGCTGATCGGCGAATCCGGCCGATATCGCAAAGTGACTTTCATCAAAACATCGGTCCTCGCAGAACTTCAGTCAATTTCCCATATTCTCCGTGAGCTGAGACTCTTAACCTGAGCCTCCCTTCATGACCTCTCTCCTGCGAGCTCTCGGGGTTCTCCCAAAACTCCGGCTCGCGGAATCTCGCCCTCTGTATTGACTGTCCGAGGAATCTGTATGAGACGCTGCATCAGAAAATTTCTGCTGATCATCATGCTGTTCATGAGTCTGCTGGATTCTGCTGAAGCCAATTGTTTGTTTCCCCTGTTTGATCCATTGCACTGGTTCTGCGGGTTCGGTCACAGCAACCCTTACGCCACTCGACGATTTATCGATGACTGGCTGGGGTATGGCTACATGCGAGGAACGGAAGACGGCAGTCTGGGACACTACCCGCTGAAGCCGTGGAATTGTTACGCTCCTATGTATCCGCGGCTTCAGGCGCCCGCGTTTCCTGCGGCACCAATGCCCGTTCCAATGACCATGCCCGCGCCGCCTCCAGTGCAGATGCCGCTGGCAATGCCAGCTCCCTTTATGCAGCAGAACCCGTGGGGAATGCCGCAGTCCGGAGGGTGGGGTTGTGGTAATATGGCGGTGACACCAATGCCGTATCAAATGCCTTATCAGCCAGCGCCGCTGAGCGGAGATTGCTGTAACCCGTGTGATACCTGTGATCCCTGTCAGCAAATGACCTGTCAGCCTGTCCCCGTTCAGGTACCCGTCACCACTTATCGTCCCGTGACAGTTGATCGCGGTGGTTATCAGATGGTCTGGGTGCCTCGTCCGGTGACACAGCTTGTTCCTCAGACCAGCTGGCAGACTCAGTATGTCCAGCCCGGCCCGATGTACTCGCAGCCGATGTACCAGCAGCCGATGCAGATGCAGATGCAGATGCCCGGAAGTTCTGAAGGATGCTGCGGTGGATCAGCCAGCAGTGTTACTCCTGGAATGATGCCCGGAGGAACTGCATGGATGCAGAATTCAATGTCCTACGGCAGCACCGCGTATTCGATGCCTGGCAACTACATGACTGCGAGTCCATACTCCTTCCAGAATCCGGGTTACACGAATTTCGCCGTTCGTCCCGTCCCGTTGCCCTCTGTGAATCCCGGTTATCCTGTTGCATCCGGATGGGGAACTCACCGGTATCCGGCCAGCCAGCCCTATCCAATGGCGACGGCATCGGCATGGGGTGGTGCAGGTTATTCTCCTGCAATGCGTTATCCGTTTGCATCGAATCGTTATCCATATCTGAGCAATCAAATGTATCCCGCGCAGCCCGTTCCTCAGATGGCATACATCCCGCGACCGATGCCATCCGCATGGCAGCCAGTGCCGGCACAGATGGCATGGCAGCCCGCTCCGGCTCAAATGGCATGGCAGCCTTCACCAGTTCCGATGGCATGGAATTCACCACAACAACTGCCAATGTCGTATCAGGGATCACCGGCAATGTGGTCAATGTCCCCATCAGACAGAATGGCAATGGGCGATGTGATGGGCGATCACGAGGTGACGGCCGCTCCTGCCACGGGGATGGTGCCTGTGATTCCAAACTCATTCAGCGGCAGAGTACCGGTTACAGGGGCGTCTTTCAGCCGACCAATTCGCACTGCTTCAGTAAATCGATATCCGAATGTTGTTCGATAACCTCACATGCTCCGGCAGGCACCTTCCATGAATTACTCTGTCGGACTTGTGTCAAATATCGGAAGGCCGTCCTGTTCGGCTTTCGATTTTGTACCGAGGATAATCCTGCGGCGTGCTTCGTCGACACTGATGACCATCGGATCACGTTCGGCCGCATACTGCTGCAGGATGGCATGGATTGCTGTTTTGGCCGGCACAGTTCCAAGATTGAACGTCTGGTTCATGTTTTGCGTGAACCCTGCGGCTTTCAGGGCGTCGCCATCAATAATGATCTCAGTTTTGATGACGTCGCTGATATAGGCCATCGCTTCCTGAAGCGGAAAGTTGCGAAAATCGATAAGCACCGGCATGTTTAAACGATCGGAAATCTTTTCCGGCAGTTTTGAGTCAGCTCCCGCCGCATCCGCACCTGCCGACAGATCAGTTGTCAGTGACTGATTCCATGTCAGCAGGCTGGCGGCGGCAATATTTGACGCCGCTTTCGGCGGAAGGATTGTCACAAGTCGAACATAAAGGGGACTCACATCGGCCGACGTTCCCACCTGAAAGGCCTTCATCATTGCGGGAAATCGACCAATCATCTGCCGGGCACCGTCCGTTGAGGGCCGCATCTTTTGGGCGAGAGAAAAAAGCTGTTCAGGAAGCTTGTCCAGCCGTGACAGAAATGCTCTCTGCACTTTAACGGGCGTGCTGTCGTTGGTGGGGCGAATCAGAGTTTCTATAAACAGATTTGGTTTCAGGTGCATGCTCCAGGACACCCCATCTGTTTCCTTTCCCATCCAGCTTACGAATTCAGCGGCAAGCGGCTGTAACTCCCTGGTCAGCACGTATTCCCGATGAACATCAATGGAGTTGAGATCGAACAGCAGGGTCACATGTCTGGTCCGGTCTGTCTGGTTCAGCAGAGGTTCCAGATCCGGCGGGATCGTTGCAGGATTCTGCCTTGCATCTGACAATTCAACGGACAAACTCGACGGGGCTATGGCAAAAGTCCGATTGTCAGCAATCAGATAACTTCGATCGCCTGCTTCACGGACATTTTCCTGCAGATCCGTTCGGACAGATCCCTTAAATCTCTGAATCAGATCGCCAGGAAGTTGTTCGTCTTTTAGCCGCACGACCGCCGAAATTTCCGGGGCGGTCGACCGAGCTCCAAAATTGACCGCAAATGTCAGCTCTTCAATTTCCTCCGCCTTAAACTTCGATATCTCCTCAACCCGGCTCTTCAGCCAGATGCTCAGAGTGCTCAGAAGTGCATGGAACTCGTTCAACTGACGGTCCTGCTGCCATAACTCGGCAGGACGAAGATGCAGCAGCAGATGAGGCGTGAAGGGAATCAGGTCCAGCGGAATCTGTTCGCCATCGGTGGGACTCAGACTTGCCGCACTATCATTGGATGCCGCAAATTCCCGCTGCTCTGCCTCCCACGCCGGGTTGGCCTGCGGCGGAGTTCGAACAGTTTTATCCCCACCGGAATTCTCACTGCGATTCAGCAAAATCCCTCCGGCAATCGTTCCCATCACGACAGCAAATAACACACCAAACACCATAATCCGTGATGGATTCGATTTCCGCCGGCGGCGTACACGGCTGGCGACTGTCGACTCTGTTTCCGGAACCTGGGGCACAAAAACCGGAACTTCAATATCTGCAGCCTCCTTACCGGACGCCACAATTTCGGAGGGACCAGTTTCAACACTGACTGGCTTTCTCATCCCGCGATCTGCAGAACCTGTTTCCGAAATTTCATCCGGTATCCAGCGACCAGCGGCTCCCATCTGTGGCGTCGGAGCTGGCGGGGTAACTGAAGGCTCCGCCAGCTCAAGAGGAACATCGTCAGGCTCCTGAAGGACAAATCGGTGCCCACATTTCGGACATTTTCCGGTACGTCCCAGCATCTTTCGGTCGGGAAGTTTGAGGCCTGAGGAGCACTGAGGGCAATTGATCGTCACAGATGCCATAAAATATTTTATCCAGCCTCAGCAGACACTGACTCAGCAGACACCGAAGTGTAAGCACCGTCGTGACAGCCAGAAAAAATTCTCACCACAATGAAACATTACAACATCTCGTCAGCAAACGGATGAAGACCGGCGAGTCCTTCACTTTTCGGAAGTGCGCTGATGAACAGTTCCGCCATCCGAAAATCATCAGCCGTCGTGATTTTGATATTCATCGGCCAGCCATCAATCACATGCACTGCCTTTCCGAATTTTTCCACAACCGATGCGTCGTCCGTCACAGAAGCGAGGTTTGCACATGTGGCAAACGCCTTTTGAAGAAGTTGCCGCTCGAAAACCTGCGGTGTCTGTGCCAGAACCAGCTGCGAGCGATCGACCGTCGATTCAATGGCTGACGAAGAATTCACTCGTTTCACGGTGCTCGTCACTTTTAGCCCAGGAATAACAGCCTGATATTTGATGGCCGCCGCAAATAGTGTATCGATCCAGCGAGTGGTCAGGAGCGGACGAGCAGCGTCATGGACGGCAATATAACTGGCATCCGTCGTGATCGCCGAAATGCCGTTTCTTACACTCTCTGCGCGCGATGCTCCTCCGGCCACAACCGTGATATTCATAAACGCCAGATTGGCTCGAAAGTGTTCATGAAACCAGTCGAGATCCTCGGGGGATACAACCAGGATCGTTTGACACACATCCGATCTGTTTAAAAAGTGCTCCGCGGTACGCACCCAGATCGGTCGGCCCTTCAGTTCAACATACGGCTTCTTCTTTCGGAATCCGGTAAAGCGTGTACTCTGTCCGGCGGCGGGAAGAATGACGGCAAACGCTGACATCGAGTTGCATCCATTCATCAAAAAGTGCGGTCAGGATCGTTTTTCCAGCCTGATTCGGATCGCATCGAATGCAGCACTCATCGCTGCCCGTGCTTCTCCAAAACCCTTCACCGTTCGGCCCGGTGTTTTGACATAGTCAAGCACAATTCGCTCTGCGGTAACCAGTTCTGCACAAACGTCCGGTACTTCTGACGCAATTGCAGCGGGTATCGTTGTCACGCCGTTGCAGTCTCCATGAATCAGTTCGCTGGGGCGAATAATGATGCCTCCCGCTGAAATGGGTACGTTCACTTCAAGGATATGGCAATAGCCATGAGCACAGCATGTTCCACCAGTAAACGCGGGAAATCCCAAAGCCCGTACCTGATCCAGATCCCGCCCGGAACCCGTCGTGATGAGTCCCTTTGCACCGTATTGCTGATACGTTGTGCACATCACCTCACCAAACGTCGCTGCGGCAGACGGACAGTCCAGATCCTGGAAAATCACCACCGGAGGACCGGGAAGCGTATCGAAAACCGCCAGCTGACCTTCCAGCCCCGCATATGCATTTCCCGCGGGCGGAGCCTGCTGGGACCGAAAGGTGGACGTCAGTGCAAAACCAACCATTGGTGGAAATTCCGGGAAACAGCATCGGATCGAGCTGTTCATATACCCGGTGTTTCGAGGTCGCACGCTGAACAGTTCGATCGCGTTGCAGACGGTTGGTGTGTCGTACTGTGCAAGTCTTTGTAGGGTCTTTTCGACATCGTTCATTCAGGTGGATTCCTGCAGGATGGCTCGCGGCTGTTGCTTCAGTCTGGACTTCCGGATGATAACTGAGCGTTCGCTGAAATACAGGGTGTGCGGCGAATTCCTGTTCGGGCAGCCGGGCATCTGTTTGTATTTCTGAAGATTGGTGGTCAGAACGAAGAAAATTCATCAGAATGGATGAAGATTGGCCGCTCGCCGCCTGCCAGATGCTGGCTGGCGTTCTGTTATCATGCCGATTGAATCTGGAAGGTTGATTTTCAGTGTCAGAGCATTCTGATTCCTGACTGTTCTGGAAAGACTGTGACGTCGTGACTACTGGTTCACATTACACTGTGCTGGCTCGCAGGTTTCGCCCTCAGGCATTTGATGATGTCGTTGGGCAGGAACATGTGTCCCGCGCATTGCAGAATGCAATCAAGGCTGGCCGGGTGGCTCATGCTTACCTGTTTACAGGGGCTCGGGGAGTCGGAAAGACATCGACGGCTCGAATTCTTGCGAAAGCACTGAATTGCCCCCATGTAAAAGACGGCGTTCCCTGCAATCAGTGCGAAATCTGCGAAGGTATTACTGCTGGCAATGACGTTGACGTTCTGGAAATCGACGGTGCCTCGAACCGCGGTATTGATGATATTCGATCTCTCCGGGCCAATGTCGGTGTGCGTTCAATGCGAACACTGTACAAAGTCTACATCATTGACGAAGTCCACATGCTCACACGAGAGGCCTTCAATGCGCTGCTGAAAACTCTCGAAGAACCGCCGCCAAACGTCAAGTTTGTTTTCTGCACCACCGAACCGGGCAAAGTTCCGGACACCATTCTCTCCCGCTGTCAGCGATTCGATTTCTCAGCCATCGGGGAAAAGTCCATTGCTCAGCGGCTCAGTGAAATCGCTGTCGCAGAAGGATTTGAGGTCAGTGAAGAAGCCCTGGAACTGGTCGCTCGCCGGGCACGGGGATCCATGCGAGACAGTCAGTCTCTGTTTGATCAGCTGCTGGCATTCAGCGATGGTACAGTGTCCGCAGATGATGTGCATCGAATGCTCGGAACCGCCAGCGATGAACGCCTGCTGGAACTGTTTGCGGCGGTTGTGGAACATCGACCGGGTGAGGTGCTGAATTTTCTTGAAGGGTCACTCGGCGCTGGAGTCCAGGCCGGTGAACTAATGGATCAGTGTATTGGCTACGTGCGAGACCTGATGGTGGTTCTCAGCGGCGGAGCCGAAGTCAGCCTGTGCAGTGTGGCCGATCGGTTTCGTGATTCGCTGCGCACCCAGGGTATGCGACTCGGTATGCACTCGGTGATGGCCGCATTTCAGATTCTGGCAGATGCAAAAAATCAGATGTTCCGAAGTACCTTCGGACGCACCATTCTGGAAATGGCACTGATCCAGGTGAGCCTGCTCGAAAACCTGACTGCACTCAGCGAGCTACTGTCCGGACGCCTTCCAGCTTTGCCAGACCTCCCATCATCGGCACCCAGTCCAGCGACGCCCGCAATTCCAGCGACGCCCGCGATTACTGCACCTCAGGTGCCCCCGGAAAAAAAAAACGCTGAGGCCGAAGTAAACTCAGAGCTGTCTGGCAAGATCACAACCCCCTCATCGCAAAACCAGGCCGATGATTCGTCGTCACATGAAGACGCATCATCCAGCACCGAAAATGTTGTTGAACAGCAGGAGCCCAGCGACGGAGTCTCGGCCCCGTTGAAACCCGTGGACAGTCCTCGAAGTCCGGACATTGAGCTGTCTGATAAGACGTGTGACCTGGTCCTGAAACGACTGATTGAGAAGCTGCCATTCAGCGTTTCTGCAGGACTGAGGCAGGCTTCAGGACTGGCGCTTTCCGGTACGGATCGCGTCGAAGTCATGATGGATACTGCATATGACTTTGCGAAGAAGTCGCTGGAGTCGCCTGAAACTCGGTCGCAGATTGAAAAGCTTCTGCTGGACCTGACAGGAAAGCAGGTGACTGTCGCCGTTCGTTCAATATCCCGCACTCCCTCTGTCGCCGGATCGACTGCGGGCACTCCGAAGCCAGCGACTGTGGCAGTTCCGGTACAGCCCGCCGCTCCGCTTGCAGAAAAATCAACGACGGACCCCAGACCTAAACGTCCCAGCTCCGCTGAACCCGCTGCCGCAGGTCCTGCTGTTAACATGTTGAATGAGATAGATCCGTCAAAGGACCCGTTTGTACAACATGTCCTTGATACGTTTGGCGCAACTGTCGTCCGAGTCATGCCGACGCCACTGACTGCGCAGTCAATCGATGCGAATGCAGAATCAACCGCTTAAGGGAATGCCGGGCGTTTCCAATATTCGGCCGACCCCTCCCGCTTCGCTGCGCGGGCGGGGAGGTTTTTCTAAACCTCCTCCCCCAACTTTAAACCTCCTCCCCCGGCAAAGCCGGGGGAGGTCGATCGAGCGGCAGCGAGATCGGGAGGGGGCTGGTGAACAGTGGGTTGCGGGTGTTTTTGGTACGGCGTTGAGTGCAACCCGCGGCGAGCCCTCCCCCGGCCTTGGGCCGACCCCTCCCACTTCGCTTCGCTGCGCGGGAGGGGAGGTTAATGAAACCTCCTCTCCCGGCGAAGCCGGGGGAGGTCGATCGAGCGGCAGCGAGATCGGGAGGGGGTTGGTGAACAGTGGGGCGAGGGTGTTATCGGTACGGCGTTGAGTGCAATCCGCGGCGGGGCCCCCCCCCGGCCTTCGGCCGACCCCTCCCACTTCGCTTCGCTGCGCGGGAGGGGAGGTTTATTGCGTGGGAGGGGAGGTGGTAGAGACCTCCTCTCGCGGCGAAGCCGTGGTTCATGCGGCAGGTCGAATTGACAACTGGTCGGCTGCTGCTGATGACAATATCGGCTGCTGCTGATACCAGTTCAGGATGCCGCGGAGCTTGGCTGAGGCTTCCCCATTTCCCATTTGTCGAAGGATTGAGGAAACCGGGGAGACGGTATACCGATTCACAAACGGTTTGAGCCATCGTGAAATCTCAACGCGCTGTCCGCATTCTGCCGCGCGAAAACCCATGCCGACTTTGAACTGATCCAGTGAACCCAGATCCGACTGAATCGATTCATAACCGTAACTGATGCAGTCAATCTGCGGGTCACGGATTCGATCGTGCAGATAGCGGAAAAGCAGAGCGTTGTTAGGATACTTTTTCAGATGAGTCGTTGCCGAACGCACGATGAGTACATGCGATGTCTTTTCCATGATGAAAGCAATCAGATAGGCGGCAAGCTGGCCGTCAGCAAATGCGGCCCATGCTTCTGCACCAGGCGTCGTCGACGCGGCATCGAAGTACTTCTGCCAGTACGACTCGAGACTGGCCGGCACGCTTCGTCCCTGCCGAATTAATGTGTCAGCATTCAGCGGAACTGCCGACTTTCGAAGTACGTCGAATTCGACCGGCTCAATCTGACATTCTTCAAGACCTCGTCGAACCTGCGTGCGAGTACGACTGCGCAGATTTGGAAAGTCGTAAGCAGGATCATCACAAAGGAATCGAAAACTCGGAACACCCTGGTGAACCGAGCAGCCAAAACGCGCAACCAAACCATCTCGTCCCAGAACTTCTCGAAACGGAACTGTTTCCGCGTTCAGATTCTGATCGTACGGAAAGCTGGTATACACGCCGCGACTTGTGTTAAACCACCACACACCGTCCACAACACGAACTTTGTGCCCCATTCGTGTTAAAAACTCTGCATAATGTTCGGCACTTACGGGCATGAGAGCATCCATTCTCGGACATCAGCGACAGTCGACAGACCAGCACCGTCCCCTGCTGCCAGCGGAACACGAGGGTCTAAGCTTTTTCGGTTGTCGTATTGTACCGGGCATTCCCAAACAGCCACAAGGTGAATTCGAAGAGTGAATTTTCGGGGCGGGTCGACTGCTACTGCCTCGCAAACGGGAGGGCGAAGCTAGGCAGCAGCAAAGTTGGTATTTTAGGAGGAATTGGGGTATCCAAATAGTGTGAAATCTGTTTCGCTTCGTGAAATGGATTTTGGTGTGGGACATGGCGCTAAGGAGGACGCGA
>JALHMY010000147.1 GCA_022843805.1 Fuerstiella sp.
CATCGTCATTCCCTGCCGAACGGCTTCCTCAGCCAGGGGAAACAACAAGACGGCCAATTTCACAAACACATCAGACTTGCTCAGTTCATCTCCAGTCGTCATGCTCATCACCGGCCTCCCTGCCTTGCCTCATACGGTTCGTTACACCCGCATAGCATCGCATGGAGGCCAATTTCCCACACTACCAGTCTTACCAGAATTTACGCCGGAAGTGCGGTCACACTCAACGCCGGAAGTGCGGTCACACTCATTGCCATTCGTCTCCTCACGGTTGCATATTCAGTTGACTGACTTGCGGGGCATTAAGCTCTTCAACAATCGAAAAAAAAACCGGACAGCTGAGCCATCCGGTTTAGTCGATGAACAAGCACATAGAGCCTATTCTATCGGCCAAAGCTCCTGAGTCTCGACCCCCAACGCGGCGGCGATTCTTGCTACAGTCTTCCGCTGAGGCCGACACTGTCGACCCAACATGTTCGAAATAGCAGACTGGCCAACGCCAATGGCGGAAGCTAAATCCTCTTGTGTCATTCGTTTTTCCGTCATGAGCATGCCCAACCTTTGAGCAAAAGTCTGTTCCTCTTCAATCATTGCGACGTTGTGACCGCCCGGATCACGTTTCGCTAAATGGCCACAAGAATCCAAAGTGTCGACCGACTCACAGGAAAAAATGGCGTCGATAATTGTGTGTATTGCCCGCTTTCGTTCGTCCTCCGTCGACTCTTCGTTGTTCCAGATTTTGATCATGCAATCTACAACAGCTTGAATCTCAGGATCACACTGATCATAAGCATTTCGAATTGCCACATAAAGTTTGACGTTCTCCATCAAAACATTCGACAATGCATCACGGGTAGACATTATTTCCTTACTTTTTGCGACTGTCATCGGTTCCTCCAACATTGGACAATCCGTGTCATAAATGGCCTTGGTACTTTCGAATTCGAACAATTTTTATCCTTGCAGAAAAAGTGTCGAAATCGTTGGTAGAGAATCGCTGAGACTTTTTCTGCATAACAGAAATGACCCACAAACGCGGAAGAACATCGCCCGGCAGGATGATCTTCTTTTCAAACAGATAGAAGATGATCCGAAGGTTGTTAAATCCTCCGATTTCATCATCAATCCTCAGTTCGTTCGCCCGAGGCTTGGCCATTCCGGTGATTTCTTCCCAGTCCATATCGGCCACTTGTCCCGACACTGACTTGCCATCCGGCCAATATGCCAACTTCAAAGTTTGCCTCCGCAACTCTTGGTAATCGCGAAACTTCGGAAAAAGGGACTGTGCATCTTTGATCGCAGACCCAATTGGCGTGACGTGAAACTCACCGAACAACTTCGACATCCTTTTACCTCATACTCAGACCATCATGCCTGATCGGACAATTTAATCACATAATATCACATAATTGTGGCATTGGTATCACATTTTGTCATTTTTTTTCGTTTTCCATTTGATTTCGATGCCATCAGCTGGTGCGGCGACCGCCGCCATTTGGAAGTTTGCGAAACAGCGCAGTGCTCCGTTACTCTTTCACCATCTAATTTAGGGAAACTGAATTGCCCCAACAGGCACTCGGCACCATTACTGGAAGAATTGCCGGTCATTGATCTAAACCAGCCGCGGCGATAATCGAAAGGATTTGTGTTTGAGCCACAACGGGCAATCTGGGCCACGCATCAATAACGGCCTGAAGATCTGAATCAATGCCAATCTGGCCACTGGGCTGGCCACCATGTCGCGGAGTACCCGGTTTTTCCTGCGAATTCTGCACTTGGTTCAAGTCCCGTCTCGGCTAAGCGGGTCGCAGTAAGTTTCTTGACACAACCCTTGAGAAACACAGGCGAACCGTTGGATTTGGAACACGAAGTGTCAAATGACTTTTCGCGACCCGCTTAGTCATTTTTGTTGATGTTATTTGCGATCCTGTTCCTGCCACCATTGCCTGAACTCTCGTGAAGCCCTGACGCAATGTGCGAGCGCCCCGGAAAGTGACATTCCAGATTGCGCGACCCATTCAACGACTTCGGCAGGCAGTGAGACGCTGGCTTTTACTGAGCCATAGATATGCTTGCGAGGCCGTCTTGTGCTGACTTTCTTCCCATCACGAGCACTCGATTTCTTTTTTGCCATGACTGAACACCTCAAATGAATAATGGATGGAGTGATACAGGGACGTTGCCAGCTGGTCACGAATTGCGAACTCAATTGATTTTGGCAGCCAGTTGCTGAATCCCGAGGATCGGCATCCGGGGACTTCAGGATCCTGACATACGATCCGGATGCAACGATAGCTGTCGATTGTTTGACTGACAGGGGTCCGTGTTGCTGTTTCAACAGCAGTAGATTTCATAGATGGAAATGATCTTCAGATCGTTCAAAGGGATCTGTACTGCCGGATAACTCGTTGATGAGTAACGCCGAGCTACATGTTCCTGACGAGCCGACACGGCCGTTACGCGGTGGAATTGACGATTATCTGTCATGCCGGCAGCACTTTCAACTTTGCGCAATTTGGAAAGACGATGCGGAATCGCATTTCGTACCGATCTATTGCACAACTCTGGGATCGACTGTTGTAATTGACCATGTGGGAATCATTGAGTAGGGACACTTCACGTTGACAGGCTGCGGGAGTTGCCCATAGCATTGTGAATATACCACATAGTGAATAGACAAGTCTGTCATTCCTGTTTTGGGCTTCACCGTTGATGGATTCGGACAAGTCAATTGAGCTGCAGGGACTGATTCAGCGGATCCGGGACGGAGACACCGATGCGAAGCGAGTCCTTTTGGAGCGGGCTTATGAACGAATCGCTCGCCTGACCGCAAAGATTCTCACGGGATCATTTCCGGCAGTTCAAGCGCGTCACGATCTGCACAGTATCGTCCATGAGACCTGGTTTCGCCTTTTGCAGACGCTCGAAAAAACACAACCACCAAGTGTTGCTGATTTCTTTCGGCTGGCTGCCCACAAGATCCGTCAGGTTTTGCTGGATCTTGCTGAACGCGAGCGGCGACTGGCTGGCCGGGAGATGCTCGGACTTGCCGGGGGCACAACTGCGGAAGGGAATGCCGAGGGCGGTCAGCTGACGTACGACCCGGAAAAACTTGCGATGTGGACTGATTTTCATCGCCGGGTCGAACAACTGAATGTGGATGAACGGTCGGTCTTTGAAATGCATTATTACCTCGAAATTCCGCAGGCAGAAATTGCTCAGGTTCTCGAACTACACCCGCGTAAAGTGAGTTATCTTTGGGTCGCGGCGACCGAGAAACTGGCAGAAGCCTTTGGTGATGACCTGGAGTCTGCCTGACGATGGCTGAATCTCAGGACCGCATCATTGAATTGCTGGCGGAGTGGGAAGAGCAATACAGACTGGGTAATAATCTCACGCCGGAAGAACTCTGTGCCGACGATGCGGACATGCGGCAACATTTACGGGATCGAATCCAGCGCCGTTGCAGGTTGCTCACGCAAATCGCCCCGCCCGTGACAGGCGATGTCTCCGGCGATTTCCTCACAGAAACGCCGCCAGCAGTTCCAGGATACGAACTCTATGAAGTTCTGGGTTCCGGCGGTATGGGCATCGTTTATAAGGCCAGACAAAAGGCCGTTAATCGGATTGTCGCATTAAAGGTGGTCCTTGCAGGCCGCCACTGTTCTGTCTCGGATCTTGTGGGTTTTCGGAAAGAGGCAGAAACGGTCGCGAGACTCAGGCATCCGAATGTTATCCAGATCTACGAAGTGGCTCAGCATGATGGACGGCCCTTTCTTGCTCTGGAGTACGTCGATGGCGGCAGTCTGTCGCAGTCTCTGACGGGAAATCCCGTTTCTCCTTCCAAAGCTGCAGCATTCATGCTGACGATCGCGAATGCCATTCAGTATGTACATGAACATGGGGTGATCCATCGTGATCTCAAGCCGGCGAACATCCTGCTGGCGGCCGATGGAACGCCTAAAATCACTGACTTTGGGCTCGCGAAACGGCTTGACGACGGAGGCGACCAGACTCGAACGGGAACGGTCAAAGGAACACCAAATTATATGGCGCCGGAACAGGCACTGGGGCGCACCAGCGAGATTGGACCGGCGACCGATGTTTACTCGCTGGGCGTCATCATGTATGAATTGCTGACTGGTCGTGTCCCGTTTTCAGGCGAGACGGTTCTGGAAACTCTGGAGCAGGTGCGGACATTTGAACCTGTGGCCGTGAGGCAGCTTGTTCCGAAAGTTCCGCGCAGTCTGGACATGATCTGCCTGAAGTGCCTGGCGAAGGATCCGTCACGGCGATACAGCTCGGCACGGTTACTGGCTGAAGATCTGCAGGCGTTTCTGAACGGCGAAAGTATCCAGGCACGCTCCGATTCGATGGCGCAGCAGATTGCGAGGACAGTATCCAGAATTGATCCGCACCTGACGAACTTCAGCAAATGGGGAACGCTGTGTCTGACGCTTGCGCCGCTACCTCCGCTTGTTCAGTTTCTGCAGGTACTATTGCTTCGGCACCATCCAAACTTTCCAAAGATAGCGATCCTGATTTCACTGGCGACGATTTTTCTGGTGCAGATGATTCTGGAAGTTGCTGCACAGGGAACTCTGCAGTTTGTTCCGACTTCACTGCGTCGACGAGTACGCATCATTCTTTGGGCCAACGTGGCGACGTCGGCACTGATTGTTTTTGCCGTCTGGTGGAATTGTCCTGATGAACATCCGCAGCAGCTGTTGCTTGTCATACCGCTACTGACGGCTGCTGTATCCGCGACATTTCTGGCACTTTCTGCGGACGTTGGGTTTCTTTTCATCACCGGTTTGGCTGCTCTGATTGTCTCCATTCTGATGTCAGTATCGCTGACATGGTCACCACTCGGCCTTGGTTTTCTGATGGCCTTCAACCTCACCGGAATGGGGCTTTTTACCCGGTGGGTCCGGCAACAGGCTGCAGAGCAGTGAGGCGTCCGAAACACGAATGCCGATAATTGCAGTCGTTTTCCAGAACCTGACCTGTGCAGCAGTGGATGCGGACGTCGGCCGGGTCGCCGAGCTATTTTCAGCAGATTTCGGAAAAGATGCAAACTTTCCTGTCTGAACGTCGTTGTGCCGCTGCTTGGCACTATGAGCAAACGCGGTGTGGAGTGTGTAATCACTGTTGATCACACAGCCGCGGACGGATCTCTAAAGTTCCGTACGAGCGATTTTCAGATTTGTGAAGGCGACATCATGGCTGACGAATACAACAATCTGACTGAACCTCAGATTGAAGCCGTTTTCTGCAATACAACGCGACTTATTCAGCTTGCGGGATCAACTCCCGCTGAGCAATTCGACGCGGTCGCTCAGAACGCGCTGCCGGGAATTGGTGTCGAGCCGATAGATCATGCCAGCCCCAGCGGATTCCGAACAGCTGACGATCAGGCCATTTCGCATTTATCGCCGCCGGTCAACTTTACGAATATCGACACGAAAATTAGTTGGTTCGCCGGATCAATGCCGACGGGGCCCAGAAAAACGCGACACGTTGACAGGATTGGCAATCACCGTTCAACGGTTCCGCTTTCCAGGGGCCCGGGTACGGATTATTTGAAAGAAAAAGAGGATCCTGGTCACAGGATGGGAAATCTGATTGAACTGCTTGAGAAGTATGTGCCACCGGGTCGCCGACTTTATGAGTGGATGGGCAGCCTTTCTTACCTCGACGTCTGCGGTCTGATGCGACGGGAGAACCTGTCCCAGGAGGCAATACAAAAGTTAGCTCCTGCGTTTATCCGTGGTGTCAGATATCTGGACGCTGCAGCTCGAGTCTCTTACAGGGTTGATATCGTCAAAGGAGTGCTTCACTGGGCGAACCGTCCACTGGATACAAAAATTCAGAAGCTGGAAACAGTATTTAGCGGAGCTGGCTGGGGGATTTGGGTATTGAGCCCCGGCGGAGAGTTCTACACAGGTTCCCATAAGACGGGAGAATTTCACCATTCTTCGTTCCTTTCCGGCGAACCGGTGAAGGCAGCCGGGGAATGGCAGGTGATTGACGGGAAAATCCAGTACATCACCGGAAAAACGGGCCACTACCGCTGCAATGTGAACGCTCTGGTGCTCGCACTGAGGCAACTCGCCGGAATGGATGCTTTGAAAGACAGTGCTCATGTCCTCATATGGGAGAATGGTAAAGCCTGTACCGTTCCGGCTTCTAATTTTATGAGGGATAAGGCTCTTCAGGACAAATGTGAAGTGTGGGGGAAAAACCCAATGTTTGAAAAAGTGGAGAAAAATAATGACCCTGCCTGGAAAATTCCCAACAAACCCGGAGTCCCGGCACCTTCGCCAAAAGTTGGGGGCCATCGCCCTTCTCAGCCGGTGATACCGGGATCAGGCAATGGATCACAGCAGCTGAATACTCACCGAAACAGTTATCAGCCTGAGGACGATGACTATCAGACATAATGAGAATGCCCTGACGAGTCCGGACAGCAATTGGCAGGGACTCGCTACTCAGCACTGTTGTCCGCACGATCGGTTTCCCACTTCGCTGTCATCGTGATGGCGCTTTAACCGCGCCAAAGGCGGCGAAGCAGGAATTCTTATGAAGCACCTCAACCTGTTCGAAACCCACTTTGTTGAGCAGCTGCAGCTGAAAGATCTTCACGGGTACGGCAATGCGAGGTACATCAGGAGTTGGCAGAAAAATTACTTGGCAGAAAAATTAGGAAGGAACGGACAGGGTGCGAGGGAGAGCTCCAGCCGGGTGCTCCGTCAGGAAAATGAGTACGGTTTGGAAGTAGTGGATCTTGCTAAAGATCCCCTGGCTGCAGGACCTTTAGCAGGGGCCACCACCCGAAATTCAAAGCCTGACAAAGTCAAATCGGCGGCGAATCTCATCGATGCTCGATTTCGCACCTTCATTCTGATGTTAAACTGCGGCCGGTTGAACTGCGGCTGTCACAGCAGATGTCAGCAGGAGATATGGGTTCTTTCAGGGATGTGATGATCGTGAGAGCGAGCAACTGGTCGTTCGGTGGGTCGCGGGTCTTTCAAACCATGATGATCCTTGCAGCCACCGTGTTTTTTGGCATTGAGAAGTTGCCAGTGAGTGCGGATGAGTCGCGACGTGATCCGGTGCCAGCGGTTGGGTCCGGGAAAACGGCAGAGAATTCTTCCCAGCCAGCGCCAGGCGATGAGCAGCCGGTTCCAATGGATCGGCAGACGACGGAGTTTGTGCGTGGACTGATCCTTTTGCTTCTGCCAGGGACATTTGAAGATTCGGATGGCTGGGGAAACGAAAAGCGGATTCAGTCAGGCCTGAACGTCGACATCGACGGTGGGCGTGTTGCCACAAGCCGGCGCTGGAAGAGTGTCAATCATGGATCCTGGAAGCAGGTGAGTGGTACTCTGAAGAATCCGGAAGAGAGGTTCCGACTGCAATTGCAGCACCTTCCGAGAAGTGACTCCGGTGTCAGTCGCTATCAGCTGAAGGCTGAGGCGACAGTAAGGGCCACAGGGCGCCAGCAGCAATGGAGTTATGGAGTCATGCTTTGGAGCATCAGTGCCGAGGCAGAGTTTGATATTGTTCTGAATGCAAGCTTTTCAGTTGAACAGCGGCTTGCGGATGCAGACGGGCGATCAAAGCTGCAGCTGATTCCGGTTGTGGAAAAATCTCACGCGGAGGTCACACGATTCAGTCTGCGCCGAATCAGTCACGCGAAGGGATCGGCAGTGCGGGAATTTGGCAGCTGGTTTGAATGGCTGATTCGCGATCTGGTAAAGAAGGAAAATCGTTCGCTGACGGAAAAAATCAATCGCAAACTGCAGCAGAAGCAGGATCGCCTCTCTGTTCCACTCTGGTTCAGCTCTTTGCCTGCAGATGCTGAACCCATGCCGGCGGTACGTTGATCCAGACGTTGTCACGACCAATTCGGCATCGACTGCAATGATCATTCATGATGTCATCAATAAGGATAATTCGTTCCTTTTCTGCACCACGGGTAATGCGACGGCGAATTGGGCGGACATACATGTATTCAAAGTAGCTCAGAATGCCGCCCGGTCGGAGAAGAGCGAAGTAAGTGTCCGCAATACTTTTTACGACCTCGGCAGGAAAATTGTTCAACGGCAGACCTGAGATCACAAAGTCGTATTGATGGTCCGGCTGAAATTCCTGAATGGGGATCTGGTGGATCTGGCTGATATCGGCTGCCTGTCGCCATGTTTCATGACTCGCGAAGCGCTTCTGGAGCAGAGTAGCGAAGGATTCGTTGAGTTCCACGAGGTCGAATCGGTCTGACGGACGCAGCAGGCGAATGATCTGATCTGTAACAGGGCCGGTGCCAGGACCGATTTCCAGCACTCGCACGGGGATCGACATATCTCGTGCCGCGAGAAATCGGGTCATCGAGCGGGCAAGAAAGCCACTGCTTGGTGCGATTGCTCCCGTGGTTTCGAAACGTTTTCGAAACTGACGAAAGAACGTGATCTGATCGGACAACGCTCTGCGCAAATGACCACTCTCTTCCCAATAACTTTTCTGCCCTGAAACTTCATTCTGTCCCGGAATACAGATTCAGGCGTGATCCGGAGATGTGTTACCGGAACAGATAAATGCGAGAGGGGGGAGTCGAACCCCCACGCCGTTTAAGGCACAGGATCCTAAATCCAGCGCGTCTGCCAATTTCGCCACTCTCGCAGTGAGTGCACATCTGTTTAATTTCTCAGGAAGTTTCTGAGTGTTGTCGGCTCCGGGTGTGGGTATTATTCAAATAACTGTTTCTGGGCCGGAAATTCGCATTATTGCGTGAAATGGTTTGATTTGCAACATCCCGGCCTGGGAAGGGAAGTTCTCGGCAAATCCAGCCTGCGGATGTCGAACCCTGGGGATCTGAAAAGGACTGGGTGAGAGGCAGGTGGGTTTTCCCCCCTGCCGGTTGAAAGGGCCAGCGTTTGCACGACAGCCCTCAAAATGATAAAATTCGCTTGCGTAACGAGAGCCCTAGGAGTTTTCGTACGCAAGTCCTTACCGACGGCGATTGTGATTCCTGAGCGGGCGGATGGCAACCCATGAGCATACAAGACATTCGGTTGGCAGCGATTGATCCTGAACGATCCTCTGCAATTCGGCAGATTCGATCGGCCTATGAATCGAAGTTGCAGTCGAACTGCGAAACGCGAATCGAAGAGTGGTTGTCATCGGTGTCCGAGGCAGAGCGGAGTGTGTTACTGGCAGAACTTATTGATGCGGAGATCTGTTACAACCGGCAGCAGGGCCTTACCGCTGAATTCTCTGCCTATCTGCAGAGGTTTCCGGACCAGCTTCCGGTAATTCAGGCGGTATTCGACTCGTACGAACTTGCAGCGGTGAGAGATCGGGGACAGAACGCGCTGGAAATCACGATCAGTCAGGCTCCGCCAGCGGAAAGTCAGATTACATCTGAAGCGAGTCCACCGCAGAGTTTTGCCGGTCGTTATCGCCTTTTGGAGGCGGTGGGAAAAGGGTCATTTGGGGAGGTTTGGAAGGCCTACGATCCGGAACTGGATCGCTTTGTGGCGATTAAGCTGCCATTCATGAGATCGACATCAGGCGGGCAGACGGTATCGACATTCCGCGACGAGGCGCGTCGGGCCGCAAGGCTTCAGATTCCGGGGATTGTTCCGGTTTATGACGTCGGCCGGAATGAAAACGGCGCGTTTATCGTTACCGAGTTTATCAACGGTCCAACGCTGTCTCAGCGAATGAAGTCCGGTCCCATTGAGCTTTCTGAGGCCGTGCGGATCGTGATCAGGCTTGCACAAACTCTTCACGCAACCCACCTGGAAGGATTGTTTCACCGGGATATTAAGCCGTCAAACGTTCTGATGCGTCCCGACGGCAGTCCGGCAATTACTGATTTTGGGCTGGCCGTTTCTGAACTTCAGCAGCTGACAGAACGTTCGGCTGTTGCCGGAACGGTCGCTTACATGTCGCCCGAGCAGGCTCGTGGTGAAGGTCGTCATGTTGATGGGCGGTCAGATCTGTATAGTCTGGGCGTCATTTTGTTTCAGATGCTGACAAACCGGCATCCGTATCAATATCGAAATTCGGACGAGCTGGTTGACCAGATTGTTAATCGGGAAGTGCGGCCGCTGCGTTCCATTGATGACACGATTCCGGCAGAACTCGAGCGGATTTGTCTTCGGTGTCTGGCGAGAAATGTTAAAGATCGATATGCAACGGGACGAGATTTGGCTGCCGATCTTCAGCAGTTCCTCGACAATCAGGCATTGAGGCCGCAAAAGCTCCCAGGCCGCTCAGTGTCCGAGCTACGTGCCCTGCCCGGGCCACGTGCCCTGGCGATGATCGCTTGTGCCGGAATTTGCATTGTGGCTGCGATGGCCATTATTTCCCGGAATTCAGAGAATACGGGGACAGAAGGAGAGCAAGGATCCGTATCTGTAGCGGTTGGGCAGCTGATTGCCCCGGACAGACCAATGGATGGCAGTCGCAGTGCATTGGGTAGTAACGTTCCGGGTTTGGAGCCTCTCCCCTTTCAGGGCAACAGGAACGATTGGCGCAGAATTTTGCCTATGGAACTGAATTTGAAGACCCCCGTCTTCGGATGGAAGGACGACTTTTTTGATCCAGACAGCTCGGCCAACGTCCTGCGATTTCGCAGCGAGGGAAATCTGTGGGTCATTGGCGAAGAACAGGATGGCGGTTTACCTCTTCGAATCCGTGGTAACCTCAGTCTGGGTGACTGGATTGGGAAGGTCGGGTTTTGCTGGGGCATCTCCGGCAAAGAAGAGCCCCGGTTTCCTCCTCAGCCCGGTGGATGTTTCGCACTTCTGATGTGCCGACCCACGGTTGATTCACCGGTGGAACTCATGTTGATGGAGCTCATTTTTGGATCCTCGGCTATTGCAAAGCAGTATGTTCAACACAGTGGCACCCTGGCAACGAAGGTGCTGACGCGGCCGCTCAAAGAGGACGCACATATGGAACTTGAAATACGTCAGGACGAGGTACTTGTGCGGATTGACGGGGCTCTGGTCTGGACAGCCGTGAGTAAAGATCCGGTTGCTGCGAGAGCAATGAAGACTCGTACCGGTGGTGTCGGCGTTGCTGGCTTAGGGAAACTCGTTGTGATCAAGAATCTTGCGGTGAGCACCAGCCCTGTTTCGATTGCACCTGAAAACGGATCGGCCGTGATCTCCGCCCGGCAGTCACCCTCGCAGTGATCTGTCATTCAATACGCGGATCTGATGTTGTCGTGTTGTTGGATTTTGACTTTGTTAATTGAAGGGCTCGGTTATTTATGAACGTGAGTGTGACCACATCACCGGCTGGTATGCCAGGTATGGTGCTTGTCAAGGTAACTGCAACAAACGTGACGGTACCGTATGGTGCTCCGGACACGTGTGTGCCGGGGACACCGACTGCACTCCTGGAACGTGACAGCGGAGGTTCCTGGGTGTTCGAAGCCGGACCGCAATCCATGACCGGCAATATTACGACCGGCTATGAAACGACGTTTGCATCCCGTCCCAGCGGTACATTCAGAGGTACTGTCAGTATCATCTGGCAGGTGACGCATCCGGAAAGTGCCAGTGCAGTAAGCTGAGCATTCAGGAATGAATTGCCCGTTTATCAACGGCCAAAGCCGCTTCCCGAACGGCTTCAGCGAGTGTCGGATGGGCGTGACAGCAGCGGGCGATGTCTTCGCTGCTGGCACCAAACTCCATCGCGACAGCTGCTTCGGCAATTAGTTCTCCGGCGTGTGCACCGATGATGTGCACACCGAGCACCCGATCAGTTTCTGCGTCAGCCAGAATTTTTACGAAACCTTCTGTATGTCCGGCTGCCCGCGCTCGACCGTTTGCGGCAAAGGTAAAACGGCCTGCCCTGTATTTGATACCAGCTTCCTTCAGGCTGTCTTCCGTTGCCCCGACAGCTGCGATTTCGGGAGCCGTATAGATCACGGCCGGAATGGTGACGTAGTTGATATGGCCATGCCCGGTGACCAGTTTTTCGGCGAATGCGATGCCTTCTTCTTCGGCCTTATGAGCCAGCATTGCGCCTCCAATGACATCGCCGATGGCATAGACGTTCTCAGCGGTTGTTCGATAGGCCGCGTTCACCTGAATGAATCCGCGTTTATCCATTTTTACGCCCGCCTCATCCAGCCCAAGATTATCTGTGCAGGGCTTGCGTCCAACAGCAATCAGAACGCGATCACAGGTGACGGGTTCGGATCCTTCGATTTCAACGGTGCATCCGTGGGTATTGGCTTTCACCAGCGTGACTTTTGTGCCCAGCCGGAATTTCATACCCTGCTTTTCAAGGATTTTCTGAGCCTCGGCGGCAACCTGCGAATCAATCCCAGGCAGAATCCGTGGCAGATATTCCAGAACCGTCACCTGAGAGCCCAGCCGTCGCCAGACCGTTCCCAGTTCGAGCCCGATAACTCCCGCGCCGATCACCACGAGATGTTTTGGCACCTCCGGCCAGGACAGGGCTTCAGTACTGGTGCCGATCAGGTTTCCATCCGGCTGAATACCGGGCAGCGATGAGGATACACTGCCCGTGGCAATCAGGATTTTCTTTCCTGTCAGCGTTGCGGGCTGGCTGCCGGTGACTTCGACAACACCATTTCCCTTCAGACGACCATGACCTGCAAATCGCTCAATTTTGTTTTTCTTCATCAGTCCCTGGATGCCGCCGTCCAGCATATTGACGACACCCTGTTTGTGTTTCATCATCTGAGCAATATCCAGTGCAGCGCCCTGAATGATGATGCCACGTTCTGCAAAGCTCTTCTGAGACTGTTCGTAAAGTTCGCTTGTTTCCAGTAACGCTTTGCTGGGAATGCAGCCCACTCGAAGACACGTGCCGCCCAACTGTGTCTCGCGTTCAATCAGAGCCACCTTCAGGCCAAGCTGAGACGCGCGAATAGCTGCCACATAGCCACCAGGACCGGCACCTACAACAATCAGATCAAAAGCATCAGCCATAGATTCACCTGTTGAACTCGACGCAGAATGTCTCAGACGCATATCCTCAAACGCACTGCGAGCAGGCTCTGTGTGCAGCCTGCTGCATGCTGCGTTTGCTCACAGGACGTCAGACTTCCAGAATCAGACGTGTTGGGTCTTCAATCATTTCTTTCACATGTCTGAGAAAGCTGACTGCTTCGCGGCCGTCGACAACTCGATGATCGTATGTCAGAGCAAGGTACATCATCGGGCGAATCACGACCTGACCGGCAACAGCCACCGGTCGATCAAAGATACCGTGCATGCCCAAAACGCCGCTTTGCGGAGGATTGACAATCGGAGTTGACAGAAGCGAGCCATAAACCCCGCCATTCGTGATTGTGAAGGTTCCGCCCTCAAGTTCCTCCAGCGTCAGCTGATTGTTTTTTGCCTTCGCTCCATAGCTGGCAATGGCCACTTCAATATCGGCAAAGCTCATATTCTCCGCATTACGGAGCACTGGCACGACGAGTCCCTTGCCTCCGCCAACCGCAATGCCGATATCACAGTAGTTGTGATGAATCAGCTGTTTTCCATCCATCTGAGCATTAATCTGGGGGAACTGCTGCAGACCACTGACGACAGCTCTGACAAAGAACGACATAAAGCCAAGTTTAATGCCGTATTTCTTTTCGAACACATCGCGATAGGTTTCACGCAGTTTTTTGACGTTCGACATATCAACTTCATTGAACGTCGTCAGCAGTGCGGCCGTCTGCTGTGCACTCACCAGTCGCTGCGCGATGGTTTGCCGAATGGGGCTCAGAGGGACGGTCCGGGTTTCTCTCAGGCCACCAACCCTGACGCCAGTGCCAGCCTGGGCCTGGCGTGCAACGTCTTCCTTGAGCACGCGTCCACCGGGACCCGTTCCTGTAACGGTTCCTGGCGTCATTTTGTTTTCCGCCATCAGTCGTTCGGCGGCCGGCATCACATGGCCACTGCCAGGAGATGATTTCGGGGCCGCGGGAGTCGCTGGAGCGGCAGCGGCAGCCGGTGCGGACGAAGCCGGAGCTGTCGCCGGTTTCGCAGCTGGCGCATCGGCCGGCTGAATGTAGCCGATAACTTCACCGATGACTGCCGTTTCACCCGCCTGTTTCAGAACGCGTGAGACTGTACCGCCGGCTGCAGCGGGAACGTCGAACGTGGCTTTGTCGGTTTCCAGACCTACGACACTGGCATCGGCCGCTACGTAATTTCCTTCGGCCACATACCATTCTCCGATGAAAACCTCAGAGATTGATTCGCCGACTGCCGGAATTTTGATTTCAATTTCCTGAGATGATTTGGCGCTCATTCGAGTTCAAATGCCTTTTTCAGAATGGCCTGTTGTTCAATTTTATGACTTGTTCCGGAACCGGTCGCGGGGCTCGCTGATTCAGGGCGAGTCACTCCCCGGAGGGGATAACGATCGAGCAGGCGATCTCCAAATCGAGCACGGAGAAAGCCCCATGCGCCCATATTCTGCGGCTCTTCCTGAACCCAGCAGATCGACGCATTTTCGGGATAGACAGCCAGAGCCGATTCCAGGAGTTGTGCTGGAAAAGGATAAAGCTGTTCAAGGCGAATAATGGCGACGTCAGTACGTTTGTTTTCTTCCCGCCACGCAGCAAGATCGTAGTATACTTTGCCGGAGCACAACAACACCCGGCGAACAGATTTCGGATCCAGGCTCGCCGGGTCCGCGAGCACTTCGTGGAATTTTCCACCAACGAGCTCAGAAAGAGGGGAAACCGCGTCTTTGTGACGCAACAGACTCTTTGGAGTCATAACAATCAGAGGCTTCTTCCATTTTCTGAGCGTGTGGCGACGCAGAAGGTGGAAATACTGAGCCGGGGTTGTCGCATTTGCGATCTGCATATTGTCTTCTGCAGCCTGCTGCAGGAATCGCTCAAGCCGGGCACTGGAATGTTCCGGACCCTGACCCTCAAAGCCATGCGGAAGAAGCATCACGAGGCCGCTGAGCCGACGCCACTTGTCCTCGGCACTGGAAATGAACTGATCAATGATGACCTGTGCGACGTTCACGAAGTCTCCAAACTGGGCCTCCCAGATCACAAGTCCGTCCGGGCAGTCGAGACTGTAACCATATTCAAATCCCAGCACCCCTGCTTCTGAAAGCGGGCTGTTGTGCAGTTCGACCAGCTGAGGCTGACTTGCCAGCTCCTGCAGACCGATCCAGACATGACCGTCGTTGCTGTCAAACAGTGCGGCATGACGATGACTAAATGTTCCCCGACGTACGTCCTGACCGCTGAACCTCAGCCGGACACCTTCAGATACCAGGGTCCCCAATGCGGCCATTTCCGCAGCACCCCAGTCAAAGGATTTTTCGCCGAGCGACATTTCCATCCGCAGTTCAAGTGTTTTCTGCAGACGAGGATGTGTGGAGAAGCCTTCCGGCGGAGTATTCAGGACTTTCATCACCTTCTGCAGTTCGGCAGCGGGAACTCCGGTCGGAACTTCATCAGCCGCTGACGATGAGCCACCAAAGAAGCCCTTCCAGACCCCGCCGCCACTGTCTTCAAGGTACTTGTAGCCTTCGCGGCGAGCTTCAGCCAGTTCGTTTTCCAGCAACTGTGCTCGTTTGGCAACGATCTCATCCGCTTCTTCGCGAGTCAGTTCCCGCATTGACAGCAGCGACTTCAGATATCGCTCAAACACCGTTTCACGGCTGCGGATTACCTGATACATCGTGGGCTGAGTGAATGACGGCTCGTCCCCTTCATTGTGACCACGGCGACGGAAACAATACATGTCGATGATCACATCCCGATGGAACTTCGCCCGGAAGTCCATCGCCAGCTGCACCACCTGAGCCACTGCTTCGGGATCTTCTCCGTTCACATGGAAGATTGGAATCTGCAGCATGCGTGCCACATCGGTGGCGTATGTGCAGGATCGGGCCTCGGAAGGAGATGTTGTGAAGCCAACCTGATTGTTCACAATGATGTGGACAGTACCACCTGTCTGATAGCCTGGAAGTTCGCTGAGATTCAGCGTTTCCTGCACGACCCCTTCACCGGCAAACGCAGCATCCCCGTGAATCAGGATGACACAGCTTTTTCGGCGATCAAAATCGCCCAGCCGATCCTGCTTGGCTCGAAGTCTGCCGAGCGCTACCGGGTTAACAAATTCCAGATGGCTCGGATTGAAACACAGAGTCAGATGTACCTTATGTCCGCCTGAGGTGTGCCAGTCAGAACTGTAGCCGAGATGATACTTAACATCACCACGCCCCATTTTCAGCTCCGGGTCGCAGTCCTCAAACTCGCGGAAAATCTTGTTGGGATTCTTGCCCATGATGTTGGCAAGCACATTCAGGCGACCCCGATGAGCCATCCCCAGAACGATGAGGTCGACGCCCTGCCCGCCTGCTCTTTCAATGGCCATATCCAGCAGTGGAATCAGGCTTTCTGAACCTTCCAGGGAAAAGCTCTTCGCTCCCACGTATTTCTTTTGCACAAATTCTTCAAACATCACCGCATCGCTGAGTCGTGTCAGGATGCGAATCTGTTCTTCACGTGACAGTCGCAGCCGATTGGCAGTCCGTTCCATACGATCCTGCAGCCATGCGCGAACCTGCAGGCTGTCGATGTGCATAAACTGAGCACCGATCGAGCGGCAGTAGGTCGTTTGAAGCCATGTGAGCATCGAGCGCAGCGTTCGGCATTCTGGTCCGCCAAACCACTGGGTTGAGAACTCCATGTTCATATGATCGTCAGTGAACCCATAAAACGACGGGTCCAGTTCAGCAGGCCGCGGACGTGCATGTTCCAGCGGATCGATTTGAGCGACAATATGGCCCCGAACTCGATAATTTCGAATCAGCTGATCCATTCGCTCCTGCAGGACAGATGCGTCCGAGGCGGATGGGTCGACCCGGCCGGGGGACGCTCGATGAAACAGGCTCTCAAACTGAAACGGACTTTCCAGGTTTTCCGGAGTGACCATCTCCTGACCGGCCTGAAGTTCGTCAAAGTAATCTCGCCAGTCGGGTGACACTGAATTCCGATCCCGCAGATAACTGGCGTACTGAGTCTCTGCGAATTCAAGATTCTGTGTGTTTAGTCGAGCTGACGGTCCCGCGGTTCCATTCTGAAGCGCAGGCTTCGAATCGACGGGTGAGTCAAGAAATGAGGGCGACGATGATGAGAGTGGATTAATGGTGGGCATAGTGATGTTGGGCACGGCAAACGGCAGGCGTTCAGCCAACTGCCTTCAGACTGGATTTTCAAAAAGTCGCTGGAAATCGTGGACAGAAGAATCTCCAGGAACACTGTTGCATGATAGACAGACTGACATGAATGGGAAGCTTGTGGCGTATTGACGAACGGCGAATTCCCGCCAAACTGAGAACACTTGTTTTTATATCTTTTCGCTCGTGCAGGGAACAGTGCGGAGTTCCAAATGGCGGCCTGGTCCCGATTTTTGGTCACAGAATCCAAAAGAATCCAACAGAGTTCAGGGGTCTTCGATGCAAATTGCAGTCCGAATCGGCATTGTTACGGTATCAGACAGGGCAAGTCGAGGTGAATATGAGGATCTGGGAGGGCCGGCGATCCGGCAATATCTGCAGGAGGTGCTCAGTCACGACTGGGTGCCCGTAAGTCAGATAATCTCGGATGATCGGTCACTGATTGAGGCTGAATTGATTCGAATGTCGGATCAGGAGGGTTGCTGCCTGATCATTACTACCGGAGGTACTGGTCCGGCGCTTCGCGATGTCACTCCGGAAGCCACGGAATCTGTCTGCGAAAAAATGATGCCTGGTTTTGGCGAACTGATGCGAAAAGTGTCTCTTGAGAAAGTTCCGACAGCCATCCTGAGCCGCCAAACGGCGGGAATTCGAGGGAAGAGTCTCATCATTAACCTTCCTGGACAGCCGAAAGCCATTCGTGAGTGTCTGGATGCCGTATTTCCCGCCGTTCCATATTGTATCGATCTGATCGGCGGCCCCCGTCTTGAAACAGATGCCAGCCGAATCGTTGCTTTTCGCCCACGAAAATGACGGAAAACAGTTGGGAGGGCGAAGCTCCTGCTGAGCCGAAGAAAAGCAGCCGGGAGGGCGAAGCTCCTGCTGAGCCGAGAAAAGTTCGGCTCGGCGGGAGCCTCGCCCTCCCGAAAAAACTCGGCTCGGCGGGAGCCTCGCCCTCCCGAGAAAGTTCGGCTCGGCGGGAGCCTCGCCCTGGGATGGTGAAACGGTGTTAAACCTTGAAAAATCTTGTTTTTCATGATCCTGGTGGCCTGGCTCTCATTCTTCGTGCCTGGGTCGAGTCGGACAGTCCGGCGGCCT
>JALHMY010000148.1 GCA_022843805.1 Fuerstiella sp.
CCCCCTCCCGCGCAGCGAAGCGGAGTGGGAGGGGTCGGCCGAAGGCCGGGGGAGGGCCCGCCGCAGCTTGCACTCAACGCCGTCCCAGCAAAACCTTCGCCCCGCTGTTCACCAGCCCCCTCCCGATCTTGCTGTCGCTCGATCGACCTCCCCCAGCTTCGCTGGGAGAGGAGGTTTTAATAACCTCCCCTCCCGCGCAGCGAAGCGGAGTGGGAGGGGTCGGCCGAAGGCCGGGGGAGGGCCCGCCGCAGCTTGCACTCAACGCCGTCCCAGCAAAACCTTCGCCCCGCTGTTCACCGGCCCCCTCCCGATCTTGCTATCGCTCGATCGACCTCCCCCAGCTTCGCTGGGGGAGGAGGTTTTAATATCCTCCCCTCCCGCGCAGCGAAGCGGAGTGGGAGGGGTCGGCCGAAGGCCGGGGGAGGGCCCGCCGCAGCTTGCACTCAACGCCGTACCAGCAACACCTTCGCCCCGCAGTTCACCAGCCCCCTCCCGATCTTGCTATCGCTCGATCGACCTCCCCCAGCGAAGCTGGGGAAGGAGGTTTTAATAACCTCCCCTCCCGCGCAGCGAAGCGGAGTGGGAGGGGTCGGCCGAATGCCGGGGGAGGGCCCGCCGCAGCTTGCACTCAACGCCGTCCCAGCAAAACCTTCGCCCCGCAGTTCACCAGCCCCCTCCCGATCTTGCTATCGCTCGATCGACCTCCCCCGGCTTCGCCGGGGGAGGAGGTTTCAATAACCCCCCCTCCCGCGCAGCCAAGCGGAGTGGGAGGGGTCGGCCGAAGGCCGGGGGAGGGCCCGCCGCGGGTTGCACTCAACGCCGTACCAGCAACACCTTCGCCCCGCAGTTCACCAGCCCCCTCCCGATCTTGCTATCGCTCGATCGACCTCCCCCAGCTTCGCTGGGGGAGGAGGTTTTAATAACCTCCCCTCCCGCGCAGCGAAGCGGAGTGGGAGGGGTCGGCCGAAGGCCGGGGGAGGGCCCGCCGCAGCTTGCACTCAACGCCGTCCCAGCAACACCTTCGCCCCGCTGTTCACCAGCCCCCTCCCGATCTTGCTATCGCTCGATCGACCTCCCCCAGCTTCGCTGGGGGAGGAGGTTTTAATATTCTCCCCTCCCGCGCAGTGAAGCGGAGTGGAGTGGGAGGGGTCGGCCGAAGGCCGGGGGAGGGCCCGGCGCGGCTTGCACTCAACGCCGTCCCAGCAACACCTTCGCCCCGCAGTTCACCAGCCCCCTCCCGATCTTGCTATCGCTCGATCGACCTCCCCCGGCTTCGCCGGGGGAGGAGGTTTTAATAACCTCCCCTCCCGCGCAGCGAAGCGGAGTGGGAGGGGTCGGCCGAATGCCGGGGGAGGGCCCGCCGCGTGTTGCACAGAACGCCGCCCCATTCACATCCGCGTCCCGTATGCTTGCCTTCTCTGCACACCGTTTGTCAGACTCCTGTGAGGTGTGCGCTGTGACAACCACCAGTTTTCTGTGCGGAATCGGCGGATGGAAGTGTTCAAGTCCTGGATCAGGGAAGACGGCCCGCGATTGTATGGATCGCGAGACCTTGACAGTTTAAAACTGCAGTCGCCGTGTATTGTCGAATTGCCGTCGGGAGGTTACCGATTATTCTATACGGCGGTTGGGCCTGCGAAGCCGTTTCCGAATTGCCAGGGGTACATTCTCAGCGCGTTCTCCAGCGACGGACTGACTTTTCAGAAGGAGCCTGGGATTCGGCTGGCACCCCGGCCGTCGATCCCGCACATGTCACTCCGAGTGATTTCCCCTTCGGTGACGCAGTGTGCAGATGGTTGCTGGCGAATGTATTTTGAGTCACGCGGTCCGGCTTCGATTCCCACGGCCATTTGCAGCGCGGTTTCGTCCGACCTGCTGAACTGGGAACTTGAAGAGGGAATTCGCTGGCAAGCTCCAGGCGGGGTGGGTGGGGTACGATATCTGGCATTGCCTGATGGTCGTGGCCGAATCTACTGCTTCGAGTCTGTCTATGGTCCTGGCGGTCTGTCGAAAGGGGCTCGGGTCTCCCAGGGAATCGTGAGCGCGATTACCTCGGACGGACTCCGCTTTGAGTCAGAGGCTGGCTATCGTGTCCGGGATAAACAGTCAGAGTACGATTCCGCGGGGATCACTACCGGGGAAGTTGTGGCCCCGACGCTGGATGGTGGCTGCTGGACGATGTTTCTGTCGGCCTGGCAGGATCCCGCTCCAGGGGGCGCTGTACCGGTCCATCCGAGTCTTGATGCTGACGCCGTTGCGAATGGACGCAGTGCCGATTTCGCTGCGGCATCGATTGCCGCAGATATGTCGGGGTACCGGTCGCGGATTTTTGTGACGTTTTCCGAGGATGGACTGACATGGGGACCGATGCAACTTATTCTTGAGGGCGAGGGGTATGATGGCAACGGTTTGGACGCCGTTCATGCGGAGGATATGTCGCTCGTGCGGATTGCTCCGGGGCGCTATCGCATGTACTATGCCGCATGTGATGCTCGGGGAAGGTGGTGCATCGCCAGCGCCGTTCATGGACTCCCCTGAATCCATCTGGCCCTGAATCCATCTGACTGTATAGTCGCATGTTTTCGTCGCATAACCTGTCGTTTAACGGACTCTATTGCCTGAGCACACCCTGAGGAATCACCGCAATGCGTATCGCTGTGGGTGGGATTGAGCACGAGACGTGTGGCTTTGCGGCACCTTCTCCCAATACCGAAGCGACAACGCTTCTTTCGGTTGCTCGAACTCTGCGGGCTGCAGATGTGATGGTTGTCGAACGGACCTATCCGCACATCGACATGGCAGAACGTGCCATCCATGCCGTCAGGATGATGCATCGCACCATCACTGGTGAGGTCCGTCCGACGATGGCGGTGCGATATCTGCCGCTGCTCTGGTCGGCTGCGCGAATGATCGATGCCGAACCTCCGATGAGTGATGCATTGACAGTGCTTCGGGATCTCGATCAGCGCGATGATGTCTTATCGGCAAGTATTGGCGTGGGCTACCAGTGGATCGACAACCCGACCGTCGGCACATCGGTGATCGTCGTAACAGACAACAATGAAGAACTGGCCCGGCGTTATGCTGATGAACTGGTCGTGATCAGCGAGCGTCATCAGCCAGTCGATCTGGCGTTTTGTCGTAGTCTCGGACTTGATTGTCGCCAGATGCGTTATCTGGCCGTCAAGTCGACGGGGCATTTCCGTTCCGGATTTGCCCCAATCGCTGGTTCAATCTTCAATGTCGACACGGCCAGTACACTTTCACATGATTTTCGCAGACTTCCCTACACCCGTCTCGGCCGCCGAATTTACCCGATTGATTCGGATGTCGAATGGCGTCCGGGATCCGGCATCCCTGCTTTGAAGGTGTTTGAACCCGATTCCAGCTTTGAGTAAGTGAACATCGAACCTGACAGCTTAACCTGACAGCTTAACCTGACAGCCTGCAGACGGAGTGACCAGCGTGAGTGATAGTGGTGAATTTTCCCTGTCTGTTGCAGATCAGAAACGCAACGGGCTGGTGTTCATGACTTCAATGTCACTGATTTATTTGATTGCTCCGGTGACTTATGTCGGCGTGTTACACGCTACGATCCTCGATTCGCTTGAGGCGAGTGACACGGTGGCCAATCTGCCTGAAGCGGTATATCTCTGGGTTACTCCGCTGCCGCTGCTGATCGCATGGTTCTGGCCCTCGCCGCAACTGCTGCGTCCCATGCTGACATGGGCATTGATTGTAAAGGGAGCTGCCGGAGCGATCGCGGCGCTCGTCTTTGCGTTCGCGCCGAAGTCCTTCTGGATTCCCGTCCTGATCAGTCACCCTGGCATTATCGGGATTACCGGGGGAGTGCAGACCATGTGTCTGTGGGAATTGATTGGTCGCGGTATGACTCCGAGAATGCGAGGCCTGACGCTGGGCTGGACCTTTGGCATCGGGCCACTCTTTGCGGTATTGGGGTCATGTGTTTCGCAGCTGATTCTGAAGGGCGATTTCCTGGGAATGCTTAAGATGACACCCATTCAGCAGCCCTGGAGTTATGCAGTGCTGTTCGGAGTTTCATGTCCTGCAATGCTTTTGTCCGCTGTTCTCGTCCGGATGGCTAAGGTGCCGCCGGTGTCTGCATCCGAGGCGGAATCTCGGTCAGGCACACAATGGAGCGAAATTCTGCGAGGACTGCGCTCATACTTCCTGAATCCGCTAATCGTCACCGCCGCCATCGGTTTTTTGCTGACGTATGGAGGTACGATGATCATGACTAATATGTCTCTTTATGCCCGCGAAGCACTGGGTGAAGCGCCGGAGAAATACGCTGGAATTCAGCTGGCACTGCGATTCAGTTTTAAGTGTCTGATGGGCTTTGGTCTCGGCTGGCTGGTGACGAAGATGCATGCCAGAGCTTCACTGATCGCAACGACATCGATCTGTATTGCCGGGATCGCCTGGGCTCTGTTCGTCCCCGGCAAGTGGTATCTGCTCGGCTTCGGGCTTCTGGGCGGAGGTGAGTTGTTTTATGTCTACTACCTGAACTTCATTGTCAGCTGCTCGAAGCCCGAACGAATGCGGGAAAACACGGCCTACACGAACCTGATCACGGTCACGATCGGTGTGATGCCAATACTGTTCGGCCTGGTGTCCGATCGATACGGTCTGCGAGCCAGTTTCGTCGCAGCAATTGGCATTCTTGCTGTGGCACTGATTCTGGTGCAGACCCGACTTCCGAAGCAGCCTGTGATTTCTGACAGAGGATCAGACTGACAACTCCCGTTTTTGCAGAATTCTCCACAGCAGCCAGTGAAGATCGGGCTCAGGAGATTTGATCATGCCAGGTTCAGAGTACCCGCCCCCCGGCCGGGGCAGGATTCGCTGGCGTCATTGTTCCGCGTTCCACGGTTGAAAAGGATCCTGCCATTTTGACCAGCCAGCCGGGCCGAGTGCCATTTCGTTGTCCGTCAGCAAACATTCATTCAGCATTTGCTGAAGTTCCTCCGCCGGGAGTTGTCGGCCAATGACGACAAGTTCCTGACGCCGATCGCCCCAGGGTTCTTCCCAGACAGCCATTGTATCCAGAAGAAACGACGGATCGTCAGGCCAGTCCGTTCGGGCAAACGATGCAGTCCAGCAACCTGCACTCCTGAGAATCAGTATTTTTCCGGCCTGCGACCATTCTCCCCCGGAATCATGTCGTGTTGCGATCCAGATGAGTCCTTTTGAACGCGTAAATCGCCCAAAGTCCCGGCTGTTCAGAAACGCCATCAGTCGATCCGGATGAAATGGTCGGCGAGCTCGAAACACATGGCTGGAAAATCCATATTCTTCCGCCTCCGACACCTCCTGACCTCGTGGCACGGCAAGCCATTGCTGATGACGAGCCGCCCACTCGTCGGAGAAATGGCCGGTGTTCAGGATCCGGTTCAGATCGACTTCACCCTTCGATGCTCTGACGATGATTGCTGCCGGATTCATCTTCTTCAGGATGGCTTCGACCGTATTCTGACGTACTTCATCCACCATGTCGCATTTCGAGATCACGATCACATTAGCAAACTCGATCTGATCGACCAGAAGGTGTACGATGTCCCGGCGGTCTTCCTCACTCACTCCCAGGCTGCGATCCTGAAGGCTTTCAATCGATCTGAAGTCGTCCTCAAAATTGACGGCATCTACCACAGTGACCAGCGTGTCAAGCCGGGCCACCTGACTGAGACTCTCACCGGATTCGTCCTCGAACGTGAACGTCTCCGCCACCGGCAGTGGTTCGGAAATTCCCGTAGATTCAATCAGCAGATAGTCGAACCGCCCCTGCTCGGCGAGAGATCTGACTTCCTTCAGAAGGTCTTCACGCAATGTACAACAGATGCAGCCGTTGCTGAACTCCACCAGTTTCTCGTCGACTCGGCTGAGTTCCGCGCCGCCCGTTTTGACCAGCCTTGCATCCACGTTTACTTCACTCATGTCATTGACGATCACGGCAACTCGCAACCCCTGCCGATTGGTCAGAACATGATTGAGCAGCGTCGTCTTGCCAGCGCCAAGAAATCCGGACAGAACGGTTACGGGCAACTGACTAAACGTACGCATGGGTGCAAGAATCCCTGCAGGAACTGAACCAAAATTTCGAATCAGGAGGCCTCATCCTCGATCAGGCCCCGACATTCGAGCATCCGAAGGGAGCTTCAGTCTTCGCGTGACAAGCAGAAGACCTTTGCACCTGTCCGGACCACGATGCGACCATTGACGATCGCGACGCCATAAACTTCCGGAGCTGCGTGCATGGCCGCACCCGCTTTTCGAATCGGATCCGTTTCGGCTTCAATCGCCTTTGTGTCTTTCTCAACTGTCTCCGGATCCCAAAGAGTATTCTCAGCGAGAATTTCAAAAGTCCGACCGGCCTTGAGAACCGTTGTCACTCCATCCTTGCCGAAGCAATAGATTCGATCGCCGACGCCAACGGGAGTTGCCCAGCAGGATTGTTTGATTCGATCTGTGAAAAGCTTCTCTCCAGTCGCCGCGTCATATGAGAACACGGCACCCGTTCGATTCACCCACAAAGCAGTATCGCCGCACACCACTGGGGAGGCCATGCCCGGTGACGCTTCTTCCGTGCGCCAGTCAATCGATGGCACCCACTTGTCGGCTTCCTTTCGGACTGTCATCCGGAAGTTGGATTTCTTTACGGATTCCGCATCGGGAAATTCCCGACTGGTCTGTGAACCGACCAGGAAACTTCCATCGCCGCACACGGAAGGAGTGCAGATGCGGTTGCCTCCCACGCCTTCATGAGTCCAGAGTTGTGTGCCATTGATCAGGTCGTAGCCGTCGATCGTTCCGGCGGAACTGCAAAGCAGTTGCTTTTGCCCGGCGATTTCCACGATTCGAGGCGAAGACCAGCTCGCGCGGCTGGTGCGATCGGTTTTCCACTTCACACTTCCATCCGCTTTATTCAAACAGATCACGTACGACGGGCCCTGATGATCGACCAAAAGGAAGACACAGTCATCAGTCTGGACTGGCGACGCACCAAGGCCGTATTCATTCTGAGATTTGCCGAACTCGGTGGACAGTGATTTCTGCCAGCGCAGCGTGCCGTCCGGAGTGAGGGCGACGATGTCACCGCTCTCGAAGTAAGCAATCACTCCCGCAGCATCCGCGACAGGAGTTGGTGCTGCGCGGCTGACGAATGTCGATGACTTCACAGGATCGCTGCTGGGGAATCTCTTCTGCCATGCGATCTCGCCGCTGTTCAGGTTAAGGACCGTGACGATGTTTTCGTCCTTCATCGGGCCTTCGACAGATGTCACGCAGACCAGATCGCCCACGATGACCGGACTGGACTGACCGTGCCCCGGCAATGGAGCCGTCCACGCGATGTTCTCCGTGGGACTCCATTTTAATGGCAGGGTCTCCGGGTCGATGGCGGTTCGACCGTCTCCCAGAAAACCGGGCCAGGCATTTTGATCCGCAGGAAGGAGCAACATGAAAAGCGAGCACAGTGTCAACATCAGCCACGCCTGTTTGTAAAGGTGCAAAGAATGAAGGGAATTAACCTGAATAACTGGTTTACCGCCAGGCCGCAGTCGACGGCTTTTTCTACGGTTCTGCGTCTTTTAGGCTGGCAGTAAACGACTGAATCACCTGGTCAGGAGAAAGGCACACTAAAACTCACCCAGCACTTCTCCGTCTGCCACAGCCAGCAGTCGGAAAAATGTGGCCATGTCGATGTTCTCCGAAATGAATCGTACGGAGCCGTCCGCAAGCGCGACATGAGCACCACCGGTATGGAAGGAGTACAGATTCGTTGACGCGAAGTTGGTGCAATTGACGAGGCAGTTGCCACCATAGAGCACGTCGCCGGCCGAATTGGACTTGATGGGAAGAATACGAGTCCATCCGCCCATGTGTCCCATCACCGGAGAGTTGTCGCCGACATCTCGTCCTCGGTTGTAGCGACGGGGAAAGCCGGCAATCTCACCAAACATAGCCGTGCTGGAAGTGCCATCCGTCAGGTCACGAAAACTGTGGTTGGAAAGCTGAGGCATCATCCCGGCCAGTAACGGTGATGTCGTCGGGTTGTTATCCATGGGAACACGGCGTACGCTGATTGGCACGTGATAGTCAACGGCGGTGGCATCGTAACGAACCCCTGCGCCCAGAGCTGTTGCGTCAGCCGTGAAAGCGGTTGGTGTGGGAGGAGGAAATGATCCGATCGCAGCTCCCGGTGTTGACGGACAGCGATAGACCGGAACTGGTGACCTGACAAGGTTACGGTTGTTTCCTTCCGCAAATCCGAGGTTAATGTTCCACTGCTGAAACAGTGAGGCCTGTTCAATGTAGGGAAGGACCGCAATCGTCCATGGGCCCTGAACAAATCTCAGACCATCGCCGCGCACAATCAGTGGGTTGTTGTGAGGAAAACGATTGTAGACGTCATGGTAGTTGTGAAACGCGAGGCCAAGCTGCTTCAGGTGATTCCTGCATTGAGTCCGCCGAGCAGCCTCACGAGCCTGCTGCACGGCGGGCAACAGCAACGACACAAGAATGGCGATGATGGCAATCACAACCAGGAGTTCAATCAGGGTAAAGCCCTGACGGCGACGAATATAAGTTCGCATGTGTTGTCTTTCACGTAGTAAAAAAAGGTAAGGACATTGTCCTGAGCCGAACCAGTCGCAGGAATAGTCATCGTTGCCCTGGTTTTCGAAGCTGCGCTTCGGGGACAACCAGGTCAAACTTCGTTGCCTGTCCTTCGGCGACTGGAACAGTGATTTCCCAGGAGGAGGAATTCGGATCACCGAGGGCGCCGTTAAACATGTCGATCGAATCCAGTCCCGCAGATGAAAGCCAGGTGAAGGTCACTTTGTATGTGCCCCTGACTGCTCCATCCGCTTCGGCGATCGAAGAGATCCTGAACGTACCGTCCGCTTTAGTGACGGCAGTTGGATAACGATAATTGCCGGGAGTCGCTTCGTCGGCATGATGCAGCAGCACGATAACTCGTTCGGCCGGGGCACCATTGACAGTGACGGTTCCCTCCACCGGAAACCGTTCCAAACCGCCATCTCCACCGCAGCCCGAAATGGCTAAGACCGCGAGCATTAGCGTCCCAGGGAACGGAAACCGATGTCGTTCTGCACTCGACTCAGCGATCTGTCGATTCCAGTCAGACCAGCAGCGGACTATCAGCGGAACACTTAAACTCATTCTCAAAACCCGATTCCTAAAGAGAGGTCGCTGGAAACCATTCATGACAGCAGTGGATCAGGAAACGTCTCACACCTTCTTCGAGCCTTCTGTTGACCGCGCGGAAACAGATGCTGCTTCAGTGACGGTCGATGTCCGATTGCATTACCGCGCAACGGAATTGGCGAAAGCCTTCCGATGAATCTGCGTCTTTGAGCACGCTCACCGGGCAGATGGAGAAGATCCGCTAACTTTTGAAAAGCATGGCGGCAACCGCCTTCGGCGGTGCTGTATCGCTTCAGCCAGAGCGACGCTCACAAACGCGGCGGAGCGCGGCATTGCGGCAGCAGACCGAAGCCGAGCATAGGGTCTGACCAATCCTGAACCGAGATCAGGCCGATTGAGTGCTCTGACCGCGTCACTTCCAGCGCGGTGACCAGAATTCGCGGGGTGGCGATGGTCTGACAAATGCTGCAGCGGGAACAATCATGCTTCTCTTGTTCCGGCAGTTGTTCTTCGGAGCCTTCTCCGGAATCCGCCGAGGCTCGACGAAAATCGCAACGACAGTGCCCTAAGCCTGCCGCAGAGTCTTCAGATCTCTCACTACGCCTGTTGTCGACACAAGATCCTTCGGCGCATAATGCCTCTGCACAGTCGTGCAGATGGTGTGCACACAGTGGAAGAAGAATCTGCCAAAGGATCAGCAGAGGTGTCAGAGTTCGAAAGCGATGATCAAACATGCTCTCAGGGCTACGGAAAATTTTCTTGTCCGGGCCCGACCAGTGGCCACGATTATCGTGTAAAGTCGGCCCCAGGTCAATCACCTGAAAACAAATCCCGAAACAATGCCGATCGAGGGAAACATGTGACTCCAGTTCCATCCGAAGGGATTGATCTGAAGACTCGCAATCTGATGATCAACACTATGAATATCAGTGCGAACCGTTCGTTTGTCACCCACACTTGCCGGATGGTCGGCTCCCGTGGGTTCGATCGGCAGTCGATGTGGATTGGTTCGCCGAAAAAATTGTGCCTGCATGGGCTTCAGCAGAAAGGCCGTTTCGCAGCAGTAACAGCCACCGACCAGTTCCTGCACCTGAAACTCAGGCGATGTCTCAGGCAGAGCGTGATCGATGGGCGATACTCATGAACGCATCCGGAATTTGGCTCGACCATGTCCACCGAAAGCGGTCGACGGCCAGTTCGATCGGGCCTTCAATGCAGCATTTTCCGCTGATACGGAAACCAGACCATTCTAAAAGCTGTCGCGCTGTGGCTGGGACATAAAATCCAGTCGAGCACCTTTGTACTCACTGAGTGTCTTCAGATGTGATAACCTGCCACGTCAGGCTGACGAACCGAATCTTCCGGATCAGTTTTCTGTCGACAACATTGGGGATCGCCTCGTATGCGTCATTCACGTTCTCTGCCGTTTATCGTGATTCTGGTGTCCGCTGCCTGCCTTTTGACCAAAGTCAGGGCCGAGACGTTTCAGCTCGCACCGGCAGCCACTCCTTCGGACAATCCGCTGAAAGGGCTGGTGCCGTATGCCGATGCAAATGTCGACCGCTTTCCTCACAGTCTCGAATTCGATTACCTGAAGCTCAGCGATCTTATGGTGGGACGAGACACTTTCGACTGGCAGTTGCTGGAATCACGACTTGACCTGATCGCCTCCCGCGGGTGCCAGGCCGTGTTTCGAATCTGGATCGAATATCCCAATCAGCCTTCGGGGTTGCCTCAGTTCCTCCAGGATGATGGCGTCAAAGTGACCATGTGGACCAACACCGAGGAGAAGCCTCCAACGAAGAACATCACTCCTGATTACAACGACGAACGACTTGTGGTGGCGATGGAGCGTTTTCTTCAGGAGTTCGGGCGACGATACGATGGTGACAGGAGGCTGGGGTTTCTTACCGCAGGTTTACTGGGTGCCTGGGGCGAATGGCACAGTTGGCCCCGAGACGAACTGTTTGCCTCCAAAGCAACTCAGATGCGAATTCTCGAAGCCTATACCAGGTCTTTCACGAAGACTCCCGTCTTACTCCGATACCCTGCGGGCAAAGGCAACACCAGCTACGCCGCCAATGATAATCTTCCTTTCGGTTACCACGACGATTCCTTCGCGTGGGGCACGCTTGATACTGGAAAACCGGACGACTCATGGTTTTACATGAGTTTGCTCGCAGCAGCTGGCGATAAGGCACTGAACAAATGGAAGAAGCATCCGATCGGTGGCGAGATTCGTCCGGAAATCTGGGGCCAGATCTTCGATGCCAGGCCGAAGCATAAGCAGGCACAGGATTTTTCAAGGTGCGTTCAGCAGACACATGCCACGTGGCTGATGGACTCAGGGATGTTCAACAGGAAGCCGACTGAGGCCCGCATCAGGCGTGCTACGTTAGAGGTGCAGCGGATGGGTTACGACTTCTACATTCGTTCCGCTCGGATTGATCGCATGGGAGCAGAACGAACCGAAGTTGAACTGGAAGTGCTCAACAACGGAGTGGCTCCGTTCTATTATGACTGGCCCCTGGAACTGGCCGCTCTTTCCGCGAACGGCCGTGTGTTGAAAACCTTTCCGGTGGATTGGAAACTCACGGCCATCCAGCCTTCAGTCACACCACACCGTCTGAAAGGATCATTGTTGACGAAGGAGATTCCTGAGCAGTCAGAGAAGCTGGCATTGAGGGTCATCAATCCGTTGTCCGGCGGCAAGTCATTGAAGTTCGCAAATGTGGATCAGGACGCCGATGTGCCTGGCTGGCTCACTTTGGGAAAACTCCCCGATTAGAATCGATATTCGTCGCACCGCAGAATCAACATGATGCGTGCAAATTCGACGATGTCGCGTTTCAGAACTTCAAATGCAATGCCGATTTCCCGGATGTCTTCGCTGGGCTTGTCAGAATTACACGGCACCCTTCTGCTGAGCGTTACCAGCGACTCTTTCAGCTCGCCTGCCAGGTTTCAGGATCAATGCCTTTTGGTTGGCGACAAATGCCACGAGGGCAAGTGCATAACACAACGCTGGCAGCATGGTCGTGCAGATGCGAGAAAATCCGTTTACACCGGCAGCAGCTGACGGACAACTGCCAGTTCGCCCGAGATTCGCCACAATGGAAATCAGAAAGGACAGAAGAATGGTGAATAAAGCATCCTTTCGCGGACAGACCAGGGCGCAAACGAAGATCCAAAGCAGGATCAGACTGCTGGCCACCAGACTGAAGAACCGCAGCAGCAAGTCGAGCCGACAACAGTCAGAAATCGCTCCGGGGAAATACTGGACCGCCAGGGGAAGAACCAGTGACGACACCAGGCCAATGATCAGGAAAACGGAGGTCAGTAGTTCAGCAAATCCCGCCCGGACAGAATCCCGCATTGGCGCCCTATTGCAATCGCATCTTCCTGTAGTACTCTTCGAGTTTGCCATACAAGTCCTCCGAATGCCAGTCAGGAGGTAAAACGACGCTCAGTTGCTAGCTCATGGGATGTGTGAAACCGGTCGACTCAGTGCCGGAGAATATTCAGCGCCGAAGAAAATTGGCTCAGCGATATTTGTCGTTGATCGAGAGCTCCGTTGCGCTGGCGTGCGACATCAAACTGGTCGGAAATGAACACCGAACGCCAGACGCAACTGAGTACTCATGAACTTATCCGGTCAGGGTTTAAACTGACAGACAGTTTGTCTGGCGGCGATACCGAACGAGGGCTGCAACGAAGGCGCTTACACCAAAAACTACAACGCTGTCTGGTTCAGGAACCACGGTTGCTGAGATGACGTTGATCGTCCCGGCATTTGCTGGCTCGAACGAACGGTTGTCGATTGTGAGCTCCGAGAAATTCGGGTCCAGAAACAAGGTGTTGACATCATTCACCAGCGAAATCTTATACTGCTCGCCAGCCAATGCAGTGAAGGTCTTCAGATCGAGTGTAAAAATCAGTTTCCATGTATTTTCGGGAAGGAGAGTACCAAGTCCATCCAGAGTCGAATCGCCACCGATATAAGACACACCGCTCGCGTTACCAATCGGCGAACCAGCGCTATTGCTTCCATGCACATAGTCGATGTTCGCAAGTTGTGATTCTGCCTGAACAGCAGAGAACTGAACGCCGTCAGCGGAGGCTCCGCCGACCGGAGTGATCAGGAATTCGGCACTAAACACATCCAGGTGATCAAGTCCATCGGTACTGGTCACAAACACATCGATCGTACTCGATCCGCCCCCGGCCATGATGGAGACCGGACCACCGAAACTGACAATCACCGCGGCCGATAAAGTCTGCGGAAGCAACCCCACCGCTGCGAAAAATCCAACGCAAAAAAACAAACGCCGTATCTGCATGGGTATATCCCCCTAAAAAAGTATTCTTCGTCCTGAAGATCTGCCTTCTGCACAGTGCCGTCGGCAGACGTTCCCTGTTAGTTCGACACTGAACCGCACGATCAGCTCAGAGTCATGCCGGCCAGTTTGTGTCCGAAGATCACAGGTCGGCCGGGCTCGTTTCAGCGTATCAGTCATCGACGAACAGGTCGTCTTTAAGTTTCCGCAGTTCAGCACCAAACAGTCGCATCTGTCTCTGAACGAGAGTTTTGTCGAGCGCATTCACCGCACCGTCGCCATTCACGTCGTTTTCACGGTTGAACAGCGGATTGCCGGAATTCACCATTCCGGGAACCACCTGATTCAGGTCTGCCACATCGGCTTTTCGATCACCGTTGACATCGCCGAGAATTCGATAGAAGTAGTGGGACGTTTCGAATTCGCCGTCACCGTCCGCATCAATGCCGATTCGGTAGTAGCCGTCCCCAGCATTGGTGTTGCGATTTCCGCCGAGTCCCTGAATGCCAAAGTCCAGTTTGAGGCGACTTCCGGAGGAGTTTAGCCCAAACGCTGAGGCGGGAAGCACTGATCCGTTCTCCCCATTGAGGTCATACTTCGTGACCTGCACTCGATCCGGATTGGTGAGAATATCATCGAGTCCGTCGTCGCTGCCGAACAGAACATCGACGTCTCTGATGTAGGATCGCTGAGTCATGCCGTTCTGAACGTCGATGGCTTCGGCCGTGTTACCGACTTTGAAGAAGTAGGTGACATCCTCGCTGGCGATCACATCCCCGTCGGCCAGAGTGCCAACTGCCTGGAAGGTGATTTCATAGAATCCCATCTCGGTAAAGCCGAGGTTAAAGTGAGCATGGCCGCCTTCGATCAGCGTCAGGAGATCAGACTCGGTGATGCCATCAAACGTGGCCATGGCAACATCCGGACCTCCGGGCGTGGAGGCCCAGACTGAGAAATGCCCCGGACCACTGACGGATTTCAGCCGCAGCGTGAGTGAACCACCGAGCAGAGTTCCTTCTTCGATTTCTTCTGTACCGAATCCGAGAAACAGAAGGTCAGGCGTGTTGACCGGTGGCAGCACAAAGAGTGATTCTTCAGGTGCTGCACCGGTGAAGTCGAATTCAGCATCTGCCGGGCGGTTTGTAATCGCATCCATTCCGACGTACAGCAGCACTTCGTCAGGATGGTATTCAATGTCGTTTTCGCCATCATGCACATGCAGGTCCCACTCCGGATCGGACAAGCCATGTGCGTGTCCATGGTCGTGATCGTCGTGTGCCCCAAGCGCCAGGCCAATATCTGCATGTCCGGTCTTCAGGGTGGCGTCAAAGATCCGGTTGGCATCGGCATCCGTAATCGTCACGGTGGCTGTATCGTTACCGCCGAGACCGTCCGAAACCGTATAGGTAAATGTATCTGACCCTGCGAACGAAGCATTCGGCGTGTAAACAAACGTCCCGTTGGCATTCAGAATGACGGTACCCGCCGTCGGCAGAGTCGTCACTGTTGCCGTCATCGGATCACCGTCCGGCTCGACATCATTAAACAGGACATTGCCATGAACCGAGTTCCCCGGCAGCACCACAAATGAATCGTCAACTGCATCCGGGATATCCGGCGTGCCTGTGACAGATATGGTGACGGTTGCCGTATTGGAGAAAGGCTGGCCGTCAGAGGTGACCACTTCAGGCACCAGCAGAAATGCCCGAGTTTGACCGCCGATGCTGCCGAACCCAACGATATCGCCACCACCGTTGATGCCTTCAGCACTTCGCAGCGTCCAGCCGCTGCCCGTCGGAATCAATGCGTTCAGGTCCATCACCGCTCCGTTCGCCCAAAGCGTTGCGATTGCCGCAAACCCCGAAATTCGCTGCGAATTTCCGACGATTACGCGAGCGTCATTCACGTCCATGGCGACGCTGTGATAGTTCGTGGTCGGACCAGTGTTTCCCGGTGCATAGAAATTGTGGGGGAGCAATTCCGCGATAGTGCCGTTCTCCCAGGAGAATGCTCGAGTGATGCCCGTGGTACTTGCTGTACCGATCAGCTGCCCCACCGTTTGTCCGGTTGATGAAGAACCAACAATCAGCCCGTCTCCGTTGAGACCAAATGCCTGACTAAACTGGGTGCCATTGCCCAGAGACGTCAGATTCGTGATCGTTTCGCCATTCCAGAGTGTCGCCTGCGAGACACCGTTCGCGTTATGAGAAAGACCAGCGATAAGCCCGTAATCGTTAATTGCCCATGCACGCCCCGTCGATGTTGAGGTGCCGGCGATTGTGCCCAGATCAGCCGCGACATAGGTCGTGTCATCAAATGTCCATTTCGTTGGACGGCTAACTGTTCCGTTGGACGAAATACCGACAATCGTGTCACTGTTGTTGATGTCATGAGCAACACCGCGGAAATTATCCCCAGCAAGGCGAGTCAGTCCGTTCATTGTGCCATCCTGGTAGACGAACGCCAGTGAGGAACTGTTATCACTCTCGCCGACCACATCTCCATCGTCATTGACGGCATAGCCCCGGCTGAAGTTGTTCGAGCCCGTGCCAGTAAGTACTCCCAATCGCGTAAACGTCCCGTTTTGCCACCGATACGCCTGTAGCGGATTGCCAGGGATCGAAGAGTTATTGCTGTTGCCAGTGACCTGTCGAAGGTTGTTCATATCAAGCGCAAAACTGCTGTTTCCACCAAGCGTTCCGAGGGGCACGACACGGTAACGAACGTCGGTTGTTGTATATGTAAACGTGTCTGTTCCGAAAAAGTCCGGATTAGGAACATAGGTGAACGATCCATCAGGATTGACGGTCACCCGACCGTTGCTCGGACCCTGTACGAGGGCGGCCTTCAGCGAATCGCCGTCCGGATCTGTATCATTGGCCAGCAGGCCGGAACCAGCTCCAACTGTCAGCGACGTATCTTCAGTCACCAGGTACGAGTCACTGGCAGCAATCGCTGCAGTATTCACAACGAAGCGATATGTAACATTACCACTGGATATGATGGTTCCATCCGGCAGGGTAGCGACCGCCTCAAAGACGACATCGTAGCTGCCTCGGGCACTAAACCCATAATTGAAATGAGCGTGGGCATCGGTTTGTAGCAGAAGCTGATCGCCGAATGTGATCCCATCGGATGTTGACATCATCAGGTCCGGACCGGTGTCGGTCGATTTCCACATCGAGAAGTGACCTGGCCCATTGACGGCCTTCAAGTGAAGTTTCACTTCGTCGTAAGCGAACGTACCATCCGCAATCTCCTCAGTTGCAATACCCAGAAAGACAAGTTCAGGGTTCGGCGACTGCGAAAGCATATAGAATGACTGTCCCGGAGCAACGGCGAGGAAGTCGAATACTGAATCCTCAAATCCACCAGCCCTTGCTGTGATCGCCGCCGCGCCGATCTGGAAAACAGCATCATGCGGTTCATACTCTTCATCGTTGTCTTCATCGTGAACGTGGAGATCCCACTCGCCATCTTCATAGGCGATGCCAATGTCGACATGTTCAGTTGAGAACGTGGCATCGAATCGCTGGTCGCCGGGCAGGTAAATGGTTACCTTCGTGACAGCACTTTCAAGATCACCATCGCTTGCTCGATAGGTGAAACTATCCAAACCATCGAAAGTCGTGCCCGGGGTGTAGGCAAACGTGCCGTCCGTATTGAGCACCAGGGTTCCCTTTGTGGTTCCGGTAACTGAAACAGCGGAAAGTGTGTCGCCGTCGACGTCAGAATCATTCATAAGAACGTTCCCTCGGACGGTATTTCCTGGAGTGACAGTGAATACTTCATCCAGAGCGACCGGTGCAATGTTGACTCCCGCAACGGCCAGAACAAACGTATCGGTCGCCGTGAGCCCTCCTTCGTCGGTCACGGTCAGTGTGATCGTGGTGTTTCCGGACAGATTGGCGGCCGGCGTGATGGTCACGGTCCGGTTGGCTCCGCTGCCGCCCAGAACAATGTTACCGTTGGGCACCAGCGTGGTGTTGGAGGATGTGGCGGTCACCACGAGTGATCCGGCAGCCGTTTCCACATCACCAATGGTAAAGGCGATGGCCGGTGTTGGCGTATCTTCGTCGGTGTTTTGGTTGCCGATGTCCGAGATCGTCGGTGCATCGTTGACGGCACCAACGGTGAGAACAAACGTATCGGTGGCCGTGAGTCCACCTTCGTCGGTCACGGTCAGTGTGATCGTGGTGTTTCCGGACAGATTGGCGGCCGGTGTGATGGTCACGGTCCGGTTCGCTCCACTGCCGCCCAGAACAATGTTACCGTTGGGCACCAGCGTGGTGTTGGAGGATGTGGCGGTCACCACGAGTGATCCAGCGGCCGTTTCCACATCACCGACCGTGAAGGCAATGGCTGGTGTTGGCGTGTCTTCGTCGGTGTTTTGGTTGCCGATGTCGGAGATCGTCGGTGCATCGTTGACGCCACCAACCGTCAGGACAAACGTGTCGGTGGCGGTCAGGCCACCTTCGTCGGTGACGGTCAGTGTGATCGTGGTGTTTCCGGACAGATTGGCGGCCGGCGTGATGGTCACGGTCCGGTTCGCTCCGCTGCCGCCCAGAACAATGTTACCGTTGGGCACCAGCGTGGTGTTGGAGGATGTGGCGGTCACCACGAGTGATCCGGCAGCCGTTTCCACATCACCAATGGTAAAGGCGATGGC
>JALHMY010000149.1 GCA_022843805.1 Fuerstiella sp.
TCGCGTCCTCCTTAGCGCCATGTCCCACACCAAAATCCATTTCACGAAGCGAAACAGATTTCACACTATTTGGATACCCCAATTCCTCCTAAAATACCAACTTTGCTGCTGCCTAGGGCAGGTCTCAGTACGAACAGCCATGTGCAGGAAATTGCCTGCTGCTCCGTCAGGTCCTCAAATGTAGGTTGGACATTCCTGTCCGACTGCGTTTTGACGGACAGGAACGCTCATCGTACCCCAAAGCGAAGTATTGACCGAGCACTACGTCCGTCCATATGGTTGTTCTCCAGGACATTCGTACTCGTACTCGTACTCGTACTTGCGCTCACACTCAGCGTAAACCCTGCCAACGCTGTGAAGCGTTTTTTTGAGTGCAAATCGTGCGATTCAACCCGGAGGGACGTCGATTTATTTAGTGAGCGACAAATTCGCGAAAACACGGGAGTTTTCAGCCTTTTTCCCAATTCAAATACGTCAGTAATTAAATCGACGTCCCAACGGGTTTCACAGCAAAGCCTGTGGTCAACGCGAAGCGGCGCACCCGAGACTGATTGCTCTGTTCCACGAAAGCCAATGGATGTAGACTTCTTCTCCGGTCTGAGCATCTGTACTCACCGCTCTATCAGGGACGATTCATGAGAGCCGCATTGACATCCATTGGCATGATTCTGATGTGTACATCCGGATGCAACTCATCTGCGACAAGTTCGCCTTCGGCCGCGAATCCAGTTGTTCAGGAATCGACCTCGGAACGGGATTTGAAGACCGAAGTCTTTGATGACGCGATTGTTTCCGGCCAAATCCTGTATGATCAGGAACGTATGATCATCACGAAGGGAGTTGATGGAGCGGAACGTATCGGTGTCTTTTTTGAATCTGGCTCTCGGATGCGTTAGAATCGTATTTTTCCCGAGTCACAATACGCGAGCGCGTGTTCTGAAAGCGATCGCCTCCACAGTATGACTTCTCTTGCAGGAGCCGGACACCCATGGAGGAGTTCGTGTGGGCTGGGTGACGGGGTCAATCGCCTACGAGCTTGCCTCGTGGGTTTACCTCGCCTTTGCGCCAGGCGGAGTTCGATCGCACGTGCGTGTTCCTCGCGCTCGTTCCATGTAGTTGCCAAACCCTGTCTCAACCACACAGGGTCGGTTGGGGTCGGAGACCCCGCTGGCCTCGTGCCAGCGGTTTTGAAGTTGCGCGATTTCAGCTCCGAAGGAGCGACAGCATGTAGCCGCGGGTGTCAACCCGCGGTTTTTGGTGTCTTCTGAACCACCAGCCGCGAAGTGGCGACAGCAGAGTTTGCTGTCGCCACTTCGTGGCTTTCGGTTGGGATGGTTTCGTTTTCCCACGGCTTACGCCATGGGCTACATGCTGCCACCGCTTCGCGGTTACAAATCGCGCAACTTCAAAAGCCAGCGGTGAACTGGTTTGGCAACTACAAGCAGATACCCCTCGATTAAATAGGCCCCCATCGGCCTCGTGCCGATGGAGCCCAGGTTTGAAAACTACACTACCCCGGCTCAACGCAACGACTTCAGATGCCGGAACCACAAGGCTGTAGTCTTCAAACCCTGGCTCATCCGACGCAGGGGTGGCTGTGGCCGGAGACCGTCCGTGGTAACGGTGCCGAGATTGCTGAGCGGCAATCGACAACATGCTTATTCCTCAATCCGTGCTTGCCTTTCCTGAGCAGCGGACCTTGTCCTGGGGAGCTCAGTCCGCCGACGGAGCGTTCTGCTGCTCTCGACGGGCATGGATGTCACATCCGCACGTTGCCTGATCGCCCCGAGTCGCCCTGCGGCGACACCACAGACAGCATCGACGTCGCGACTGAATCTTTACTCGGTCCCAGTTTCCGGGTGACAACCCACGCCTCCACTGGTATACTTAAAGGCACCGCAGAGTGCCCGTGCTTGATTCTGCATAGGGCCGATTACCATCACCAGCCCAGTGGCAGTCAATCCACAAAGCGGAAAAGTTCAACGCACGATCGATGCGTCGGCTAATCGCCAGACGCATCGATCGCAATTCGTTCTGCCTCAGGTAAAAAAGGGGACCGTGACATGAAACTTCTCGTCGCTATGATCAGCCTCGTAACGTGTTTTGGACTCATCGCTGCCTCGTTTGCACAGGACGCCGACTACTTTAAGACGCAGGGCGAAGTCATGGGATGCAGTCCACCGAAATTCATGCTCGTCTCCGACGTCGACATGAAGTCCAGGACTCTCACCGGAATGTCAACAATCGAGCGGCACAATCCGAAACCAGTTGTTGGCGCTTTTCACATGACATTTAAACTGTCGGATATCAGAGTGACCAATGCCAGACGGGCTGCGGTGGACGAGGTCAACCTCTCTAAGCTCAAAGGAAAACTCGTTGTGCTATACGATGGCAGAGAACCGCTTAGCGCAGCCTATATGGCGTTGTTTAGCGAAGATACGTTTGTCGTATCCGTTGTGCCCGCCAGGAAATGATCGCCAGAACAAAGCGTTTGACGCGGAGCCGCCGATCGCATCGTTCCTGAAGTCAACGTTGATTGGGGGCGGCCCGGTGCACGCTGTCGTTCGCGACAAACAACAAATGGAGGACGAAACATGCGCAGTGCAATTCTCTGTGCTGTGTGCCAGTTGATCACCGTGTCTGTCATTAACCTTCAAAGCGTCTCCGGAAAGGATGTGCAGTCCGAGTTTGCGTACACATCAAACCGCATTAAAGGGCAAACGGGGATCTATCTGCATTCGAACGATGGTGAACGGTTTGTTTCAGACGCCTTCACGGTCGCTGAGGCGCCAAGCTGGTCGCCTGATGGCAGGAAGATCGCATTTCAGGCAAAAACAGAAGACCGATGGGACATCTATGTCATAGACGTCGATACCCGGAAGCATATTCAATTGACGGATGATGCGTATGGTGACTTTCACCCAGTTTGGTCACCCAGTGGCTCAACCATTGCATTCTATTCAGATCGCAGCACCGAGGCTCGTATCTGGCTGATTGAATCCGATGGTACGAATCTTCGAAAGTTTCCGTTGGAGATTCCGGGTATCGCTGATTTCTCCTGGTCGCCCGACGGAGGGCAAGTGGTTTTCTCAGCAAACGAACGGGTTATGCGTCAGGACGCTCCGCGTCCTGAGTTCGGGATCGATTCTCAAAAGGATCTCTTCATCGCGTCTTGTGACGGTACGGATCTGCGGCGCGTTACGAAAGGAGTGGGCATGGCAATGATGCCCTCCTGGTCACCCGACGGCAAACAGATCGTCTTTGGATTGACCACTCAACCAGCAAGCCTCTCAGAGATTCAAATTCACGTTGTGAATATTGATGGCACTGGACTAAGAAGACTGACCAATCGTCCAGGTCAATGCATGTGTCCGAAGTGGTTGCCAGACAGCGCCAGGGTTATTTTCTATAACCAGCCTCCGTCCACCGGAACATCAACCCCTCAGTTGATGTGTGTATCAGTGGACGGAACTGGAGAGGCGGTCATTGATGTTGGAGAATCTGGTGGCTATTTTCCCGACGTGCGAAGCCAGTCGCGAACAAAGCGGTGAAGTGGTTCGCTGGTCTGAGAACGGCACACCCGGAAATCGCAGACCGGGAAGCTGACGCATCCCGCTCGCCGAAAACCCATTGCGTTTCGGCGAGCGGCCGGTGTGAACCGGCCGACCGGTACAATGACGCGGCAACATCCCCGTTGACATCCCACCCGCATCAACCGGTGGTTCGCTGCTCCGAGAACGGCACATCCGGAAATCGCAGACCGGGAAGCTGACGCATCCCGCTCGCCGAAACCCCATTGTCTTTCGGCGAGCGGCCGGTGTGAACCGGCCGGCCGGTACAATCATGAGACAATAACGCGACGCATCACCCATCCGTGCTCACCTTTCCTGAGCATCGGACCTTGTCCTGCTGCGCTCAGTCCTCCGACTGAGCGTTCTGCTGCTGTCGAAGGGCATGGATTTAACGTCCGAACGCGGTCTGATCGTCCCGAGTCGTCCTGCGGTGACAGCACAGACAACATCGTCGTCGCGACCGAGTCTCTACTCGGTCCCAATCTTGGGGTGACAACCCCAGCCGCCGCCGGTAAACTTCCAGTCGCCGCCGAGTACCCGTGATTGATTCCGCATAGGGCCGATCACCATCACCAGACCGTTGCACCCAATCCACAAAGCGGAAAAGTTCAACGCACGATCGATGCGTCGGCTAATCGCCAGACGCATGAATCGCAATTTGTTCGTTATACGCTTCTATCATGTTTCACATTTTCCCTAAGTCACAGCGGATTCGGCGTGCCCTTGGGCAAGGGCCCCTATTGGGCGTAATTGGGAGTACTTCATGCCATCATGTCAATGCGCCTGAAGCCTGCAATCGTCTCGGAACATGGTTGGCTACGACTTCATATTCAGTAGTGACTGGGGGGCTTCCTGGGATTCCAAAGGCCGTTTGTGATGGGCTGGCAGTAAGCGAGCGAATCTTTCATCTGCTGCCGTTCTTTTGGCCACGCCCCGCCGTGGGTAAGACAATCCGGACTGGGCTTACACTCTACGGTCGGAGAGTTAGATTGGCTGAAGTGTGCGATATTTATCTATGCATCGAAGGTGGACCAGGCACCGCACATGAAGCAAGGTTAGTGAATGCACGAAAACTGCCACTGATACCACTGGGTGCTTTCGGAGGACATGCCGCACGTGAATACCGCGACATGGCAAGACCACAATGGGTGCAAGAGTCGGATTGGCACGACATTGGTGATTCCGATGGCGGCCTGCACCAATCTATTGGGGCTGCGATGCGAATTCTACAGGCGTTTGAGTTAGCTTATAACAAGTCGGTCAACGTGCGGACTGGAAATGGTTCGATGACAAGCGATTGTGACTCCCTGTGGAGTCGCTCTTAGCCAGAGGCTCGGTATCGAGTGCTGCAGCGTGTCTTTAAGGAGCGTGAAGCCATACTGCGGAAAACCAGGTGGCAAACAGGGAAAACAAACCGTATCCTAAACACGAGAGAATAGCCCTGCTCACCGGGAGTCGCCGATAAGTAGGGTTTTATAATCATTGTTTTTGGCGGCAGCTCCGTTACCGCCGCCGTTCACCGACACAAATACACTCAATCGAGACACAACATCAAACATGGCCCGCGACTGGTACATTGCGCAGAACGACAAGACGTACGGTCCGTATTCGTCTTCCAGGCTCAAAGAACTTGCAGCATCCGGCAAGCTATCAGCGGATGCTCGCGTTGCGAACTCTTCTGATGGACCCTGGCACGCCGCTTCGAGCGTCAAGGGACTCGGCATACCACCGGAACCAGCTCCCCCGACACCGGTTCCTGCCCCACCTGCAAAGACGCCATTGCAACCTGCGTTCATTGCTCCGCAGACGCCGGCTGCCCAACATCAGCCTGCTGCACTCACTGCCACCGAACAACCCGTCTGGTCTGGACGGCCTTCGCAAATCACGAACATCAAGACTTTCATTCTTTGCGGTTTGTTTTTCTGGCTCGTAGTGCCCATTTTTGTGGCAGCATGGCGATGGCTCGTGCTACGCTGTATGACCTACGAACTTACGACACAGCGGTTCAGAACTTCACACGGGGTGATCTCGCGATACACCGATGAACTTGAGCTGTATCGCGTCAAGGATACGACATTCACGCAAGACGTCTTTCAGCGCATCTTCGGGCTTGCTACGGTAAATATGAATACATCCGATCCGTCAACTCCGTCGGTTTCGATTCACTCCATCGGCGCGTCACAAGCCAAATCACTGCGCGAGCAAATCCGCACTCTTACGGAGGAACTACGCGATCGCAAGCGTGTACGCGAGGTTGACTACGTATAGGGCAGCGAACAAAGCCCGTGCAGGTTCGGACTGGAAATTCATTGATGAGAAGCGATTGTGACTCTCGCCGGAGTCTCTTTCAGCCAGAGGCTCCGTATCGAGTGTTGCAGCGTGTCTTTAAAGAGCGTGAAGCCGTACCGCGGGAAACCAGGTGGCAAACAGGGAAAACAAACCGTATTCTAAACACCAGAGAATCGCCCTGCTCAACACCGAACGGCGGATCAGGCGGATTATGAAATCAAGAGTTCTCGGCCGCCACCAGGTTACTTTTTTCGTTCGTCAGCCCACCCATGCTCTTGACCGAAACTCAAATCGAACGGCTTCTCAGACAACAATCCATCTCAGATGTCTGGCCCTGGGAAACCAACGACGGGACGGTGATCGACAAAAACATAAAGGACATTGTTGCCGAGATCCGCCGGAAGCTGCGGCTTGAAGATAGGACTGAGTATGGACACTACGGTTCCGGCTACGCGAGCTTCGTTGATTGCTGGCTGTACCGTCCAGACGCCGATTTCAGGTATCGTGATGGCGACAATTACCACGGCCTTGTTGTGCTCTTCAGCCGACTATCGCCGTTTTACGTTCAACGAAACCCCAGTGAGTCTTCCACCGGTGTCTAATCCACACAGGATCGCGATCAAAGCTGGTGCTCTGACAGCCACGATACTTTCGTTTGCACTCTTTGTATTGCCGATCCTTATCGTTTCGCCGGACATCGGAGGATATTGGCCGCTGGTCCTGGGATTCTCGACCGCTTTGGCTGCCGTTTCCGGAATTGTGGGAGGCATCGCCGGGCGACTGGCTTCAGAAACTCGATACTCTGCCGTTGGCGCCATTCTCGGAATCGTGGTCTTCGTCCCGGCAGCAAGCGGTTTTTCCTTGTTTTTCGTTTCTTCAAGGGAACCGCCAGGCAATCGGATCGCTCCTTTTCTCTTTGCCATCATCGTAGGAGGCGTCTCGGGCGCTTGTTCATGCATCGCAGGGCGTCGAGGGAAGCAGCTTCCGCGATCGCTGAATCATGGCCTGCTCGATACTGCGACTTTTATCGTCCTGGCAGGAATACTGGGGACATGGTGCGTTCATAAATCGGGGGAACGAGAGTCTTCTCGCCGGATAGCTGAGGCTGGAGGCATTATCACGTGGAGTGGCGGGTGCTGGGACATCCGATTCGATGACGCATTACCTGATGATGCGGGGTTTCGAGATCTGTTGCCGGTATTGAAGCGATATGTACCGCTCGATCTTGACCTGGGAAACGCAAAAGCAGGCTATGAGGGGCTCTCCACGCTGCGTGATTTAAAGCATCTTATTCGACTGCGACTGGCCAATGGAGTGCTGTCAGACGCCGAGGTGATACAGCTGGAAAAACAGCTTCCCGATACAGAAATTCTGATTTGGAAGCCATAGCGAAGGCGAAAACAGCCGCTACTGGCCGCTGGAAATGGTTGAACCTCAGGATCGACCAGTTGGCGGAATGGCATCGTTCACTTGTGGGGTTGGTGAGCTGATGCAAGTCGACCAGACTTGTACGCCATGCCGAGTTTCACTTGCCGCCAGCCAGCGATTCGTGTGATCAATGCGCGGAGAACTTCAATCCGACGATGCTGACCATTAAGAGAATGAGAAAAAAGATACGCCCGACATTCACAGGCTCGCCCAAAAACGTCATGCCGACCACGACTGTTCCGAACGTACCGATGCCCACCCAAACGGCATAAGCTGTGCCGATCGGAATCGTACGAACGGCAACGGCCAGCAGATACATGCTCGCCATGATCCCGGCAATCGTAAGCACGCTGGGAACAAGCTTCGTGAAACCCTCTGTGTACTTCAGGCCAATCGCCCAGCTCGCCTCGAGAAGGCCCGCAATAACAAGTAAAGACCACGGCATGACGACGATCCTTTATGGCGCGTCGTCTTGTCATTACCGGGTACGTCGCACATCGTCCGGGCCTGAATGGCGGTCACTGCAATGGATTCTATACCGGATATGATACCCCGTCAAAGTTCTTTGCAGCGTTGCCTTCCACCCTCGCCGATGACGACAAACGATTCAGCCCCCGGCCAGCGGATTTCGAGACCTGACTTCGGACAGGTTGATGAGCGAATCAAGTATGGACGCATGACGTGGAATTTTACCGCGTTCTGTTACGTAATCTGCTGGGAACTACTCGAGGAGATGTCTTACTCGGAAATCGCCTGATTCGCGTCCGTTCAGAGAAAAACAAAAGCCGTGTGCCCTGGAGGCATTGGCGGCTTTCATATCATCACCGCCCAGCGAGATAGAACAGTTGACACGCACCGGAAAGAATGTTGACCCGTGCCAATCATTCCCATGCTGAATCAGACATTTCCAGCGTCGGGTACGTCACAACTCCGTCAAATCGAACTCATCGCGGAGCGCGTCCAGCATTTCTTCATCGGTGATTTGAACCTTCGTCTGTGACTCCGATTCATAGCCCTGCACCAGTTCGAGTCTCATTGCTTTGATCACTCTGTCGGAAAATAGTGCCGACCGAAGGCGGACACTGTTTTTACAGACCACCCGGTGATATGACTTTTCTGTGTCTCCGCAAGACATGGCCCGAGATGTCAGCAGGTAAAGGTTTTCTGCATCGCGATCGCTGATACCATCTTCATCAAGCAGTGAAACGTCAAAGACCAGCTCCAGCACGGGCTCGTGCCCGTGCCTTGGAATCACGCGGTATAATTTCCATATATCACCGTTGGTCAGGACTATCCAGCTTGCAGACAGTGTCGCCGCGTATGTTCCAGCCTGGGCCAGTACGTTAGAGTTGAGTCGGCTTCGAATTGCTTTGCATTCTATAACCACCAGCACCTTACCATCCCGTTTGATCGCGATGTCAATTCGACCGTTCAGTACCCTTCGTTCGGTCTCAATCTCATCGTCGTTATATCCCAGAGCTGTTCGCAGTGCGTCGACGCACCAGATCCTGACCTGCTCTTCTTTGTTTCCTGCCTCCTGAGCGAGATTCTGCAAACGTCCATGGAGCGACTTGAATCCTGCCAGTGCCTTTTCGATGTGGGCCGAACGGATTTCGTCCTGCGTCCGCCTTTTCTGCTTAGTCTCTCGTGTTCTTTCCTCTTCCGCTGCGATCGCATTTTGTTCAGCATTACTTGGCGTATCCAGTATCAGCGTGAACAGCGTTCTGCATTTCGGACAACGAACCGCTTTACCAATCAATGGTCGGTTCTTTTCGACGATTTTGATTCGAGTACGGCATTCGTCACACGTGGCAGCGCCAATGACATGATTTTCGGAATCAAAGTACTCTGACACTCTCGTCTCCAGGTCGGGTTCTAAAGATGAAATCCCGATGGATGGACGCCTCTGCCTCATAATGCCCGGCGACGCGATCGACCCATGGTAAAGGATGGACTACTCCCTGAGTGTATCAGAACGTTTGTCTTAGAAAATGCAGGAGGGTTTCGTATTTCCCAACCTCGTGCTTGTGGAACCCTTTCCCGATACGGAATGAACGAACAAAAGAACCTCGGGTGCGTCACTTCGCGTCGCCCCCAGCCTTTTTTGTGAAACCCGTTCCGGGTTGAATCGCACTGTTTTTACTAAGAATAAACGCTTCACAGCATTGCCGGGAAACGAGATTAGGGCTAATCATTCCGTTCTGGCAGAGAACGTCGATTTCGATAAATGGGCATGGCACCAATAGCCGTCGGCTTCACCCAACATTTCCGATATCACCGAATGTTCCGTTTCGCGCAACGACACCCATGGAGTGGTCCGAAACGATTGTCGATCAGCATGTACGTGCGCAATGCAATTCACTCCAGACTCCGTCATTTAGCAACTGCCTCCGTCCAGTCAGGTCGGTTGTCCTTCGAAAAACTCGTTCAGACATGTACTATTGTTCTGCAGTCTGATCAAGAATATGCACCGCGATCGTCTCTATTAGATTTTTCGGTGTTTCACATTGTTCAATCACGTATACAACAGGTTAATCTTTGCCAATCTCTGTCGTCCTGACGCGCTTCCGGCCAAAAATGTCTTCGTGCTTTTTGTTGAAGACCGGGTCGGCAGAATATCGTTCGTTCCAGAATCGTTCAAAATCAGTCCGCTCTTCGCTCGTCATACGTCTCTCTTCATCCGGGTGACGGATTTTCGAAGAGAGCACGGGGTAAGATCTTCCGCAGGTTCTCGGTGTTGAGCGCCACTTCCGTGTGGACGGAATGATCGCCGTCGCTGCCAAACTGGCAATTGATGGGCACTTCGGGACCAGTGTGATTGATGTCCAGTGAAACGCCATATTGAATTTGCTGCGTCGGGGCGGGCCAAAGTGATCGATTGACTATGACTGTTGGAGAACATCGACAGCAACCGGATTTCCTTTCTCAGCTGGGCCGCGGCGGAATTGCTGTGTTTTCGCGAAAGTCCTCAGGAAAACAGCTCTTCCTTACCACAGAAACTATGGTATTATTGGAGCATGACAACGACCATCGACAGCACGGCTTTCAATCGCGGAACTGATCCGATTCTGCAGTTCATCACTGTGGATCAGGCGCGGGAGATTGTCGAATTCCGTGGCGATGCCGAATTGCGGCAGAGAATTGACCACCTTGCTGAACTCGCCAATGAAGGCGAGCTGACCGCAGAAGAGCGAGCCGAATACGAAGGTTACGTCCACGCGAATAAATTTGTGGCGATCTTTCAGGCAAAAGCTCGCAGGCTGCTGAGCAATTCTGTGTCATGATCGACGCTGCCACAAGACGGCTGGTCCGGGAACGAGCGGGAAATCGCTGCGAGTATTGCCAGCTGCATCAGGATCATTCGCCACTTGCGACGCTGCAAATCGAACACGTCAATCCTCGAAAACACGGCGGAACCGTCCATAACCAGTCGCGGTGTTCATACAATTCTTTGTACATTCCCGGCAGGCGTTTTTTTCCGCTGCACCTTCCGCTCAGGTCCTGGTTCCGCAGCACTCACAGGTGAGTCTGTGTCATTGATATTCGCTGTTGAAAGGCTCAGTTGTCGGTAGTTCCCGGACCTGATGTCGCATTTGTTCGGCATCGAAACTGTTGAGTCCCACGGACACCGGCGGTCGAAACTTGCGTTGAACTGAATCAATCGTGATGTCTGCATCCCCCGCACACCGCACTTCGATGCCAGTTGTCAGTCCACAGCGTACCGCTCAATATTTGGTGGAAGTTCCGTGACATCGTGGTAGCCGAAGTAACTCAAATTCGGATGTTCGGCGGACACCAGTCTTCGCAAGGCCTCAAGTGACGCGAGCCGTTGTTGGTTATCGTCTGCTCGCAGTGTCGCCAGTTGACCGACCGGGTGCTCAGGATTGTTCAGCTCGTCACGAAGGTAATATGCGTCGCCGACGTGCAACAGAACTTCGCCCTCTCGAATGACTGCGACGCCACAATGGCCAGTGGTGTGGCCGAAAAGCGGAACCAGACGGATCTCAAGGCCGGAAGCGGTGATCACGCTGCGGGATGGGAGCCCAAGGGTGTCAGAGTCATCGAGAGCGTGTTCGACCCAGCGGGGACCGTGAGAAAACTGAGTCAGGTTGTACCGGGGGTTGCCTGAAAACAGATTGTGTTTCTCCTCAGCGGAAACATGCACTCGGGCTTTTGGAAAATCTGCCAATCCTCCGACATGGTCAGGATCACAGTGAGTCAGCACAATGTCACTCACATCATCCGAAGAAAATCCAGGCGATTCGAGTTGCCGAATCGCCGTAAACTGAGGCAGAAGCTGGAAGCCTGCCGCCTGAATGGCTTCAACCCCGATTCGCTCTTCCGGGTTCGCAATGTCATGCATTCCGATCCCGGTATCCACAAGAATCAGCGACAAGTTCGTCTGCACCACCAAACCATGGCAGCTCGCAGGCGGAAAAGGTGGGGCATGCAGCCAGCCAAAATTCATGTGGTGGATCTGGTTCATTCTGGTCACGTTCCTGTTTCCTGGTCAGCCAGGTCTGCCTCGCACCGAGTGCGAGGTGTCTGAACAACTCGTACGGGTCGAGTCAGATCTCTGGATTGTATCATGTCCCTGACTCTGGTTCACAGCTTGCGGTTTTGCCGGTGAGCAACAATGGCGTCTCCTGTTGTGGTTATATCGATCAGAGTCAGAATGGCCACGAAACCACCGTCGGGAGTGTGACCAGGAGCACCACGCACTTCGACTCGCCCTGATGCATGGTCTGTTTAAAAATCCCGGTGGAGGGTTAACGGTCATCAACGATCATCAGCGTCTGCTGTCTGGCTGCTGAACATCAACTGTTTCAGCAGGACCTGAATTTCTCCATCGCGTCCGGCGGCGCGCGTGAAGATGTTGAGTTTGGTCGGTCCGGGCGGGAGTGATTGCTGCAGTTGGGCAAGGACGAATTCACCTCCGTAGTCCGGGGACGTGGCGATGAAAGTGATTGTCTGACCTCGGCGAGCGATCCGCATGCCGGTCAGGGACTTCATTACCACGGCGTGAGGTTCAATGCTCTCGTCGATTCCCGTTCTCGACGACTTGCCCTGTCGATGAACGGCCAGTCGGATCGCTCCGCTGGGATCATGAATGAGGACTGCCTGGTATCGAGTCCTTTCCTCGTCGGAAAGCTCTGCCTGAAACACCAGAAGGTTGGACTCACCTTCGATTGGCTTGGTATTGGTCTCGATATTCACTTCCACTGACATGTCGAAATCGCCTTCCGGCTGTTCCTTCAGACTGAAGAAAGACAGGAATTGCTGAGTCTTCGCCGTGTGATGAAACCGGAATCCGCGTTTCGAGATCCACTCGATCGCCGGATTTACTGAGGTCTGGTCGTCATACGATGACTCTGCGAAATTCAAATTCCGGTCAGATGGAAATTCTGTCCGACTGCGGCCGAGCTCTGCGATGACTTGCTTGCAGGTACTGATCCTTTCGGCGTGAATCTCCAGCGCCGTCCAGACGACACTCGCCCCTGGCATTTCACATTGCAACTGGATGCCACCGGCTGAAAGATCCTCAGTTCCGGCCTTCTGCTTCATATGCAGTCGAAAGTGCTCAGACCCTTCTTCGGCGGTCAGGATGTGAATCGTGTCGCCACGCCGCGAGAGTCGCAATGTCCCGGCTGTTTCTTCGATATTTTGTCCTTTGTCGTATTCGTAGCTGTAGACGCCAGCGTCGTAGAATCCATGCCAGAGGAATCCCACGTTTTCCTCGAGCACTTTGGAATGAATCATATGCTTGCGGCCGCCTGTCACTTCATGCAACGCGGGGCTCTGCAATCGTGTCATCAACCTCGCACCAGCACCCTCAGCGGCACTCTGAAACGCTGTGTAGTGAGCATAGATGTCGAAATCACCGCCAATTGTGTGGCCCAGCGAAACGCTGCTGACACGAGTTGTAACGGCCTTCATCAGCAACCCGGCTTTTGTGATCGATACATCTTTATTCCACTCTCCGGCTGCCAGTCGAAACAGCTCCGGAGGTACCCCGTCTTTCGAAAAGCTATGACGAAATCTGGCCTTGAGTTGTTCGCGATTCCTGTCGAGGAAATCCGACTGCGACCCCGCGAGTTCATCTTTATCCGCGGTCGGCAGCATTCGTTGCCAATCGCCGCTCCAGCGAATGTTGCGAACTCGCAGTTCTTCCTGATCGGCATAATAGAAGAGCCCAAAGAATCGCTGGTTCGTTGCCGGAAGCGATTGTTCGGCGACCTGTTCACCGTTGAGTGTCAGTGTGATCACGTCACCACGCAGACTCGCTTGCATGTGATTCCAGCCGTCCTGCTTCAGCGGCAGCGGCATTGACCGAGGCGGCAACGAAGAAAGATTCGCAGGATCTGCAGAAGTTTGATCGTAGATTCCGTCGGTGAGTTGATGTAGTGCCACATGGTCCTTGCTCAGGACAAAGCACATCCGATCGATCGCCGGATGAGCACAGGTTGCTCCGGCCTGATAGTAGAAGTCGTATTCGATTGTGCCGTCTTCCAGCATTGGTCGATGATAAAACAGGGCTTTTTCGGTCATAGTGCCGAAGTCAGATGCAGCAAGCCGCCGACCGATGATTTCATCAATCTTCAAACTCCATGTCAGTTTCTCCGAGGAATATTCCACAGCGTAATAGTCGAACCACGAATCCAGACCAGGGCCAGTCAGGTCGATCGTTTCCGGGACTTTTGGTGAACCGGATATCAGAACGTTTCTGGCACCGCCTTCATTCAAGTGCCGACTGCGAATACCTGTCCAGGGGTCCCGTATCTTTCCAAACGTTTCCTGGTGCACTTTGTTTCCGTCGAGCGAAACGTCAGCCAGGCGGCCCCTGACGCTTGTCCGATGTCGATACCAGTGGTCCATTCGAGTCGTCGGTCGCTCTGACTTGAAGTCCCCGATTCTCTGTCGCACGGTTCCTGTCGTGTGCAAATCGGCTTGATGAGCTGTCCCAACCCAGCGAGCGCCGACGATCATTTCTGCTTCACGCCAGTTCGATACAGTCGCATCCGCTTCGACATTCAAGTCGCCCACCAAAGGGATATTGAAGTAGACGGCATCGTCGCCATGATTCGCAACATTGATCGCCTGGGACGGAGTGAACACCCACTGAGCCACCGGCATTCCGACTCCTCGCCTGGCCGCCAGAGGATAAGTCACCGGCGTCCAGAACTTTGGAGACACAATGATCTGCGGAAAGTCAGTGAGTGTCTTCGAAGTTTGATCCTCGATCATAGCGGGAGTGATTTGAAACGCGAGCCTCGTCAGGTGCCGCGACCAGGCGTCGGAGTATGTCGGCCATCGCTCCGGAACCAGAACCTGCCTGACATAATCAGCCATCGCCTCCTTCAGCTCGGGAGTTGTTGTGGCTTTGAGCATTAACAGCATCTCATCGGCACGGTACCGGCTGTTTTGCGGATCATTGGAATTCGTCAACTTCAAAAACGCATCACAATCCCCGAGGGCACCGTCCACATTGTTCGCTGCAAGTTCAATGAGGCACCGAAAGGCGGCCAGTTGCTTCTCCTCAATGCGGTCGCGCGGCTTGATCGCTCCGACAGCAGTTCGAATGGCTGACAGCTTGTTCAACTGAGTCGCCGTGTCGATCAGATCCATTGCCGGGCAGACAATCTCACCGCCGCTCGCAACACGCTTACTGCCGACCGGCCTGGGTTCGCTTCCTCCCTGTGCCGGATACGTCGGAGAAAATCCCACGTCAAGCCGCAGGGAAGAATGAACATTATTCGGCAAAACCCATCGAGCCAGAAATGCAAAACGATCTTCAGGAGCCATTGCCATGGCCCGTTCATGAATTCCCAGTGCCGCATCGACGACGTGATCCTCTGCGAAGATATCGCCGAGTGCGCGAGATCGAGCATCTGAAACTTTATCCGCCCATGCTGGGCTTAAGCCCGTGAGTAAGAACAGCAACAGCATGCAGCAAATCACCCGGCCACGGCATTTACGCCAGAGATCCGGTACAGGGATTAGAGTATGCTGCAACTGTGATTCCGGGTCGATCATCGGAAGCGAACTCCGTCAAGGCGAATGTAGCTGTCTGCATGCACTTCGATCGACTTCAGAACGGCTCGGGATTTCTTTCCGGTGACGCCTGTGTGAAGAAGGTACTGGAGGACAACGGTAACTTTTGCCCCCGGAACACGGAGCCCGCGTACTGTTTTACCGGCTATGTGATTGAGCGACTGAGGCTTCAGTCGCGGCAGGATACGAAATCACGCAAAATTTCCGAAACAAAGGAAGTCAGAGGAAGACTTTGAGGCAACGACTCTTTGCCAGCCAACCGCGAGCCCAATCCACACCAGTCTTCGCAACCTGCGAACCCCAGTAGCTCGCGTACCGACGGGTCAGCAAGAACTGTGGAGCCCGAGATCGTCGGGAAGCCCGCAGGATTCTCCGCGAGTGCAAGGAGCGATTGCACAATGGCGGTGATGTCCACCAGGGCGCCCGCCACATAAACCTGCAAATGGTCCAGGAGGGACCTATTGGACAAATCAAAGAACACCAAAGAGGACAAATATTCGTCCTTTGGTTCAGCTCTCTTTGGTTCAACCGGCATCATGAAAAAGGTAATTGCCAGGGGGATTGATATGCTCGCAAAAAACAAAGACGAGAAGACCATGAAAGCTGTTGAAGCTGACAACAAGCTGCTTGATAAAGCTGTTGGATTTCTGGAAACCCTTGTCAACAAAACGCCGCCAGCGTTTGGGTTGTGTGAAGTGGACCCCGGTTTTCGGACCAGCGGGCGCGATCGCTAAGGTGGATCGGCAGAGTCAGGAGCGGCTGTTATGGACTTCCCACGGAGTGCGGTAGTCCAGGGACTGATGAGGGCGTTCGTGGCAGTAGAACTTGAAATAGCTGATCAGTCCTTTATGACAATCGGCTCCTGAGTCATAACCCTTCAGATAAATCTCTTCGTATTTCAGAGATCTCCAAAGTCGTTCGATGAACACGTTGTCGAGCGCTCGGCCGCGGCCGTCCATGCTGATCTCAATCGATCGCCCAAGCAGCCGTTCTGTGAACGCTCGGCTGGTGAACTGTGCGCCCTGGTCTGTGTTGAAGATCTCGGGAGTGCCCTGATCGAGAGCTTCATCCAAAGCCTCCAGACAGAACTCCACATCCATGCTGTTGGACAGACGCCAGCTCAGGACGTGGCGGCTGTACCAGTCCATCACAGCCACCAGGTACAGGAACCCACGACGCAGTGGAAGGTATGTGATGTCGCTGCACCAAACCTGGTTGGGACGGTCAACAACAATGTCTCTCAGCAAATACGGATACACCTTGTGCCCTGGGTGGCGTTTGGTGGTGGATGGACCGGGTGCAATCCCTTCCAGGCCCATCAACCGCATTAAACGCTGGATTCTCTTGCGGTTCACCGGCTCACCGATTTGCCTGGATGCAAACACCGTCATGTTCCGAGAACCCCAGAATGGAGTCTTCAGATGCTGCTCATCGATCAATCGCATCAGCTGCAGATTCTCTTCTGACTCCGGAACCGGCTCGTAGTACAGCTTCGAGCGGTGAATGCCCAACAGCTGACACTGACGACGGACACTCAGGCTCTCATGATCGAAGTCGATCCACTGAAGAATCGCGTCACGAGTTCTCGGCAACTTTTTTTTTAAGCCACTCCAGCTCGACTTTCATCCGGCCAATCTGCTCATAGAGCTCCGCCGCTTCAGGCTCATCCTCTGCCTTCTTCCCGCTGGAACTGCTCCCTTCAAAGACCGCTTCCGCTCCTTCGAGCAGTTGCTTCTTCCAAAGGGTTACCTGATTCGGATGGACCTTGAACTGCCTGGCAATCTCACTGATCGCCTTTAATCCCCGAATCGCTTCCAAAGCGACTCGCGACTTAAACTTCGCATCAAATCTTCGACGGGCGCGTGGCATAATCTCTCTCTCCTTGAACTGCCACGATAGCCCCTCTCACGATTTCAAATCCAGATCACTTCCATCCACCTTAACCGCTGGTCCGAAAACCGGGGTCCACTTCA
>JALHMY010000150.1 GCA_022843805.1 Fuerstiella sp.
CGCTGGGGGAGGAGGTTTTAATAACCTCCCCTCCCGCGCAGCGAAGCGGAGTGGGAGGGGTCGGCCGTCAGGCCGGGGGAGGGCTCGCCGGGTGTTGCACTGAACGCTGTCCCAGTAACACACGCAACCCACAGTTCACCGGCCCCCTCCCGATCTTGCTATCGCTCGATCGACCTCCCCCAGCTTTGCTGGGAGTGGAGGTTTTAATAACCTCCCCTCCCGCGCAGCGAAGCGAAGTGGGAGGGGTCGGCCGTCAGGCCGGGGGAGGGCTCGCCGGGTGTTGCACTGAACGCTGTCCCAGTAACACACGCAACCCACAGTTCACCCGGCCCCCTCCCGATCTTGCTTCGCTCGATCGACCTCCCCCAGCTTCGCTGGGGGAGGAGGTTTTAATAACCTCCCCTCCCGCGCAGCGAAGCGGAGTGGGAGGGGTCGGCCGTCAGGCCGGGGGAGGGCTCGCCGCGTGTTGCACCGAACGCCGTCCCAATAACACCTGGAACCCGCCGTTCACGGAGCCCCCTGCCGCTCGCTCGATCTCCCCCAAACTTCGTTTGGGGGAGGAGGTTTTAGGTGGCTCGCCCCCGAAGAATTTCGAGGAGGGGCAAGCCAGCCGGGGCAAATCCAGTTTGTGCGGTGTTCCGATGCTATTCTTCAATCAGCTGCATTTCAATTCCCGACAAAACAGGTTTTCCCTGCTTCGCAACAAACTGAAGATCCAGCCATTCACTGATCAGTACTCGATCAATTGTATGGACCTGCACCCGTCGTCCGGCATCGACTCCTCCGATGCTTACGTTCTGCAGAACTGTCTGACCCTGCATGACCACATCGAATGTTCGAGCGGACGCTGAAGTATTCTCCGGCAATCCAAAATACAGCCGAACTCGCCAGGGCTGTTCCGGAGCGGTCTGAAGACTTTCGGGCGTGACTTCATCGGCATCGGCGATCAGTCGAGCAGCGCCGGCGCCCTTGGCGAAAGCCGTTGCGGTTCGCTTTCCTTTCCCAGTGATAATGAACACAATCGAATTTCCAGGCTGCCAGTCAGTCTGTTGAACGACCTCGCGAATCAGTGGTGCAAGATCCGGAGTTCTCTGTTCAGGGCCGGCATCACCGGCTTTTTTCCATTCCGCCGGAGCCCATTTCACTGCAGCAACCGTGAGTGATCGCTCTGAAATATTCCGAGATCTTTCGGCAAAGCGAGACGGATTGGCACTTAGTTCAGCCCGAATGACCAGTTCAGTCGGATCGGGCGATGGACTGTGGCAGGCGAACTGCAGAAATGCTGATCTAACTTCGCCATCGCGGGCAATATTGACCCGATTGATTCGGATTCCAATGATCTGATCATCGTCGTCATTGACGAGCTCCAGATCGCTGCTGCCAGTGCTGACTCCGCCATCACTACCCTCTTCGGCGTCATCATCAGAATGACTGACCGAAATACCGGTCGACAATTTATCCTTATTCTGGCCTTTCAGACCGACTCGCAGACCATCCATTCCCTCAAGACCTGATGCCATTACCCAGGGCAGTTCGCTGTCAGGAACCGATGTGGGATGATCCTGCCATGTGGAGAATGATCCCAAAACCTGAATTCCAGGATCAGGAGAATCGCCTCCCACAAAGGGATATTCCAGCCACAACAATCCATTCTGATCCCGACGATCTCCGGGCGCACCAAAGTTGATGCCCATCCGATTAACTCGATCGCCTTCCGGATCGAGCATCGCAGCATTGTCGATAGTCCAGAGCTCGAGCTCCGGCATATGAACGAGAGCAAGCGACGTCTGATTCTGATAGGCACAGCTGCAGGTTCGAGTATAGTCGGGGGCGTTCAGAACACCGTTGGCGACCACCAGGTTGGAAGTGCAGCCCGACTTAAATCCGCCAAGATTCCCGGTACCGCTCTCAGTCAGCAGGTCATAAAAACCGGCAGCTCCGGAGCGAAAGGTCAGCATATTCTCACTGGCCAGAATATTATTACAGCCGTAGGCTCGCGTGATTTTCCATGGCTGCAGTTTACCGGTGAGCGGGTTTTTTACGAGCTTCTGAGTACCATCACGAAGGTAAAAGGCGCCGGCCGATTCGCTGTAGGAATTTGCATTCGTGATGATTAAATCATTATGAAGGATGCAGGGGCCGGAGTAGGCGAGGGATTCCTTCCTCCATGCAATCCCGCCGTCTTTGCCGTTGTAAACTGTCATGCCCTGACCAACTTCCGACGCCAGTCGGTCGCTTGCGGCGGCACCAGCCTGCAACAACAAATCCAGCGGTTCGGAATAGCCAAGCCATGTACCAAAGATCCCTTCAGAAGTTTCCCACACCGTTTCGCCCGTATGGGCATCAAATGAAATGATGCGATACGTTGCCGGGATCGCACGTCCGCGTCTGCGCAGGGCTTCCTCAACGGGCTTTGGATTGCGATCCAAAGCATAAACTCTTCCATTGCCGGCGACGATTCCGTTGTGCCAGAAACTGTGCAGGGAATCGATCTTCCATAATTGTCGACCGGTATGGCGGTCGAATCCCACGAGTGCGGTACTGGCTGCTCTTTCCAGACTTCGTGAGCCGAAAACCGCCCTCTTCGGTGTCGTTTCACCGTCAACATCTGCGGCCGTCAGTTCAAGACGGTTCTGATACCGGGCAAATCCGATTCCTCCGATCAGCACATCGTCGTAAACTCCGATAAATCCCCATTCGTGGGGTTCAGTGGGATTCTCCTGTGGCAACGCGATACTGCGAACCAGTTCCCCATTGACCGGGTTCAGGACCCGGCATTCACTGCCTTCCACCACATAAATCAGATCGGTTGTCACCACATAGTTTGTCCCGCGAGCATTGGCCCCGGGAATATGAATCTGATTGTATGCGGGATCCAGCGGAGCATCGCGGTATGTTTCGTCGTAATACACACCTGCAGTGCCAAGGTCGGAGAACTCCCGCTTCCAGAGAGTACGTCCTGTATAGACATCACGAGCCGTCAGAGAATTCATTCCCTGAATAATCAGGCGTCCGCCGACAACCTGCTCGGGCGGTCCATGGCCATGGCGAGGAAGAATGTCGCTGTTGCTGCTTCCGCCAAACCAAAGAATACCAAGAGGCAGTTTCACTCGACGATCATTCGACTTTACCGTGTTGGCAATGTTACCGTGCTGGTGAGTCCAGTCGGCCGATCCGGGCAGCGCACCCGCGCGACGAATCAACACTCCATTGCCGGTTACTTCCACTTCCGCCTGCTCCAGTCCGGCTTCACGCGCTTTCTGTGCGAATGATTCAGCCTGATCGGTACTGGCCAGCAGCTGCAGCACTCCGCCGTAGGGACGTACTGATTCGAACAGCAACTTCAGAGTCGTCAGGTTAGACAATACACCGGGCGTTTCTTCTCGCCCCGTGAAAACCATATTTGCTGCATATGGCGGTGCTAAAAAGCGATCGGGCGAAGAAACTTGCGCTGTTACTCGCCCATATCGACCTTCCCGATCCCAGCGTCTGCGAAAGCTGTCAACTCGTTCTGCATCCCGATCAATAACGGCCAGCTGCACAAACTCAGACTGGCTCGCAACAGCATTCAGCAGTGACTCATCGGCAGCACCGTACCAAAGTGAGTAGCCCTGTGCATCACCAGCAGACAGGATCTCAGACGCCTGATCCGCCACGTTCTTTTCCGTTGAAGCAGGCGATATTTCACTTTCGACGAGTGCCTGCGGGGTCGTGCGTGCCTCAGCCCCCCAGACCAGGATCTGTCCATCGACCGTAACACCAATCAATCGTCCGCTGGCGGCAATAAGTCGTTCGACAGTGGCGGGCGTGTCCTTAGTCCACAGAATCCGGGCACCGGCGTCTCCCGACGGCAGCTGTACCGCGCTAACAGTTTTTGGCCCTGCCAGAGTGATCTGCTGCAATTCTCCTTCAGAGTTTGTAACTTCTGCTGAATTGGAGCTCGCCGCATACAGGACGTTTCCGGCCTGGATGAGATCTCCCCGCCCATCTGCTGCAATTTGCCACTGAATCTTTCGTTCACTGTCATAAGCCCGGATGACTGGCTGGCCGTTCTCAACTTCTGCCGAATAGGTAACGCCCTCTGCAAGAACAGGCTCGTTGGGAAGAAAGGCGGTCTTAATTCCGGTATCCAGCGCAAACTCCCGGGTTCCTCGAAATCGGGTGTGGACGAACCAGGAATTGTCGCGGGCAGCGACAAACGATCCGCCCGTCCCTTTTCCGCCCGCATTGATCTCAAAGTAACGCAGAACACCAGTTTTTCTGTCCAGAACAGCGGGAACCGATCTCCCGCCGGGAACAATCAGAGTCTCGTCCGTTGCTACCAGGGCACCCTGAGGTCCAATGCCAGCGAATGAAGGAGCACTGTGAGGCTGCTTCAGATACTGAGCGCCCGTTTCATCATTCTTCCAGATCACATGGCCTGTTTCAGCATCCAGACAATAAATGAACACTCCCATAAATGGCCAGATGCTGGATGCGAAATACACGTTTCCGTCGCGAATGACGGGCCCACCCCTCGATGGCCATGCCGAAACCAGGCGCTGATTGCCAATGGCTCGCCGATCACCCGGGCCTCCTCGAAACTGCCAGCGAAGCTGACCATCAGCCGCATTCACGCAGTAAAGGCATCCGTCGTCGCTTGAGAAGAAGATGCTGTCATCAGATGCCGCGAGTGGCAATCGGACTGGCCCATCGGCAAAGTAGTCCCATAGCCGATTCCCCGTACCCAGGTCGAAAGCAGAGACCTTATCGCGATCATTAAAGCCTATAAAAAGTCGATTCTGCACCACAACAGGCTCAAACAGCCGGTCATAAGTCATCAAGTCGCGATTGAGCGGATCGTCCCATGCCGGTTGACGAGGTGACCAGCGGCGAGTCCACTGCAAATGCAGCTCGTCAGATAGTATTTCCGGAGAAGCCGCGGTCCTCCCGGAATCGTACCTCCACATCGGCCAGTCTTCGCCAAACCCGGACACCATACACATCAGAAGAAACGAAGCTGTACAAACCGATACTCGATCGCGGTAATTCATCGCCCAAAACTCCCCGCTTTTCACTCGAACCACTGTCAGAAACCTGAAGAAAATCAAGGTGTTCAATGTTCCGGCAACCCGCTTCCGTGCACAGGTGAATCGTAGACAACCGGCAGGGGAAACTCAGCTGTCGTAAAAGGCCGTTCATCAGAAATTGATGATTCCGTTCCGGGGGGCTTCACATGCGGTTCATAAACAGAACGCACTCAATGACCGAGCTGGCAGAACAGCCGGGGCGAAAGCCGCATGATCATTCTCAGCAACTGCCGGGAAAAAAACACAGCTGCTTAACTGCCTTGCGACAAGAGCCATCCATGTGATCGCACGTGCAGTCGGCATTCTGCCAGTACTTCTCAACAGCGAGGATCCGTTCTCACGAAGTCGCTCGTCATTCCGGCAGCACTGCCACCGGAATCGGCGACAACTGCCGGACTGAATCGCTCCTGCTGTACACATCCGAACCCGCAGTCAGAAAATCGAATCAACAATCGCTTTGAATGGTTCCGGCCACAACGAATTGGCACAGCGCTTGCCTCTGAGGAGTTCAGCGTCCTGAGAGAACTCCTTGTTCTCACAAGTTCACCATTTGATGTTCTGCTGTCTGTGGAGAGTTAACCGACAATGAATGCCTTAGCGTCTGAATTCCGTCGCTGGCCCCTTTGGTTTGCGGGCGCCCTGCTGATTATTGCGGCCGTTTCGCTTTATGACACATTTCTGCTGATTCAGTTTGCTGATCATATCTGGTATTTGGAACAAAACCCCGTGGGCCGATGGCTGCTGAAGGCTAATGGGTATTGCATCAGTTTGTTTGTAGGTGTTAAGCTGACAGGCACGCTGATTGTGCTCTGCACTCTGGCTGTTATGCAGGCTCGGTTTAGTCGGTTTGCCTTTCCCGTATCGACCTCAATTGCGTCTTTGCAACTCGGATTGCTCGCCTATCTGACGGTCGGCTAATCGGCTTGAAACTGTGAAATTGCAACTTCGGCGGTTCAAACGGATTTCAACCACAGATAGCACAGAGAACACAGATGAAACGCAGGAATTTCTCCTATGCGACACCGGCATACTTCAATTGGCGTTGATCCGTTGTTACCCACTTCCGGTAGAAGGATTGGGCAGAAAGATTTTAGGTCACCGTTCACGGTATCATGCGTAGATTAGGGCTGACCATCGCGTTTCGGCTTACGCCGTCAGCTTTGCAATCTGCTCCGATTGTATCGCCAGCAGCTTCCAAAGATCCTCAGGATCTTGTCTCTCGCAACCAGGTACGCACGCGAACATCTCTCCTCAAACTGATCAGGGAGAAATTTCATCCCATGAACGGTTACGATTTCATGGCGTATTCATTTTTTGTTGCGGTTGGCGCTCATCGAAATGCCAGCAATCCCCGAAGCTGCCCCAAACAACTGGTGTTTCAAATCATCGATCGCTTTGAGGCTGTGGTATTTATCAAATCTGTTTTGGCGCGGAGTCTCCCGCAGGGTCGAATCGATACTCGGCTTCCACCACACCCAGTGGACGCTCGTTATCGCTCATCGTCATCGCATGCAGTCGAGCTCGCGTCATGAGGAACTTAAGCCTGATCTCCTGACCAAGCAGCTTGCCAAGGTCAGTGTTTTCCGACCAGACGACCGGATGGTCCAGAGCGTCTCCCTGAATCTCGCGAGACTCGGCGGAGGTGAAACCTGGGATTGGCTGCCAGTCGCGAGTCAGTACTTCCACGCGGATGGAACCTTTGCCCCAGGTTGCGGCGTTCAGGTACAATCGGGGATGCGAGACAACCAGCGGCTTCGTGAGTATGCGGCAGGGCTCGGCATTGGCAATGCCTGTTTCCAGCGAAGCGAATCGGTCGCGTTTCAGAGTCGCAAGCGCCACACCGCCGTAATAATCTTCCGATGCACTTTCATTGACATCGTGAGGAAAGTTCAGTGCCGCATAGTAGATATAGATCGTATCATTAACCACGATGGGTCTGGGCTGCGAACAAGCCATCGCCATAAAGTCGTAGTACCCCAGCGGACCGGACGGAATGAATGGCGTCCCGCGGCAGACCCTGGTAAAGTTGATGCCATCGCGGCTCGTCGCCAGATGAATATCAATTGGCTGTGGGTGACGCAGGTAAAAAATGCTCACGTACCCAACATATGTCTCGCCAAACTTGTGGCAGCCGAACTGATAGAGTTCTGTGTCGGCGGGATCATCCGCATCCATTGCAAGGATGAACCGATGGTTTTTCCATTCTCGCAGGTCATCGCTCTCTGCATAAGCGTACGAACGGTTGTATCGGTCTACAGACGGTCGATTCAGATCGCTTTCGGTGGCGATCATACGCTCACTGAATTCGGGAATAATTCGCCGATAAATCACCCACTTCTTCTTTGATTCGTCAAACATCAAATGCATCAGGCAGTCATCACCATTTCCTGCGACATCGTGCGGTGTCTGCCAGAAAGGTGATGAAGCGCAGGACCAGTGAATGCCATCCGGCGAGGTGACGATATGCGCACCGCGGCGATAATCCTGCACGATCGCGAGAGCGACGTATTTCTCCGCCGGATCCCGCGGGTGCGGATGCTTGTTGACACCCCAGAAAAACGCCTTCCTGCCCTGAGGCGCCATCGGTGTCGTGGGAACGACGAATTTGTCCGGACCATAAACGAGTTTCGTCGGAGATTTCGGGACGAGATCGCTGGCAAACACGACGTTGTGATCACGGCGACCTCCGATATCGCAAACCCCCAAATCGGGTTTTTCCCAGTGCACGCCATCGCGGGACGTATAATAGAGCATCCATGCGGCATTACCGCCGACATACCCGGCCTTCGCATCGCTCCCGGCGCGAGCCCACATTTTGAAAAGCTTCTCATCGGTGTCGTACATCGTCGTGTAAGGTTCAATGTAGGTTCCCTCACACCATTGGTCAGGCCGAATTACTGGATTCAGCAGGTGCTTTTTCGCCGGGTACAGCTTTCGGGAGACACCAGGAGTCGCTTCCAGAAGCTGGTTATCGAGGAACAATTCCGTGGTGAAAGGCGGCCGGTGGGCGGGTTTGCTCACATCGCTCTGCGGGGCAGCGGCGTCATCGGCCGACGCCTTCTGAAGAGTCAGAATTGCAGCTCCCACAGTTCCGGCAGTGTTGATGAACTGGCGACGACTCGATTTCATCACGTGATTCCCTGCAGTTGTTTTGCGGACAGACAGCGATAGCTCCCGACCTAAACCGCGATAGACGAATACGAAGAACGCACTTCCGGAACCAGAAGCCCTGCCGGAGCTGGTCATTCATTCGAGTTTATCAGCTGAATCCGCTGCCATCAACTTGTTGCGATAGTCCGTAACGGTAGTGCAGATGAAGACCGGAAGTTCGGCGATCTCGTCTGCCGACGCTCCCATAAGCCTGTGCCACACCAATCTTCAGGTCCGGCGATAGATCAGGATTCATCTTCGTACTGCCTGAGACAACTGCCTGAGACATGGTGTTCTTTTGTTTCCAGGCCCTGGATTCGCGACATATCTGGCCGTTTTTCATCTTCACGAAGTATGAATTCCGGCAATCGAATCTGTCCAAAATTGGGGAACTGCGGTAGAGTCTTACTAGTGTCTAAGCTGAAATGCATGAACTCGGGAAATGATAACTGCAAACATGCGGAATCGGTCCCGAAACGTTCATCATGAAAACCGGTCACTGGCCGGATGAACTCTGGCGGAGCGTGTGGATGAATTTATTGCTGAAGTATGCGTGTGGACTTGGTTTGATTTGTTCTTGCAGTATTTTGTGCGGCAGCCAGCCTGATACCGATATTGGCACCAGCAATCGTGTGAACGAGCTGCAACTTCCTGACTCCTATGGGAAAATGCAGTCAGTGGGTCAGCTTCGAGGTACGGAAATCACCGTATTTGCCTTTATTGGTACAGAATGCCCACTGGCAAAGCTGTACGGACCGCGTCTGCAGACTCTCGCTCAGCGTTTTTCGACCAGCGGCGTTCGATTTCTGGGCGTTGCTTCAAACGTTCAGGACAGCCTGACAGAAGTGACGAACTACGCCAATCGCGCTGGGATCACTTTTCCAGTACTGATGGATACCGAGCAGACTCTGGCCGAGCTTCTGAAAGCGACTCGCACTCCGGAAATAGTTGTACTGGATGCAAGCGGAAAGATTGCCTACCGCGGTCGTGTTGATGACCAGTATGCCATCAGTGTCGCCAAACTGAAACCAGCACGGGAAGACCTGGCAGAGGCGTTGCAAAGTCTGGTGGATGGTACTCAGCCGAAGGTGAGTCAGACAACAGCCGTCGGTTGTTTTATCGGGCGAAAAAGAAGTGTCACCCCGCACGGTGAGATTACCTACAGCAAACACATCGCCCCGATTTTTAATTCACGCTGTCTCGAGTGTCATCGGACCGATCAGATTGCTCCCTTCCCCCTGGAATCCTTTGCGGATACTGCTGGCTGGGGTGCAACGATCGCTGAGGTGATCAGGGAAGAGCGGATGCCGCCATGGAATGCGAATCCGGAAGTGGGCCACTTTCGAAATGACGTCCGTCTGACTGCGGATGAAAAACGGCTGATCCTGACATGGATTGAGAACGGCTGCCCGGAAGGCGATCCCAAAGACCTGCCTCCAGCCCCGACATTTGCAAAAGGATGGAGGATGGCTGAGCCGGATCTGGTTATTCATGTGCGTGAGAAGCCCTTTGACGTTCCCGCCACGGGTGTCGTCGAGTATCAGTACTTCGAAGTGGATCCCGGCTTTACCGAAGACAAGTATGTGGTTGCTACGGAGGCCCGACCGGGAAATCCTGCAGTTGTGCACCACATCATTGCATTCCTGAAAGTCCCAGGCCAGAAGGATGTGAGTCTCGGAAAGATGCTGATCGGTTATGCTCCCGGAACATCGCCTTTGATCTTTCCTGAGGGCTCCGCTATGCGAATCCCTGCCGGATCCAAAATTCTGTTCGAAATGCACTACACACCGAACGGTGTTGCTCAGTCCGACCATAGTTATGTGGGACTGAAGTTCACTGATGCCTCAAGTGTACGAAACGAAGTTGTGGGTTTGGAGGCCGTCAACCCGAAGTTCAAAATTCCGGCGAATGCTGAGAGTCATACCGTCACTGCGAAGGAACGATTTCAGGAAGAGATCACTCTGCTGAGCCTGACTCCACACATGCATTTGCGAGGAAAGGCATTCCGCTACGATGCTGTCTACCCGGATGGCACCACAGAAACACTGCTGGATGTTCCAAAGTATGACTTCAACTGGCAGTTACGGTACGAATTTGCCGAGCCGAAAGTGATGCCAAAGGGCACAGTGGTGACCTGTACTGCAATTTTTGACAATTCATCATCCAATGCCAACAACCCGGATCCTGCGAAAGAAGTGACATGGGGTCAGCAGAGCTGGGAGGAAATGATGATTGGCTTTTTTACGGGAGTTCGAACAGTAGAGAAACCCGCTGCTGAGTCGGAAACAGGTGCCGGAGGGGGCGAATAGCGACCTGGCACGAGATTCTCTGTTTTTTTACGGAAAGAATATGACCCCGATGACAACGGTCGCCAGGCCAACGAGGCCGGCGATCGTCAGAAGCGGGGTTATAAACTTCAATCCCTGTGCTTCCGTCATTCCACTCATTCTGGTGATCACAAGAAATCCGCTGTCGTTCATCCAGGGCAATGGTTTAGACCCGCATCCGACAGCCAGGGCGACATAAAGAGGATCAACGCCCGCTGCCCCGGATGTCACAAGTCCTCCGAAGACTCCGGCTGCCGTCATCATGGCCACGGTGGCTGATCCCTGTGCAGCCCGCACCGCTGCAGTCACGACAAATGCAGCGACAACGATTGCCAGTGGGGAGGCCGCCGGAATCTGCTGCAGCAGTTCCGCAACAGAGGTCTGCTTCATCACTTCACCGAAAGCTCCGCCCGCCGCCGTTACCAGAATAATCGTTCCGGCACTGGAAACCGCGGTCTGCATTGCCGCCGCGATTCCTTCCCGCGTCGGATGGCGAAAGCGTATAAACGTGACAACGGACAGTGCAGCACCGATAAGCAACGCGATATTCTTTTCACACAGAGATCTCAGCAGAGATGCGGCTGTTCCTGTGACAGTCAAAGGGCCCAGTTGCAGATGGCCTGATTGCTGATCAAAACAACTCTCCAGCGTCATGAGAGCCACAGGAAGCAGGACAGGCAAAAGTGCTTCCCCCAGTGAAGGACCTTGAGGAGTCTGCACGGACGAACTGTCTGTCTCCGAACGATTGACGGAAGAATCCACATCTGTTGGGAACAGCTGATTGTGGGCATTCATACGATATGCAAACAGTAATCCAGCGCCCGCTCCGATCAGTCCTACGATGCAGCCACCGAGGATCATGCGACTCATGGGCACTCGAAACTCTTCCGCAATCAGCAGAGGTCCAGGTGTGGGGGGAACCAGCGAATGGGCCATCGTCGCACCGATAATCATCGACATGATATAGAGCAGATAGTTTCGCCTCGTCCGATTAAACAGGGATTTCCCAAGCGGCACCATTAACAGAAATACGGTGTCAAAGAACACCGGTATGCCCAGGATGAATCCGCTGATGGTAAATGCCGCTGGAGCACTCTTTTCACCAAAGAATTGAAGGGCAGACTGTACCACTCGGTCAGCGGCACCACTTTGAAGCAAACACTGGCCGATAATCGAGGCTGCCACGATCAGAATTGCCAGCTTTCCGCACGACGTTCCAAACGCTTCCGACACGCGAGTGATCGCTGACGACTTCGCAGCTTTCAAAGCCGATTGATATGTGCTGGCCGGGACAACATGCAGGTCCGGGGCAGCATCTGACAGCCCCTGGACCTGCTGGCCATTCGTCGCACGTATTCGATACAGGTGCCGGCTGCCGGATTCACCTGCCTGTGGTCCCGCACCTGAATTCTTAGTCGTTTCACCAATACTGGTCGACGGAGCGTCCGACTGCTCTTCAAATCTTACCGCCGTCTGACTGTCCGGCGATCGCGAATCATAAAGTTCCGGCAGGATCACCCAGTCGGTGTCAGCGCTCAGGACGGTACTGCTTTCCACTGTCAAATTCCGCACATCAGTCAGAGTGATCCGCACTGATTTTGCCGTCAGCTGAGAACGAATTGTCTGTACCGGTGACGTGAGTGCTGCTACCAGAAGTGCGGCAAGGATTAATGCTACGAAAGCGTGCATTCGGAGAAACAGGATGCCTCCCACAACCACAATGAGTCCTGCAAATAAAATCAGTACAACAGACATACCGGCTCCCTGCAGCGTTATCAGCATGGTTTTTGAAAATCGGGTGGCAGCTGAATGGCTATGTGATCAGTTACCTCCGGGAAGACCTTCGTTCAAAGGATGCAGGTCCTCCGGAACAAAGAATCCGTCTTCACGAATCAGTTCCCCGTCAAACCAGATTTCTCCTCCGCCATATTCTTCCCGCTGAATCAGTACCAGATCCCAGTGAACACGACTTCGATTGCCATTATCCGCTTCGTCGTAGGCATTCCCGGGTGTCAGATGAAATGATCCGCCGATCTTTTCATCGAAGAGCGTATCGAGCATCGGATGAAGGATAAAGTTGTTGGTACCAAACGACCATTCGCCGATGTAACGGGCGCCTTCATCAGAATCAAGAACCTGGTTCAGCCGGTCGGTTGCATTGCGACATGTGGCATTCACGATTCGCCCATCCCGAAATTCAAAGCGAATTCCATCAAACACGGTACCCTGATAGCGTGACGATGTATTAAAGAGAATTGAGCCATTAATACTGTTTCGCACGGGTGCCGTAAAACACTCACCATCCGGAATATTGCACTCTCCGGCGCATGGCACGACAGGAATATCTTTGATCGAAAACGTCAGATCCGTACCGGGCGCCGTAATTCGAACGTGGTCAGCCGCCTCCATACGCTTCTTCAGTGGCTGAAGGTCAGCCGCCATCTTTGCATAATCGGCTGTGCAGACACGAAAGAAGAATTCTTCGAACTGCTCGCAGCTTTTGTTCGCCGCCTGAGCCATCGACGGTGTCGGGTAACGCAGAACGACCCAGCGAGTTTCAGGAACTCGCACCTCAATATGCACTGGCTGCCACCAGTGACGCTGGTACAGATCCATTTTCTCCGGTGGCACGTCAGCAAACTCATTGGAGTTCGCTGCTCCGCGGATGCCCACATAGGCATCCATTTCCTTCATCACAGACGCCTCGAATCCTCCGGCGAGTGTCATGCTGGCTTCCGTGGCACCGCGGTACAGACTTCTGAGAACCGAATTGGATTTCAGCGAAACCACGGGCGTTGCCCCAAGGCGATACGCTTCTTCCACCAGACGGCAGACCAGAGAAGGCTCAGGAAGATCAAACGCTTCAATCAGAATTTTCTGACCTGACTGTAATCGGCAACTGTGATGAATAAGTGTCTGAGCCAGCTTGTCAATACGATGATCCTGCATATTGCACTTCTTCAGGGATGCTGCGGCGAAGAAATCCGACAACCGACCGAATGTCAACGGCCCGGCACGACTTACAGGTTACGCCAGACTGCACCGATGCTCAATCCACCGCACCGCAGGAGTCCTGAAATCATCGATTCCTGTCTTATCAGAGCGGCTGAAAGAATCTTTGATTACAATTGACATGACTGAAGCGAAAATTCCGGAGTTAATTTTTCACAGGACAACTGATCATGGCACGACGCCGTACCGCTCAACTGCCGCTCCACGGAGGTAAAGCGCCGCCCTGGCTGTTTCAGAGGATGACAAAACTGGCGGGTGCAATCACCATGGCGATTGTGGACGAGTTCGGTCCCGACGAAATGCTCCGTCGACTTTCTGACCCGTGGTGGTTTCAGGCGTTCGGCTGCGTACTTGGTTTTGACTGGCACAGCTCGGGAGTCACCACCGTAACCTGCGGAGCTCTGAAGCAGGCCGCCAGCGAACTGGGCGATGATATGGGAATACTGGTCGCCGGCGGTAAAGGAGCTGTCAGCAGAAAAACGCCCATGGAGATTGCAGCCGCGGCAGATCGACTTGCAATTGTTTCCGGAGAACAACTGATTGACTGTTCGAAAACCAGCGCCAAAGTCGATTCGGCCGCCGTACAGGATGGCTTTTCACTCTACCATCATTCGTTCTTTTTCACACGAGAAGGTCGATGGTGCGTTGTCCAGCAGGGAATGAGCGACCAGCTGAAGGCAGCCCGCCGATATCACTGGCTGGGAGAATCCGTCAGCGATTTCGTGTGTGAACCTCATGCCGCCATCAGCAATCTTTCTGACCTGTCAGATTCTCCGGAATTGCTTCGAAAGCCGGATGCACAAGTCTTCAACCCGGACGGCTTCTCTTCTGACGCCGAGCCACTGCTGAATATGGTCGCTCTGGAAGCAGACGACAATCGTACCGCCTCTGTCAGACTGGTTCAGGAGCACCCCGATCGAATTCTCCACGAAATTCAGCTGATGACGGAGGGTCCGTCGCTGTTTGCACCACGACAGCATCGCGTGCTTCCGCAAAACATCAATCGAGCGAGGCTGAAACAACTGGTGCCACTCATTCACGACCAGGCTCCCGAAAATTACAAACAGTTGCTTGGCCTGGAAGGCGTCGGCCCTGCTGCCGTTCGCAGTCTGGCACTCGTTGCGGAGATAATTTTTCAGGCCCCTGCCTGCAATCGTGATCCCGCCATCAATCCTCGACCGGGAGTTCCCGGTCAACCGATCTATACGGAAAATCAATCACCGGCAAATTCTGAAATGCGTCGCTGGGCGGATTATTCCTACGCCCATGGCGGTAAGGATGCAACTCCCTTCCCGGTTGACTGCGATACGTACGATCGAAATATCCATTTGCTGACTGAAGCTGTTCGCAAGGCCCGAATGGGGGAAAATGATCGACTAGAGGCCCTGAAAAAACTCAGCCAGATCACCGGGGGCACTTGAATCGACCGAGCCTTCTGCGGATATCGCGGATCTGTCAAAAGTCGTCAGTCTGAACCCGGGAATCCGTCAGTTGCCCTGCGAGCATCGTAGCCGGTATGAGTCGAATCGCAGCAGACAGTCGGGCACTGATTTCCGTCGAGCTTGTTTCGGCGGGATCACAACCGAGTGTCTACGGGCACAGGAAGCGGCGGCAAAAACAGATACGCGGGTGGATCGGAAAGGGGCTCAGTTATGACGGCGAGTTGCCTTTGTTGGAAGTCCCGAGGGAGTTCCTGACTGTCTGTTGCGATTCTGCTAATACCAGTTATGACGGACTGGACCGCCGCATTCGGCGGACTGTGAGCAAAGTGGCCGTCACCAAAGTAGTCGTCACTCTCCGAGTGACGCATTGCGATTCCCTGTCACCCCGGGGGTCGATCTCCTGATCAGAACACTTGAATGGTTCTGGATGAGCTGGTCTCCGGTATGGTCGACCGCCCACTAATCCGGAGGCATCGCCGTCGCCCATTGCTCCGGCATTCGCAATGCTGCTCAGTTTGCATGCGATCGACTCAGGCACGGGAGCCCACGTAGGCGAGTCTCTCCGAGACTCGCAAACCATCGCCCGGAGTCGCAATCAGCTGGCGAAGTTTGCAGGTCAAGCGTCTG
>JALHMY010000151.1 GCA_022843805.1 Fuerstiella sp.
CGTTGATGATCTACGTTCCCAGGGCGTTGCCCTGGGCTTTCACCTTCCGGACCTTCGGCCCCGAGTTCTGACGTGCCGCTCATTTTTTATCACACAAAAGATGTGTGGTACGATGAGCCCCATGGACTGCGGCAGCCTGCTGCCGCTTTGGATTCGGCAGCCTGCTGCCGAATGCTCTGCCCTGAAGGCAACGCTGTGAAGCATTTCCAGCAGCAAACATGGCGGCCTCTCTGTTGGTGGCACGATGTGCGTTTTCCAACCCCGACAGGGCAACGCCGTTAAGGATTCCTGCACCGAAAAACTGAGACGTTTAACCCGTGGCCGAGAGGCCAGGCCACAGCGAGTCTGAACAACCTGGCCTCTCGGCCACGGGTTAAACGATTCAAAATCCTTAACGGCGTTGCCGACAGGGGTCGCACAACAAAGCCAGGGGTCGCCGTGAACACGGCGCACCCCAGGGAGGCTGTGGACTCGAAAGCGTCCCCAGGCTGCCACTGTCAAAAACCAAAGGAAGATTGGGAACATCGAATATGTTCTCTTCCCGGTGGGATCGGCTTCGAGTGCTCAAATGCTTTTTCCGTCCTCGTCAATCAAAAGTCCCCGATTCCGCAGGCCAGTCCGAGTGCAAATGTCCGGAAAATCTTACAAAATCGTCGCACTCCGGAACCTGCCCCGCAAACCAGGCAAACTGGGTAAAGCTTGATTTCTGAGTAAGATCAACCATGCGAAGTGATGCTGCTGCATGAAACGACTGCATGACTCATACCGAATGACTGATCCGCATGATTGTTACCAGCCGAACAACTTGATTGTCAGGAACTACTGTTCCAAACACGCTCACATCGAGCGAATGTTGGCAGTCTGCGATGGCAGATGGGAAATGACCTGACACCGGTTGTTATGGGTGGATGCCCGGCGATCGGTTCACCAAATTCTCAGGTTCCGGCACCAGACGGATCTGATGCAAATCGCGGAATCGGAAGTTCCGACGAAATTCAGGGAGGGGCACTAATGCTACGCAGGGGATTAGCCGCGTTGATGATGGGCGTCATTTGCGCTGGCAGCGTGACGGCTGATGATGCAGTGCGCAGTCAGGATTCAGTACCACGAGCAGGTCTGGCAACCTGGTTTAAACAAAGACTGACGAGGTCAGATCGGCAGCCAGCGGAAGCATCTTCGTCACGTTCCGGAAGAGTGACACTGGCCGTCGTCAATGACGCCGAAGAACAAGGCTCGAAGAGTCATATCCGTCGGGTTTCTGCACAGAGCTCAGACGATGTTGTGGTGGTATCTCCGACCAGCACCGTTCCTGCTCTGAAGCCAATTGAGCAGGCACCGGTGATGCCAAATACCAGTTCGGTTACCGGTCCGCAGTACTTCAGTGCGGTTCCGAATGGCGGACTGAGCAATCCTGTGCCGGTTTACCCCGCCAATAACTGGCAGCAGTACGCTGCACCGGTTCCTGTGCAGGCCGCAAATCCGGGCTACTACACTCCGGTTTCCAATCCCAATGCTGCCGGTCCGGTTGTGATGGGACAGCAGGGAACCATGACTGGTGTTGGTGGCGGTGCATTTGGCGGCGGGGGGTACCCGCAGACCGGAGCCGCACTTTATCCGTCTCCTGTGCCCGGAATTCCTCAGCAGATCGGTGGCACGATCATACCGAACCAGGCATTCCATCCTCATGAAATGCTGTATGCTCATCAGTACCGCGCGATGTACCCGCCCTACTACTACAAAGTGAATGGCGGCTGGATGGTAACTCCGTTTGGCGTCTGGTCGCATGAAGACTGGAAGCTGCAGGGCACCATGGTTGAAGTGAAGTACAAATCCAGCATCAGCCCGTTCGCCCTGTATAAACGACCGGCGAGATCTCATTGATCGATCCGCCTTTTAATGCGGCAAACGTCAGGCAGACCGCTGCATAAGCGTATGCCCTGTCAAAGCCCCTGCACAATTCCCTGAACGCTTCTCGAAATCAACGTACTAAATACTCCAATAACAGCAGGTGAACTTGAAATGAAACCCTTAAGCTGCAACCTGATCCGGAGCACAGCGGCAGTCTGCGTGCTGATGGTTTCCGGATTTGTCCAGGCCGAAGACGGCGTCGTTCGGATATCGGACAAGTCGTCTTCCGGCGCATCAGCATCCGGTATCGTCCGCATGAATGATCGCAGTCGGCCCGTACAGCCCGTGAACCATTCACAGCCCGTGAACCATTCACAGCCCGTGAACCATTCACAGCCCGTGAACCATTCACAGCCCGTGAACCATTCACAGCCCGTGAACCATTCACAGCCCGTGAACCATGTACAGTCTATGAACCATGTACAGTCTATGAACCATGTTCAGTCTATGAACCATGTTCAGCCCGTGAATCACATGATGTCCGGTGCTGAATGTGCTGTTCCTCAGGACTGTCATGTCACTCCGGATTGCTGTGCACCCGAAACATGCTGCCCGGTCGAAGGCTGTAACACCTATGGTCGCGAGCTGGTCGGCACCCAGTCATGCGGCGATGGGGTGTGCTGTGCACCTCAGTACTGTGATCCCTGTTCCGGATACGGAGCCTGCCAGACTGGTTACTGCAATGGCGGACACTTTGGTCAGTGCCATCAGGACCGGATGCACTGTCTGTTTGCCGGCTCTGCATGCTCAGGTACCGGCTGCCCCGGACGTGACTGCTGGCGTGGCCAGTCGATGAGCTTCCAGGCAAAGAATTCCCGCCTTGCCAATAAACTGTTCGGATGGCTGATTCCATCCGGCTGTAACGGCCAGGGTGCTCCTCCGGTAGGCAAATACCAGGTGACGTATGCTGACCAGCCTGGGTATGCCGATCCTCGTGACTCACAGGTCTATGCAGCTCACGGTTACGGTATGCCGATGACGGTGCCTTTGGCTCCAAATGTTCATCAGCAGTACAACTACAGCTGGGGAGTTCCTGCGAGCCGAATCACTCCGATCTCCAACTACAATCCAATGACATCTCCACAGCCTCTCTACCATCAGTCCTGGTAGTCTGAAGTTCTGATGATGGGCTGGTAACGGGCATACTGGTGAATGGCGGCCGTCAGTGAGTACTGGCGGCAGGTAAACTGCAGTGAGGAACGAAACACAGCGATGTCAGAGACGGAAGCACCGCCGCACCGGGGCTTCCGTTATCGACCCGGCCGCACCGGATCCGCTGACATGCTGAATTCAAATGACAAATTTCGGAACCCGCGTTGTTCCGCCGGAGCTATAACTCATGAAAATCCTGTCGCTGTCTTTAATGACTATCTCCGCCACTCTGCTGTCCGGCAGCGTGGCGACCGCCCAGACATACCAAATGGCCAGCCATGGTCATGAGGTCACAGAAGGCTCAACAACCTACCAGCCAGCTGACTGGAACAGCTGTCCTTCCGGACAGTGCAACACCGGTCATCATCATGGTGCTGCCTGTGGCCACGGCTGCAATCATGGAATGTGTGCGGGGCTCTCATACGACAAGCACAGCAACTGCCCAATGGGCATGTGTGCATCGTCGAACGGCTGCATGACCAATTCCTGCCTCTCCAATACCTGCGTGGGACGATTTTGTGCCACCAAGGCGTTTCCCGATTCAGGCTGGGCTCCGCCAGCTCGCCTTCCCGTAAATCGGGATCGTATCTGGTACGGAAATTACCTGCCACAGGCTGCCTACGGTAATCAGGGCGGTGGCTTTATTGCCAACTACCCACAGGTTTATCAGCCAACCGATACCACTCAGCTCGGATATTACTATGCCAATGTGCCAACATGGCAGAGTCGTCCGGGAATGATTCCGCCGGTTCCAAATCCTGCAGAATTCCATTCACGGGTGGCTCCGGTCGGATATGGGTACGACGGACATTCAACATGCAATTGTGGTCCAAATGCGTACAGCTATCTGGAACCACAGGTTGCCGTGCACCGTCCTCAGATCGTTCGCCCCAACACTGCCTCAAAGAACTCAGGCTCACGTAACTGGTTCCGTTTGTCTTCGCTTTCAAATCTGATTGACTAAGCGACCATCCTCGATCCTCCTTCACCTCAACCCGGCAATGCGAACAGCGTTGCCGGGTTGTTGCGTTTTTATCGGGAGCCGCAAACTTTGCTTGATCAAATCACCAAAACTCCTTAACTTTCGCCGATAATCGGTCGGAAACATCGGCAGAAGATGCCGGAGAGTGATGGCGGTATTTTCGCAGTTTGGGCCAGTTTTCTCCGCTTCTCTTTGGGAAATCGCAGGCATCGCAAAGCAGAAATCGCGGGAAAAACGAAGGAGAACGCAGTGTTTCAACTGACGTGGCAGGATGCCACTGAATGGAAGCGACAGGGAGGTACGCTGACCGTTGCTGATGCTCCTTCTGATCCGCTGGTTTCGCATGCTGGTTTGCTGTGCTGGGAGGAGCATTGCGTTGAATGCTCAATGCCTCAGTGTTACTCCACTTGTTCCCTTTATGTTCCACGCTCCGATCGAAAATGCTCCCGCCTGGTCTATGGGATTCTGCCGAATCGTCAGTTCAGCGGACTGTTTGGTTTCGGTGCTGATATGCGCTTTCGACGCTGGGCAAAGCTGGAAACGGCATGGCCGGCACGACTTGCGATGGTTAAAAAGAGCAGTCTCCGAATTCAGAGCACGTTACTGGACGGTTGCGAGCAGATCGTCAGCGGCTTGGCGAAACTCATCAAACGCTGGTCTCCGTCCAGGAAACTGAACGGGGCTTACACTGTGGCCCGACGATTACTGCTCAGTACTGAATCTGACCTGTTGTGCAAACGCAGTGCTGCACCCCACGCATTTTTTCTGAAATGTTTTTCGCCGGAATCGTTCAGTTTTCGAGTTCAGCTGGAACTGGTAACGGATGTCCCTGTGTTTCGAACCAGCCTGCCGATTGAACCGGGCTGGAATCAGCATTTTTTGAATGCGGAAGAGCTGATCGGGCTGGCTGGGGGAAAACCTGGACGCCTGAGACTGTCGATCGAAAATGATAAAGAGGTCCGGCTGATTTTCACCTGGCTCGATTTCGTATGTCTGCAGGAAGGTGCCGCTTCGATTTCGCAGCTGATCCGCTCTGAAAAAACAGATCGAGCAACGCCGGATTTACCCGCCGCCGGTACTCGGCCAAAACCAGCCGAAAAGATCAAATGCGTCGCATGGGATCTCGACAATACTCTTTGGCAGGGAGTCATCGGCGACGCAGGTCCGGCTGGCGTTGTACCCAGCGAGCAGTTGATCAGAATGATTCGTCAGCTCGACGAACGCGGCATCCTGCAGACAATTGTCAGCAAGAATAATTACGATGTCGCATGGCCAAAAGTTGAACAACTGGGGCTGGCCGACTTTTTTCTGTTTCCGGCAATCCACTGGGGCCCGAAAAGTCAGAGTGTTCAGCAGATTGCCAGCGAACTGAACATCGGTGTCGATTCATTTGCCGTCATCGATGATTCTCCTTTCGAGCGCCATGAAATCAGCAATCTGCTGCCACAGGTGCGAGTTTTTGATCCGGCCGATGGAGTGGCTCTGTTTGAAGATCCGGCATTCCAGGTTCCCATCAGTCCGGAATCGCGTACCCGACGACTGAAGTATCTTGCCGAAGCAAAACGAAAAAGGGTCCATCAGTCGTGGCGAGGTGACTACGATCAGTTCCTGAAAAGCTGTCACATGGTGCTGAAGATTCGGCAGCCTGACAGTGCGGATCATGCTCGGTGTGTTGAACTGCTGCAGCGAAGCAACCAGTTCAATCTGTCGGGAAGGCGGTACAGCGAACAGGATTTTCAGCAGCTGATGGCGTCCGCCGCGCATGAGTGTTTTTGTCTGGATGTCGCCGACGATTTTGGCGGTTATGGAGTTGTCGGATTTGCGGCGTTCGAACGATCAGGGCTGACCCCGACACTTGTCGATTTTGTATTGTCCTGTCGAGTCGCACAAAAGATGGTGGAAGCGACGTTCCTGAAATGGTACGCCGCCCGACAGCAGGATCATGGATATCCCCGTCTGCTCGCCAGGCTGACGGTAACGCCACGAAATGCTCCACTGCGAGAGGTCCTTCAGCAGACTGGATTTAACGTTCTGGAAGCAGAACACGATCAGCAACTGCTGGAATTATCCTTTGATTCGGGCGTTACGGTGCCGGATGTAATGCAGATTGACTCCGGCATCAGCTGTGCGCAAAGGGGCACCAGCCGGACTGCAGGCTCTGATGGTTCACCGTCCGGCACCGTATTGCCACCCTCCGAAAATGGTTTGCAGGAACGAACAGCCGCATGACAACACAGCCCGGAATTATCATCGTTAATGCGGACGACTTTGGCATGTCGTCACAGGTCAATCGGGCGATTGTCACCTGTTTTGAGAAGGGTCTGATTTCCAGTACAACGCTGATGGCAAACATGCCAGGTTTTGAGGAAGCCTGTGAACTTGCAATTCAGCATCGACTGACAGATCGAATTGGAATTCATCTGAATCTGACGGAGGGTATGCCTCTGGTGCCGGAATTGAGGCGAAACGCGGCCCTGTGTGATCGGGCCGGCGAATTTCGGCGATTTCGCTCACGGCACCTGTCGACAACAGATCGAACGCAGATTGCAGCTGAATTTGCAGCGCAGATAGAACGCTGTCGACAGGCCGGCCTGCAGCTGACCCATGCGGATGCCCATCAGCATGTCCACACGGAGCCGATGGTCTTCCTTGCGCTTCGTCCGGTTCTCAAACAGTTCGGAATCCGTTACCTCCGAATTTCGAGGAATATGGACTCGCTTCCAGCCCTGTCGGCGAAACGTCTGGCAAAAACGTGTTTTAACCGCTGCATCGCAGCCTGCGGACTCAGGCGTACGGACTACTTCGGAACAGTCGCAAATTTTGAGGATTTTCGGAAGGCTGGCAGGCTGAACAAGTCCTCCTTCGAAATTCTCACCCACCCGTCGCTCGATCAGCATGGCACTGTCATTGACCATCTGGACAACGAACCGCTTGTCGATCGACTGGAGAATGTGTTTCGCGACCTGCCGCTTGTCAGCTACTCGGGCAGCACCCCTTTGGCCAGTTCAAGCTCCCATTCATCCAGCAGCGGCCAGTCCACGGCACATGTTCCAAAGTCTGCCATGTGCTGATATTTGTCAAGACGATCAATGGCTGACTGCAGCAGTGCGCGATCATTGCGAAAAGCCGGGCCATGACTGGGAAGCAGCCACTCTACGGAACTGGCCTGAATCCGTTTCAGGGATTCAATAAACGCTGGGATATCGGAACCATGATGGGCGTCTATACTGCCCACACATCCGTCGCGAAAGATATTGTCTCCCGAAAACAGCAGCTTGCCAAACCGAAACGCCAGCTGACCAACGGCATGCCCCGGTGTATCCCACACATCAAGGCTGATGTCACCCAGCGTCAGCTTGTCGCCTTCCGCCACTTCCCGATCGATCGCAAAGTCAGGCATGGAAATCGAAATTCCCTGAGCAGGAATTTCAGCAAATGACGCAATACGGTCACCGGTTTCAAGAATCCGGCGAGCCTCCGGATGAGCGACCAGCTGCGACCCCGGAAGAAGCTGCTTTGCTCGCTGCAACCCCTGAACATGGTCGGCATCTGCATGAGTTGCAATGAGGTAACGACAATTCGCCAGAGGAAAATCCATCTGTCGAATCATATCGACCAGTTCTTCCACCGTGTCCTCATACCCGATGTCCATCAGCATCCACTCGGAACCGCTGAATACAAGGTAAACACAGCAGCCAAGTCGCCGACGTGCCTGCAGGTTCAGTTCAATGACCTGGGGAAACAACTCTCTTCGTTCAAGCATCAGATCAACTCAGTGACTCGGACAGGAAACAAAATGGGAACCAGACAACTTGCAGCACCGGACATCAGACCCAACGCCGACACCGTAAAGAAACAGGCTGATCGACACGACACTGCGTCCCGCAGACGCAAGACAGGAATGAGGTCTTCGCCGAGGATTTGAGGCATCGGAAGACGGATTGTATGACTTCCTTTCGCCGGTCGCAAATGCCTGCGGGCAATGTGAAGTTTGGAAAACTGTAGGGGCCTCTCCGCGTGTGTACTTCACAAAACTTTTATAAATTCAAAAGATTTTCCGGTCGAACCCGGAGGAAGTAACCGATCTGGCATTCATACAACATTTAGTGTTGACAGATTTAACAAACACTTTATATTGCGGTCGACGGCAAAACTGCGAACATCGCAGATTCGGCAGTTGACGTTCGCAACGTCGTGTCGGAACACGGTTTGGGTAGGCTTTCACCGGTGTGTTGCTGGTGTGTTGACAGTGTCAGCGGGAAGAGTATTCTGCCCACCGTCGGTAAGGACGCCCCTCTCAACAGGAGGTTGATGATCTTGTTGTTTTGCGATCACTTCTTCACGTCCAGCGTTCTGTTGGAACGGTCAGACTTCTCAGTCTGACTGAATACCCCAGGTTCTTCACTGCGTTCGTTGCTGCGCCGATGAAAAATCGGCTGGCTTCTATGCAGTGACCTGTTCCAAAAAACGTGGAATCATCCGGAAGGACTGGACCGGATGGACTGGATGCGGTGATCACGTTGTTCGTATCGGCGAACGGTCGCCGGTACGTTGTTGGACATTGATTATTGACGGAGTGTCCACGCTGGACGCGTGGCTTTCACCTGGAAGAAGGTTGGGGAGAAACGCCGAATGATTCGTGCAAAAGCTGAATGGATTGTGCGCAAGCGAGATGGTCGTCGAGTACCGTTTGATCCGAAACTGATCTATCGGGCCATTACTAATGCATTTCGGGCTGAATTGAATCTTGCAGCCAGCCAGCCATTGGACAAAGAGGTCGAAAAGGAAGTTGTCGCGGTTACGGAACAGGTCGCCAGTGATATTGCTTCAGATGCTTCAACAGATGCAGGTACTGAAGTTGAGCAGATCCAGGATATGGTGGAGATTGAGCTGATGAAGCGCGGGCATTACCGCGTCGCTCGCCGCTATATCGTTTATCGTGCTGAACATGCGAAGATCCGTTCACTGCTGCCAGTGGAGACGCTTGAAGAATCCGAAGCCGTTCGTCCTCGCCTGTTTGTGAAGCTTGAGGATGGAGTTCGCGTTCCGTTTGACAGTGGCCGAATCCGTCGACGTCTTGAACTTGCCTGTGCAGGACTGCCGGATGTTGATTCGGGCGACCTGCTGCAGGAAGTAATGAAATCCGTTTTTGACGGAATTTCCGTTGCCGAAATCTATCGGGCCACCATTCTTGCAGCTCGCTGCCGCATTGAGCGGGATCCGGCCTACGACATTGTCGCTGCCCGACTGCTCAGAATGGTGATCAGCAATGAAGCTCTGGGAAGTTCGCCAGCGGACAGTCAGGACTACAACAAGCTGTACCGAAATCAGTTTGAACATTACATCATTGACGGCATCGTTGCTGACCGGCTGACTCCCGATCTTCGCCGATTTAATCTGACTCGACTTGCATCCGCTCTGAAACCGGAACGGGATTCTCTGTTCAAATACCCTGGATTGCAGGCGGTGTACGATCGGTATTTGCTGCATATTGACGGCCGTCGCATCGAGACTCCTCAGTATTTCTGGATGCGTGTGGCGATGGGACTGGCTCTGAACGAGCAGTCGCCTGAAGATCGCGCGGTCGAGTTTTACAATATTCTGTCGACTCTCCGATTCACCTCAGCAACTCCCACGCTGTTCAATTCGGCAACCAATCATCCTCAGCTGAGTTCCTGTTACCTTTCCACCGTAAAGGATGACCTCGAACACATCTTCAAATGTGTTTCCGATAATGCTCGTCTGAGCAAGTGGGCCGGTGGACTTGGAAATGACTGGACCAGCATCCGCGCCACAAACGCCTATATCAAAGGGACGAATGGTCGAAGCCAGGGCGTCATTCCCTTCCTGAAAGTGGTGAATGACACGGCAGTCGCTGTCAATCAGGGAGGTAAACGCAAAGGTGCCGTCTGTTCGTATCTGGAAACATGGCATCTGGACGTCGAAGAGTTTCTTGATCTTCGAAAGAATACGGGAGATGAACGGCGGCGAACGCATGATATGCACACCGCCAACTGGATCCCTGACCTCTTCATGAAGCGTGTTCAGGCGGAACAGGAATGGACATTGTTCAGTCCGGATGAAGTTCCCGACCTGCATGACCTCTATGGAAAAGCCTTTGAAGAACGATATATCGAGTACGAACGATTAGCGGCGGATGGCCGTATTCGAATGTTTCGCAAAGTGTCAGCCGTAGAGCTGTGGCGAAAAATGCTCACGCGGCTGTTTGAAACGGGTCACCCATGGATTACATGGAAAGATCCTTCAAATATTCGTTCAACGCAGGATCATGCGGGAGTTGTGCACAGCAGCAATCTGTGTACGGAAATTCTGCTGAATACATCCAGTGTTGAAACGGCCGTGTGTAATCTGGGATCCATTAACCTGCCAGCACATGTGGTGGACGGCGTTCTCGATCTTCCAATGCTGGAAGAGACCGTTCGAACGGCCATGCGAATGCTGGACAACGTAGTGGATATCAACTTCTATCCAACCGACGAAGCGCGAAATTCCAATCAGAAACATCGGCCGGTTGGTCTGGGCCTGATGGGTTTCCAGGACGCCCTTGCAGCACTGAACATCAGCTACGCAAGCAACCAGGCGGTGGAGTTCGCAGATTATAGTATGGAAGCCATTTCCTATTTTGCGATTCTGGCTTCGTCAGAACTTGCTGCTGAACGAGGTGTTTACAGCACCTACACCGGGTCAAAGTGGGATCGTGGTATCCTCCCGATTGATACCATGCAACTGCTGGAAGCGGAACGCGGATGCTCAATCGATGTGGACCATTCAGCTCGAATGGACTGGTCAGTTGTTCGCGCTGCCGTGGAAAAGAACGGAATGCGTAACAGCAACTGCATGGCGATTGCCCCAACAGCGACGATCTCCACCATCATTGGTGTTTCACAGTCCATTGAACCAATGTACAAGCACCTGTATGTGAAGAGCAACCTGTCAGGCGAGTTCACTCATTTGAACACGTCACTGGTGACCGAACTGAAGTCACGCGGCCTGTGGGATGCCGAGATGCTTGACGCCCTGAAGTATTATGACGGGCTTCTGACCGAAATTGCTCGGATTCCTTCGGATATCAAGGCCCGCTACCTGACCGCATTTGAGGTGGATCCGAAGTGGCTCATCGAGTGTGCCGCTCGACGGCAAAAATGGATTGACATGGGACAGTCTCTGAATCTGTATATGTCAGAACCCAGTGGCCGAAAACTTCACGACATGTACTTCCTCGCATGGCGGAAGGGGCTGAAGACAACCTATTACCTGAGAACTCTGGCAGCCACTCAGGTTGAAAAATCCACGGTGGATTTGAATATTCACGGCGTCCAGCCACGATGGATGAAGAACAAAAGTGCGTCCAGCGATATTCGGCTGTCACGGATGGAGGAGGATCGGGCGCGTCCCGATGCTCCCGAAACAAACCTGTCGGCTCCTCATGCGGTTCCGGCAACCGATATGACAAACGTTCAGGCCTGCAGTCTGGATAATCCGGACTGTGAGGCGTGTCAGTAACGGCTGTTTTTTCGTGAGAGGAGTGCGGGGAGATGCAGAAGAATTTGTTGCTGGCAGGTCGGCGAAAGTTTCTGCAGCAGGCTGCTGCCGGAACACTGGGGTTGTTGAGTATTTCGGGAAGTGGAAAGTCAGTGTTTGGGCAGTCCGGCACTGTCACAACCGGATTTCCCGGAAGTATCAATGAACTGTTGCCGTCCGGCGACGCAGTGAAACCGGAGATGTATTTTCATCCGGGCGCTCCCCGCAATGCCGAACCGATGCTGCCGAAACTGGTCGAGTCGTGGATCACTCCGGTTCCCCAGTTTTATATTCGCAGTCATGGACTGAATCCGAAGATCGACATGGCGAACTATCGCCTGTCGATCGAGGGTCTGGTTGATCGACCTGTGACGCTAACTCTGCAGGAACTGACTGACCGTTTCGCCGCAGCATCCTGCACCTGTACTCTGACATGTGCCGGAAATCGACGCAACGAGTTCAGCCGGATCAAGCCAGTCGGCGGTGTTCAATGGCGCGAAGGTGCCATTGGCAATGCTGAATGGGCCGGTGTGCGTCTGTCAGAAGTTCTGAAGGCAGCCGGCATTCAAACAGGTGCGCGTCACGTCTGGTTCGACGGACTCGATGAAGTCCGCGATGGCGACAAAACGTTCCCGTTTGGAGGCTCAGTTCCCCTGACTAAAGTCTTTGAGGAACCAGAAGGGTCCGTTGGAGCGCTGCTGGCAACTCATATGAATGGTCAGCCACTGACGATGGATCACGGAATGCCGCTCAGATCCATTGTGCCGGGTTACATCGGTGCACGAAGCGTAAAATGGCTGGGGAAGATCGTGGTCAGCGACCGCCCTTCTCCCAATCATTTTGTGGATGATGTTTACAAGATTCTGGAAGCTGATACGCCGATTCAGCGAGACGAAGCGATCCCTGTTTACAGATATCCGGTTAATTCGGCAATCTGTTCTTCGGTTCGACCGGAAGGCGGGGGGGAAGTGCTTCAGCTTCGAGGATACGCGCTGTCCACGGGGACGGCCGGTACCGGTATCAGTCGAGTAGAACTGCTGGCGAATAATATGAAGTCCTGGCAGCCTGCCGTGCTGGATAAGGAAGATCAGCCGTTCTGCTGGAGGTTGTGGTCCGCCAGCGTGAACGTCAATGCTCGCACAAGTTCAATTATGGTGCGTGCAACTGATTCAGACGGCCACCAGCAGCCGCTGAATATCCCGTGGAATCCGAAAGGATACCTGTACAACGCATGGCACCGGATCTCTGTGCCGCGCGCTTAGTTTTTCTGTTCTTTAAGTTACCCGATCTACATTTGCTCATGGAATGAGGTGTCCCTATGTCCCTGGTATTTACTGATGCTCCGGAGTCGCTGGCTGTTTCTCAGCAATTGCTGACGGGTGAAAAAAGTCGAGTTCAGGCTAATGAAAAACGCCTGATCAATAATGCACGAGTTGATGTCAACCAGCTGATGCCGATCAAGTACAACTGGGCATGGGAACATTATCTCAATGGTTGCGCAAATCACTGGATGCCAACCGAAGTCCCCATGACGCAGGACGTTGAGATCTGGAAGTCGGACAGGCTAACTCCGGATGAACGACTGGTCATCATGAGGAATCTGGGTTTCTTTTCCACCGCGGAATCGCTCGTTGGAAACAACCTGGTACTGGCAATCTTTAAGCATGTCACCAACGCCGAGTGTCGCCAGTATCTGTTGCGACAGGCATTCGAAGAGGCCATCCATACTCATACGTTCCTGTATATTGTGGAAAGCCTGGGGCTGAACGAAGGTGAAATCTTCAATATGTATCGTGAGAATCCCACGATCGCGAAGAAAGACGCCTTTGAAATGGAACTGACGGCCGAGGTACTGGACTCAGAATTCTCAACCTCCACACCTGAAGGACAACAGGCGTTCCTGAAGAATCTGATCGGCTACTATGTGATCATGGAAGGGATTTTCTTCTACAGCGGCTTTGTCATGATGCTGTCTTTCCATCGCCGAAATCTGATGAAGGGTGTTGGCGAACAGTTTCAGTACATTCTGCGAGACGAATCGATTCACCTGAACTTCGGTGTCGATCTGATCAACGGAATCAAGGCCGAAAATCCTGAGCTTTGGACAAAGGAATTTCAGCAGGAAACGATCAGCCGAATTCGCCATGCTGTGGAACTGGAAGTCGAATATGCCGAAGGCTGTCTGCCTCGCGGCGTACTTGGTCTGAATGCAGAACTGTTTCGTGACTATGTTCAGTACGTTGCTGACCGTCGCCTGGAACGTATCGGTCTGCCAACTCAATACGGCTCTCAGAATCCGTTCCCATGGATGAGCGAAACAATCGACCTTTCCAAGGAAAAGAACTTCTTTGAAACTCGTGTGACAGAGTACCAGAGCGGTGGGTCGCTGAGCTGGGACTAATCATTCCCTGAAATTGCTGTGTTGCACAAATGGCCGCCACGGTCCCCCGGTCTTCCTGTAATGACAGGTTGCTGAAGGGGGCCGTTTTTTTTGACCACAGATGACACAGATGGACACAGATAAAATACAAGCGATGATGTTCCTGACATCTGCACATGATTGAGGTACGAAAAATCCAGTGGAGTTCGTTCCATCAGGCGGTTTGTGGCCTGGGGTTCTTCTTTAAAACGACTGCTCCCAGGCCGTGGCATGTAGGCATGATCCCCTTCGGCAAACGACCGAAAGTAGCTGCCGGCGGTTCTGAGTGGTGCAGACGTGAATCGGCTGCTGCCGTGTGTGAAGTGCCAAAAGCATTGCCCGTTTCTGCCGCCCGGCCATAACCGGCTTCACGCCGGTTGAGCCCAGGTTTGGAAACTACACTATCCAGGATCAGCGCAATGACTTCAGACGCCTGATCCACCACGCTTGTAGTTTTCAAACCTGGGCTCAACCGACGCGGGGTCGGTTGGGGCTTTTGAAGTTGCACACTTTCAGCTCCGAAGGAGCGACAGCATGTAGCCGCGGGTGTCAACCCGCCGTTTTGGTGTCTTCTGAACCACCAGCCACGAAGTGGCGACAGCAGAGTTTGCTGTCGCCACTTCGTGGCTTTCGGTTGGGATGGTTTCGTTTTCCCAGGGCTTACGCCCTCATCGTACCACACATCTTTTGTGTGATAAAAAATGGGCGGCACGTCAGAACTCGGGGCCGAAGGTCCGGAAGGTGAAAGCCCAGGGCAACGCCCTGGGAACGTAGATCATCAACGACAAAAGCCCCAACGGGCAACGCCGTGAAGGATTTCTATC
>JALHMY010000152.1 GCA_022843805.1 Fuerstiella sp.
GATTGCTCTCCACCTTTCTTCACAGAAACGCAGTCCTCATTTTTGGTTACAGGGTTGTGACGACTCCCTGACAGGGACTTTCACCCTGCTGTTCAAACGCCTTCACAGGCGCACTAGCCGTCACTCTCCGAGTGACGCACTGCGATTCAACACCGCCACGAATCGCAGTGCATCACTCGGAGAGTGATGGCTACTAAAATCGCTAATCGCACTCGGAGGGTTTCATCATGATGAATCTCCCTGGTGTTTTAGTGGTGGTGAATACCAAATGCCCGCCGACGGAGCGGCGGGTGTACGGTACCGTACACCTGTCGCTCCGCCGACAGGATTTCCTTTTCGCGTTCTGCGATGCAATGCCCCAGCGAATCGCCATTCATCACTCTGAGAGTTTGTCAGTTTTTGACTGAGATGTGGGTGGGCTCGATATTCCGAGCAGCCTTTTTGATGGAGGTCAGAGTGTCCGTCGACCGTTCACCGTATTGCTCTTCGATCTCGCTGAGTATCGGCTCCATCAGCCCGATATTTGTACGCTGGAGAGTCACGGCCATGGCAGCACGATGGCCCTCTCTGATCTTGAATCTCAGGAGAGATGAAGAAAAAACCGCTCGCGTGCCAATCAAATTGATTATGCAATTTGCGAGATTTCCTCAACGCGGAAAAAATACAAATACGTCAATGATCTTTGCGGGCTCGACCGTTACACTACACCCAGTTTTCTTCGAACACCTACGTGCCGTTTACCTTTTGCAAGCTGCTTCGTCCACAAATATCTGCAAAGGCTTTCGCAAGAGACGAGTGATCAATGTCGCAAACGGAAAAGTTGACCGTCGTCTGCCCTTCGTGCTCCGTCACACTGGGCATCCCAGCAACCGCCGCTGGAAAGAAAATTCGTTGTCCGAAGTGCCAAAATCCTTTTGATACTGCGAAAACTGCGAAGAGAATCATTGAAGTTTCTTCAGAAAAGGGCGTCGCACCGGAAAAGAAAAACGCCCCCTTAAAAACGGCTTCTCCACCTAAACCGCCCGGCCTGCTCGCGAAGATTACCTGTCCCCATTGCTGGAGTATCTTTCCTCCACATGAAATAAAGTGGGTCTCCGCACATCCATCTCTACGAGATGACTCGAAAGTACCTGAGGGCGGACGTCGTTTTCTGCCCACTCGATTCAGTGTATCCGGGCAGGCCATTGATTCAAAGGGTGAGCTGTGCTCAGAACTTGCCTGTCCACGATGTCATCTGACTTTGCCCCGAGACGTTATTGAACTGCCACTTGCGATCTTCTCCATCATTGGTGCCCCCAGTTCGGGAAAATCCTATTACCTGTCCTCCTCTCTCTGGCAACTCCGTTCGTCCCTGTCAACACGTTTTGCAATTAGTTTTGAAGACGCGGATCCCGTCGCCAATCAGAAACTGCATCAATATGAGGAGACTCTGTTTCTAAACGCCGGCCACGACAAACTGGTCGCACTTCCAAAGACAGAACTGGATGGCGATTTGTATGAGCAAATTGAGATTGAATCGGGGCGGGTTGTACAGCTTCCAAAACCATTTATTTTCCGTATGAGCCTTCTTCCAAATCATCCGAAGGAACCAGAAATTCGAAAAAATGGCCGTTGCATTTGCCTTTACGACAATGCCGGCGAGCATTTTCTGCCGGGGGCACAGACTGCCAACTCACCCGGGACTCGCCATATGCTGGTCTCGAAAGCACTAATGTTTGTATTTGACCCTACTCAGCACTCGCAAATCCGGAAACTGTGTTTGGGCAAGACTGAAGATCCGCAGATTAAGAGCGGTGCCAGCAGCGTTCGTCAGGACATCATTCTCTCGGAAGCCACTCGCCGCATCAGAGCCGAATCAGGACTGACACCGGGACAGCGAGATCATCGTCCACTGATCGTCATTTTGACGAAATACGACGCGTGGGGACCTGCAGTCAGAGGTCCGGCATTGCATGCCGACACAATCATGCGGGAATTACCCTCTGGCATCTGTCAGTTCAATACTCGTCAACTCAAATCCGTATCTGCAGTGTTTCGAAATCTTCTGTTGAAGCTCGCTCCTGAAATTGTTTCAACGGCAGAAGCGTTCTCCGAAGACGTCACTTATGTTCCGGTCAGCGCACTTGGCTGTTCACCAGAAGAAATCCCCGGAAGCGGAGCCGGGGGCGAAACAAGTCGCTTGTCCCTGGGAATTCGGCCTCGGGATATTCAGCCCATCTGGGCTGAAGTACCACTGTTATACGCGATTCACCGATCAATTCCCGGGTTTCTGTGTGTAGCAGCCGAACGGTAGCCAGCCAGGCTGTCGAACCAGTTATTGTTTGACAAGTTTAACGGAGCGTGGCCTTGATTCAGGAAATCATTTACACTTCGGCTGAAAAAGGCCTCAGACAGGGGAGTCGTGGTTTCTGCACGGTGGTCAGCACCGCGGGACTGGCGTTGAATCTCGCTGAGCGACTTGAATCGATGAGCGGCTATCGTCATGCGTTCCCCCTGCATGATCCTAAGGCATCGCTAAATCCGGTTTGCTACTCGCATGTAACCACTCGCCTCGCTGGAAAGACACTTCACGTGATTTCCCGAGTCGCTGACGCTGGACAGGACTACACCGGGCGAAGCAATAAACTGGCCCACCACATTGCCATTGAGAATGTTGGATCATTGTCGGCAGGACCGGCCCGCTTGCTGATCCATCCTGGCGTCGTGACCGCTCGATGGGACGGCGAAGTTCGAAACATCGCTCCACGTGAACTACCACCTGTACCCTGCCCTGCGGAAATTTCTCTGTCTGCATGGAAATCTCTCACGGGTGATCATGGCTGGGCAGGCGCTGTGGCGGAGCAAATGACACAGAGTGCTGCGCCAATTCATGTTTTGTTTGATGCGGGCACGAATGTCATGTCGCTGGTACAGGAAGTACTGGATCTTTTGCCTGTCGCCCAGAGATGGAATGCGACCTTCTGCACCTACTTCACTCGATTATTGGCGGGTACAGAATGCCAGCTGAGATTTGTGCTGAACGGAACACCGGAAGCAACAGTACTTCGAAATGATGCGAAAGCACGTGTCATTGACCTGACTTCGCCGCTTCCTCCGGCAACGGGTGGAAGCAAGGTTTCTCAGGCCCGTACAGGCACCATTCATCCCGAGATCGCTGCAGGCGAAAATGCGGCTGTATTTTCGGAACTGCAGTCTGCTGCCCGAACACGTACGCCCTCCCAGATCAGCGCAGCAGCCCCTGTGGCGGGATCAACTCGCCCTCCACTCAAGCCAGCCGTTCTCAATCTCGGGGGCAGTCAGAGTCCGGCAATTCCTTCTCTGCCGAACGCTTCCACCAGTCGAAGTCGGACGAGAATGTGGATCGTGGTGGCTGGCGTACTTCTGCTCGTGTCAGTCACGGCAGCAACATTTTTTCTGACGGGTTCTGGTGGACCAGACAAGTTTAGTGTCCTGGTCTCCCAGACGAGGTCTGACAATAATTCTCAGATTAGCGCCGAACAAACACTTCTGGAGCAGAAACGTCAGGCGGATCGTGCCGCTGAGGAACAGGAGAAACAGAAACAGGCGGCTGCCAGACAAGCCGAACAAAAAGCGAAGGACGATCAGAAGCGACTGGCACTGGAAGAAACGGCCAAAGCGGAGCTGGAACGACAACAACTGGAAACGCAGCGAAGAATTGCGGAAGAAGCCCGCATTCAAAACCTGCGGCAGGAAGGCCCCTTTGCATTCCTGAAAAGTGATCCGATGCGACATGATGCAAGTGGGCAGTGGCTGTTTGAGCTGCCAAAACCCCAGCCTGACGAAACCGCCACTCCTCTGCCGCTCCGCACAGCCGGAGAAACCGTAACACTGACCCTCGCCGAATCCGCAAGGCCATTGTTTCAAGGCAATCCGCTTGAGGTATTTCTCGAGCCCGACGACTCAACTCCGAACCGATGGAATGTCATTTCAAAACAGGGAACAGTGACCGCCGAACTGGGATCCTATTGGATACACAAAATTGAGCCGCCGCCATCTGATGCTGCAGAGCCCGACGCGGAACTCCATTTTACGTGGGGACCAAATGCATCTCGAGAGCTTGAATCGTCTGAGCTGGCTCGCTGGTCGCCTTTACAGGTCCGGGTGGGGAATCGAATGGCTGTTCTCCTGCAGCGAACTGCCTTCCAGCCTGGAATCGCACCCGGATGGAATGAATTGCTTAGCAACAACAAAATCGTCTTTACAAACAGTTCCGAGTTTAAAGCGATCTTAAATGCAAAGCACACCACCGCCGTCTTTCGGGCTGAACTGGGTGGGGCAGGAAACGATCAGGTCGTGATGGAAGTCCCTTTGCATGGGCCAATCGATCAACCACAAAAGGAAGAAGATGAGAACGATGAGAACGATGAGAACGAAACACTGGAGACAGCTTTCGATGTTCGTTACAGCCAGTTAACGACACCCTTTCATTTTACGGAACGGCCGCCTGAGATCGACGCTCAATTACTGGGACTCTGCGTGTTCAGGCTCAATCTTAAGGTCGAAGACGCGGCTGGACTCACACTGCAGCCGCAGATCACACTTCGACTCAGGTTGCCAAAGAAGGACTTTGCGGAAGACCTGCCCAGTCCGGAGTCCATTAATTTTCTCACCTCACTTCGTGACTCAAAAACGCCCGAGGAAGTGCTTAGGTTGCTCAAACAATTTAATCCGGAAAGGACTGATCAAGTCATCACGCAGCTGCAACGGAATCGAGAAAATTACTTCAGCACAATTGGCCGCTGGTATACCCAGCCACTGCGTAAGTTACCGGCCATGTCTCAATGGCGGCTTCCTTTCACGGAACTCAGCGAAAAAGCCTGTGATGCGGCAAAACCCATCATTAACGAAGTGGCTCGAGCCATTCAGAACCTGAAGCATGCTGGTTCCCCGATTGGTAAAGATCTGGTAGCCGTTGAACAGTTCATCCCGGCGATGGGGACCACTGAAAAGGAAGTCCGGAAGACAAGGGAAACACTTATGCAGCACTATGACGCCATCCAGGGCCAGATCGGAGCACTGGAGGCGAATCTTCGCAGGGCACCGCCACGCTTTCAGGTGCTTGGCAAAGTCGACACAACGGGTGCTGATAATGGCAATGCAGTCACAATCCATTTTCTTGATACACAGGCCGATACCACTCGCTAATCTTGTCCGGAACCATCACTTTCTACAGTCCTTCCATATGGCCCCTCGAAACATCCGCAAATTACCCCCGCCCTTGCCGCCATTGGCAGAGATATCGAAAGATGCAGCTCGCAATGGTGCCATGCGTACTGCCATAGCTATCATGGCTGTTTCAGTCGCTGGAGTCATCCTGATTGGCGTATTACTTCTCATATATCCCGGCAGCGACGAAAAGTTCAGTGACCTGGTTTCGCAGACGAAGTCTGACAACAATTCGCAGAGCAGTGCCGAACAAAAAGCAAACGATGATCAGAAGCGACTGGCCCTGGAAGAAGCGGCCAAAGTGGAGATGGAACGACAACAACAGGAAACGCAGCGAAGAATCGCGGAAGAAGCCCGCTTTCAAAACCTGAGGCAGGAAGACCCCTTTGCATTTCTGGAAAGTGATCCGCTCCGACACGATGTAACCGGGCAGTGGCTGTTTGAGCTGCCACAACCCCTCCCTGACGAAACCGCAAATCCTCTGCCCCTTCGCACAGCCGGAGAAGCAGTAAAACTCGCCCTCGCCGAGTCCGCAAAGCCATTGTTTCAGGGCAGTCCGCTCGAAGTATTTCTTGAGCCCGACGAATCCACACCGAACCGGTGGAATGCCATCTCAAAACAGGGAACGGTGACCGCCGAACTGGGGTCCTATTGGATACACAAAATCGAGCCGCCGCCATCTGATCCCGCAGAGCCGGACGTGGAGCTCCATTTTGCGTGGGGACAGAATGCATCACGAGAAATCGAAGCCTCTGAGCTGGCTCGCTGGTGGCCTCTACAGGTCCGGGTGGGTAATCGAATGGCTATTCTCCTGCAGCGAACCGCATTCCGGCCTGAAATCGCGCCCGGATGGAATGAATTGCTTAGCAACAACAAAATCGTCTTTACAAACCGTCCGGAGCTTAAAGCTCTCTTGAATGCAAAGCACACCGCCGCCATCTTCCGAGCGGAGCTTGGTGGGGCAGGAAACGATCAGGCTGTGATGGAAGTCCCTTTGCATGGGCCAACTGATCAACCGCAACAGGCTGAAGATGAGCAAGACGGGGAAGATGAGAACGAAACACTGGAGCCTGCATCTGACGTTCGTTACTGCCAGTTAACGACACCCATTCATCTTACGGAACGGCCACCTGAGATTAACGACCAATTGCTGGGCCTTTGTATGTTCAGGCTCAATCTTAAGGTCGAAGAAGCCGCCGGAATCACGCTGAAGCCGCAGCTCACGCTTCGACTCAGGTTGCCAAAGAAAGATTTTGTGGAAAACCTGCCCAGTCACGAGTCCATTAGCTTTCTCACCTCACTTCGTGACTCCAAGACGCCCGAAGAAGTCCTGAGGTTACTCAAACGATTTGATCCGGAAAGGGCCCCTCAAGTTATCACGCAACTGCAACGGAATCGAGAAAGCTACTTCAGCACAATTGGTCGCTGGTATACGCAGCCGTTGCGCAAGTTACCGGCCATGGCTCAATGGCGGCTTCCTTTCACTGAACTCAGCAAAAAAGCCTGTGATACAGCAAAACCCGTCATTAACAGAGTACGTCAGACCTCTCAGAGACTGAAACGGACTGGCTCATCGGAAGAGAGCGATCGGGCAGCCCTTGAACAATTTATCCCGTCGATGGAGGTCCTTGAAAAGGAAATGAGGAAGACAAGGGAAACACTTATGCAGCATTATGACGCCATCCAGATCCAGATCGGAGCTCTGGAGGTGAGTCTTCGCAGCACATCACCACGCTTCCAGGTGCTTGGCAAAGTCGACACAACAGGTGCTGATAATGGTGATGCACTCATAATCCATTTTCTTGATACGCAGGCCAGCACAACCCGCTAAAAGCTGTCGCTGTCACTGAAAACAATTTACGGAACAACAAGATGACTCTGGACGAGATTAACGAACTCGTGAGCGAGATCCAGCTGCTGCTGGTAAGTGAAACCAAGCCCATTGAAGAGGAGCTGATGGACCTGGCGGGGCGTCACGAGGATATTGTGCGTGAGACCACGAAATGGCTGAAATCCGTTGACAGGCTGCTTCAAAAAGGACTGCGATCCGAAGCCATCGAACTTGCAGAGCGGGAACCGAACCTTAACGAAGTCGTTATTGCACTCGACTTTCCGGAGCTGGATGCATGGAACGAATTGCTTGCCAGGTATGAGATGCAGGCGATCCCGGATCTGCCGGAAGGCATTGCTGCTGATCTAAACGATGCATATGGCGTATCGGCCCCTGTCGAGCGGCTTTTGCAGAAGCATCGCACTGCAGCTCTATCGCGAGCTCCGCTTAGCCAGCGTCTGCAGATCTTGCGACGTCTGGCAGTCGCTGATAAATCAAGTCCGGCATGGCCTCAGGACATCCGCGAATTCGAGAAACATCGGTTGACTGAACTTCGGAATGAGCTTGATGCTGCGATTCGCGAAGGAAGCCTTGATACTCTTGCAACGCTTGACAACGAACTGAAGTCCGGCGACTGGAGTTCTCCAGTTCCAGTGGAAATGAAGAAGAAAGCAGCCGAAGCTCACGCAAAGGTCCGCAAATCCGCCTCGGCCGCAGAAATGGAAGTCCTTGCTTATCAGCTTTCTGATTCTTTTGCCGCATTTGATCTGGAATCAGCAAAGTCTCAAAGCAATCGCTTCAATGCACTCAATCAGATCACAGGACTTCTCAGGACAGACCCTCTGATGGACATAGCGGGACCGGCACTTGACTGGGTTCGCGAGGCACTATTGCAGGAATCGAGAGAATCGCAATTCCAGGCAACTTTGGTTGCAATTGAGTCTGGTATAGACCAGGGAGCTTCAGCTACCGATTTAGAAAGGCTTTACTACGAAGCCACGCGACATGATCACCAGTTGCCCGAACGACTGCAGATTCGGCTAAACGACCGCCTGGAGACACTGCGCATCATGTCCCTTCGCAGACGACGGACGATGATCGGGGCTTCTGTTGTAGTGCTGCTACTCGTCCTTGCGGTGACAGGTTTCACAATCCATCAGGTTCGTCTTGGAAACGATATTCACCGACACAAGACGCAACTGGCTGTCCTGCTTGAGGAGGCTGAACGAACTGGCCGAACTCAGCCTCTCGACGAATATTTTGCATTGTTGTCCGAAGAATCTGCATCGATCTCTCAGGCGCCGGAAATCGTCGGATTAAAACAGCAATTCGAAAACCTGAAGTTGCAGGAAGGGGGCCGCACGCAGAAACTCGGGGAGCTTCTGTCCAGGGCATCAGCTGACAGCCAGAAGGCCATCGCACCCGGAGATTTCAAAGCCATTTTCGAATCGCTGAAATCAGCCAGTGATCTTGCGAAGAATGACGATGAGCAAACATCGATTCTGAGAACGGAATCCGCTATTCGTGAAAAAGAGATCCAGCTCCAGAAGAATACGGATCAGGCCTTTTCTGCAGAACTCGCAAAAATCACCGATCGAGTTGCCGTACTTCCGAAGGACGACGTTGCTCCGTATGACACGCTGCTCACTGAGCTCACAGGAATATCCGCTACACCAGATGTGTCACCAGGAATGCTTGAATCGGTCCGTTTACTGCAATCCAGGCTTCAATCTGAGCGTATGGAAGTTAGTCGTGGTCTTGAGGTCGCGAGGCTTCTAACGGGAGTCACCAATGCTGTCGGGGATGCAAATCTCTTCGGTATGGAACTTAGACGTTACGCAGAACAATACGCCGGAACGTCGCGAGCAAAAGATTTCGAACGTGTTGTCAGGACTGAACAGGATGTCGCTGCTGGTGTGCTGCGATGGAACAGAATTCGAGACCGCCTTCGGACAATAGACTATCGACGTCTTTCACCGCAGGACGCAAAAGTTCTGGTAGACGAGTTCGCCCAGTTTCAGAAAACCTCAGGACCTTATCCTGGGGAAATGGGACTTGGTGATCGAATTCTGATTCTTCAGGCAATCTCAAAACGTCGTCCCGTCAGCGACGGAATCAGAATGCTGTTTGAAGGCAAGGCCGTTTCGAGTTCATATATGATTGAAACGGCAGATGAGCGTGAACGTTACTATGCTGACGCAGCACCACTTTTTGATAAACGCCTGAAGTTTGACTATTTTACGACCCCGGCGGGAGATCAGACACTTAATAAAGAGCTTGGATTGTTTGCCTTTCCGGATGCAGAAAAGAAGCCCCGCGATGAATGGCTTTCACCACAGACTCGTCTGGCGCGAAGCATCATTGAAAGTGCAGAAAGCAGCAGTCTTGAAGACTTTGAGAATTTTATTCGTTTGACTGCGGATCGAATTCTGAAGGACGAGCCGAAAATCGACCCCATACTGAGAATGCTGCTGGTTGAACGCGCTCTGGAACTTGGCAGCCAGGGCAGCCATTTTATCGAAGCTCGCACGAAGAAACTTGCTGCCGCCTTCGCTGACGGGGGAGTACCCAGACTAACAAACTGGGTAAATTATCAGGAGACGCAGAATCGAAAGCTAAGAGAAACGGCCCGTGAATTTTTGGAAAAACATTCGGGCGACATCAGCAAAGCATTGGCGGATGCGGAAAATGATCGTGATATGGCTCGCGACCAGCCTATTGGCCCGCCCGTGCAGTGGATTGGCTGGATTGCACGTAATGAGAGCACCGCGAATCACTGGGAAATTAGGACGAAATCTTCAATAACGACGAATAGCACGGGCAGGCTCTGCGTGATAGCTCGTCAATCTGCGACCGCTAAACCTGAAATTGTTAACGTTGGATCTCTTGGCGATGGCCAGAGAATTACGATTAACGATCAAATTGAATCCACTCTGCCGGTTGAAGGTCGCCCTGTATTTCTGATGGCAGGACCATTGTAGTTCGTCACTCAGGATGCCTTCAAAATGGACTTAAACTCAAATTCTCGGAACTCAGTGATGATATGCCACCACTGAAAATCCAAATGGAATCAGTATCATGTCAGAAAATTTCTACTTCAGAATCCGGGGCGAGGTCAAAGGCCCTTATACCCGTGAACAGATCGTTGCCTTAATTCGAAAGAAACGCCTTGGCCGCCATCACGAATTGTCTGCGGATGCTGTGAACTGGCAGCGTGCGGGAAGTATCGAAGGCCTGTTCGAACCCTCTGTAATCGAAGACCGCCCGGCCCATGAGGAGCCCGCAGAGCAATCACGGCCACGTGGTGCATCTCCTGCCGACACATTCTCCAATACGCCCGCACCAGCAGCCTCATCGCCCAACACGATGGCCTCTGGAAATTCTGATGAATGGTTTTATGCGAAGGGCAGAAACACTCATGGTCCTGTGAGTTCAAAAGATCTGCGGGCAATGCTGGCTACTGGCAGGGTTCTGGGAACGGACAGGATCTGGAATGAGTCACTCTCGGACTGGGTTCCCGCGCAGGACGTTCCTCAATTCATGGGATCAATTGTCAGTAATGGCGATCCATACAAAAGCCCGACATCCGATCGCCAATATGTTCCAGCACCAGGTTTCCTGGACGTCTTTCTGGGACTGTCGAGCGATACCACACTACCATCGACTTCCTCACGAAAATTTCCAAATCTTTGTCGCTATCTTGCGATTGCGGAAGGAGTGGCAAGGATTCTTTTCATCCTTGAGCTCCTCGCAGCTACGGGATGGTTTGGCTTTGTGATGTTTGTTTCGTTTCGCACTTCGGAGGGTTTGGTAATCGCAGGAACGTTCTTCGCCTGTGCGATTGGCCTGGTGATGACCTTTGCGGTCCTATGGTTCGTTTTTCTTGCAACTCTGGCATTCCTTGAAATGCCGAAGGTATTGATCCGCATCGAAGACAACACTTCAGGTTAAGCAGCCCTCTAAAGCCACAGGACAGGGATGTCGCTTTCGCGCCATTTCCGACGGCCCCACACCACGCCATCCGGCATCTATGTGTATCGGTAATTTCATGTCTCGCACTTTGCAAAGTATTGACCAGAAGACCGCCGCATTGCCTGCGCTCGCGTGGCATCGATCCGATATTGAGCAGATTTTGTATTTCTCTGGCGGGCGATTCACACGAGTCAACACGCTCCTGTCCTGTCTTATGGGACTGATGCTCAGCTGTCTTTTCTATGGAGCAATGCTGCTTGCGCCACAAGGACTAAGAAGCAAGTTCGTTGACCAGGGTACGATCCCATATGCAACTGTTTTTTTGTCCGGCTGGTCCATTGCCATTCTGTTTTTTAAATGGCAGAAACTTCGAATGCAGCGGCGTTGCCTACTGATGTCTGTTGTCCCGGTCACTCCGGAGTTCGTGCTGTCACCACGCTCGGCAGATCAGGTAATCGAACAAATGGGACATCTGGTTGATGATCCAAAGCAGTTCGTACTGATGAATCGAATCTCAATTGCCCTTGCAAACCTGAAGAACCTCGGACGCATCTCAGATGTTGATGAAATACTGCGATCACAGGCAGAGGCAGATGAAGCGATTTCCGAGTCCTCGTATATACTTCTCACTGGGTTCCTTTGGGCAATTCCCATTCTGGGATTTATCGGAACCGTGCTCGGGCTTTCCATAGCGATTGGTGAATTTGGAGCGGTCATGGCCAGCGGAAACGCCGGAACAGATGCCCTGCTGCCTGCCCTGAAAAGAGTAACAGGCGGTCTCGCAATCGCTTTCGACACTACACTCATTGCTCTTGTCTTCGCTCTCGTCATTCAACTTCTAATGACCTTTCTGAAAAAGGCGGAGCAGGAGTTTCTGGATGACTGCGCTGAATACTGTTTGCGTAACGTTGTGAACCGCCTTCGCCTGCTGCCATTTCAAAGTGATTCCGATTCAAAAGGGTAGAGATATGCTGCAGAGTCGCGAGATTGTAAGACTGTTTTGAGATACGAATATAATTTGTGCGAGAATTTTATGGCACGCAGAAAACGTTCCGGTGGACCGTCCTTCTCACTATTCGCCTTTCAGGACATCATCACCTGTGTCATGGGAATCATGTTGCTTCTGACACTCATTCTGTCATTGCAAATCGCCGTTTCGCCCTCAGCAGTCCTATCCACTCCAATGCAGGAACAGGCAGACCAGCTGGCTGCGGAAACGACTGGCCTCCTGATGGAGATTGTCGCGATGGAGCGACAGATCGCTGACCAGATGATCGTACTAAACTCCGGTGCCCTGCTTAACCCGCAGATTCTTCAGCGATCCAGAGATCTGGCAGTACAGGAATCCGTAGCAGCGCAGAAAGAGGTCGCGCGGCTCGAACAACAGATCACTGACTCGGAACAACGTCTTGCAGAAGTGCGATCAGAATTCAACCAGCATGAACTTCTGGTGCAGGAATCTTCATTACTTGAGCAAAAGCGGTTAAATCGTCTCGTTGAGCTCGATGACGTGCGATCCGGCAGGAGACGCATTTACAATGCCCATAATAGTGACGCACAAACCTGCTGGCTCGCAGAGATCTCGTCACCCAATAACATCCGCATAGGGATAACAGGAAACGAGTCATCGCTGCAGGAATTCGCCAGCATCGACGAACTGATTCAATGGACGCAAACTCAGGCGAACAAAGACTATGCGCTGATGTTACTCGTGAAGCCAGACGCCGCGAGTTCTCTCGAATTGCTGTCAAAAACGCTGGTGGAGCAGAAAATTGCATTCGGCTTTGATCTTCTTCCACAGGACACTATTGTATTGGCTCCGAATAAGGGTCAGCCCGAATGAGTCGTCGGAAACTGGAATTCCCGAATGCCCTTGAGCTACTTCTGGACACGATCTGCAACACATTTGGAGCAGTAATCTTTATCTCAATACTGCTCTCTCTCGTTGTGGATGAACATTCGTCATCTCGTTCAGGACAAGACTCCTCCGGCATCATCGAGAAACTGGTAGCGGATCGACAGCAGGAAATCGCACTCGCCAAAGCCAGGCATATTCAGCTCAGCGTTCTTTTACAGCAACAGAAATCACTAATCGATAAGCTCAGCAATTCCGCTTCGAGAAACCTCGCTGCAGAAGTTGATCAGGCGACACGTTCTCGATCGGACATGCTTCATACTCAAACCAGAATGGTTGAAGCACTGACAAACTCCGAATCGGAGATGCTAAGGAAAGGAGTACTTATGGAGCAGGCCAAAGAATTGCGAGATCGACTCAGGACTGACGTCAGCGGGCTATCACAGCAACTTTCAAACTTGATTGCATCAAGCGGTCGCACTGCCACCGTTTCAAGAGTACGCCCCACCAATAAGTCGGGTTATGCATACATGCTGCATGCGGGTCGGCTCCATCGAACAATTAGTCCCTCCGGGGATATTGATCTTGACGACTGCTCCGAAGAAAATCGTGACGGCATTACGTGCCTGGTCCCTAAACCTGGCGGTGGACTCGCGTTTCCTGCAACGCCCCCGAAAATCGAGTCACGGTTTCGTGAACTGGATCCAAAACGACATTTTGTTCGGCTGTTCGTGTCCCCGAATTCATTCCCTGAATTCATTCCAGTGAAAGACGCCCTGATCAGGAAGAGATTCGAGTACGAAGTGCGAATCTTTGATGACAACGACGCGGCGTTATATTTGTCTTCTGAACGAATTGAATCCTTCGTGCAATAGATTGCCGTACTTTCGCTTCGCAATGAACCATCAGCATCTGCGGCTTCATTGCAGGCAAAGGAGTATCCGCATGGACCAATGGTACTATCGCGACAGAGATGGAGAAATTGGTCCGTTATATTCGGATGAGATCCAGTTTCTGGTTCAGAGTGGTCAAATCTCAGAATTAGCCACGATCAGACGAATTAATTCCAATCACTGGATCGGCGTTAAGGCTTCACCGTGGTTAACCGGCAGCGAGTGTGACCGCACTTGCGGCGTAAATTCTGGTAAGACTGGGTAAACGTCCGGCGAACCCATTGGGGTTCGCCGGCGTTCAGTTGGCGGTATCGTCGGCGGAGCGGAGGTCTGCGGCTGCGATCTTTTCCCGACGTTTCTGACGATCGTCTCGTTTGC
>JALHMY010000153.1 GCA_022843805.1 Fuerstiella sp.
CACAGGAACCTACTAACGGCGAGCCGTATGCGGGAAAACCGCCCGTACGGTTCTGAGGGAGGGGGAGCTGAAATCAATCAGCTTTCCCTACCCCTATCGTGAAATTGCGCCTTCGCTGACTCTTAGGTAGCAGCGTCTCTTTCTACCCGGTCAGATCCCGGCGGAAGGAATAACTGGTGAATCTCGGCGGTTCCTCGACGAGATCCGGGGATTCGGGCGGCGATGTCGATGGCCTCCTCCGGACTCGCAACACGAATCAGGAAATAGCCGCCGAGCTGCTCTTTGGTTTCGATGAACGGACCGTCGGTAACATGCCGCCGTCCGTCGCGTATCTGCACGCTCATTGCTTTCGTGACTGAGTGCAGAAGGGATGAGGCAATGATCTTTCCCTTTGAATTCCGTTCATCGAAAATGTTTTTTGATTCGAGCATGCACCTTGCGCGTTCCTCCTCGGTCCATTCAATCCCGGCCCTGTAGATTAAAAGCATGTATTTCATAATCGGTTTTAACCTTTGGTACTGCTGTCGACGATCCCATCGCGAGTGCTTCAACTTCGCGAATGAAATCCGGGTAGCTGGTCTCAGCAATATCGCCGAGCTGAAACAGCCAGTCGAGCGAGTGATCATCAGTCGCAATGAAACCATCAAGGCTACAGGCTGTGTAGTATTGAGTTTTCATCGGATGTTCTCCAAAAAATGGCTGGCGTGTCGCCTGCTTTCAGTCAGGTAAGATCCCGTTTGCTCAATGGCGTTAAGTCAATTCTGGTGCATTCAATGGAGCAGTTCGAGGTCGTACCGTCAGAATGTTTTGCAATTCTGTAATGACACTTGTTGTCGCTTCTGGTTTCGCAAGCCGGGCGGCGTGAGCAGACATCGATCGGCGGCGGGAACTGTCCTGCAAAAGGGCTGTCAACGAATCGGCAAGGTGCTCGGCGGCCGCTTCGTCCGATTCATCGATGATCTCGGCAGCGCCTTCCTGCTGCATCCAGAGTGCGTTACGACGCTGATGATCATTTGCCGAACTGCTCAGCGGCAACAGGATCGCAGGACGGCCTGCACAGCAGATTTCCGCCAGAGTGGTCGCCCCTGAACGGCTCAGTATCAATGCGGCTCGGTGATACTCGTCCGCCATCTTCGTAAGGAAGGCCGAAGTTCGAACGGCTGGGTTTCTGATTTGGTAAAACGTGGTCAATTCTTCGAGCTGCTGAGGCCCGGTTTGATGAACAATGTCAAATTGCTGCAGTAGTTCCGATCGCCTTACGAAAGCATTTTGAACAAGAGTATTCAGACGAGCTGCTCCCTGGCTTCCACCGAGAATCAGCAGGCGAGGTTTTTCTGCAGGCATGTTGTCGTGCGCCGATCCTTCAGCACCGGTCAGGCGAGACAGCTCCGAAATTTCCCTGCGAACCGGAATTCCCGTGAGCACAACGTTACATCGTAATTTTGTCCGCTCCTGGTCTGCCAGAGGCAGGCCCGCGCAGATCAGGCGGGCAAAGCGAGCGAGGAATCGGATCGCTGCACCAGGCACGGTATTTTGTTCAACAAGGACTACCGGGATCCGCAGTGCTGCTGCGGCCAGTATCGGCGCGACGCTGACAAAACCACCGGTGCCAATCAAAACCTGAGGTCGGTGCCGCCTCAGCTCCGCAAAAGCCTGCCAGACAACTTTCAGCAGCTGGGGAACACTTCGCCATGGCGTTCTGAGAATCTGCTGGCCGGTTGCCGTTTCAGTTACCCGAAAACGACACTGTGTTGAGGGATATTCACGGCGACAGTCCGTCTGAAATTGCTCCAGAATGATCTGGTCGACTGGCCGCGGACTCACAAAAAACAGGAAGTCGCAGTTTGCGGTATTTCCCTCCGGCTGGCCGTCCATTGGCTGACCGGCTGGTCGCTGCTGCCCTTCTCGCTGTAGTTGCCAGGCAATCGCTATTGAAGGAAAGAGATGACCACCGGATCCGCCGCCAGCGAAAGCAACTCTGTGAAGCAGCCGCCTGGCAGATGCACTTCCATCCGATGGCCCCAGACGTTGTTCCGGGGGTGTGTACTCTGCATGATCAGTCGTTACTGCTGCCATAGAACCGCGTGCCATAGAACCGCGTCAGCAATATTCACTGACCCCATCGGCCGAGATGACCAGAAGGCGGCTGGTGAGAGGATAGTGCATCTTGCCATAATCCTGTCGAACGCGATCCTGCACTTCGGGGATCAGTGCGGGATGATTGAGAGAAACGGCGACAAAAAAGTCCCGGTTTGGAACTCCGACAAGCAGCTCCGGACCAAACAGTTCACGAAGGCGAGTATGAAACCGCGGATCGAGCAGTCTTACGCAGTTATAGGCATCCGGCTTCACGGGCATCAGGATTCGGGGATCGTCGTGATCGCCAATCATTGTGACTTCCAGTGGATGATCGGCTGAATATCGCTGAAGATTGTGCAAAGCCAGATCCTGAAGCTCGTCCGCACTCAGCTTCCAGGTCAGCAGCATGGCATGATGGATGAATCGATAGGAGTCAGCTTCGTCGAGCACAAAACTGACGCTCAGCCCGGCGACCCACGGAATTCTGACCAGGCCGTCGGAAACCTCGTCAGATATCGTGGACAGCATGGGCAGGATGCGCGTGCGAGCGATTTCCAGGGGAGGAATCAGCTGATCGGGGCTTAGCTCCTGCAGACGAACAACGGACGTAATGCCTGGTAGCACGATCTGCCGAAAACCGGAGGGCTGTATCAGATACGCCCGGTAAAAATTTCCCAGGTGAATGTCAGACGCTGCGAGACGAATGGAGAATGCTCCTGTCGGGGAGACTTCCAAAAGTGGAAAGTACCGGCGCGCCAGATCGACGACGTGCTGGCGAAATACATCCGGTGGCCAGCACGGTGATTCGGAGAATCGGATGGATGCTGTGATCAGCTCACACTGCGCCGAAAACTCGGCATCCAGTGGCAATCCGGTTCCGGACGTTATCGTCGCCGTTATTGACAATGGAGGACAAACGAGCGACCACAGTTTCCATTGATAGAGTCGACGTTTTCCAAACCATCGACGCCAAAATGAACCGGAAGCGGGCTGTTTGGAAAATCCTCGCCATGTTTGGATCTCGGCAGTCGGATGTTTTGTTCTTACCTGTTCGATCAGAATCGGAGTCGGAAACAGCGTACTGACATCTTCTGATACGGCACGATGTCCGGCAGCCCCTTCGCCAATCCAGGAACAACAGATCAGCAACATCAGCGGCTGTTGTTCGAATTCACGTGTTTCGGCTGCATCCCGGTTTGCTTCGTCGGCAATGCTGCCTGAGTCTGTCGAACGAACTGAGCGAGGATCATCCGCTTTCAGCGGCAGACTGCCGGTGCGCGCCGAATGATTCGGATATGAACTGTCTGAATCCGAATCACTGTCGGTGGAATTCGCGATCGTGGACTTCAGGGGAGAAAGAATTTCAATCAGCGTATTGGTTGTGCGTACTCGGAACGAAGGCGGACAGCGAAACTGAAACCAGTTTGCCGGGCCCATGTGAGTAACCCAGTCGTCCGGAATCCGAGCATCTGTTTGGCTTGTTGGAAACCCGTCTTCTGCCATTCTTCCTGTCGCCCACGTTTGAATCGTGTGAGTGCAGGCGGATTATAGGAATTCGCAGCACAATGCGACTGACAAAAGCCACATTTTGTCAGAGTCTGCAGATGTTGGACGAATGCAGGGTCAGTATTCCCGCCGCTGTCGGCTGCTCGGAATTCGCATCTGTTTGCGATATTTTGTGATTGTTCGGCGTGCGAGAGTGATTCCCTGGCGACCGAGTTCGTCGACCAGCGCATCGTCACTCAGCGGGTTGTTCTTGTCTTCACCGTCAATCAGCTCCTGCAGCTTGATTCGAATCGTATCCCATGCAACGTCGTCGCCGTCAGCGGTGAGTGTGCCGCCTCCAAAGAAACGTTTCAAAGGAAACAATCCGCGCGGAGTCTGAATCCATTTTTCGTCGACGGCACGCGATACTGTGGTGACGTGCACGCCCACTCGGTCAGCAATTTGCTGCATTTTGAGGGGAGCAATAAACTCGGGGCCTTTGTCCAGAAAATCCTGCTGGTGGTCGATGATTTCCTGCGCCACCTTTCGAAGCGTGTTATACCGCTGCTCGATCGATTCAATCAGCCATCGGGCTGATTCGACTTTGCGTCGAATCCAGTCCCGGGTTTCCTGTGTGGGATTTTCCTTCAACATCCGCTGATACCGCGGACTGATCCGGAGTTCCGGCACATATTCATCAAGCAGACGGACGACGTAACGCCCGGTATCATCCCGCTCCACGGCGAGATCAGGCGTGACTCGCTGAGCTGGTCGCTGCTCAAATCCTCGCCCAGGATAGGGATTCAGTGTCTGGATCTGCTCAATACCAACCTTAATCAGGTCGATTGAGAAGCCTGTTGCTTTTTGAATCTGTGGAAGACGATTGAAGGCAATGTCTTCCAGATGGTCACGAATAAGGATTTCGACAACATCATGAAATGGCATGTGTTCGTCGAGCTGCAGCAGAAGCATCTCGCGATGGTCACGTGCTCCCACACCCGGCGGATCCAGCTGCTGAATCATCCTGAGCACAGCATCCGCCTGCTCCATCGTCAGCTGTTCCTGATTCATTCGGTTAAACTGCTGGGCAATCTCCGGCAACATGCTTTGCAGCCGACCATTATGATCGAGATGCTGAATCAGATATTCGCCAAATCTGGCCATCGCTTCTGTGCAGGTGTTGAACGAAAACTGCTCAAGCAGATACTCGTGCAATGACTGCGGTCTGGCAATCATATTGGCCATCGCATCAGAGTGACGGTCCATGTCGTCACTGATCTGATTCGAAGATGGGCGCGAGCCGCCGAATCCGACGTTGTCCTCGGGCCACTCGGCAGCGATTTCCAGCAACCGCTCAAAATCCGATTCGTTGTTCTTTTCGTTGCCCGCGACAAGTTCCCGGACTTCGACGTCTTTCCGCAATTCCCTTGATTCGCGGCTATCGTCAGACGGGGGAGCAAAGTCAGGTTCGGCAGTTGGCAGGTCGCGGTTCTTGTTGACCACTTCCAGCGTCACATTTTCAACCAGTTCCTGCTCGATTCGCTCATTCAGCGCCATCATGTTCAGCTGCAGAATCTCCATTGACTGGATCATCCGCGGAGCCAGCTTCATTTGCTGGCTCATCTTCATCTGCTGAGAAATATTCAGGTGCATTTTTGCGTTCAGACGTTCAACATCGTGTTGCTGGTCATCCGCCTGAACAGGCGGCCCAATAGAGCCCACCTTTGAAAGGAAAGGCTCCTTTAATTAACAGTATACCCCAAACACTGCACAAAGTGTGCCACGATATTTTTCTTTTTCGGAAAAAGCCATTTTTGTCCACCTGGGCCTGCTTTTTCCGCAAACTGAACAAACCACCCTTTCAAAATAACCCGAACTTTTTACCCGGTCACACCAACTGCTGAGTCTGTCAGAAATGCTGTCTTCTAAAACTTTTGTCGACCCCTGAGCGCGTCGGCCAGCATTTCGCGATTCGCAAATTCCAGAACGCTTCCCGAAGCAATTCCCCGGGCGAGCCTTGTAATCTTTACATTGTCGTTCTGCAGAATATTCGTAATGAACAGAGCCGTGCCGTCTCCTTCCAGGGTCGGGTTTGTTGCCATCACAAGCTCCGTCACGCCCTGTCGGCGGACTCGCTGCACCAGCTGGTGAATGGTCAAATCTTCCGGGCCTACTCCTTCCAGTGGAGCAATTCGTCCTCCCAGAACGTGGTAAAGCCCGTTAAAGGCGCCTGAAGATTCCAGTGCCACAACATCCCGAGGCTGTTCGACAACGCAGACCACATGGCGATCCCTGCGTTCGTCGCGACAGAGTTTACAAACGTCGCTTTCCGTCAGATTGAAGCAGACCGAGCATCGTTTGACGGACGTTTTGACCTCCCGAATCGCGTCGGCAAGCGCATAGGCTTCCTGTGCGGAACAGCTCAAAACGTAGTTGGCCAGTCGCTCTGCAGATTTGCGACCGATTCCGGGAAGACGGCCAAATTCGTCAATCAGCCTTCCCACGCTTGGGCCATAGGGATGAGCTTCAGGTTCCATTCTTGATCCCGCCATCCGTGGGTGCTCCTGCTCTGCAATCGTGTTCGTTAATCGTGCTCTTTTTCAGATGGTAATCTGCCGATTTCGACCAGTGACCGGCCATTCTCCAACAACATTCCCATTCTCTACCACGCATACCTTCTCGTACAGAGCACTGGTTGGGCAAATGTGCATGGGAATGCCAAATAGCGTATCTCCCGGATTCAGCCTGGCCGTCCCGTCATCAATGATCACCATATGTTCTTCATTGTGAATGTCCTGTGCGGCTTCAGGAAAGTCCGGAAAGTACACTCGATGGCCCTTTGGCGGGTCTGCGGCCACCGCTTTGTTTCCAATATCCAGCGTTGCCCGGTTTGCCGCAGGCCGACTGACAACTCGTGTCAGCACAGCCGCTGCAGGCTGAAATGGCAGATCGATGAACAAACTTCCGTAGCCTGCGTCATGAAAAATACAGGTTCCGGGGCTAAGTTCGATGGCGGGGTCCTTCATTTCTGCATACACAGGAAAAGTTGGAGTACCTCCGCAAACCAGAGTTGGCACCGGAAGTCCCGACTGCTCGCATTTTCTTCGCAGCTGGTCTACCCGCTCCCATTGCTCGGCAACCGCAGAACGGCGATCGTCGAGCGAAGTGTGTCTCTGATGGCCGTCATAGACATGAAAACCGGCAGCTGTCAGACCGGGGGATTTGGAAATCAGAGAATACAAATTGAAAGCCAGGGCTGCGTCAGGCTCAACTCCTGTTCGATTCTGGCCAGTATTCACATCCAGCATGACCCCGATCTTAACATGCGCTCCCGCGGCAGCATCTGACAGTGCTTTGACCGGTTCCGGATGATCGGCCGTAACGGCGAACCGCACTGCAGGATATTTCTTTGCCAGTGCCACAACTCGCGGAATGTTTGGACCAACCGGATTGTAGGCCAGCAGGATGTCGGTTGCTCCCGCGTCGGCCAGCATTTCCACTTCCGCAATTGTCGCGGCTTTGTGCTTTGAGATCCCTCGCTCCAGCAATAACTTAACCACAGCTGCCATTTTATGAGTTTTGCAGTGGGGCCTGAGTCTGGCGGCTGAGCCCGCCATGCGAATCATCTGCTCAATATTTGAAATCACACGATCGCGGAAAACCACCAGCATTGGACTGGGAATTTTGCTGAGTACTTCAGGACCGACTGGTGGCAACTGAAATGTCATCATAGATTTCCTCCCGATAAAAAGAAAAGCTCGGCGGGAGCCTCGCCCTCCCGGTAAATACGATTTGCCTCTCGCCTAAAGGTCCTGCAGCCAAGGGATCTTTAGCAGGATCCACGACCTCCAACCCGAACTTTCTAACGTGACGGAGCACTATGCAGGTGCGGGGCGGAACAGGATGCGGGGCAGAAAACGAAAAATGGCTGCGATCACTTTGTGGATCGCAGCCATTTTGTCAATGATTCCGGAGCTTTTAACACCAGTACAAATCAGCCGACAAATGTCTTCTTTTTGAGAGCTGCCAGACGTGACTTTGTGCGGGAAGCTGTGTTTTTATGGATGAGCTGACGTGATGCAGCCTGATCCAGAGCTTTCACAACGAGACCAAACTCTTTATCGGCATCTTCCTGAGTTGGTTTTTCAACCAGCAGGCTGCGAAACTTTTTCAGCTTTGTTCGCAAGGCCGATCGCTGCTGGCGATTTCGGTCTCGTTTGATGATGCTTTGGCGAAGAGACTTCGCGGCTGACTTGGAATTTGGCATGTTCTAAGTTTTAGAATAGTAAAGATTTACAACTAAATTCACTCATGGCCCGGTCCGTCCACAGCCATTCAAGCCGGGGAATATATCGGCTATCCACTCCGATTTCCAGCCTGATCGACAATTTGCCCTGTGAAAGTTAAATAAGCCGCTCATTGTATCAGACAAATAACGGGTTTTGACTGACTAACGCCAGAATTCATCAATCCATCTGGCGGGACGAATTCGTTTATAAAATCGTTTATACCATGGAGCCGGCCATTTTCCGTCCGCCGCTTCGTGCGGATTGGGACGCCCTGGAAAAGCGATGATTCGGGCGCCGGCTGGTATTTGGGGTTCCTGATACCAGCGACGAAGTCCTTTTGGAACACAATGGCGTTTGAAGCTGCAGCACCACTCTGACGGCCAAAATGTCATTTGGCCTGCAAAACAGTCAGAAATGTAGGTCTGTGAGTTTGGAAATCGCTGCAGTATGTCCACGTAGCTGTTGAGGAAACCCGACAGGATTTCCGGATGACTGCCAACCACAAATCGATAAACGGATGTATTGCCGATCTGCCGACCGGGCTGCGTCCAGTTTTGAATGACACAGAATTTCGCATCCGGCTGCCAGGTGAAAAACTCATCCAGCGGACCTGTAATCACAATGTCCAGATCCAGGAACAGAACCGGTCCGCAAAGCCCCGGAAGTGATTCCTGCCAGAGTGCCAGTTTTCGCCATCCTCGATCCCGTTTCGGGGATGGCACATCAACCACAGGGCATTCGTAACATTCGACATCGCTGCGGATCCCGGACGGTGAATCGGTATAACATACGAATCGAAACGGGGGTGTCAGATGGCGCGAGACCATGGAATATAAGCGATTCACATAGACGGAACCGTAGGCCTGGCCCCAGTCCATGCAGACGACCTGTTTGATGGGCGGAGGTACTTCGGGGCTGGCTTCTCCACTCACGCTCATAATGTCTCAATTTCCCGCGTTCTGGCATTGATTGCGGACTTTTTCACTGAACGGACCGCATTGGCAGGAAGCTCACCGAACAATTCACGGAACCCCTCTGCAAGAATCGGAAGGCGGCGGATTCGATCAAAACACTCCGGATGCAGCTGTCGCAGTACCGGCTTTTCAGGGAATGGAATGTATCGCAATAACAAATCGATGTAACGCTGAGGCGCACCGCAGACTTCGTCGAGTCCTCGGCGGCGTTTAAGCAGATTGTGGGTGTGTCGCACGTAGTCGAACGCCTGCAGTGTCGCAGTCGGCAGATCGTCCGGCGGACCGTATTCAAAGTCAATGAACGCCACGGCACTCAGATCGCGACTGACGAGGATATTTCCGCAGTTGAGATCCAGATGCATGATACCAGCGGAGTGCATGCGAGCAACGTGCTCAAACACCAGTGGCAGAACGTCCCACAATGACGCTTCGCGATTGCGCAGCACATCGGAGAGTCGTGGCCATGGCAGCCATTCGTTTGCCAGAAAGTCTGTGCTCTGAGCCAGCAGGCGTGGAGTGACTTTTTCGGGGGCCAGTCGCCGATAGATGTCTGCTTCACGTTCGATTCTTGTCGTCATACTCAGCATTCGTCTGGGCAGATTCGGCTCATCGGGAGTCAGGGACAAACACTCCTGGCCGAGTCGAACGCAGGCGACGACCGTCTTTGGCGAATCTGCGAGGTGAGCCTGATAAATGAGGTCCGTTCCACCGCCGGTGACGACAAACTGCAGGCGGATCGACTGGCCAAAAATCTGAGTCAGTTGTTTGCGGACTTCACCTGCGCGGTGTCGAGCGACGTAACGCTGCTTCCACCTCAGCAGAGCACGTCCGGGAAACCTCATTGCAGAGCCTTCGCTTCGCTTTGAACCTGTTCTTTTCTGCGGCTCAGACCAAAGGCGAGCAGCGACAGAGTGAACAGCATACAGCTGCCGGCAAACCAGTCGCCGAAACGCACATAAAGAGATTCTCGCGGATCAAGCGGAACCTGCCCAAAGACAATACCGGAGAACTGCCGGCGCCATCGTCCTGTTGCCGGGTCACGCATCCCCTTCAGTGGGCTAAGCTGGGCCTGATAGTCGCGGGCATTATCATTAATCTCCAGAATCTGATCGGGTTCACGCACTTCTCCGTTGCCGTCGACGAATGCGGAGATGCCACCATTGACAGCTCGGACGAGTGGCGTGCGTGTTTCCACGCAGCGAAACGCAGCAGTAATCAGATGCTGATCCAGTTCGCTGGAGCCATGAAACCACGCATCGTTGGTCAGGTTCACCAGCACATCACATCCCCGGTTATCGGATGTCTTCTGACCGGCAATGCGGCGAACAAGATGTGGTACGGTGTCTTCAAAACAGATCATGGGTGCAATGTTGAATCCGGCGTACTCAAACATCTGAAGCTGCTGGCCGGCCGCAATCCCATAATTCGGTCCAAACGGAGTCAGGTTGGAGAGCCACGGAAAAAGATCCTTCAGTGGAATGTATTCGCCAAAAATGACGCGGTGGATCTTGTCATATCGCCCGACATACCCAAGATCGGGTCTGACGAAAGCTGCCGAGTTGAATGCCTGGAGGTCTGTCGCACCCACCACATGAGCTTCGATGCCCAGAATCAGTGCCGCTCCACACATTTTGCTGTGATCGGCCAGCGTGTCGCGTACCTCCGGCGACCTCCACATCGCGGCGACCTGCTCTTCCTCAAATCCTCCCTGCTGCAGCAGCTCTGTTGGCAGGCGGGCAATCAGCTGCTCGTCGGTGACCCCATCGGCCACCGACTGATCGGGCCAGGGGAACATGGTTTCAGGCCAGACAATGAAGGTTGGTCGCAGGCTTGTGCAGGATCTGGTCAGTCGATGATGAATGGAGTATCGCTGCATCCAGCTGCCGGGGTCGTGCTTGACTTCCGGTGTGAAATTTCCCTGAATCAATGCAACTGTCGGGCCTTCGCCAAATGTTGCCGGATCCTGAATTCGAACCACTCCATAGATCAGGCATCCGCCAACCAGAGACACGGCGGTGACGGCTGATGCGAGAGCCTGACCGGTGAATGCGACTGGTTTGTTTTCCTGAGGAACACGAAGATTCCAGCCGCTGAGAGTGCGCAGTGGAAACTGCATGGCCACGGCCGCGTTCGCCAGAGCGATCACAAAACTGACGCCATACGCCCCGGTAATGTCTGAAATCTGAATCAGCGACAGCCAGCGAAACTGGCTGTGTGCCAGATAATACCACGAAAAACCGGTCAGCAGCCACGCCCGAGCATACTCCAGCGCGGTCCATGTGAATGGGACCACGATCCAGACGGGAATTCCAAGTGCCGCGATGCGACGACTGACGGCAACGAAAACCGGGAAGTAAAGACCAACGTAAAATGCCAGAGCAAACAACGCTCCATACATTGCCGGATGTCCGAGACGCATCCACTGCAGTGTTGCCACACCCCAGAAAAAACCCATGACTGTCAGCCAGAAGTAACAGCGGGCCGGGAGCGATTCGAGACGAATCAGCAGAATCAGAGGAACCAGTGCAACCCAGGCTGCGGGTGCAAATTCCACGGGGGTAAAAGAAAGCCAGAGCAGCAGCATGCTGACAAATGCCAGCATGGCTGCCGCTTTTTTCGAACCTGTGCGAGGTGGCTTTATTCTGCGTCCCGCAGCGATGATCCGTTCCACATCCGGCTTCAAACCGTTAGCGGGATCGACTTCCTTTTGATCGCTGCCAGAGACCATAAGTTTACGTCCGTGTTAATCACTGATTTTCGGCCTGACAGCGTCCGAGACAGGCCGGTTTTAGCAGAGAGATCCGGGGTCACCGGAATGCGGCATCCCCGGACTTCGTTTTGAAATCCTGTATCGTGAAACCCTGTCTCGCTTATGCAAATGCTTTTTTCAATTCAGCTGCCTTGTCAGTTGCTTCCCATGTGAATTCCGGCTCACTGCGACCAAAGTGACCACCATGTGCCGTATTGCGGAAGATCGGACGACGCAGCTGCAAATGTTTGATGATGCCCTGTGGATTCATTGGGAAGATTTCCTGTACAATCTTACCCAGTTTTTCTTCACTAACCTTTGCTGTTCCAAAGGTGTCAACTCGCACGCTCACCGGTGCGGCAACTCCAATGGCATAAGCGAGCTGCACTTCGCACTGGTCGGCCAGTCCGGCGGCCACAATGTTCTTTGCAACATATCGCGCCATATAAGCCGCTGAGCGGTCAACTTTGGTCGCATCCTTTCCGGAGAATGCACCGCCGCCATGGCGACCCCACCCGCCGTAGGTGTCCACAATGATTTTACGGCCTGTCAGGCCGGTATCTCCGTGAGGTCCGCCAATCACAAAGCGGCCCGTCGGATTGATATGGTACTTCGTCCGGCTGTCCAGCAGTTCTGCTGGAATGACGGAACCAATGACGCTCTTGCGAACATAGTCCGCAATCTGTTCCTGAGTGACATCTTCTGCGTGCTGAGTTGAAACGACGATGGCGTCAATGCGGACCGGTTTGGAACCGTCAAACTCAACCGTCACCTGACTCTTGCTGTCTGGTCGCAGCCAGTTCACGTCACCTTTCTGGCGAACTTCTGTCAGGCGGTTGATAATTCGGTGTGAGTAGGCAATTGGCAATGGCATCAGCTCTTCCGTCTGATTGCATGCATAGCCAAACATCAGGCCCTGGTCCCCTGCTCCGTCGCGATCGACACCCTGAGCAATGTCGCTGCTCTGACTGTGAAGGGCGAGGAAAATGCGGCAGCTGTCGGCGTTAAATCCAATGTCGTCACTGGTATATCCGATTTCACGGATCACCTTCCTTGCCACTGAAACATAGTCCACTTTCGCGTTCGTTGTGATTTCCCCTGCCAGAACCACCAGGTCAGTCGTACACAGCGTTTCACAGGCAACTCGAGACATCGGGTCCTGTGCAAGCAGTGCATCCAGAATTCCATCGGAAACCTGATCCGACACCTTATCCGGATGTCCCATGCTGACTGATTCACTGGTGAAGAAGTAGTTCGCCATCGTCGACAACACCTGATTTGACGGGAAAAGAGTTTTCATATTGCAGGAATGCTGGCTGCCTTTGCAGACAGCTCAGCCACATTTTTTCGGCCTGCCACCCACCGAGAAGCCGGAAGTCTAGGGAAGCTGAACTCCGGGAACAACGCATTTCGGGGTTTGACAGGCTCTGATCCCGGAAAACGACCTCTGTGTGTTGTTTCCAGTATTGATTTCAGGAACTTAAACCTTCTCCGGACAAACGCCTGGCTTGTTAAACGGACAGATTTGGATTTCGTTGGGATTTTAGGCGAGCGGCAAGTTTGTTTTCCCGGGAGGGCGAGGCTCCCGCCGAGCCGTGCTATTCACGGCTATTCACGGCTCAGCAGGAGCTTCGCCCTCCCGGCTTTGGCTCATCGTACCACACATCTTTGTGATCGAAAAAGGTTCGACCTTTGGAGATGTTCGTGAAAAGGGTCAGCAGGAGCAGTTGTGTTTTCGGCCCAACGGGGCGATAGCGAGATCGGGAGTGGGTTGGTGAACAGCGGGACAGGGGGCGTGAATGGAGCGGCGTTGAGGTATTGTTGGAACGGCGTTGAGTGCAACACGCGGCGAGCCCTCCCCCGGCCTTCGGCCGACCCCTCCCACTTCGCTTCGCTGCGCGGGAGGGGAGGATAATTAAACCTCCTCCCCCGGCGAAGCCGGGGGAGGTCGATCGAGCGAAGCAAGATCGGGAGGGGGCTGGTGAACAGCGGGACGCGGGCGTGAATGGAGCGGCGTGGAGGTATTGTTGGAACGGCGTTGAGTGCAACACGCGGCGAGCCCTCCCCCGGCCTTCGGCCGACCCCTCCCACTCCGCTTCGCTTCGCGGGAGGGGAGGTTTTTAAACCCTCCTCTCCCGGCGAAGCCGGGGGAGGTCGATCGAGCGATAGCAAGATCGGGAGGGGGCTGGTGAACAACGGGACGCGGGCGTGAATGGAGCGGCGTTGAGGTATTGTTGGAACGGCGTTGAGTGCAACACGCGGCGAGCCCTCCCCCGGCCTTCGGCCGACCCCTCCCACTTCGCTTCG
>JALHMY010000154.1 GCA_022843805.1 Fuerstiella sp.
CGGACCAGCCCGGGTAGGCTTCGACTGCCTTTTCGAGCAGCCTCACCGTTTTATGCCCCACGTCTGGTGACGTCAGGCGACTTAGTTCGTGAGCCCTGCGGCTCACGCCGAGTACGAGTACCATTTCATTGAGTACGAGTACTCGTCCGATGTCCGATGTCCGATTAACGATCACTGCCAGCATTTCGCCACCAGCGAAGTTCGTTGGCTCCCCGCTCGGCACAGGCCACGATATCCGGTCGACCATCCTGATCCAGATCAGTAAGTATCACCGTGACGGCATTTGGCCAGTTTGTCCTGATCGTATGCTGATTCCATTGTTCAGTTGGATCGCCCATGTTTTCAAACCATGCCAGCTGCCCGGTCGCAGGACCCCAGGCTGTGGCAACAACGTCCTGATCACCATCATTGTCCAGATCGCCAGCCACCGCTTCAAAGCCCTGAGGAAAGCTGCCGCAGATCTCATGCTTCTTCCACCGGCTTTCGTCTGCGTGCCCACCGGGGTTTTCGTACCACGCCACCTGATGTGATTCGGTTGCGTCATTCGGAGCGCCGGACGCAATCCCAAAAGCCATGACCACATCCGGATCGCCATCGCCGTCCATATCGACAGGATGGCCATGAGCTGGTGACACCGTCTGATCGTCAATGACATGCTTCCGCCATTTCTCTGAAGCCGGCCGGCCTGAATTCTCATACCATAAAATCTGGTTGCCTGTTCTTGCAGTCCCCAGCAGGTCTGGTTTTCCATCACTGTTAAAGTCGGCGACAGCAATGGTTCGAGTTTCTGAGAGCATTCCATCGACTTCATGTCGTACCCAGGTCAGGCCAGACGGTGAGCTTTCATCACCCGAATTTATGACTGACTTTCCCGGGTTTTCAAACCAGTCAAAACGGTTTCCAAATCGCCAGCTTGAGGCGGCAACATCCAAATCGCCATCGCCATCCAGATCGGCCAGAGCGACATCATAGGACCCCGGCACTTCTTTTGGTTTCGAGATGCGATGTCGCTGCCACGGCTGAGTCAGGCGGTCGCCGCCGGGGTTCTCAAACCAGCGGATGTCCCAGTTCAGATTGTCAACAATCACCACATCCGGATGCCCATCCTGGTTTACATCTCCAATAGCATGGCGTTCAACCCGAGTTGGCTGATCCCGCAACATCTCATATCTCTGAATATAGGACTGCTCAAACCGGCCCCGCCCATCATTCTTCAGCAGGTAGATGTTATTATTGGGCTCGGCATCGGCAGTGGTCAGATCCGGATCTCCGTCACCGTCAAGGTCTGCCGCAACACATGCATATGAATACGTATAGTCCGACAGCAATAACTGCTCTTCGAGCTTCAGCGGCCCGGACTGAATATCAACGGGCGCTTCGCGACCAGTTACGGGCTGACCCGGAGGAATCAGCAGCGAAGAGACCACCTGAGTATAAACACGGTGGCCGAAATCATTAGGGTGGTTCACTCCGTTGCCCGTCTGGTCCCAGTCCTTTTTGACCCTGAGAAACCCGGTCCAGACAGATGTGAGATCCGCCATTGCGACTCCGGGACTGCAAAGCCCGGACAATACATCGCGGTATTGAGGAAAGAGGTCGGGATTCAGTCGGGTCCAGTCTCTGTTGCCGGTCATCGACGCGATTAGTATGAATTCCACATCCGGCAGTCGTTCGCGAATCTTCTGCATAACGGCCACCATATTGTCGCGATACTCCGTGGCCGTTCTTCCGGCCGCGTCATTCATGCCGAATGCCAGAATGACCAGCTGCGGGTCAGGCTCAGCAACCTTGTCGACCATATTCAGTACCCAGGCGGTGTCGGTCCCTCCGACGGAAGGATTTGCTACAGTGACCTTTCCCTGAAACCTCGCGGACAGATGGTGCTGAAGCAGCTCCGGCCATGCTGGCTGAAACGGAGCACCTCCTGCCCATCCCGATGCATTGCATCCGGCAGAAATGCTGTCACCGAGCACAACAACTGACAACGGCCGTTTGTTCAGCAGTCGGTCAATCGTCTTTGGCAGCCTGGATCGGTCGTGGACAGGCGTCGGTTCCGTCCACAGATTCGGCTCATGATCGTAAGTTACACATGTCTGCATTTCGTGATACTCCAGCGAAGATCCAAAAAAGATTTCGCCATTACCATCACGATGTGTCAGCTGATACTTCTGAGTATTGGCCGGCCGTCGCAGCTCCTGCACGGTCCGGGAGGGAATTCTGGAACCCACCGGCAGAATGATCTCACGCGAGCCTGGTTTCCAGACGTAATCCCGGCCTTCCTCCCACGTGATCGTGTCCTCGGAATTCTTCAGAAAATGCAACCGCTGAATGGGAAACAACACGGAAGCTTTGGCTTCTCCCGATGTTTCGTCACGGATGAACAGGACTGATTCACCCCGCATCGTTGTTCCCAGCCAGAAGGGCCACAACATTTCGGAATCATAGGACCATTGAGGCTGAGCTGGCGTTTGCGGCGGTTGTCCCAATGCTGATCCGCCCGACAAAATCTTCAGGCATATCATGGATGCCATTACAGCATGGAACGTTTTTGCGAACCATTTTGAACATACAGCTGTCAGCATTTCTTTTTCCATCAGCCGAACAAATCGAACAAAGGTTCCCCACTGCCAATCACAGGTGCCGGACGTCCAAATGCGTCCAGGATTCGCGTTTCGGGAGCAATTCCCAGAGCATGAAAAATGGTGGCACCAAGGTCCTGAGGACTGACGGCCTTCTCGATCGGGTAGGCCGCATCTTTATCGGACTGTCCATAAAGAAGGCCACCGCGAATCCCCGCACCTGCCAGAACCGCCGGAAAGCAATAACTCCAGTGGTCTCTTCCCCACTGTGAGTTGCCCCGAGGCGTACGGCCCATTTCTCCGAGAGCCACGACGAGCGTTTCGTCCAGCAGCCCACGATCTTCAAGATCCGTCAGTAATGTCGAAAACGACTGGTCGAAACCCGGGAGCAGATGCTTGCCGACATCCGCAGAATGGCCGTGGCTGTCCCAGCTGTAACCGTCCGGGCAATCCCAGAGCACCGTGACAAACCTGGCTCCGGCCTCCACCATACGGCGTCCCATCATCAGCGACTGCCCAAACAGGTGTCGACCATACTGATCACGCAGAGCAGGGTTCTCCTGACGAATATCAAACGCATCCCGCATCTTCTGTGAAGTGACGAGGTCAGTCGCTCGGGCATGCAGGCGACCGAAGTCGGAGACCGTACGTGTCTGATCCAGTTCACGTCGAGCCGAATCGAACTGACTGACGAGACTGGCCCGCCGATTCATTCGGTCCAGCGTCATATCCGCATGCGATTCCACCCCTTCCACACGAAATGTCAGCTCTTCATCCGTGCAGTCGCGAAAATAAGGATTATCACTGCTGTCCCGTTTGGCGACGGATGTGGCCATCGGATTGTATGCCCGCCCAAGCCAACCTGCATACTGGCCGGAACGATCATAGCCCTGGATATGGCCCAGCCGATTCGGCAGATAAAGATAGCTGGGAAAATCCCGCCGCTCGCCTGGTGTCCGACGGGCATCGGCATTGCGGTCGAGATATTCGACAACCGATCCGAATGCCGGCCAGTCCTTCTCTGTTGCATTCACCCGAGCCGGTCCACGTTCAGCGGGTGGCATTTCATGGCCCGTTTGAATCAGGTGACATGCGTTGTGATCATTCTGTTGATGACTCATCGTCCGAATCACCGCGTATCGGTCCGACATTGCTGCAAGTCGTGGAAGCTTTTCACAGATTCGCAGGTCGGGAGTCCTCGACGCAATGGGCTGCCATGGGCCCCGAATTTCCTTCGGAGCATCGGGTTTCATGTCAAATGTTTCCAGTTGGCTGGGGCCACCGAACAGAAACACAAACATGACCGATTTCGCGCGGGCATTCTGAAGCACGCCCAGCTTTTCCGCTGCCAGTAAACCTGTCAAACTGGTGCCCAGCAGCCCGGCTCCACCCGCCCGCAGAATGTCCCTGCGAGAAAGACCATTGCAGACTCGTCGGGTTTGGCTGTGAATTGTCAGCATGGTTATCACCCTTCAGGAATAGCGATCACGCAGTTGTTGCTGCACCTGGTCAGGTATGCTGTGCAGCTGGCCAGAATCATAGCCAGAAAACTCATCCGCCGTAAACGACCGCAGCCACAGCGCTCACGTAGGCGAGTCTCTCCGAGACTCGCAACGATCGCGTCTACCGGTTTCATCACCGGCTTGGGCGGGAGACGAGGGATGCTCGAGTCTCGGAGAGACTCGCCTACGTGTTGAACAATACATTCTTTGCAGCAGCACCGATTCGACGTTAACATGTAATTCAGGCTGGATTCAGATCTGATGCGAAATCGCACAGACGCTGCCTGACAAAATTCAGCATGGAAAAACTCAGCTGTTGAAAAATTTGCCCGGCGTCATGGCCGCATTTCTCGTCTGCACTCAAAAGGGGATTGCTCCGTGCTGCACATTGGTGGAAGCCGCAAAAAACTCTGCAACGGGGTCACTCGTCGGGACTTGCTGCATATTGGCGGAATTGGTGCGCTGGGACTGAGTGGATTCAATTCGCCCCGGTCTCTGCTCGCAGACAATGTTTCGAATAATGGAATGTCGGGCTCCACAGGCCGGGCGAAATCCTGCATCTTTGTTTTCCTCTTCGGGTCCCCGCCGCAGCATGAAACGTTTGACCCCAAACCGCAGGCAGCCCGGGAAATTCAGGGAGAAATGAAGGCGATCGACACCAGCCTTCCCGGACTGCAGATTTGTGAAGGCCTGCCGCAGATTGCACGCATCGCCGACCGGCTGACTGTCGTGCGATCAATGACTCACGAATACCCCATCCATTGCTGTGCCTATGTGATGACGGGAATGCCAACCTACAGTATTCCTCTGGAAACGAGTCCTCGCGATCCGCAGCACTGGCCATTTATGGGTTCTGTTGTGGACTATCTGGATGGGCGACGCACCGCAGAGACGTCCCCTGCCCTGCCCCGCAATATTGGACTTCCCTGGCGATTTTGTTCTAAGGGAACGTCATCGAATCAGGCCGGACCTTATGCGGCATTCCTTGGCAATGGATACGATCCGTTCTGGACAGATTTTTCCGGCGAGGGTACATCGATCGTTCCCAAACTGAATGCGGACAGTCAGACGGAACTGGTGCGTGATCCGCACGCTGGAATCGATCTGGCTGCCCGCCTGCAGATGTCGGAAGGCTGCCAGCTGCCATCAGACCTGTCCTCAGGCCGGTTTGATGCCCGAGTTCATCTGCTGAAACAGTTTGACGCCAGCCGCCCTTTGTTCGAACGGTTTGCCGAATCTGCAAATTATGACAGTCATCAGCAGCGGGCATGTTCTTTGATTGGTTCGAGCCGAATGCGGGAAGCACTGGATGTCGGACATGAACCGCTTGCATTGCGGCAGCGTTACGGAATGTCGCTGTTTGGACAGTCCTGTCTAGCCGCCAGACGCCTGGTCGAAGCCGGCGCTCGATTTGTATCTGTGTTCTGGGATCCCTTCGGACCACATGGCGCATCCGTCTGGGACACTCACTCCAATCATTTCCCCAGGCTCAAACAGTATCTTCTGCCGGTATTTGATCAAAGCTATTCCGCTCTGATCACGGACCTTGATGACCGGGGCCTGCTCGACGAAACGCTCGTTCTGTGCACCAGCGAACATGGCCGTACTCCACAGATCGACTCCGGCCCAAAAGGCGGTGCCCGGCATCACTGGTCGCGTGCCTATTCTTCCGTATTCGCCGGCGGTGGTATGGCGCGAGGTCGAGTCGTTGGGCAGACGGACTCGATTGGGGGAGATGTCGCTGATTGTCCAGTTTCACCCAAGGACATGCAGGCGACCACCTATCACCTGCTGGGTTACGATGTCTCAACGACAATTCCCGATCAGCAGGGACGACCTCATCCGATTGCAGGTACAGGACAGATCAGACCGGAACTGCTCGGCTGAATCTGAGCGTGCAGTTGAGAATACTCGCAGCTTTATACTCGTCGAGAAAAAGATAATGAACCGCAGCACGATCAATGACCATTCAACATCCGGGATCTCTGCGGATGGAATCATCCCCGGAACGGAAATCGTGGGAGCGGAACAGCCAGTCAGTCGACGAGTCTGGCTCAGCCGGGCCGCTCTGTTAGGGTCCATGAGCGCACTGAGTTCAATGAGTGCAGTCACAGGCTTTGCAGAGTCCGCAGCAGCTGAAGCCCTTGATGACGGTCTTCCGGCACTGGCAGATGGACCGACTCCTGCAGTTGCCGGGATTCTGACGACGTACTTCAAAGGGTCACATTCGGACGTACTGATTGGTCGTCTTCTGGAAGGCTGGAAAATTGATGGAGGCCCGGGTCCTCGATTAAGGCTGGCTTCACTGTACATCGATCAGAACGTCAATACGCAGTTTGGGCGTGATCTTGCAAAGAAATATGGCATTCCGGTCTACGATACGATCGAAGGTGCACTGACGGCTGGAACATCCGGAATCGCGATGGATGGTGTGCTCAGCGTCGGCGAACACGGCGACTACCCTCGCAATGAACTTGGCCAGGATTTGTATCCGCGCCGTCGGTTCCTCACCGAAATTACCGATGCATTTAAGAAATACAACCGCATTGTACCGGTTTTTAATGACAAACATCTGGGGCCGTCGTGGGACGACGCTTTATGGATGTATCAAACGGCCCGGGATATGAAAATCCCCTTTATGGCAGGATCATCGCTGCCACTTTCGTATCGCAGCCCCGATCTGACAATCACCGCTGGCACCGATCTGGAATCGGCCGTAGCCATTGGCTATGCAGAACTGGACCGGTACGGAATCCATACGCTGGAACTGCTCCAGACGATGACAGAAAAACGCATGGGAGGTGAAGTGGGAGTCCGCTGGGTGGAATGCCTCAGTGGCGATGCCATGTGGCAGGCGATTGACAATCATCTGGTCCCTGTGGATTTGATCGAAGCGGCCATCAGCGTGGCGCTGCGACCGGAAGGTTCCGACTGGCGCAAGACTCGGGGAGATGCCGTCTGTCTGATTCGTTTCGAATATCTGGACGGCTTTCCCGCCGCCGTGCTGATGATGGGGAGTGGGGTTCAAAGCTGCAGCGTCGCCGTGAAGCAGCGAAATCTGTCGGAACCACTCGCAACCCGGGCAGAAGAACGCACTGTGCCCCGGCATCCTCATTTCGGTTTTCTGCTGCATGCTGTTGAAAGAATGATTCATACAGGTGTGCCCAGTTATCCGGTTGAGCGAACACTGCTGACAACGGGTCTGCTGGATCGAGCGTTACGATCGCGACACCAGAACGGCCGTCGCCTGGAAACCCCGGAACTGGCAATTGCCTACACGCCAAACAACTATCCTCACGCGCCAAATCCGCCGCTGCCACTCTAGTGCTCCGTCAGGCTCATGAACATCACTGACTGCACTTTTCAAAAAGCATCACGAAGAATACCGAGCAGGTCGTCCTGAGAGGCTTTACGCGGATTGACCAGCAGAAGTCGTTTGATCGCGAAGGCCTTTTCCGCAAAACGCTCCAGCTGATCTTCCCGCCCTCCGATATCGCGAATTCTCTCCGGAATGCCGATCGCCTTTTTTAGTTTCTCGACAGCCGTAACCGCACTTTCAGCAGCCGCCTGAGCACTCAGATCGGACACATTTTCTCCCAGTAGTTCCGCGATTCGCGAAAAGGCTGTCAGTCGTTCCGGCAAATTGAATCTCATAACAAATGGCAGCAGAAGCCCGTTGCCGGCTCCGTGCGAAACATGCAATTCGCCTCCCATGGGATATTCCAGCGCATGCACCAGTGCCACGGCACAGTTGGAAAACGCCATTCCCGCGAGAGTGGAAGCGAGACTCATGGCTTCTCGGGCCGCTGCATTCTGAGGTTCACGAACGGCCGTTACGAGGTGCTGACCAATCAGGGAAATTGCCTTCTCTGCCAGACTGTCACCCAGTGGATTTCGTCCTTCATAAGCTGCAGATTCTCCAGGTGGCAGATCCAGCCTGTCGAAATCAACTGCGGTGAAAGCTTCGATGGCATGCGTCAGCGCATCGATGCCGCTGTCGGCCGTGACTTTGGGCGGGCACGTCCATGTCAGTTCCGGATCCACAATGGCAACTGCCGGTCGCAGGTAATTGCTGAGAGTACTGACCTTGATGGCATTCGCTGTATCGGTAATCACCGCAGCGTGAGAAACCTCGCTGCCTGTCCCTGATGTTGTCGGCAGGCAGATTAATGGCAGCGTCGGACCGGGAATTCGATCCCAGCCAAAATAATCACGCGGAGTGCCACCGTGAGTCAGAACGGTGGCGGTGATCTTGGCGAGGTCCATGTTGCTTCCACCACCCACGGCAATCACGGAATCGGGACGAAAGTGACGAGCCCGCTCGATAGCGATCAGGGCAGCCTCAAGCGACGGTTCCGGTTCTCCGCCGTCAAAAATTTCGACCGTCGCACCGGCGAGACGCAGCTGCTCCAGTACCCTGTCGGCAATTCCACAGCCGACGAGAATTTTGTCTGTCACCAGGAAGACGCGGCTCAGCTTGCGCCGAGTCATAACTGATGCAAGTTGGGTGACCGCTCCGCAGCCAAAGATCAGCTGACCGGATGTGTGAAACTGCCATACGGAACGTGTCACAAATCAATCCTCCTTCAGGTTTGCACTTTTGGTTTGTTCAAATCCTGCCCGATGCCCATTCAAAAAGCAACCGCGACACCCTGTTGAAACATGATGTGATGAAACGCGACGCGATGAACCGCAATGCGGACGGACGCAGTCATGAGCCTCGAATCCTGCGTTTTGAATGGAACACAGACATTCTGCTGGCTATGATCGCCCTTCCATCATCCGGACGCCAGGAAACTACAAGGACCTGTCCTCATGCCAGCAAAGTATCGAGTGGGTGTTATTGGACGAACGGGTAAGGGAGATTATGGCCATGGAGTCGACACGGTCTGGAAGGAAATTGATCGAGCCCACGTCGTCGCAGTGGCCGATGAAAATGAGAGCGGCCGACTCAAAGCGAAGGAACGGGTTGGCGCTTCAGCCGCTTATGCCGACTATCGCGAAATGCTGGATAAAGAGAAGCTGGATATCGTTGCTGTCGGCCCACGCTGGTTAGACCAGCATCGTGATATGGTGGTCGCTGCCGCTGAGCATGGCTGCCATGTGTATATGGAAAAGCCATTTTGCCGTACGCCCGCTGAAGCGGATGAAATCGTCAGCGCGCTCGAAATGCGTCATCTGAAACTCGCCGTCGCCCATCAGACTCGCTGGAGTCCCCCAATTGAGGTTGCTCGACGTGAAATTCAGAAAGGTACCATAGGTCGGGTTCTTGAAGTTCGAGCACGTGGGAAGGAAGATTCTCGTCGTGGCGGAGGAGAAGACCTGTGGGTCCTGGGCAGCCACGCGCTTGATCTGATGAGAGCCTTTGCCGGAGACCCGTCGTCCTGTTATGCCACTGTGTTTCAAAACGGACACCCCGTTACAAAAGCGGATGTTTCCGAAGGAAATGAGGGAATCGGTCCACTGGCAGGAGATACCATTCACGCAACCTACGCCCTGCCCCAGGGAGTTGCCGGTTATTTTTCATCCGTTCGCGGCGCTGGTACGAATCCTTCCAGGTTTGGCATCCAGATTTTCGGCAGCGGAGGTGTCCTGGAAGTGCTGAGCGGTCACCCGGCCGAATGCTGGCTTTTGCAGGATCCTGCCTGGTCCCCCGGTCGCAGCGGAAAAAGCTGGGTCAAAGTATCTTCCGGCGGCGTGGGGCAGCCTGAAACTCTGCCCGCCACCGGCCTGCATGGTGGTAACGTTCTTGCGGTGAATGACCTTCTTGATTGTATCGAAAAGCCAGACCAGCAACCGCGTTGCAGTATGTATGATGGGCGCTGGACAGTGGAAATGATTTCCGCTGTGTTTGACTCTCAGCGGCTGCAAAGGACGGTGACGCTGCCCCTTGAGAATCGTCAGGGACCGCTGACACTGATCTGAGCCTTACTTTGGCTCGTGCAACCGCCTCGGCAGGGATAGCGTCCAATGGCGTGGACTTAGTGTTGTCTTTCGCTCCGCGACAGAAATGCGGCTTTGGCGAAGCAAAAGTAAAGGCAGCGATGAAGCGAAATCGCCTGCTGAGTCGCGTCCGGACATGGGCGAACGTTTGCATCTGGTGCGAAAGTCTGTCATCCTGATCGGGTAATTTCTTTAGAAACTTGTCCCTGCCAGAGTATTGACATGAACAAATCTTTTTCGTGCCAGATGGCAATTGTCTGTGTGGTGCTTGCGGGTGCGGCTGTGACATCAATGGCCGCGGACAACTGGACTCGGTTTCGAGGTGAAAATGGCACCGGTCTCAGCAATCTGAAGGGCGTGCCCGTTACCTGGACAGACAGCGATTATGCATGGACGGTCGAGTTTGAAAACGTCGGACATTCCGCTCCGATCATCTGGGAGAAATCTCTGTTTGTAACGACCTCAACGGAGGGCGGGGGCAAGCGATTTCTGCATTGCCTGAATGCAGATACCGGCCGTGAAAACTGGGTGCAGTCGATGACTTTCAATGAGAGTCCGAAACACCTGAAGAACTCCTGGGCGTCCAGCACCCCCGCGACGGATGGGAAATACGTCTACACGATTTTTGCGGATCTGGAATCACACGTCGTTTCGGCGTGGGATTTTACCGGCAAACAGGTATGGACGCGTAATCTGGGAGCATTTGACAAAGACCATGGTCAGGGTGTTTCTCCTGTTGTGGCGGGCGATCTTCTGATCGTGCCCAATGATCAGAAAGGGCCCAGCTCAATGGTGGCCCTCGATAAGAACAATGGCGAGATTGTCTGGTCGGTTGAACGACCCTCCGGGCAGACATCATTTTCAACTCCGATGCTCATTCCGGGAGATGGTGGTTCAGCCCAGCTGATCTGCCTGAGCGAATCTTCAGGAATGACCAGTTTCGACGTACTGACCGGAAAGGTGAACTGGCAGACGGTGGCTATGCCATTGCGAACTGTGGCTTCTCCGGTCGAAAGCAAGGGCCTGATCATTGCGACGTGCGGCAAAGCGGGCAGCGGGCAGTACCTCATGGCTGTGAACGCCGCCGAGGGCATTCCGGCAGAATCCAGACTTGCGTTTGAACGAAAAGTCATGCTGCCCTATGTACCAACTCCAATTGCTTATAATGATCTGCTGTTGATGTGGGGCGATTCAGGAATTATGGTTTGTCTGGAAATGCCCTCCGGTCGCGAGCTCTGGAAGGAACGGCTCGCAGGAGCTGCTTTCAGCGGATCTCCAATCTGCATTGACGGCAATATGTACTGTATGACAGAAGGCGGTGAAGCGATTGTTGTAAAGGCTTCACGCGAGTTTGAGCTTCTGGGACGTGTGCCACTCGGGCAGTCCAGCCATTCAACACCCGCCGTTGCCAACGACCATTTGTATCTCAGAACCTACAATAAATTGATGGCATTAAAGGCAAAACCGCAGTGAATTGTTAAAGAATCGGAACAGCGTTTCCCGAAATTCGGCGGAACTCTGCAGCATTCGGTTGAAGACAGGTGTTTGCGAATTTCCATGTTGCCGATGATTTCCATGTTGCCGATTAGAGGACAATGACAATGAACGGTGCATGGCCTGGGGGACCGTGTCCGCAGTGTGGCGATGACATGCCTGCACGCGTTGTGCATTGTCGCACCTGCCGTGCCCTGCTGAACTCAGAACTCACGGAAGACAGTGTGGAAATTCCGGTGTTCGTTCCGTTGACAGTGATTGAAGCGATCGCCGCTGCACCTCCAAAGGGACATTATGTCGAATGCCCCGGCTGTCACGAGGAACTTCGCATCCATGTGAAGTATCTGAATCAGAAAGTCCGCTGCAAACACTGCGATAAACCGTTCCGCTACGACGACACAGTGACGGTGCTGGCCATGTACACACAGTGTCCTCACTGCAAGAACGAGATTCGAGCCAGCTCAAAACACATTGGCACCAGAGCCGCCTGCAAGTTCTGCGGAGGCCACATCGAACTGCTCCCGGCCCCCGAATAACCCATTGGATTCACGTAGGCGAGTCTCTCCGAGACTCGCGAATCAGTCTGCCGGAACTCGCAATCAAACACTGGCCTCACAATCAAACACCGGAACCAGCAAATGAGGCGCGTATTTCAGCGTCTCGGTGAGACGCTGCTAGTGCGCCTGTGAAGGCGTTTGAACAGCAGGGTGAAAGTCCCTGTCAGGGTGTCGTCACAACCCTGTAACCAAAAATGAGGACTGCGTTTCTGTGAAGAAAGGTGGAGAGCAATCT
>JALHMY010000155.1 GCA_022843805.1 Fuerstiella sp.
GGTCTTAAAACCTCCCCTCCCGCGCAGCGAAGCGGAGTGGGAGGGGTCGGCCGACAGGCCGGGGGAGGGCTCGCCGCGGGTTGCACTCAACGCCGTTCCAATAACACCCGCGTCCCGCTGTTCACCGGCCCCCTCCCGATCTTGCTGACGCTCGATCGACCTCCCCCAGCTTTGCTGGGAGAGGAGGTTTTTGTTTCGGAGAGGAGGGGTCTTAAAACCTCCCCTCCCGCGCAGCGAAGCGGAGTGGGAGGGGTCGGCCGACAGGCCGGGGGAGGGCTCGCCGCGGGTTGCACTCAGCGCCGTTCCAATAACACCTGCAACCCGCTGTTCACCGGCCCCCTCCCGATCTTGCTGACGCTCGATCGACCTCCCCCAGCTTCGCTGGGAGAGGAGGGTTTCGTTTGGGAGAGGAGGGTTCTGACGGAGATGCGAAGCGCCAAGGGGTCGGTCGGCATGGCGCGGGAGGCGTGCATTCCATGTGCTGTAAATCATTTGATAAAAACACGTTAGGACGAAACGCAAATATTGCGAGCGACGTGTGGCGGAAAACTTTTTGTCTTGTGTCCGCTTTAAACGACATTCCGGGCCTAGACTGGCATTCGGATCGCGTGGCGTTCTGATGGGAGTTCGCGGGAGAATCAGCGTGGCGATGGCTTCAACAGGTGCTGGCCCGGCAATATCGGGCGACGAATTTTACGATTTGGTGCATGCCGCTCGTGAAGGCGACCGGGATGCGGTGAGTCGACTGATTCAGCAATGCCGCGATTATCTTTTGCTGATTGCCAATCAGGATCTGGATGCCGGTCTGACGGCCAAACTGGGAGCGTCCGATGTTGTGCAGCAAACTCTGCTGGCAGCGTATGAGAATTTCCAGCAGTTTCGCGGAACAACTCGGGAAGAATTGTCGGGCTGGCTGCGGCAGATCCTGAAAAACGATCTGCTGAATGCTCGTCGATATTTCCAGAGTGCTCGCTGCAGAGATGCGAGACGTGAGCATCGACTGGATGACTCGCAGATCTTTCAGCCGTCACTTGCTGACGATCATCATACACCTGGCACGGACGCACTCGTGCAGGAACAGGAGCGTTTGCTCGCTCAGGCTATGGCGAAGCTGCCTGAGAATTATCGGCGCGTTCTCAGCATGCGAAACTGGCAGGAAATGCCGTTTGCCGAGATCGGTGAATCTCTTGGCATCAGCGCCGATGCGGCAAGAAAGACATGGTCGCGTGCCATTGAGCGGCTGGCGGAACTCATGGCGGCCAGATGATCTATGCGTATCGAATGGTTTCCTTCAGAAAGTCGGCCGTCTCGTTTTCCTGTCCGACTGAAACGAGAAACGGAGTGGAACGCACAGATTCGCATCTCGCTGCTGGCAGGATTATTGCTTGCGGGGCTTGCCGCCGCGGCTGGCGTTGCGGTCTGGAAAACTGAAGCTCGTGGATCAGATCTCTGGGCAGCCTGTGCGTTCAGTGGAGTCTTTGGACTGACCGGTCTGTTGCTCATCGTTGTGTCCATTCACCAGTATCTGGCCAAAAGGATTCCTGAGACCATTGTCGAACTGGACCAGGCACTGATCTGCACAGGCAAACCTGGTCGTCTTTGCATCTGTCAGCGGGGGCCGGTGCGGTTAAAATCTCTTCGAGCAAACCTCGTCTGTCTCGAGCGATATCCGCTGCAGGGTACAAACCAGACATCAGGGTCTGACGAAGACTGCGGAATTCGACAGATCCACACGCAGAATCTGCTTGACATCTCCGATTTGATGATCCAGCGGGGAGAAGCATGGGAAGGCTCCGTCGAATTCACTCTCCTGAAGCCAGAGCGGGAACTGACGCAGGAGGCCAATACCACGATGACATGGAAGATTGAAGTCTGGGGCCGAGTTGACTGGTGGCCAGACTTCATGCATCCATTTGTTGTCGGCGTGACGAGCGATCATCGTCCGCAGCGAATCAGGATACCGCGATCCTGACAGCCTCCGGCAGTACGCTCAGCAGTGTGTCGATTTCCGCATCGGTACCAACCGTGATTCTGAGACCATCGACCATTCGTCCGTCCGGGGCGGCATCCGGAAAACGCATATAGCGGACCAGAATCTTCCGAGCTTTAAGTTGTTCGTAGATCGATTGATGCTGGCCGGAGCTGTGCCGGGTCCACACAAAGTTCGTCTCGCTGGGATCAGTATGGAATCCAAGCGATGGAAGAGCGGCAGCCAGTCGTTCGCGAGTTGCCACAATCCTGTTTCGGTTACTCAGCATCCAGTCCTGATCTTCGAGAGCTGCAGTGGCGGCCGCGATCGCGATCGCATCGCAGTTATAACTGTCTTTAACTTTTTGCATTCCTGCAATCAGGTCCGGATGTGCAACGGCAAATCCGAATCTCAGACCGGCCAGGCTGTAAGACTTGCTGAGAGTCCGAGTTACAATCAGACGCTGATCAAACTCCGGTTGTCGCAGCAATTCGCCTCGGTGAGGCTGACTGCAGAAATCTCCATAGGCTTCATCAAGCACCAGCACACCATGATCGGGCAAAAGTTCCTGCAACTGGGACGGAGTCCAGCGATTGCCAGTGGGTGAATTGGGATTGGGGACGAAAAAAAGTCGGACGGACTTCCGGAGTGATTCGGCATCCGGCGCATCCCACTGCCATGTCTGCTCATTCAAACGAAGGCGGCTGACCGGGCATCCCTGAATATTCGCCAAAGCTTCGTAGAGAACGTAACTTGGGTATGGATAGGCGATTCGATCGCCTGCGTCGCAGAACGTCCGTACAATAATCGTCAGATTCTCATCACTTCCGTTGGCCGGAAGGATCCAGTCCGGATCGACGTCAAACAATCGAGCGGCCACTTTACGAAAACTGGTTGCCAGAGGATCCGGATAGACGTTCAGGCGACCTTCGGCTGTTCGTCGAATTGCCTCGACAACCGCTGGCGACGGCGGATAGGGATTCTCATTGGTATTGAGCTTAATCCAGCCGGTTTCCTGAGGCTGTTCACCAGGTGCATAGCCCGCCATCCGATCGACAGCAGGACGAAAAACAGAATTCATGGTACGACTAATATTCTTCAGGGCATTCTCAAAAATTCCGCCCGAACCCCGGACGGCCGATTTCAAACCACGGATGCAGAATACCGCCTTTGAGGGCTGGTCTTCATCTGCAAAACGGGAAAAATAGCGAATATTGATGTACAGTCCCGCGATTCACCGAACGGTGGGCGTGACGGACTGATTCGCGGAGGCAGTGTTGTGGACGACTTTGCAGGGCAAAACGTTGTTGTTGACGTTGAATCCATGTTTGTGTTTATGGGACGTCTTAAAGAAGTGCGAGACAAGACGCTGGTACTGAAAAATGCTGATGTTCATGATCTCCGGGATTCCACCACAACTCGTGAGGCCTATATTCGTGAAGCGAAGGTTCATGGAATTCAGCCGAATCGAAGTCGGGTGCTGATTCGAATGGAACAGGTTGTCAGTATCTCGCTGCTTGAAGATGTGATTGAATAAAGGACTTCTGTCGAATGTTTTTCGTTCCGCAACGACTGAGAGTTGTAACGCCCATCACGTCAGGTCTCACCACCGTTTGGATGGTCCTGACGCTGACCGGCGCATTCACCGGAATCCTGACTGCCACACAGGGGTATGCGCAGGAGCTCGTTTTTTCCAGAGACATTCTGCCAATACTCTCAGAAAACTGTTTTTCGTGTCACGGCCCTGACGCCGAACAGCGACAGGCCGATCTTCGACTGGACACAGAAGACGGAGTGAAGTCAGCAATTCATCATGAAACTGATGACGATATCGAACTGATCAGGCGAATTACCAGTACCGATGCTGAGACAATGATGCCGCCTCCGGATTCAGGACGCAAACTGACACCTTCGCAGGTCGCTCGACTGAAGAAGTGGATTCAGGACGGAGCAGTCTGGGGCCGTCACTGGTCCTTCGAGCGTCTTCAAAAGCCAGCAGTTCCGGAACCCGTTTTCACTGAGTACCCTGTTCACAACCCGATCGATCATTTCGTGCAGCAAAAGCTGAAAAGCAAACAACTGACTCCCTCGCTGGAAGCCGATCGTCGCACACTGATTCGGCGAGCTTCGCTGGATCTGACCGGCCTGCCGCCATCGCCGGAAGATGTTCGGCTGTTTCTGAACGATACTGCCCCGGATGCTTATGAGCGTCTGATTGACCGGCTCCTGGAACGCCCGACTTATGGCGAACGAATGGCATGGGACTGGCTGGATGCCGCGAGATACGCGGACAGTAATGGATATCAGGGCGACAATGAGCGGACAATGTGGCCGTGGCGCGACTGGGTAGTCAAAGCCTTCAATGAGAATCTGCCGTTTGATCAGTTTACCGTGTGGCAACTGGCCGGAGATTTGCTGCCGGACGCGACGACCGAACAAAAACTGGCGACGGGTTTCTGCCGCAATCATATGATCAATGGAGAAGGTGGCCGCATCGCAGAAGAGAATCGAGTGGACTATGTGATGGATATGACGGAAACCATGGGCACCGTCTGGATGGGACTGACTTTGAACTGTTGTCGCTGCCATGACCATAAATTCGATCCGCTCAGCCAGCAGAATTACTTCGAACTTTTTGCGTTCTTTAACCAGACCCCGGTGGATGGAGGTGGCGGTAACGCTCAGACTCCTCCTGTTCTGGCCCTTCCCAATGAAACCCAAAAACAGGAACTGCATTCGATCACTGCACAACTTCAGCAGAATGCTGTCAGCATGCAGCAGCGTCGCAAAGAGCTTCTTCCTGAACAGCCGACGAAGGAGAATACCTCGCAGTCTCCGGAACAAAAACTGCAGGAAGACAAACTGCTGGAACAGGATCCCGAGTACGCCAGACTAAAGGCAGAACGTGAAGCTCTGCAAAAGACGGAGAAGGAACTGAACAGCGCCATTCCCAAAGTGATGGTCATGGAAGATCGCTCGGATCGCAGAACCACATTCATTCTGAACCGCGGGTTATACAATGAACCAACCAAACACGAAGTCACTGCAGCACTGCCGGTCAGTCTGCCGAAGCCTGCGAAGAGTTCTGAGCAACTGAACCGGCTTGATCTGGCCCGATGGCTGGTGTCACAGGATCATCCGCTGACTGCGCGAGTCATCGTCAATCGATTCTGGCAGCAGATGATGGGAGCGGGACTTGTCAGAACTCCGGAAGACTTTGGAGTTCAGAGCGAGTATCCGGAGTACCATGAACTGCTGGACTGGATGTCGGCCGAGTTTCGAGAATCGGGCTGGGACGTCAAACGGTTGCTGCGAACAATTGTGCTGAGTCACACCTACAGACAGTCATCGTTTGCAGGAAGAACTGCATATCCGGATGACAACGGTACTCCTCAGACGCTGGCCGATGTGGATCCGGACAATCGGCTGCTGGCTCGCGCGCCGCGTTTCCGAATGCCTGCCTGGATGCTGCGTGATCAGGCTTTATCCGTGAGCGGGCTGATCAGTCGAAAACTGGGCGGGCCTTCTGTTAACACCTATCAGCCTGCGGGAGTCTGGGAAGAAGCCACATTCGGCAACAAGAAATATTCTCAGGATCATGGGGAATCGCTTTATCGCCGCAGTCTTTACATATTCTGGAGGCGGATTGTCGGACCGACGATGTTCTTTGACAATGCAACGCGGCAGACATGTACTGTGCGGGTTCTCAGAACCAACACACCTCTGCATTCACTGCTGACACTCAATGAAACGACCTATGTGGAGGCGGCCCGGGTATTGGCCGAACGTTTGCTGCTGGATCATCCGTCGGAATCCGACGCAGACCGGGTTCGACGAGTGTTCGAACAGGTGGTCTGTCGTCCGCCCATAGAGGAAGAAACGCAAATACTCACGGGCGGACTTGAGAGGAGCCGGGCTCATTTTCAGGACAATGTGGCAGCGGCCGAACAATTGCTGAAAGTTGGCGACTCAGTTCGTAACGCTCAGCTTGCTCCAGCAGAGCATGCCGCATGGACGACGTTATGTCTGGCCGTTTTGAATCTCGACGAAACACTGACTCGAGAATAGCAGGCGTACTTAGGCGACCGGCAGTTGAAAACATGCCAATCAGCGCGGCAGATGGGAGGGCGGCAGATGGGAGGGCGAAGCTCCTGCTGAGCCGAGAAAAACGCTCGGCTCTCGGCTCGGCAGGAGCCTCGCCCTCCCGAGAAAAGCTCGGCTCTCGGCTCGGCAGGAGCCTCGCCCTCCCGGTAAAAACAATTTTGCCGCTCGCCTTATTGATCAGGCGAAACCCGGATCCTGAACCTGACAAGTCCTCTGCCGACGGTTCTCGTCTCGTCTTTGCGTGACACGATGATTTTCACACAAAGTCGCGAAGTGGTTCCCATTCTGAGAACGTGGCTGCCTGACCGATTTTGTTGTGATCGGCGTCCACCACGTTCCATACGATCGCCTGATTTATCAAAAAACGTTGCCCGGTGCGGCTGATGCGAATACCGCGATAGTCATCCACGTAACCATTTTGAGTGGTTCGCTGAAGCAGTCGGTCGCGTTCATCGCGATGCATCGGTTCGGCGGTCAGCCGGGAGGGCATCTGCAGGAGATCCGGAATTTCGATCTCCCACAGCCTGAGGGCTGCTGCATTGCCATAGTTTAGAATGGGATCGGCCTGCGTTCCGTGCGAAACCACCACAAATGGTGCGTGAAACAGCGCGGCGGCTTCCCGTTCGGGGTCGCCGCACCGTTCCAGCAAGTCGCGATTCAGCCACAATCGGAAGGAATTCAGCAGAAACTGAGTATGCAGTATCCACTCAGGACTCAGCCAGGGCTCTGTCATTCCGTCTCTCTGTTATCAAACTCGAGGTATTTCAAAACCAGCACGGGGAACACGAGCAAAGAAGCTGGCTGCCTGATCGTCTCCGGTAATTTTTTCTGACTTAGGATCCCATTTGATGGATCGATTGAGCCGAGCGGCGATGGCCGCCAGATGGCACGTATTCATCGTCTGAATGTGAGTGTAGACATCGGAAACGGGCAGTCCACCTTCAGACAGGCAGCGGAAGAAATTCTGTTTGTGGCCTTCAAATGGCTTGCCCTTGTAGAGTTCTGAAAGCTGTTCGGGACCAAACTGATCCTTGTCCCAGTTCTCTTCAACAGGCTGGCCGGTAATCTTTCCACGATTGACAAAGAAACGTCCTTTGGATCCTTCAAACAGAATGCCGTTGTCTCCGCGGCTGGTGATGATCAATTCAACGCCACTTGCATACCGACATTTCACGGCGTAGTCATGGGCCGAATTGTAGGAATCATCCTGAGTTGGATAACCATCCTTAAAAGGAACCGGGTGTTTTGCATCCGTGCCGTCGATTTCGACCGGGCCTGAACCTGGCTGATCTTCACCAATAGCCCACTGAGCAATATCCACATGGTGAGCACCCCAGTCAGTAAACTTGCCGCCGGAGTATTCATACCACCATCGGAAGTTGTTGTGGCATCGCTGCGGAATATAATCAACGCTGGGAGCCTGTCCGAGCCACATGTTCCAGTCAAGCCCGGCAGGAACTTCAGCTTTGCTGAACGGGCCTCCCACATCACCGCCATTGATTCCCACGGTGACGGTTTTGATGTCACCGAGAAAGCCCTTTCGCACCAGATTGACGGCTCGTAAAAATCGATCGCGGTCGCTGCGCTGCTGAGTACCCACAAAGAACACTCGATCTTTGAACTTGTTGCAGGCATTGCGAATCAGCTGATTCTCTTCCAGTGTCAGCGTCAGAGGTTTCTGACAGAAGACATGTTTTCCGGCCTGCAGAGCTTCAATCGCAATGCGAACGTGCCAGTGATCCGGAGTGACGACGCTGACGACATCGATATCCGGCCGTTCCAGAACCATTCGATAATCGGTACAAACATCCGCTTTTCCAGCACCAATATTTGGATCGGCACCGGCTTTTTCTGCATGATTCCGGTCGACGTCGCACACGGTCAGAATGTCGCCGAATCGTTTATGCTCATGCGCATCACCTCGCCCCATTCCACCGAGGCCGATACATCCGATGCGAGGGCGGTCGTTGGCCATTGTGCTGGCAAATGTCGACTGCGTCCAGGGGAAATATGCCGCAGACGTGGCAGCAGCGGCGAGCGAAGCGGACTTTGCAATAAACTGTCGACGAGAAGAATTCTGCGTGCTGGACATACGACGTTTCCTGTGGTCAGGGAAAGTGACAGAGATTCACATGTACAGCGTAACGGAGTCTTCGCTGACATAAAAACTAACCGGCGGAAATATTTGCAGCGGCGAATGGTCCCGAGCGGGCGGCTGGTGGAAAAGAGTTGTCCTGTGGCGTAGCCTGCCGTCTTATGCTGCAATATTTTCTGAATCCCTGGCTGCTGGCAGGCGTGATTGGAATAGCGCTTCCGATCATTGCACATTTGCTGAATCGTCGGCGTTTTGACGTCGTCGAATGGGCCGCCATGCAGTTTCTGAAGCCAGCCCGTAAAACTCGGCGACGTCTGCGGCTCGAAGAATTGCTTCTGCTGTCACTGAGAATTGGCATGATCTTGCTGCTGGTGCTTGCCGCAGCCCGCCCCTGGATTCCAGGCGGGCTGCTTTCCGGTTACCGATCAGCTGGTTCACGATCTGTTGTGATTGTTATCGACGGATCCAATTCGATGGCACGCAGTGACGGTCTGAATACGCTGCATCAGAATGCTGTTCGGCGAGCGAGCGAATTTCTGAAGTCGCTTGGAGGCGGCGACAGCGTGGCGCTGATTGACGCACGTGACCAGCCCCGAACCATTCTCGAATCGCCATTGCAGGATCTGGAAGTTGTTCAGCAGGCATTGCAGAGACTGGCGGGCCCTGGGGGAGCGGCGGATCTGCAGAAAGCAGCCGAGCGGGCCGTTGCCATCCTTGGGCGATCCAGCAGTGCCTCAAGAGAAATTGTGGTCTTCACCGATCGTCAGCGAAACAGCTGGAATCCGGACAACGAATCGGCATGGCAGCGATTCGAAGATTTGCTGACGTTTCCGTCGGTCCGTCCCAGGCTGTGGACGATTGATGTGGCAAAGCAGCTGGTGGCACTACCGCGGAATATTGCCGTCGATCGACTGATGCTGATGCGTGACCTGACGGTTCCCGATTTTCCGCTGCGTATGAGTTCGCTCATTCGCAATTCCGGAACAACCGCGCTTCAGGTACCCGTACGTCTGCTGCTGAATGGCCAGCCACTGACCGGAAAACAGCAGAATGTGGATGTCCCGGCAGGTGGGCAGGCTGCGGTGGAGTTTGAATTGTTAATTCGACCCGAAGGAACTCATCTGCTCAGTATAGAGGCTATTGTCGCCGACGACCCGATTCCGGCAGACAATGTCAGCCATGCGGCCGTTCGAGTCACATCAGCCCTCCCCGTTCTTCTGATAAACGGAAGGAGAACAGTTAATATCGCTGACCGGGAAACGTTCTTCGCAGGAATCGCGTTAACGACTCCCGGCAATCAGACCCCCTGGGTTCAGGCTCGAACAGTTGATGCTGCGGAGGTTCGTGCGGACGACCTGAAAACTGCTGCAATGGTCGTGCTGGCAGATGTCGACCGGCTGGATCCGAAAGTGATTGAGGAACTGGTAAGCTATGCGTCACAGGGCAATGGAGTTTTTATCACACTTGGACCGAACACAAGTCCGGAAAGCTTTCAGAAGTTGTATACTGAATCGGGACTTGTACAGGGCATAGAACTGCTGCGTTCAAAGCAAGCGCCGCTGGATGCTGCAGACTCTGTTCGAATCGCTCCGTTATCCATGATGCCCGGCTGGCTGGATCGATTCGCATCGCCATCCCGCAGTTTTCTGAAATCGCAGTTTCAGCAGTGGTGGCTGACCAGACTTTCCGGGCCGCTGGCCGGTGCAGAACCGGCAAGATCCGGCGTGGCCAATTCACCAGACGCCGAACCATCAAACAGGGCCATTGACGTTCCGAACAGTTCATCGCAGCAAGACGGGGCAGCGGGAACAGCAGCCAAAATCAAACAGAATGTGCAGCCTCAGAAGAAACCGTCGGTGCAGGCCCCGGTTATTCTGGCACAATTCACCACGGGAGATGCGTGTTTGCTTCAGACGCAGTGTGGCAAGGGGTCGGTGATGGTGATGACCAGCACGCTCAGTCGTCTTTGGAATGATCTGCCGACGAAGGCTGACTATGTACCGTTTCTGCATGAAGCCATCTTTCAGGCGGCGGCGACGAGAACTCGGCGGAACGTGGATTTCGGAACACCGCTGATTGGATCACCCAGAGATGTTCAGAGCGATGACGAACTTCAGAAGGCGGGATTCACGGATCCGTCCGGTGTTTTTCTTGAGCCGTCGGCCATCATTCGGGGCGATACCCCGGAACTTGTACTGACAGATACTTTTCTTCCAGGAGTCTACGAGCTTGTTCGAGGGGCAGGTGACGGAGGCACGGAGCCAGAAGCCGGAGGCGCCCGGCTGACACAGCGTACTGACCGGTTTGTGGTGAACTACGATCACCGTGAAGACGACATGACTGAGCTCAGCGCGGACGACCGTGCGAAGATGATGGTGAATGACCGCGTGCGGTTTGCTGATTCACTGCAGGATCTTCAGCTGCGAATGTATGGAAACGAATCGCAGACCGAATTGTGGGCGGCGCTGATGCTGCTGTTTCCCTGTCTGTTAGTCGCCGAAGTGTTGCTGACACGACGAATTGTGCAGCGTGGTCACGGGGAAAATGAGAGTCCCGCCGCGTGAAGAGAATTTTCTTCCGGTTTGGCTTGACGCTTTGGCAGACAGGAGCGGCTAATGCGGTGCCAGCCTCGTTCCGTCGCTGCTGATCGCGTAGCAACCGTCGCAGCATCCGGCGAATATTTTTTTACCCGTTTGACTTACGTCATCGGGGTCTGCTGACTCCGGTTTCGATGACCTACATTTACGCCACTGGCACAGCCGGACAGTTCCTGCAGGAGACACTGGACACCAACGGCAGCCAGACAAAGTACTCGTTTGACAGTGCCGGTCGCCTGATCGAACAATTCCGCCCAAAGAACCTCAACCCGAACGGCAGCGACTACACGAACGTCTACGCCGACGGAACTGCCTCGACAACGCCCACCGAGACATGGGGATACGATGCTCTCGGGCAACTCCGAACAGCGACCGATGCTCTGGGACGGACGACACAGTACACGGGTTACGACAATCTGGGCAGGCCGACGCAGTCACAACGCATGCTGGGCGCAGCCGTAAGAGACGTCTCGACAATTTCCTGCGATGGCTTTGGTCGCGTGGCTCAGACAAAAGCACTGGCGGGCGTTGCCGGAAAGGAAATGGTGACCACTTACGAATACGACCTGCTGGATCGCCAAACGAAGATGATTGATCCGTTGCTGGGCGAAACGCAGCCATCCGAGCAACGATCTGATTCAGACGGTGACTTACGAATACGACGGACTAGACCGCCGCATTCGACGGACAGTGAGCAAAGTTGCCGTCACTCTCCGAGTGACGCATTGCGATTCCCTGTCACCCCCGGGCGTCGATCTCTTGTTCAGAACACTTGAGTGGTTCTGGATGAGCTGGTCTCCGGTATGGTGGACCGACCAGTAATTCGGAGGTATGGCCGTCGGCGATTGCTCCGGCATTCGCAATGCTGCTCAGCCTGAACGCGATCGACTCAGGCAGGGGAGCCCACGTAGGCGAGTCTCTCCGAGACTCGCAAATGCATCGCCCGGAGTCGCCACCAGGCGGTGAAGTTTGCGGGTTAAGCGTCTGTTCCGGCGTCTCTCCGAGACGCCGGAATCGCGAGTCTCTCGGGACGTCGACTTAATTACTGACGTATTTGAATTGGGAAAAAGGCTGAAAACCCCGTGTTTTCGCGAATTTGTCGCTCACTAAATAAATCGACGTCCCCCGAGACTCGCAACCCAGCGCCCGGAGTCGCCACCAGGCGGTGAAGTTTGCAGGTTAAACGTCTGTTCCGGCGTCTCTGCGGGACGCCGGAACCGCGAGTCTCTCGGGACGTCGACTTAATTACTGACGTATTTGAATTGGGAAAAAGGCTGAAAACCCCGTGTTTTCGCGAATTTGTCGCTCACTAAATAAATCGACGTCCCCCGAGACTCGCAACCCAGCGCCCGGAGTCGCCACCAGGCGGTGAAGTTTGCAGGTTAAACGTCTGTTCCGGCGTCTCTCCGAGACGCCGGAATCGCGAGTCTCGGAGAGACTCGCCTACGTGTTTGCAATGAAGGTTCCGGCACTGGCAACCAGGTGCTGTGGTACTTGTCGGACCAGCAGAACACCGTGCGAGACGTGGCGAAGTACGCAT
>JALHMY010000156.1:0-6288 GCA_022843805.1 Fuerstiella sp.
CGGGGGAGGTCGATCGAGCGATAGCAAGATCGGGAGGGGGCGGTGAACAGCGGGACGCGGGCGTGAATGGAGCGGCGTGGAGGTATTGTTGGAACGGCGTTGAGTGCAACGCGCGGCGAGCCCTCCCCCGGCCTTCGGCCGACCCCTCCCACTTCGCTTCGCTGCGCGGGAGGGGAGGTTTTTAATCCCTCCTCTCCCGGCGAAGCCGGGGGAGGTCGATCGAGCGATAGCAAGATCGGGAGGGGACTGGTGACCTGCGCTTTGCAGGCGTGTTAAGGGTAAGTGGGTTATCCACAGTGGCCCTTATTCCAGCCAGCCTTTTCGATAAAACCAGTAAAGCAGTGAGCCGGCGATCGTCCCCATTACCAGGATCAGGATGGGATAGGAATATTGCCATGAGAGCTCGGGCATGTGCTGAAAATTCATGCCGTAGAATCCTGCAACAAAGCTGAGCGGCATGAATAATGTCGCAATGATTGTCAGCGTCTTCATCACCTCGTTGCTGCGGTAACTGATTTCTGACAAATGAAAGTCCCTGAGATCGGCACACAGTTCGCGATAGGTTTCGGTCACATCAATAATCTGAACGGTGTGGTCGTAGCAGTCGCGGAGGTAGGTTCTTGTTGAGTTCGAGATCAGTTCACAGTCGTCTCGCATTAGCGCGGCGATGGCATCGCGCTGTGGCCAGATCGTGCGTCGAAGCAGCAGCAAATCCGCACGAAGCGCTCGGATTTCTGATCGCTGCGGGTGCGAAGCCTGTTCTTCAATTTCATCGTCGACTGCATTGAGTCGATTTCCAATCTCTTCAATCACCGGGAAGTAGTGGTCCGTCACCATGTCGAGCACCGCATAGGCCAGATAGTCGGCCGGCATCTCCCGCAGTCGGGTCCTCGACCGAATAATTCGATCGCGGACTGAATCAAAAATCTCATCTCCTTCATAGACGGAGATGACAAAATTGACGCCGCAAAACAGACTGACCTGCTCGGTCACAAGATTTGCACCTTCCAGATAACGCGGCAGGCGTGAGACGACGAAGACATGGCTGCCATAGTCTTCGACCTTGCATCGCTGATGAGAATTGCTGATGTCCTCAAGTGCCAGCGAATGAATTCCAAATGCCGTTGCAAGCTGATGCAGAAGAGCTGCATCCGGCTTGCCCATGATTTGTATCCAGGTGATGCGTCCGTCGGGTTCCGGAGTCTGCAGCTGCTCATAATCCGTCAGCAGCTCCTCCACAACTTCTTCGCCTCCGTAGACCAGACGCCTGATGCGGCACTGGCGGACAGGAAGATTGGGGTCAATTGTTCCGGGAACGGCCCCAACACCCGTGGTGCGACGAAACCCTTTCAACAGAGCCTTCCGTCGGCGTCGGACCGCCGCTTTACGATGGCTGGACGCCACAGTCAGACTCCCGTTTTCTGCATCAAATGCTCAGTTCACTGCTGAAGTGCAGGCGGCCACTTATAAAGCTCATAATTGAAGCCCATAGAGAATGGCAGGATTGTTAAGATTGACAATGTGCTCATTGCGCTGATGCTGGACGATCTGGCAGGGGTTTGTCCGGGGACTTTCCCTGAAATACTCGAGCGTCCGGATGCTCCGTCTTCCATGCAATCCATGCGGTTTGAACAAAATCCATGTCAGTCAGAGGAATCGTGTTGGATGAGTGTTCATAGGTTGTCCCGTTGAGAATCAGCGAGAGGCCCTTGTCATCGGTGCTCATTGATGACACCGGAACTGGCTCCTGAGACTCCGAGGTTGAAAAGACTCGCACGGCCTTCGTGACCGGACAATATGTGATCGTTACGGGGATTTTCTGAATCAGGTCGTTGATGACATGGCTGTCTTCCGGTTCCAGCGCTTCAACGGCATATGCACGCGACTCATTGCCGGCCACAACTCCGATCACCATTGCCTCATCCGCAAGTGTCGCCTCTGCTGCGCTCACAAGAACAGGAAGGGAAATTCCGGGGATCGGGCTTTTTACAACGGGGGCTTCAATCGTCAATGCTGCAGTTTCGGGTGCTGTGACCGATTCTGCTGCCGCCGAGGACTCGGATGTGGAATTCTTCGGACTCGTCGAGTTTGCTGAATCGTCGGCGGAAGCCGAAGTGCTCCCGCCCCCCGCGCTGGCAGAGGAATTGTCGGAGGGCGTACTTTCCGATCCGCATCCAGGAACCGCCAGCAGAATGATCAGGAGGACTCCACAAAATCTGACGGGACGCTTTCCCACAGTGATTTCTGCCCACTGGCAGAGATACAGATTTCGAAAACAATGTTTTTCCTGAAACAGCATGGTTTTAGAGACCTTCCGTGTTTAGCTGCAACGATAGTCAGATTTCCCGGGCTTGAGTTTCCACCGGTTCGAAGTCCACATGGGAATTCCGGTGTGGAAACTGCGGTGAAACTTGTGGATCATACCGGGGGTTGCTCTTGCCATGCAATCATTGCTGTCCGACAATGCTGACAGGCGATTGTTCGGGAATGTACGCTGTCAGCCTGGAGTTCTGTTCACATCGATTTACAGGTCAGGGATGCTCGAATGCGTTTGAGTTTCAGTGGATTGCGTCGCGTTGCCCTGCCCGGTCTGCTGGCGGTGCTGTATCTGCTGCAGCCGAGGTTCGGGCCACTGTCTGCGTTTACGCCACTGTCTGCGTTTGGGCCGCAGTCCGCATTCGGCCAGCAGAATGTGGATGAAGTCGTTGAAAAAGGACTGCAATATCTCGCTTCCACTCAAAAACGGCAGGGGTATTGGGAAGCCAATCAGGGGCAGTATCGAGTGGCCATGACAGCGCTGGCGGGCACCGCGATGCTGGCAGAAGGTTCGACAGCCACATCAGGCAAGTATTCACGTGAAATTCGGCTGGCCGTGGATTACCTGCTGTCGATGAGTCGCACGAACGGTCTGATTGGTTACCGTGAAGACTTCCACTACACCTATGGTCATGGATATTCGATGGTCTTCCTCAGCCAGGTTTATGGCGAGGAAGAAGACATCCAGCGGCGTGAAGAAATTCGGGCCGTGCTGACTCGGGCGGTTCAGTTCTGTGCAGACGCACAGACCAGCAAAGGCGGCTGGGGGTATGTGTCAGCAAAGGAAGGCAACGATTTCGATGAAGGCTCAACCTGTATTACTCAGGTGCAGGGTCTCAGAGCCTGTCGCAACGCGGGAATTCCGGTCTCAAAGGAAATCATCGACAGAGCGAAGACCTATATTGAAGAATGTACCACTGCTCAGGGCGGTGTACAGTACAGCATTCGAGGCGGTGGTGCTCGTCCGCCAATCACGGCCGCGGCACTGGCGGCCATGTTCAATGCGGGTGAATATGACACCGATCTGACAAAGCGAATGCGGGACTACTGTCGCAAAACCATCTGGCCGGAAAACAATAAAGGTCTCGATTCCAGCAGTGGTCACTGGCATTACATGCACTTTTATTTTTCGCAGGTTGTCTACCGATCCGGCGGCGAAGAATGGAACCAGTATCGTGAAGAACTAACCACCAAACTGATTCGGGAAGCACTGCCAACCGGCGGCTGGGCGGATCAGCAGGTTGGACCAGTCTATACCACATCACTCAACTGCATCATGCTGCAGCTTGAAAAAGGCTTTTTGCCGATTTATCAGCGATAATTCTTTTCCCGCAATGTTCCGAACTGATCAGCGAGTCATGACTTTCATGAGACATTGGAAGCACCCCCAGTTCGAGTTTTCAGCGATCGCTCAAACAAAGTTCTGCAGCCGGATCCATGGAACCTGGCGGTTTCTGTGTCTGCTGGCCATTGTCAGCATCCCGGTCGCTGGCGGATGCGGCCGGACAGCGGATTCAGACAAGGTTAACGCCGTTCCCGGTTTGACATCCGGAGCAACAACGAATTCAGCTGAGAGTTCTCAGACGGCAGCTGCCGACAGTACCACAGGCGGCGGGAAAAACTCTGGTTCCGAAAAATCGTCCGTCGAATCTTCGGGCTCTCAGGCGGATCAGCAGGCTGACGACGATGACAACATCAGTTTCGCTCCGCTGACGCTGAATTCCGGAACCCAGTCGGCCACTGCTCCGCAGAGCGGCGATGCGTCTGTGTCGGACAGGGAACTGGCTGTGAAGCAGACGATTGAGCATCTGCAGCCGCTTCAGATCATGCTGGGCCAGTGGCGCGGTACAACTCGCCGCGAATTCGATGGATTTAAGGCGGTTGATGCTCATGAATGGGTTTGGGATCTGAGGACAAATCCGGCTCAGCCCGCGTTGGTGGTGAAGTCTGATAAAAGCCCGTGGCTTCGTTCCGCACGGCTGACGTGGGATTCGACGTTGCAGCAATATCAGATGACTGCCACAGACGGCGATGGTGTCACTCGACAGTTTCAGGGCACTTTCACAGACCCGGTCCACGAAGTCACTGGCAGCGATGATAAGCTGCATCGAGTTTACCGGCTGGAATTTCGTCAGTTGGCGAGCGAATCGCCTGCCGCTGATGGCGGTAATGCGCCTGAGTGGCAGATTGCTTTCGATCAGCAGGAAAACAATCGATATCTGCTGGAAATCTCTCAGCGTCGCGGCACGGGAGACTTTCGACGTTTCGATACCGTTTCAACTCAGCGAAGTGGAACCTCCTTTGCCATCAGCGATTCGGACTATGCCGAGAAGACTTGTGTGATTTCTGAAGGTCTGGGAACCATGGAACTCACTTATAAAGGCAGAAGTTACTGGGTTTGCTGTTCAGGATGCAGGGCGGCATTTGAAGACGATCCGGAAACGTGGATCGCCCGGGCTGCCAAACGCCAAAATGAAAAGAAGGCATCCGGTTCCAATTAAGGACCTGGAAAACAATAAGTTACCGCCATAGTCGCCTTTCGCTCTGCGAAAGAGCAGCCTTTTGCGGAGCAAAAGGAGACACTTATTGTCTGACAGCGCTTAACAGCGGTGAACATGGCAACGGACTGCAGTCTCACATTGTCCCATCATGCTTACACAACAATCATGTCTTTTTGTGTCGCCTGAAATAAACGAGACAGGAGACCATGATTAATAACAAAAGGGGAAGTGTGAGCATCATCCAGATACGTCGAGATTCTGGTCTCGCGCCAGGCCCGTTTGTCGCAGCATAAGACGAGAGCTTACGTTCCATATCCCATTTTCGTGACTCATCGGCGTTTGAAAAAACAACTGCCGGACCGTCAGTGCCCCAGATACCAGACCTTCCCATTGCGGCGTCATAAAATGGAATGCCCTCGGGCAGACTGACGATTGTTGCGGAAAGGGGCAAGTCTTTGTTGATGCTCTCGGGTGTGATACTTCCGGTTAGCTCCAGCTGATGATTGTTCTCCCCGGTTTGATTCATTCTAAATGATGAAGCCAGGAACAGATCCCGGCCACAGGATTTGAAGTCCGGAAAGTCGACGGCCGTTTTGAACTTTGGTCCGCTCCATTCCGATCTGGAAATCATATGTCCATATTTTGGGTCGAGCCAGACACGGTGCGATCCCTCCGGAACGACAAACTCAAGTTCCCAGCACCCGTTCGATTGCGGTTCAGCTGGAGTCGCGACGATCCTCGACGAGATACATTCAGAGTAGAGTTCTGCCAGAAGCCATTGCCTTCGTGGTTCGGGCTGGAAAACCGCCAATCCAAGATGACACTTCGCCTGCAGTTCCACGATTCCGGATTTCTGCGGTTCGATGACGGCCGTCATGGGGGAGTCCACGAGTACCTCAGCACTCTCGATTCGATTTTCGTCTCGATTTGTAACCGCTCTGTATCCTTCTGGCCCGTTGGAAACTTCCCGGCGACCCAGCGTGTAAACCAACCCTGTAAATTCGCCGTCCTGCGTCTCTTTTTTGACGGGTACGATGTCCCACAATTCTCTTTTGCCGTCAAACACATACGTATAATTGATGTCAGAGTCGGGATATCCCCGGTACCGATTCGTAATCGATACTTTTAGCGAATCGAACCTTTCCACGGCAGCGGTATTGGCCGCGACCAGTTCTTCCAGTTTCGACGGTTCATCGGCTCTGATGATTCCCGCGGTGCCCGAAATCAGAATTTGAAAACTGAAGAATCCCGCCAGTAACAATCGCATAGCAAGCCTCCTTGTCCGGACAGATTTGGAGTAGACGGGAAAACTTTTTGCGAAGGCCGTTTCGAAGCAGCCTCAGATGGCGCGAGTCAACGATAAGGATTTCAACGGCCGGAAAACTTCTTGTTTTGCGTTGATGGAATCTCCACCCCTGCCAAATCCCGTCGGCGGAGCGACGGGTGTACTGGTAAACCCGCGCACCGCCGG
>JALHMY010000156.1:6298-12159 GCA_022843805.1 Fuerstiella sp.
GTCAACGTCACCCCGGGGGCCCCCCCGACGGGATTGCCTGGTACGTTGTGGCAACTGCACACCATATTCATCCACGAAACCCCGCATCTATTGATGGGTCTTAAAGAGTTCGCCATCGCTCAGCGATTCGTTGGCACATTCCACCATGTGCATAACTTCGCTTTCACTCCGCGAACCCAAAATCAATGATCTCCCGCCTCGTCACTCCGCAAATCCATTTCAAACACCCCATTCTCGTGGGTAATGACAACGGCATTGCGCCAGTCTGGCTTATGGTGCCGGTGCCTTTGCTGCGAAGTCTCCGGCGGCAACGATGAACAGTCTTTCCGGCTTCAGGTTCTTTTTGAGAGCCGCATTGACTTCTTCGACTGTCAAAGCCCTGATTTTATCCTCGAAACTGGCGACGAAATTCAGGTCGCGTCCAATAAACGCATAGGCTTCCAGCATTGTTGCGAGGCTCCGATCATTCGTCCGGCGTACCTGTTGCTCTTTCAGATAGCCTTCTCGTGCCTCATCAAGTTCCTGCTGAGTAATTCCGTTTTCAACAAGTTTCGTCAGCTCTTCCTGAATTGCGGTCTGTACCTGAGCTGCGTTTTCAGGATTTGAAATGGCGAAGATGTAGAAGACCGTTCGTTTATCAACAGCCGATGGCTGCAGAGCAGACTGAATTCCATAAGACAGACCTTCCTGCTGCCGTACTCGATTGGCAAGGCGAGACGACAGCCCGCCACCACCGAGAATAAAGTTGCCGATGGCCATCGCTGGATAGTCAGCATCATCATCACGCATCGCCAGAGTCATTCCTGCCATGTAGCAGGCATTTGCCTTGTCTGGTGTTTCGATTCGAAGATACTCGCCCTTGTCGTTATTCAGAGATTCGCGAGCCAGACGCTGGAAGGGCACATTCGATTTCCAGCCGCTGGTGATGCGATCGGTGATGGTCTGAGCCTGTTCCGGATCGAAATCTCCGACGATGGTCAGTTCGCCGGTTCCTGCCCCCACAAGATCAGAATAGACCGCTCTCACGTCCTGAATGCTCACCGCTTTGATACGGGCAAGTTCTTCTTCAATGGTCGCCACATATCGCGGATCATCGGGTTCGTAGCGACTAATTTTTCGCTGTACCTGATTGGATGCAATCGCTGTGGGATCAGCAAGCTGCTGCCCGGCTGCGGCCAGTTGTTCTTCTCGCAGAATTTCCAGTTCTTCGGCCGGAAACAGGGGGTTACGGAGGATGTCTTCGACGATTTCCAGGACGGCGCCCAGGTTCTCGCGTTTTGTTTTGACATAGATCGTCAGAATTCCGGCGTCCCCCGAGGCACTCAGCTGCGCCCGATAGTTATCCAGTTCGTCGCTGATCTGTTGCCGAGTGCGATTCTTTGTGCCTTTGGTTAGCATTTCCGGAAGGAATTCGGCGGCTGTGGCCCGGCCTTTCAATTCATCCGGATTTCCGTAACGAAAATTGAGACGCAGGTCGACCGTGGATCCTCGAGTCTTCCTGGGAAACATGGTCACTTTGATGCCGGAGCTGAGAACATTCCTGACGAGTCGACTTTCAATGGCTGTCGGGGATGGATCGAATTCTTCGCCCTGGGAGACTTCTTCACGTCCCTTGTAGTCGCCGATCATGGCCGCAACGTCCGGAGGAGCGGGAACCGAGGTTCGCTGTGGTTTTTCCGTTGGATGAAAGATCCCGGCCGTTCGATTTGTCTGAGTCAGGAACTGGGCGGCGACTCGCTGTACGTCTTCGGGAGTGACCTTTTCGACTCGATCCCGAAACAGAAAGAACAATCGCCAGTCACCCTGAGCGGCCCAGTCGCTCAGATCGATGGCAACACTGGCAGAATTGGCGGCCCGCAGTTCGCGCTGGCGAAGCAGTTCCTGTCGTGCTCGTTCGACTTCTTCCGGAGTGAACGGCTTTTCGACGGTGGTTTCCACGGCTTCCGTCAGTGTTTGCAGAAGGCTCTGCCCATCGGTTCCCTGAGCAGCCTCAGCGGCAAACAGAATCACACCAGGATCATGAAGCGCAAAGGTAAAACCGGCGACTGAAGCCGCGACCCGTCGCTTGACAAGAGCTTCGTAGAGTCGACCGGAAGGCTGACTGGTCAGAATTGTGGAAAGAATATCGATCGCCGCGAAATCGGGATGGCTGCCTGATGGGATGTGGTAAACGAGTCCTGCCAGCGGAATCTCACCGACACGGCGAACTGTCACCAGTCGTTCCCCATCCTGCGCGGGTTCTTCGGTGTACGTGGTTTCCAGAGTGCGTTCCGGACGAGGAATTGCGCCGAACGTTTCATTGATCAGCTGCAGTGCTTTTCGAGGATCAAATTTTCCAGCCACGATCAGCATGGCATTGTCAGGCTGGTAAAATTTTCGGTAAAACCGCTGCAGATTTTCGACCGGCACTCGTTCAATGTCGGCCCGGTTCCCGATGGTTGATTTTCCGTAATTGTGCCATTCAAATGCGGCGTTCATCATGCGCTGAAGCAGAACCTGCTGAGGTTCATTTTCGCCGCTTTCGAACTCGTTCCGTACCACCGTCATTTCTTTCGCAAGATCTTCACCTTTAATAAAGCTGTTGATCATGCGGTCCGCTTCCATCTTCAGAGCGAACTCCAGATTCTCATCGCTGGCGGGCAGGGTTTCATAATAGTTCGTTCGATCCAGCCATGTGGTTCCGTTGTACGTGGCGCCTCGCTGCTTCAGGCTGCCGGGAATGTCAGCGTTCGTCGGAGTGCCTTTGAAAACCATGTGTTCCAGCAAATGTGCCATCCCTGCCTCGCCATATCCTTCGTGGCGGGAACCGACAAAGACGGTCAGATTGACCGTCACGGTGGGACGGGAAGCATCGGGAAACAGCAGCACCTTCAGGCCGTTGGGAAAACGGAATTCCGCAATTCCCTCTACAACGGTCACCATTTCCGGGCCGCTCTGTGGAGCAGTATTCCTGGCAGCAGTGTTCTGAGCAGCTGGGGTTTGGGCCGCCGCATCAGGGGATCCGGTTTTTTGTGATGACGCTGCATCCGTTTTTTGGGATGTCTGCGCAAACACCTGAGGCGAAAGCTGTGCCGTCACAAGCCCCGCACAAACGACCAGACCGGGAATAAGCCTGAAGCAGCCGAAGTAACTGAGGCCAAAATAACTCAGGCTGGAGTGAAATCTTTCACCTGCCTGAAATCTGTCGCTTGCCATCGAAAAGAGTTCCAAAAAACGAATGAAGCCTGGCGAGTCGAATTCCTGAACGCACGATATTTTGTCAGAATTGTGGTTTGCCAACAGCTCTGCGGACGCAAGGCGACGAACTTTTCTGAGATTTCATGAAAGTTCAGAATCTCTGATCTGAGCAGCCGAGTATGTTTTCGGAAGGTATTTGCACGAAGTTTGAGCATGGATGGGAAGGAGATGGTTCGCAAAATTGCGGCTTCGCAGCTGAAAATCGTTTCCGGTGGACAGACGGGAGTCGATCGAGCTGCGCTGGATGAAGCGATGGCACAGAATCTGGCCGTGGGAGGCTGGTGTCCGCGAGGGCGTCGGGCAGAAGACGGAGTCATTCCGAAGAAATATCCGCTGCAGGAGACGGAGTCACGTTCATATGCGGTTCGAACCGAATGGAATGTCCGAGATTCTGATGGAACGCTGATTCTGGTCCTGAACAGCATCAGCAGTGGGACTCGCCTGACGATTGATGCGGCTCAGAGTTGTGGAAAACCCCTGCAAATTATCCATCTCGCCCCGGAAAACTCACCGGGATTGCTGACAGATGAGAATTCCGAAGAGGAAAACCTGCCCTTAGTTGTCGACTGGATTCACCGCAATAAAATCTGTGTTCTGAATGTCGCCGGCCCGCGGGGAAGTTCCAGCCAGCACATGTATCAGGATGCCCGCAGATTTTTGGCACAATTGTTTCAGTCGATCTGCTCCAGCGAATAGCGAACAAGGACGATTCATGTCTCAGCAGTACATCATGACCATTGAAAACCTGACCCGGATGTACGAGGAAAAGGAGGTTCTGTCCGACATCTGGCTGGCGTTTTATCCCGGCGCCAAGATCGGCGTCCTTGGAAGCAATGGTGCCGGCAAAAGTACCCTGCTAAAGATCATGGCGGGGGAAGACAAGGATTTCATGGGGACGGTTCGTCCGGCCAAAGGAATCAAAATCGGTTACTTCCCCCAGGAACCACGACTCGACCCCAAAAAGACGGTTGGACAGTGTGTTGAGGACGCCGTTGCCGAATCACGGGCAATATTGGAACGCTTCAATGAGCTCAGCATGAAGCTGGGTGAGGATCTTTCGCCGGACGAGATGGAGAAGGTGCTCGACGAACAGGCTCGGGTGCAGGATACCATCGATCACAACAATCTGTGGGAGCTGGATCGTACTCTGGAGATTGCTGCAGATGCCATGCAGCTGCCGCCCGCTGAATCGGTTGTGGAAACTCTGTCCGGCGGAGAAAAGCGTCGAGTGGCACTGTGTCAGCTGCTTCTGATGAATCCGGATATGCTGCTGCTGGACGAGCCGACCAACCATCTGGATGCCTCGTCGGTGGGCTGGCTGGAACGGTTTCTGCAAAACTTTCCTGGCACGGTGGTGGCGATTACACACGATCGGTACTTCCTTGATAACGTCGCCGGATGGATTCTGGAACTGGACCGCGGCAAGGGATTCCCCTTTGAAGGGAACTACACATCGTGGCTGGAGCAGAAGCAGAAACGGCTCGAACTGGAAGAAAAACGTGAAAGCCGTCGGCAGAAGGAACTGAAGAGAGAACTCGAATGGGTGCGAATGTCACCCAAAGCCCGGGCGACCAAAAATAAGGCTCGACTGGAACGCTATCAGGAACTGGCTTCTCAGGAATACGACGCCCGCGAAGACGCCGCACAGATTCAGATCCCGACATCCCGGGCCCTGGGAACTCTGGTTGTAAAAGCCGAAAACCTCAAAAAATCGTTTGGTGACCGCGTTCTGTTTCAAAACATGAACTTTGACCTGCCCCCCGGCGGAATCGTTGGTGTTATCGGGCCGAACGGTGCTGGAAAGACGACGTTGTTTCGCATGATTCTTGGGGCAGAAAAGCCAGACTCCGGAACGCTGAAAATTGGCGAAACCGTGATGCTGTCGTATGTGGATCAGTCCCGTGATTCACTCGACCCGAAGAAGACCGTGTATCAGGAAATTTCCGGAGGCCACGATACTCTGGAGGTTGGTTCCGCAAAGATTCATGCTCGAGCCTACTGCGGTCGATTCAATTTCAAGGGACCTGATCAGCAAAAGTTTGTCGGTCAGCTTTCCGGTGGTGAACGTAACCGCGTTCATATGGCCAAACTGCTTCGTTCGGGGGGCAATCTTCTGCTTTTGGACGAACCCACAAACGACCTTGATGTGGATACCTTGCGAGCGCTCGAAGAAGGTCTGTCCAGCTTTGGCGGGTGTGCCGTGATTGTCAGCCACGACCGCTGGTTTCTCGACCGAATCGCCACACACATTCTGGCATTCGAAGGCACCGACTCCGTGATCTGGTGTGAAGGCAATTATCGCATCTACGAACAGCAGCGACGTGAACGACTCGGTGAAGCCGCCGATAACGTGTTCGGTGGACGCTTTAAGCCACTCAGCCGCTGAACCGTCGCTGGCTGACGGTCCTCTCACGCGAGCGGCAAAGTCATTTTTTCGGGAGGGCGAGGCTCCCGCCGAGCCGTGTGCTATTCACGGCTCAGCAGGAGCTTCGCCCACCCGTCTGGCGCCGTGAAGGATTTCTGTCAGCAAATACGGTGACCTCTCTGGTGGCCAGATGATGTCCGTTTTCCAACCCCGACAGGGGTTTCACAACAAAGCCTGGGGTCGCCGTGAACACGGCGCA
>JALHMY010000157.1 GCA_022843805.1 Fuerstiella sp.
GGGGGGGGCCGCCCGGCGGGGGGCGGCCCCGCCGCGTGTTGCACAGAACGCCGTCCCAATAACAGCCTCGTCCCGCCGTTCACCATCCCCCTCCCGATCTTGCTTCGCTCGCTCGACCTCCCCCAACTTCGTTGGGGGAGGAGGTTTTCCAAACCCTCCCCTCACGCGCAGCGCAGCGAAGTGGGAGGGGTCGGCCGTCAGGCCGGGGGAGGGCCCGCCGCGTGTTGCACAGAGCGCCGTCCCATTTACAGCCTCGTCCCGCCGTTCACCAACCCCCTCCCGATCTTGCTTCGCTCGCTCGACCTCCCCCAACTTCGTTGGGGGAGGAGGTCTTTAAAACCTCCCTTCCCGCGCCGCGCAGCGAAGTGGGAGGGGTCGGCCGTCAGGCCGGGGGGAGGGCCTTCTTGTTGCGATTCGCGAGCTTTCTCTCTGATGGCGATGATTTGTCGAGCTCTTCGGCAATGCGAGAACGATTCGTTGTTACCGTGCCTTTCGAGCACGAACACGAACACGAGCATGAGCACGAACAGCAACGTGCGATGGAAACGAAGAGGCGGAAGGCGATAGTGCGGGTGATTCGGCTTGCAGGCGAGGGAGTCAGGACTCGCGCTGTTGTATTTCCTGGGCAGGATTTTCAGACTGGGCGATGATACTTGTTCCGCGAATCCATGGAGTTAATGCCCAGCATGCGGCCGTTGTGGCAGCTCCGAGATAAACCAGCAGGACATAGGCTGCATTCGGTGATTCAGTACTGCTCCAGCGTTCGTACAGCCAGCCACCGACACCGGTTGACGCGGAGATTGAGATGTTGCTGACGGACATCAGTAACGCAAAAAAACTGGCGGCAATGGCTGCCGGGCAGATTCGAGCTGCGATATCCATCTGGATCAGATTGCCCAGCATGTAGGCGAATCCTGATGCGAGGGAAGCGGCATAGGCTCCTCTGGCATCGGAAACTCGGAGATACACCAGAGTTGACAGCACACCTGCCAGAACGGCCGCATGCAGAAGCCATCGCAATGGTATCAGCCGGCAAACGAATCCATAAAACAGGCAGGCCGCGATGGATGCCAGAGAAAACAGTGAAACCGAATGACCGTATTGCTGCTCATCCATTCCGCAATGTGTCGTAAAGTGCAGCTGCTGAATAGTGGATGAAAACGGATTGAAGTTCCAAAGTACCAGAAATGCGGCTGTCAGCTGAAACTGGCGATCCAGCAGAGTGGCCTTCATAATGGCAATGTGCGAACGAAAGGTCGTTCGAGTCAGTCCGTCGTCGCTGATTGGCACGGGTGCCGAATCGCGGATCCAGATCCAGGTGACAAGGAACGAAACGGCCGCACCAGTGCCACAAATCAGAAATGCCAAATCCTGACGGTGAGTCTGGCTCAGCCAGCCTCCCAGCGAGCCGGCCAGAACGGTCGCTCCATACATCGATCCCCACTGAATCGACTGCAGACGACCGGTGAGCCCCAGCGGCTGCCCCTTTTCGATCATGAACGCATCAATGACGACGTCAGAGAAAGCAATTCCAATGGTGGGGACGATCAGCAATACAAGCAGCCGCCCCGATTGTCCGTCGGCGGTGTCGGCGATACCCAGCCAGATCAGTCCAGTGGCCGTGGCAGCGGTTGCCGTCAGCAGATAATTTCGACGACTGAACTGAAAAAACGGAACGAAATCCACAATCAGCCCGTACAGCGGTTTGATCATCCATGGCAGGCTGACGATTGCCATGAAAGATGCAATTTCTCCCGGAGTATGCATCCAGCGATTCAGCAGAGCACGTACAGGCTGGGCCACGAGGCCTTCGGACGGTTCCGCCAGTCCCTGAACAAAGTAAATCAGCCCAAACAACAGCCCCAGACGGAGTCCTGTTTTTCGATCGGCTGCAGAGGGAATTTCAATCGCGGTCTCCTCGGACGAGCGTCCATCATGTTGTCGGTGTGTTGATCGTGTTCATCCGGCAGATCATGGCGGACAGAACCGCATTCTTCAAGATAAGGAGGTCATTGGACTTTGTGCGGGGCATGCAGTGTGGTGGAAATGGTTAACCAGTAAATGCTTACTGCCGGAACGAAATCCGGCAGCCATTGATCTGAAACTTTCGGATTCCTGTCGCATTTCGAAAAGCTTTGTCGAGCTCATCGCGTGGTACTGAATTTTCCGTCGAAGTCGCCTCGGCAGTGTCGAACCGCAGGGGCTTGCCCGGAAAACCTTTGAAAACACGTGTAAAAAGGAGACGGCGATGAGTTCGAATCCCTACTGGAATGGCGAAGTGATGGCAAAGTTTGATTCTGGCGAAGTCCGTGCAGAATGGGGAAACGGGGAACACAGCGGGACCAGTATTGCCTTTTGCAACCGGGCGTTTCAGATCTTTTTCGAGGCCCGGCAGAACTGCATGAAACTGAGCGATCACATGCATGCCGAAGAGATCCGAAAGGTTCTGGAAGATTGCGGAAGAACGGGTTATGGAACAGGTGTGTCGGACATGGAAGAAGCGTTTGATCACTACGCGAGCAAAGGTGGATACTGGACTGACGATGATACAACTCTGTACTTCGGAGGCCCGGAAAGAGTATTCAGTTCAGCGATTGTCATGGCTCCCCGGTCAATTGTTCGTTTTATGAACGCGGTCGACGAAAAAGGATCGAGGCTGCTGGTACGCACAATACGTGATTATCAGAAGCTCATTCAGAAGCTCAGCGATCTGCTTCGTGGATCAGCGGGAGCATCTGCTGCTGTTAAAGACTTTGAAAAGTCGATTGAAGTGATCGGATCGCTCAAGTCGGCGGCCGAACATGCCAGGCCATGGCTATGGACAGCTCCCGCCTACGAGACGCGAGTGGGTCATTTGGTGACCGTGACTGATGTCATCGGTAAAATGCAGGAAGGTGCTCTCGCATACACAATGTTTCGCTTCGCAGGCTTTGGTGTCACGGAGTCTGCCGCAGTGACAGCTTTGCGGGAAGCGATTGGGCATGTTCCGGTACTCGGCAGCTTTTATCAAAAGGCCATCGACCTGATTCCTGCCGTCGCCGCGAGCTTTGGCGCTCGAGTGCGAGGTTACCACGATACAATTGAAATGGCCATGCATGCACGGTAACCGGCTAATGCAGTCACCGGCTTTTTCGGGACAGCGAGATTCGTTTGCGGGCTGCATCCACTTCCAGAACCGTCACCTTAACAATATCGCCCACGGCGACTTCTTCAGAGGGATCCTGAATAAACCGATCGGCCAGCTGAGAAATATGGATCAGTCCATCCTGATGCACGCCAATATCGACGAACGCTCCAAAGCGAGTCACATTGGTGACGACACCTTCCAGTTTCATGCCGGGGCTCAGATCGGCCATGTCATGGACCGTGTCGGAAAATGTGACGGCTTTAAACTGGCTTCGAGGATCGCGTCCCGGACGAGCCAGTTCGGCGATGACATCCCGCACGGTAAACTCGCCGACGCCTGTCTGCAGAAAATCGGCCGGGGACAGCTGTTTCACGAGTGACTCATTGCCCACAAGCGAAGTGACTGGCACCTGAAGGCGGGTTGCCATGACTTTCACCAGCGGGTACTGCTCCGGATGGACGGCCGAGTTGTCCAGTGGCTGCTGACCGTTGCGAATCCGAAGGAAACCGGCAGCCTGTTGAAAAGCCTTTTGCCCCAGGCGGGGAACTTTCAGCAACTGTTCGCGCGTCTGAAAACGACCGTTCTGATTTCGATAATCAACGATTTTTCGCGCCAGAGTGTTTCCGATTCCCGCGACATAGGCCAGCAGTGAAGGGCTGGCCATGTTCAAATCAACGCCCACGGAATTGACGCAGGACTGCACTTCACGATCCAGCGCCTTTTGAAGCAGCGACTGATCGACATCATGCTGATACTGACCGACTCCAATGGACTGTGGATTAATCTTAACAAGTTCAGCCAGCGGATCCTGAAGGCGATGAGCGATACTGATGGCCCCGCGAACCGTCACATCCAGATCGGGATATTCTTCCACGGCTGCTTCACTGGCCGAATAAACGGAAGCTCCCGCCTCGCTGACCATGACTTTGGTCACCTGCAGATCGTGTTGTCGAATCAGATCGGTCACGAATTTGTCGGTCTCTCGCGAAGCAGTACCATTGCCGATGGCGATGAGAGTGGCTCCATACTGGCGGATCAGGTTCAGCAGAGTTTTTCCGGCCTGTTCAACATCGTTGCGGGGAGGAGTGGGATAGATTGCATCGGACTTCAGAAATTTTCCTGTTTCGTCCACGACCGCAACTTTGCAGCCGGTGCGAAAGCCAGGGTCGAGTCCGATCGTCACCTGTGGTCCGGCGGGTGCAGCCAGTAGCAGTTCTCGCAGATTTCGGGCAAACACTTCAATGGCCTCACGGTCGGCTTTTTCCTTCAGCTTTTGCAGGGTTGCCGACTGAGTGGCCGGATGCAGCAGTCGCTGGTAACAGTCACTGACTGTCGACTCCAGCATTTCCCGAAACTCAAAGGCGGGATTACGAATAAAGCGTGCTCGAAGACGGCTGGTAACGGCATCGTCATCCATGGCCAGTTCCAGCTTCAGGACACCTTCATCGACTCCTCGCTGCATTGCAAGAAAGCGGTGCGACGGCATTTTTGAAATGCGTTCCCGGCAGTCAAAATAGCTTTCAAACTTGCTGCCTTCTTCGGCTTTCCCGCGTTTGACGGCGGAGACCAGTTCCGCACGTTCAGCCTGTTCGATCAGAAGCTGACGGGCACCTGCGTCTTCTGACCAGGTTTCTGCCACGATATCACAGGCGCCCTGCAGAGCCGCCTGTTCGTCCGGGACATCTTTGGATTCACTGATGAATGAACGCAGCAGTTCGGCTTTGGATTTCGGAAGCTTCTGCTGAGACAGCAGGATGTCTGCCAGAGGCTGCAGGCCTCGTTCCCGCGCAATGGAAGCTCGAGTTCGTTTTTTTGGCTTAAACGGCAGGTACAGATCTTCCAGAAGTCGTCGATCGGTGCATTCCATAATCTGACGTCGCAGAGCGTCTGCAAGCAGGCCCTGTTCGGCGATGGTCTTCAGAATGGTGTGTTTGCGATCGGCCAGTTCGCGGGCTTTTGCAAGCCCGTCTTCGATGGCTCGCAGCTGAGTTTCGTCGAGTCCTCGCGTTACCTCTTTACGGTATCGCGCGATGAACGGGATGGTGTTGCCTTCTTCAAGCAGCTGGACGGTGTTTTCGATCTGCTGTCCCTGCAGTTTCATTTCTGTCGCCAGGCTGCGGCAGAATTCTGAAAGGTCGAACAGCGATTCGGGAATTACTGATGCAGAACCGGAAGACGATTTCATGGCGAACAACTAAAAGACGTATAAAACTGAACTGGCAGGCGAAAACGGAAATGACGGAGCGAATGCCAGGATTTCACAGACCGGTTGAATATTAACGCAGAAAGTCGAAAACTGCGAACGGCAGGATGAGCAGGGTTTACTCGGCTTTCGAGCTAAGAACGCGGCCATCGTTTTGCCGTAGCCGTTCACGGAATCAAAATGCTCCTCGGTCAAACTGGGTAACTTTGGTAGCGTCCGCACATGGACGCGAAAGACAAGATCATTAAGGATCTTCAGAAGCTTATAGAGAAGCTGACGGCTGGATTTGCAGAATTGGAACTGGCGATGTGAACCCGCGACAGCGAGTTTCATCGGAATGGCGAGCCAGGATTTCGCTGTCCGGGCAGGCGGAGGTTGGCAGAAAAATTGTTAGGCAGAAAAATTAGGACGGAACGGAAGATCGGTCTGGTATGCTGCGGATACCGTGAACGTTTACCAGTTTTGTCAAACCCCGGATCTGTGACAAATTCCGGCAAGGCTGTCGGGAAAAACACCGAAACAGGCTTGCAGTTGACGGTCAACGCCTACAATCGCACGGTTTCGAGAGTTCACCCAGCAAACGTTTGCGTTTGATTAACCCAGCATTTTTTTGAGTTTGATTAACAGATGTCGGATTCTGAGAAAATCCTTGCCGGCGGAGCGATTCCTCCGGAAGCACGTGACGTTGACCATCAGCGAATTGAAGCGGCCGTCCGTGAGATTTTGCTGGCAGTTGGTGAAGATCCGGATCGCGACGGTCTTCTGGAAACGCCAGCCCGGGTGGCTCGCATGTATGCAGAGATCTTTGGCGGCCTGCATCTTGAACCCGGGCGTCATCTTCAAAAGGTTTTTGAGGAACAATATGACGAAATGGTTCTCGTTCGCGATATTTCGTTCAACAGTATGTGCGAACACCACCTGCTGCCCTTCATGGGAGTGGCCCATGTCGGTTACATTCCCCGTGGCAAAGTCACTGGTTTGAGTAAACTGGCAAGAGTCGTGGATGAGGTTGCACGACGACCCCAGGTTCAGGAACGCATGACTCACATGATCGCCGACCTGATCGAAAAGGAACTTCAGGCCAAGGGTGTGATTGTGGTGATTGAGGCAGAACACACATGCATGACCATTCGTGGTGTGAAGAAGCCGGGAGCTTTGACCGTTACCAGCGCCGTCCGCGGCCTGTTTCGAAACAACCTCGGCAGCCGCGCCGAAGCCATGGCGCTGATTAACGGCAAATGATCGCACTGTTTGTTTTGAAGCTGTCGGCTGGAATTACACTGATGTGGCTGCTGATGCCGCGCAGAGAAGTCACCGATGGGTTTTTCCGGATTCAGATGCGGCTGCTGCTGGGTACGACCGTACTGACTGCTCTGCTGTTGTCCGCAACCACAACCTGGACACCTTCATCGGACCCGGCCGATCGGGCATTTCATGTGGCTGGCTGGCTGAAGATGATTCAGATCGGTGCAGCCTGCATTTCCTATGTTGGGTCCATTTTCTGGGCACTTGGACGTCGACTGCCGGGAAATCTGTGCATTTATCTGCTGGTGCTGTTGTGCAGTGCGGCCCTTTTTATTCATTCTCTGTTTGTTCCGGGGGATGCGCCGTGGTGGCTGCAGCTGCTTTCTGACGCAGCATCCGCACTGGTTTTGGGGGCCATGCTGACTGCCATGCTGCTCGGTCACTGGTATCTGACCACTCCCACGATGTCGATACGTCCACTGTGGTGGTTTGATCGGACGCTGCTGGTTTCGGCTGGCCTGCGAATGCTGGCTTCGGGAATCGCCCTCGGCCGATTTGGTTTTTCCACACCTGATACAACTCAGTGGTTATGGCTGGTGATGCGGCTGGTCGGGGGAATTCTGGTTCCTGTTGTGGTATCATTGCTGGTCTGGAGGATTCTCAGGTACCGGAACACTCAATCAGCAACAGGAGTGCTGTTTGCCGGGCTCATTCTGGTCTTCATGGGGGAGATGACAGCCGCTCTGCTGGAACGTGATGTGCAAATTCCCTTCTGAATCGGGTTTAACTCAGGAACATTGATGCATATTATTTTCCAATGCCCGGTTTGTGGCAGGCAGTCGATGTCGGCTCCGCAGAGCCCGCAGGCCGCAGTTGGCTGTGAATGCGGGTGGAGCCGTAACGAAGGGGCAGGGGACTTTGCTGGCGGATCTCTGTCGCGCTGTCGCATCTGTGGATGTGAAGATCTGTGGCGTCAGAAGGATTTTCCGCCAGCTCTTGGCTTGTTCTTTGTTGCCATGGGCATCATTTTAAGTTCTGTTGCCTGGTCGAAGCACGAACCGGCACTGGCGCTTGGGATCCTGATGGGATTCGCACTTCTGGACATGTTACTGTATACATTTATGGGCGATATGCTGGTTTGCTATCGCTGCCGGGCTCGACATCGTAAAACTGCCATGGATGATCACCATCCGAAATTTGACCTGGAAGTGGCGGAGCGATATCGGCAACAGGAGCGTCGAAGTCAGGAAAAGGCGGGCAGTCAGCCGTCAGAACGCTGATTTCGGCAGTCCTGCGGGGGTGCGGAATTCTTCGTGGGGACTCGGCCGTTCAGGCTGTGCAGGATTCCGACGCCAGGTTTCGGTGAAGTTGAATGGCAGTGGAGTTGAATGGCAGTGGAGGAATATCGTCGAAGGCTGATCGAAGATCTGTCGGACGCGGTTGAAGGCGAACTTCGCATCGACCCGGCAGCGATTGCCATTTATTCGACGGATGCCAGCCTTTACGAAGTCGAGCCGCTGGCAGTGGCCTTCCCGAAATCCACCCGCGACGTTGAAGTTCTGGCTGAATGGTCGGCCGATCAGCATGTTCCGCTGATTGCCCGAGGCTCGGGCACCGGGCTTGCCGGTGGAGCGATTGGCCGAGGCATCGTCATCGATTTTTCGCGTCATATGAATGGCCTGCTTCGGATCGACGACGATACCGTGCGAGTTCAGCCTGGGATGACACGGGATCAACTGAACCGAAAACTTCGTGACCGTGGCCGTTATTTTGCGCCCGATCCGTCCAATTCCGTTGTGACGACCGTGGGGGGTATGCTGGGCGTGGATGCGGCCGGATCACACGCTGTCCGAGTCGGCTCGGCCCGTGACCACGTGCAGAGCATCGAATGTGTGCTGTCGGGTGGTCAGCGACTGGAACTCGGCCGTGAAAGAATTGAAAAGTCATTTCTGATTGCCCAGCCCACTGCTCGCATTGTTGATCATTCGGCTGATGACCTTCCAGGAAGCCGTTTTCTTCCGCCCGTTCGGAATGAAACGCTGAAGCTTTCGGCGCTGACTGCGGCCACGCGTCGAGCTGATCTGCTGGAACGTCTGGATGCCATTCTGCAGGAACATGAATCATCGATCATTCAGTTTCAGCCGCCCCTGCTGAGGAATTCAGCCGGGTACATGCTTCGTGGTGTTCGGCAGGATAAGGTGCTGGATCTTCCGAGACTTCTGGTTGGTTCAGAAGGAACACTGGCGCTGTTTACGGAAGCCACGCTTTACACAATGCCGCTCCCCCGTCACCGGGCCGCCGCCTTGCTGATGTTTGGTACTCTGGATCAGGCCATTCATGCCATGCAGCTGCTGCTGCCGCTTGAGCCAAGCGCATGCGATCTGCTGGATCGTCGTCTGCTGAGTCTTGGGCGAGGCGCGGATATCCGCTATCGCGACATGATTCTTCCGGAGGCTGAAGGAGGGCTGATTGTCGAATTCCCAGGCAGCAGTGAGCGGGAAGTTCGCCAGAGGCTGGCGGATTCTCGTCGGCTGCTGGATGCTCACGATGTTTCCTACCGGATGACTCTTGAAGCAGATACGTACGAGGATCTGGAACTGATCTGGTCGCTGCCGGGTCAGGTTGTGTCACTGCTGGCGACGCTGAAAGGTGCGTCTCGTCCATTGCCGTTCGTGGAAGATATCGCTGTGCCTCCCGGACGCCTGACCGAATTTATGCTGCTGGCTCAGAAGACCTTTCAGAAGCATGAAGTCACCGCTACTCTTTACGCTCATGCGGCTTCTGGTCAGCTGCACTTTCGACCGATTCTGGCGGCACCTCACCCCGGTGAAGGTACTCGCCTGGAGACAATTGCCCGGGATCTTTATCGGCATGTGATGGCGGTAGGAGGCACGATCAGTGGTGAGCATGGCGACGGTTACTCCCGCACGGCCTTCCTGCGAACTCAGTATGGTCCGCTGTACCGTGCGTTTCAGCAGGTTAAGGATGTGTTTGATCCGGAACATCTGATGAATCCCGATAAGATCATCAGCAACGACGCACAGCTTACGGTGCGCCATCTCAGGCGAAATCGGCAGGAAATCAGTGAAGGCACAGTGATTACGGAACCTGTTCAGCTGCCGCTTGTGCAGTTGAACTGGTCCGCTCAGGATGCACTGGAAACAGCAGTGCGCTGCAATGGATGCGGGACATGTCGCATCGAGTCTGACGTGTTACGGATGTGTCCGTTCGTCGAATCAGATTCGCCGGAAGAAGTGACTCCGCGAGCCAAAGCGAATGTTGTTCGGCGAGCGCTCACCGATCCGGCATCGGCAGACCTGCTTGCCCACGAATCCATCAGGGCGGTTCTGGACAGCTGTTTCAACTGCAAGCAGTGCCAGCTGGATTGCCCGTCAGGAGTGGATGTGCCGCATCTGGTGATGGAAGCTCGTGCTCAGCATGTCGCCGCAAACGGGCTGAGCAAAACGTCATGGCTGCTGTCTCGCGTGCATACCTATGCTCGCCTTGGTTCACGTTTTTCTCTGCTGACAAACTGGTTGCTGCGAAACCGACTGTTTCGGCGATTGCTGCAGCGTACGATGGGACTTGCCGCAGAACGCCGCCTTCCGCGATATGCGGGAACTTCCTTCCTGAAGTCTGTTCGAGTTTCCAGCGAAGATAACAGCGGGGCTCCCGGCTCTAACCGCCCGACAGTGGTCTATTTCGTGGATTATTTCGCCAATCACCATGATCCCGAACTGGCCGAGGCGTTCGTTCGAGTGCTGGAACATAACGGATTTCGGGTTTTCATTCCTCGAAATCAGACCGTTTCCGGAATGGCCATGGTGACCGTTGGCGATCTGGAAGCCGCAAAAAATGTTGCCGAGCAGAACATTCGGGAACTCGCAGAACCAGCCCGTGAAGGATATCCCATTCTGTGCACCGAACCGTCTGCCGTTCTGTGCCTGACTCAGGAGTATCCGATTTTACTGAAGCACGATGATGTGGATGTGATTGCCCAGCAAACCAGCGATGCCGGTTCATTCCTTTTGAATCTTCATCGGCAGGGAAAACTGCGGCGGGATTTTGGACCACTGCCGATCTCGGTAGCGTACCACACCCCCTGTCATGTGAAAGCTCTGCGAAAGGGACAACCGCTCATGGAGCTGCTGTCGCTGATACCGCAGCTGCAGCTGAAGGATATTGATCGCGGATGCACCGGCATGGCCGGTACTTTCGGCCTGGCTGCCGAGCACTTTTCACAGTCACTGAAAATCGGAGCCGATCTGATTCAGGAAATGCAGACGATCGATGTGCTCGCCGGGGCCACCGACTGCAGCAGTTGCCGCATGCAGATGGAGCAGTCTGCGTCCATTCCCACCATTCACCCCATCAAATTACTTGCACTGTCGTACGGTCTGATGCCTGCGATTCGTAATCGGCTCCGCAGTCGCCCGAACGGATTGATAATGTCCTGAACCTGCCGGTTGTCCGGCATCAGGTTGCGTCTCCGCGTGACATGGCCCGAATTTCAGCCGGATGTATACCATGTCCCAGGTGAGTGTTCACGGCGACGGCTTCGGAAACGCGCTGAATCGCAAAGGCCGCCAGTTCGTGAGGTCGAGTTTCACCGAGCGCAAGTTTGGCGGTGATCGTGGCTGCAAGAATGCAGCCGGTTCCATGAGTATTGTTCGTCGGCATTCGAACTGATTCAAACAATCGAGCCTCCTCGGGGCGACTGCCGGGGTTTTCACCATTCATCCAGTGATGGGAACGACCACTGACTTCTCCCAGTTTAATCAGCACGTTTCGTGCACCGAAATGCTGAAGCCGTTTAATCGCCATGGCGACTGAGTGCTCATCGCTCAGCGTGATGCCAGTGAGTCGTTCGGCTTCAAAGCGATTTGGTGTGACCATAAACGCCAGAGGCAGCAGATGAGTCCGATATGCCTCAACGACATCATCCGTTACGAGCACATGTCCGTGTTTGCTGACGAGAACCGGATCCACAACCACCGGGCAACTGACATCCTTCAGATTCTCACTCACTGTCCGAACGACATCCGCACTGCCCAGTGCGCCTGTTTTGATTGCCCGGGGAGGAATGTCAGTCAGAACCGCGTTTAGCTGGTCACGAATCAGCGAGGCGGGGAGGACTTCGACATGCGTTACGGCCTGAGTGTTCTGAACGGTCAGCAGCGTAATGACGGACATCCCGTAGACACCGAGCTGTTGAAATGTCTTCAGATCCGCCTGAAGTCCGGCTCCGCCGCTGGGATCGGAGCCGGCAATTGTCAGAGCTGTCGCGTTTGGAGAAAACTGGATGGCGGGCAAAAGGAGACTCCCGAAGGGTGCAATGACAGATCAGCGGTTGTTTAGGCGAGCGGCAAAATCGTTTTTACCGGGAGGGCGAGGCTCCTGCCGAGCTTTTCTTCGGCCTTACCGGGTGTATTGGTTCAGCGTAACTTGTGAAATCGGTGCACGAGAATAACACAGACGTGTCGTGAGGCGGACAGAGGAGGGATTGGATGTTGGTTTGGCCATTGCATGGGGGCCAGCTTC
>JALHMY010000158.1 GCA_022843805.1 Fuerstiella sp.
ACGCCGGGGGGGGGCGCCCCCGCCGCGGGTTGCACTCAACGCCGTCCCTATAACACCCGCGTCCCGCTGTTCACCGGCCCCCTCCCGATCTCGCTGCCGCTCGCTCGACCTCCCCCAGCTTTGCTGGGGGAGGAGGTAAAGGCAACCTCCCCTCCCGCGCAGCGAAGCGGAGTGGGAGGGGTCGGCCGAAGGCCGGGGGAGGGCTCGCCGCGGGTTGCACTCAACGCCGTCCCTATAACACCTTCATCCCGCTGTTCACCGGCCCCCTCCCGATCTCGCTGCCGCTCGCTCGACCTCCCCCAGCTTTGCTGGGAGAGGAGGTAAAGGCAACCTCCCCTCCCGCGCAGCGAAGCGGAGTGGGAGGAGTCGGCCGAAGGCCGGGGGAGGGCTCGCCGCGTGTTGCACTCAACGCCGTACCAATAACACCCGCAACCCGTTGTTCACCAGCCCCCTCCCGATCTCGCTGACGCTCGCTCAACCTCCCCCAGCTTTGCTGGGGAGGAGGTAAAGGCAACCTCCCCTCCCGCGCAGCGAAGCGGAGTGGGAGGGGTCGGCCGAAGGCCGGGGGAGGGCTCGCCGCGTGTTGCACTCAACGCCGTACCAATAACACCCGCAACCCGTTGTTCATCAGCCCCCTCCCGATCTTGCTGACGCTCGATCGACCTCCCCCAGCTTCGCTGGGGTAGGAGGTAAAGGCAACCTCCCCTCCCGCGCAGCGAAGCGGAGTGGGAGGGGTCGGCCGACAGGCCGGGGGAGGGCCCGCCGCGGGTTGCACTCAACGCCGTACCAATAACACCCGCAACCCGTTGTTCACCAGCCCCCTCCCGATCTTGCTGACGCTCGATCGACCTCCCCCAGCTTCGCTGGGAGAGGAGGTAAAGGCAACCTCCCCTCCCTAGCTCGCTGCCGCTCGCTCGACCTCCCCCGGCTTTGCCGGGGGAGGAGGTTAAAAGAAGTGGGAGGGGTCGGCCGAAGGCCGGGGGAAGGCTCCCCGCGGGAGTTCATTGAACGGGGGGGGCGCCGGGGGCAGAGGCCACTGGCTGCTGCTTTGCGATGAGTGCGTCGAGCTCGCTGCGAAGTTTGGTCAGAATCTGATCATACGGCCATGCTCCCAGAGATTCCGGACCGCGTTTCAGATTCACATGAGTTGGTCCACACCAAAGTCCCAGATCAGCATCATCGGTTTCGCCGGGACCGTTCACACGGCACCCCATCACAGCAATGGTAATGCGGTACTGTTCTGCATACCGAGTCATTTCACGGACCTGCTCGGCCAGTTCGACAAATGCCTCGTTCTCCACTCTTGAACAGCTGGGGCAGCTGATAATGTTCAGAGTTTTCAGACCGTAGTCCACAACACTGCGGACACGCCCGCTGGCGATGTCGTCCAGAATGGTCCGGCCTGCTGTTATTTCTTCATGCTTGCGGTTGTTTGGCACGGTCAGGGATACTCGAATCGTATCACCGATGCCACGACTGATCAGCTGTTCGAAGGCAATGCGAGTTTTAATAATCCCGTCTGGCGGCATTCCGGCCTCGGTCACACCCAGATGCAGGGCGACATCCGGCCGTTCTTCCGCAAAACGACGGTTGACTTCAATCACCTTCCGGGGATCTGAATCCTTTAGCGAAACGCAGTAGCGATAAAAGCCCAGATCGTCCAGAAGTCGACAGTGCTCCCATGCACTCTCCAGCATGGGTGAAATGGAATCGGATTCATCGAATCGGGATTTTGCATCCGGATCCACCGACCCGCAGTTCACACCAATTCGAATCGCGCAGTCATTGTCCGCTGCAATCCGAACAAGATAGCCCACCTTTTCCTGCCATGGCTTTTCACGCTCATGGTGATACAGATGGCCAGGATTATAACGAATCTTGTCCACATGCGGTGCAATCACTTCGGCCAGCCGGTAATTCTCCTGCAGGTCGACGGAAAGATTGGCCTTCACCTGACGCCGAATTTCCATCAGCGCTTCCGCATCTTTCTGACTGTCGATCGCCACACGCACGACGTCCGCACCAGCATTCACCAGATCGTCAATCTGACGCACGGTCGCATCAATATCCTGCGTGCGAGTGGCTGTCATGCTTTGCACTGCGATCGGGAATTCAGCTCCAATACTGATGGAACCAATTCTTACCGGACGGGTTGGATTTCGAACAATGTCCATCAAATGGTCATTCATGGATTACTTTCTGAACACATGATCAGTATTCTTATCAATGCAGGATTACATTGGTTTAGACGGTTGAAGAACCGTGAACAGTGGGCAATATCAACACATTTTGGTGATTTCATGACGATTGAGCAATCGGGGATTTGGTGCGACCTGAAGGAAACGGCAGGTTTTGTGACAGGACCATGAGCCTTGTTTGCGAGAACGGATTCAGACAGTCGGAGCGTTATTGACGTTTCGCTGGCCGGAATGTTAATCGGCGTGAGGTCGCACTGTTAACGGGGCATTGACTTCATGGAGAATCACCGAGACAATCGGAACGGGGGCAGTGGAATTCATGATTTTCGCTGCTGGCTGTGTGACGGATGGTAGCCGACCGTGCGGGCGGTATTGGGCGTCTCAACCGAATTTTAATGCGAATTTTTGTGCGGATTCTCATCTGCAAACTGGGCAAGGAGAATGCCGAAGGATCGATACGAAGACCATGAGCTCGACGGCCGATACCATTTGCTGCGGTTGCTTGATGAGGGCAATTTCGGTGCTGTTTATGAAGCTCGCGACAGCAAGCTTGGGCGAACGGTAGCCGTCAAGATCCTGTTTGAGAAAGACGAGACGGCGTTTCGCAAAGAAGCGAAACTGGCGGTTCAGTTTGAGCATCCTAACGTCGTTAAAGTATTTGATTATGGTGCCGACCAGAAGCTGAATGTCGGCTACATCGTCATGGAATTCCTGAAGGGCCGCCGTCTTGATCAGCTGATCACCAGTTATCGCGGAAGGCTTCCGGATGCTCTGATTGTCCGCTTTGTGGATCAGATAGGGGCGGCACTGCAGCTGGCTCATGAGCGTCAGCTGATCCATCGTGACCTGAAGCCGCACAACGTCATGATGGTGGATGAGAACACGCCTCAGGAACGTTTTGTCCTTCTGGACCTGGGACTTGCCAGCCAGATGAATTCCACATCGACACTTCGAAACCAGACCCTGGACGGAGCGCTCAGTCCTCGCTATGCCTCACCGGAACAGTTTGGCCAGGGATCGGTGGACTTCCGATCGGACATCTATTCTTTTGGCACGATTCTGTACGAACTGGTAACGGGTGAGACGCCATTTGTCAGGGAGCAGCTGCTGAGTCTGATGATGGCAATTTGCAGTGAGCCATCTCCGTCGTTTCGGGACACGGCACCGGATCGTGAGGTTCCGCCAGAGGTCGAAGACATCGTACAGCATTGTCTGGCGAAGCAGCCCAAATCACGTCCGGACTCGATTCGCATAGTAAGGTCAAGAATTCTTGCAGCATTCGGTGCAGACACAGCGATGCCATCGATGCGTCGGCACCCGGTGACGATCACTGATACGGACCATGCGGGAACCACGATGCCCAGCGGCGTTCCCAGGCACACTGGTACAATGCTGCCACCGGCAAAGAACACTCCGGCGGAAGAGCTCCAGCAGATTCCCTCAAAGGGCAGCGTCGCCAAACCTGTCGGAGGTCGCTCCAGAAAGCGGCGACAACAATCCGCCTCATGGCAACCGGTCATTATTGCTCTGACAATACTGATTCCTGCCTTATTCATCGCATGGCATAATCTTGGGCCTCGATCGACAACCGGGCCATCAAAAGAACCGACGATTTTAAAAGTCGGCCGAATGGTTGTTCCGGCGGAAGTCGTGGTGAATGCCGGTAAGACAGCCATGCTTCAGGTTTTTGTCGAACCGCCGGAAGGACCTGATGGAGATCAGAGCGAACTGGTGCTGGAAACGTCAGATATTCCCCCGGCGCTGACGGTGAAAATTCCTGAACCATTGCCTCGGACCGAATTGATTGAGCTGTCAATGACGGCCGATCTGGTCACCGAATCATATCGAGGGGAATTTTCACTGACGGCCACGCGAGGAAACTGGTCAGAGACGAAGGTCGTCCGTCTTCATATTGTTGCACCTGAAGTCTGGACGCTGCCGGAAAACTTTGAACCGGCCCCGGGTACCGAAATTGTTCGCTCGGTTCAGGATGGTCGTCTGTTTTATCGGCAGATTGTTCGAGTCGTCGCACCGGACATCCGAGTGAGCCTGCTGCTGATCGATCCTCTGGTCAACTCGTCCGGCGGCAGCAAGACGATTTCTCCTTTTTATGTTATGGAACAAAAGGTCTGGAACCAGTTGTTTGAGCAGTACTGGGGAACAGTGGAATCATCAGACCTGAATTCCGAGCCCGATTCCGAATGGAAGCTGGGAGCATCTGCCGGCGGCCGGAATCTGGAAGCCACAATGCACCCCCGACTTCCCGTAGTCCGGATAACGGCCTCGCAGGCCCATCGTTTTGCCGTCTGGTTTGGTGGAGTACAGTCATGCCACCTGCCGTCGATTGATCAGTGGAATCTTGCCGCTGGCCTGAAACAATGGCTGGCGATGAGCCCGGAACAGCAGGCTGAATTTCCGGAAGGCCCCTATCGCGGCATGTGGAAGGCCGGTGCCACCGACGTGTCTGTGGACCGTCGGCAGGCTGGTCCGCGATCAGTGGGAGAATCTCTGGATGATGTTACACTGACCGGATGTACGGATATGGCTGGAAATGTTCAGGAATTAACGGAGAATCTGCTGAACGGTGCACGCGTGGGAGATCTCGATTTGCAGACAGCGGATGGTGCACTGTTACGTGTCGTGCTCCGAGGTCGGCATTACCAAAGTGAAACTCCGCTAAGATGGGACGACATTCGGGAATTGCCAGAGATCCCGGATGCCATTGGATATAATGAAACCGACCCGACAATCGGGTTTCGGGTAGTACTGGAAACGACAAGGTAGGCTGGTTGTCCTGCATCGGATGCCCGGCCAAATGTCCCGGGGGTAATCGATGAACCATTTGCCGTTTTACTTCCGTCTGTTCTTTGTAAACCTGTTTCGAGTTTGCCTGTCCTGGACAGGGTGGAGGGTTCCACCTGCGTTGTTCAGCGCAGTGGCTTTCGCACTGCTGATTTTTAGTATTCCGCATGTATTTGCTCAGGGACCTGAAGGTGGTGACCCGGACCAGCTGCCTTTGATCCTGAGATACGATGCTGGTGGTGTGGACAATGTGGTCAAAGCGATTCAATGGTCGCCGGATGGTCGAACGCTGTATGTCGCCGGCTGGAGCAAAGTCGTTCAGGTCTATTCGCTTGACGAAAAGACCGGTAAGTTCCGATACGATCCGCGTCAGAACTTTCGAATTCCGGTGGATGCCGGCCGCTTTGGAATCATTGAAGCGATGGCCGTATCGCCTGATGGCAAAATGCTGATCGTTGCCGGTGCGGCATGGACGGGCGAGTCAGCCGCGCCGTCGCGATACCTGTGGCCGCGAAGTTCCTCCAGCCAGACAGACTGGCAGCAAACCGGAACGATTTATGTCTTTGACACCAGTACAAGGGAATGCCGCGTTCTGCGGGGACACCAGGGAAGTGTTCGCCAGCTGGCACTCGTGGAGAATGGTGGCAAACCTACGAAACTCGTATCGCTGGGGTTCGAAAATAATGGTCAGAAGATTTCACATTCCGTGAGGTTGTGGTCTCTGGAAACAGCGCAGCCCATGGGACAGCCTTTGAATCTGGCCCATATCATCATTCCGCCATCAACCGATATTCCACCACGGATTCAGGCATGGGAAACATCTCCTGATTCTGTCCGCGTTGCTGTCGGTGCATGGAAACTCCAAAGCAACAATCCGGTGTCGGACTTGATGATCTGGAGTCCGCTGCAGAATAACAGCATCGTCAGAGTTGCCGCATCACCGGTATCGTTCGCGCTGCAGCTGACTGGACAGGGAAACAACCGACGGATTTTCTGTGCCGGTTCCGGCTCACCCAGACTGCTGACTCCGGGGGATCGTCAGGTGTCATCGCAGGCAGTTACCGGGCTCCCCGCGACAGAGACGCCGTTCGCCTCAGCAGGTCTCCCGGGGACATCGGATGGTGCTGCCTCCCGTCTGGTGATGATCTCGGTGCAAAGACTGAGTGGCGGCGACAAGGAGTATCGCCTGTTGCTGCATGAATCGGGCCGCATTCGATCGCTCGGAAAGTTGTGGACAAACCGGGCCAGTGTTGCCGGTCCCGGAGCCACTCTGATCGAACCGGCAATCGCAATTTCCCCGGACGGCAGGTTCCTCTCCGCATCCGGGTTGTCAAACAACGAACTGCGAATTTATCAGCTGAGCGATGTGGTCGGCAGCCGTTCGCCCGCAACAGAACTGAATCCCTTTCAGAAACTCTCCGGAAGACTTGTGATCCCGGAATCCGCAGTCTTTTCCGAACGGGACGGGGATGTGGGGATTGCTATCAGCACCAACGCACGGGCGACGCTGAAGTCTCTCACTGAGGGGCAGACCGTTCCTGAGAAAACCATTGTCCTGAGCGCGAATCAGCGAAGTGCGGCGAATGACACAAATGGATGGATGATTGCACGAGCAAAATCAGCTCCATGGAAGACTCAGGTAACAAATGACCGCCTGAATGTGGAGGTGACGAATGGGGCGACAAACACCCGTTTACTGCGCGTGCCAGCCGATTTTCGAGTTGAAGGAGTAAATGCCGAGGTGACGGCTCATACCGCCTGTGCCGGGCTGGGGGACAATCCGCCGCTGGTGGCTGTTGCATCGCATATTCAGGGTGAACCGTTTCTGCATGTCTATGACGCCGAATCCGGACGCTGTCTGCGAATGCTGCGGGGGCACGAACGTCGTATCATCGATCTGGCTTTTTCTTCGGACGGAAGATTCCTGCTGTCCGCCTCTCTGGATGGCACGGCACGTGGCTGGATGATTGAGGACATTGCCAGAGTTACAAAGAACATTGGCTGGATTCCCGGGCTGTTTGTCGAAACGAATAATGACGAGGCACGGGTTGAGCGAGTCGATTCCGGATCCGCTGCGGCCCGGGCAGGAATTCGCGCGGGCGATATCGTCAGAGGAATCGTGAGCGATGAACAGAGTGCGGATCTCCGGTCTGCGTCTCAATTTTACCTGCGTGTTTCACAGACCTCGCCGGAGAAAAATCCGACGATTGGTCTGCGTATTCAGCGAGCTGCCGATATGCGGGAAGTTTCCGTGCCGCTTGAGCAGGGAGCAGATCTCAGGGAACCACTGTTTTCTGTGCTGATATCGGATGAAGAGGCGGCCGGTAATCCGGCTGCGAAGTCGGCCGGAAATCCAACCCGGTACCAGTGGCTGATCTGGAGTCCGCTCGGTCAGTTTGATGTTCAGGGCACACAGCTGCAACAGCAGCTGGGCTGGCAAATCAATACTCGGAATGACGCAGCTCCCGTCGCCTTCTCTTCCGTCGATCAGTATCGTGACCGATTTCTCATGGAGGGTCTGCTGAGACAGCTGCTGGGGGGAGCAGAAGTCGCGGTCAGGAAGCCGATTGAGCCCGACATGCGGCTGTCGATGATGACCGAGAGTGGCAACGTAATCTTTCCCAATTATGAAGACGAGCTGATTCTGAGAGAACCGAACGGCCATTTGGTACTGGAATTCGCAGACCAGACGGGCGAAATTGTCCGAACCGCCGAATGGTCGTTGTCCGAGAATGCGGCAAGTCCCTTTTCAATTGTGGAACGAGACCTGTGGAGAGCCCCCATTGCTGCCGCTCAGCTGGGACGTGAGGCGCACCTGGTAACGGTTCGAGTGACATCCAGCGATGTGCCACCCATTGAATATACTCGACAGGTCTTTCTGAAATATCAGCCGGCCGCTCCGAAGCTTCGACTGGAGGCCCCGGCTCAGACGCTTAGTTCTGTCAGATCAGATCGTATTCCGCTGCGAGTGGCAGTGGACGTGGCAACCAAAACCCAGCTGACATTTTCACACGAATTCCCCGATGGAACTCGTGAGGAATCTGTTAAGGAGTTTGCCGAATCAGGGATTTTCTCTCAGGACTTGACGCTCAAACCCGGCCGAAACGTGATACGGCTCTTCGCAAAGAATGCAGACATCCCGGATTCTGTTGCGGAGGATTCAGGGCAGGAAGAATCATCGGTGGAAACAGTCATTGAATTTGCCCCTGTCGGTCCTCCCCAGCTTGTAATCGATTCTGCGATTCAGAAGGAAGATCAGCAATCTTTAGTGCTGGCTGATGGAAAACTTCAGACGCATGCTTCAGAAATCACGATTCGCGGAAATCTGGATGGGATGGAAGCACTGACCTCAGCTGCAATCACCATGGAAGGTCAGGAAAAGTCGCTCACTGGGTTTGAAGAAGGTAAGAGTCCCCGGTTTTCATTTTCGGAAACAATACGCCTTGAGCCTGGCGAGCAGAAAATTGTTTTGTCCGGAGCTGCGGGAGGTGAGACGGGCAGTTTAACGATCAATGCAGTCTATCAGCCACGTCTTCCAGAGATAACCTTCGTATCGCCAACGGATGCCGAAATCAGCGTTGATGCATCGACGTTTGACGGCAGTTTACCGTTCTCTGCGAAGATCGAAAAATCGGAACCATTTCCGTTTGACATTCAGGTTTTGGCGGATGCCCGGCCTGTGGATCCATCTCTGTTAAACCGGGATGACGCTGCGGGAGTTCTTTCGGGCAAAGTTCCTCTGACTGCGGATCCCTCAAAGGAAAATGATCAGCATCGCATTGAAATTCAACTTTCCAGTAAATGGAATCAAAGTCGAATGATTCCGCTCAGCGTTCGTTTTCTACACCCTCCAAAACTCGTAAGTGCAGAAGTGCAAAGGAGCGAAGGGACGGCACTTGCTGATGTGATCTGTCGGGTTGAAACGTCGCCATCCCGACCTGTTTCTGTGACCGGGTTGCAGGTAAACGGAGTTGACGTGCCCGCAGCTGCCTTTCGAAAAGACGCATCGGATGATCCATCAGGTGATCAGGTTCAGACAATTGTCATTCCAGCGCTTCCACTGACTGAAGGTTCCAATCGTATTGACGTTGTCGTTGGTAACCGCGATGGCAACTCAGCAGCCGTCACGCTGACAGAAGTCGTGCCGCCGCCGCCGGCGAAGGCGCTGGTTCGCATGATTCGGCCACTGACCAGTCTGAGCTCTTCACGCCCTGTTCAGTCAATCGCGTTTCACGTAGTTTCTGAGCCGGGTTTGCGACGAGTCGAACTGGTGGTTGAACGGGACCTGCGCGCTCCGCAGCGCATTTCTCTGGCGGACGAAACGCAGCTTGCTGATCCGGCAGCTCAGAATTCGGCGACTGAACGAACGTTCGAGCATCGACTGGACCTGACTGCGGGTGTCAACCGGGTTCGTGTCGAAGTACAGAATCGCGGAGGAGTCACATCAGAAGAATTCGGTGTGACCTATCTGCCACCTCCCGTGTCCATCACGCTGAAACGACTGGTGACTAACGCGACAGCGTCTTTGATCAAACCTGTGTCTGCCACGGGCAACAATGATCTGCCTGCTTTCGAAAGTGATGTCGATGAGGGACTTGCCACGCTCGAAGGCGATATTCAGTGGATTCCTGGACACCGACCGGTTGGCAAAAGCTGGACAATTCGAGTCTGGGTTAACGGATTTCTCAGATCCGTTCAGGTACCAGCACCGGCCGACAACATCAGCACTGCCGGATTTCAGGTACCCGTCGTACTGAATCTGAAAAAGAATCGGCTGCGTGTGGAAGCCCCTGAGATTGCGTTTAGCCACCAGAAGCTGGCTTTGGAAGATCATGCGATCGGTGCGCTGCAGAATGTCCTTGTGTCATGTGCACGACCTGAACAGCGACAGCGTCTGCATGTTGTGCTGATGGGCGTTCAGATTCAGGATGGTCGCAACATCTGCCGAGCTGAAGATCTGAATGAATTCGCCACGACGGCCCTCAGACTGCAGACTCCGGAAACCGCCTTCGCCGACATCAAATCCTATACACCACTGGTGGGAGAGAAGGCGATCGGTCGAAATCTGAGAACCCTGATGGTCCTCGTCGAATCCCAGATTGCTCAGCGACGAGTCGTAACCGGTGTCAATGATGTTGTTATGTTTTATTATCGAGGGCGTGAACATCGAAAACCGGACGGCGAATTGGTGCTCGAAGACTTCCAGAATTTCGAAGATCCCCTCAGCCATCCGCAGTCAATCAGTGAAAGTTATCTTGCGAAACTCTTCGAACACCTTCCAGGTGCACACGTCGTCTTTCTGGATATCGAAAATCCTCAGGGAGAACTGCAGGCCGCAGCAACATGGCCCCGATTTCCCAATCTTGGCCTGTTTCGGGCAACCTGGTCCGGAAAAGAACCATTCCCTGAACGGCCAGGTCCGCTGCTCAGTGCTCTGGAAGCGGCAACAGATGTGCAAACCGGGAGGGATGCCGTGAGTCTGGGGTCCATCGAAGAACTGGTTCAGCAACAGTTTCTTTCTTCACAACCGACCGGCCGTTTTTTGATTGAAACCTTTATACCCGATGACCTTGCGGAGCTGATCATTTCGCGATCTGCGTCGGAGTAACAGTTCGGACTTGCCGAAACGGCACAATGACGCGACACTCACATCCCGTCCACCATGAAGACACCGGTTTTCCTGTGGCACATTCGCATTTCCAGGGAGCCGACTGCCGATCATCGGTGCACATTTGTCATGACGAGTCTTCTGATAACGTTGTGTACTTACAACGAGCGACAAAATATTGAACTGATGATTCCCGAACTTCTGGCAGTCGCACCGGACGCCACGGTTCTGATTATCGACGACAATTCTCCGGACGGCACAGGTCAGGTGGCCGATCAACTGGCGAGCAAAGATGCTCGTATTCGTGTCCTGCACCGCGCTGAAAAGCTGGGGCTGGGAGCAGCAACGGTCGCCGGATTTCAATATGGTGTTCAGAATGCATTCGACTATCTGATCAATCTGGATGCCGACTTCAGCCACCAGCCGCGATATGTTCCTGCCTTGCGCGATCAGATGACCGAATTTGATGTGGCAATTGGTTCGCGTTACATCGCGGGCGGCGGGGTCGTTGGCTGGACGATCAAACGTCATGTGATGAGTCAGACCATCAACTTTCTGGCCCGCCTTCTGCTGAGACTAAAGACTCGCGATAACAGCGGCAGCTTTCGTTGTTACCGAGTCAGCAGACTGGCCGAAATAGACTGGAACAAAACGATTTCCAAAGGGTATGCGTTTCAGGAAGAGGTTCTGTATCACTGTCGTCTCCTGGGCTGTCGATTCGTTGAGATTCCCATTATGTTTGAGGATCGGCGGTTCGGAAAAACGAAAATCAACTGGAAAGAATCCCTTCGAGCCGTGCGGGATCTCGTGAGACTCAGCATTGGGTCACTTTGGAGGTGAGTTTCGAGGGCCAGGTGTTGCACTCAACGCCGTACCTATAATACCCGCAAACCGCAGTTCACCCAGCCCCCTCCCGATCTCGCTGCCGCTCGCTCGACCTCCCCCGGCTTTGCCGGGGGAGGAGGTTTTCACAACCTCCCCTCCCGCGCAGCGAAGCGAAGTGGGAGGGGTCGGCCGACAGGCCGGGGGAGGGCTCGCC
>JALHMY010000159.1 GCA_022843805.1 Fuerstiella sp.
CCCCGGCCTGACGGCCGACCCCTCCCACTTCGCTTCGCTGCGCGGGAGGGGAGGTTATCAAAACCTCCTCCCCCAGCAAAGCTGGGGGAGGTCGAGCGAGCGAAGCAAGCTCGGGAGGGGGCTGGTGAACGGCGGGTTGCGGGTGTTACTGGGACGGCGTTGAGTGCCACTCGCGGCGAGCCCTCCCCCGGCCTGACGGCCGACCCCTCCCACTCCGCTGCGCGGGAGGGGAGGTTTTATCAACATCAGCCCTCGGACAGCCTGAGTTCCGCCAGAATATTCTCGACATACCGGTCAATCGAATGATCGGAGAAATGATCTACCCGAAATCGAAGCAGGCCCAGCAGGAAGCCTCGCACGCGATCCATCGTTCGTGTCAGACCATGAACACGCCTCAGTCGTCCGGTGCTGTCGAGATAATGCTCAACTCCCCCATGGCGAAATCCCATCCATGGAGGTGGCACTCGAGTAACAATGTCATTATTGTTGACCCAGCGGGTGTGATCCAGTTTAACGAAGTTCACAAACTGCCGATCTCCCACACGCGGACTTCCGTAAGTGAACAAAGCCCGGGGAGTGTTAACAACTTCTGAAAGAAAACACCGACCCGCACAAATGGTCGCCATTGCCCCACCCAGCGAATGTCCGCAGAACCAGAGAGCACGTTCATTGCCGGCAAGTGCCTTTTCCAGAAGTGGCCAGATATCATTCACTTCGTCATTAAAGCCCTTATGAACTTTTCCCAGCGTTTCCGTAACGACAGACACCGCATTCGCGTCCGCCCGGATATCATTCCATTCGCCAGGCTCCGTTCCCCGGCAGGCCACTACGCAGTCAAAGTCATTCCAAAGTACATAGGCCTGCGCGCCGTCACGTTCGAAAAATTCGCAGCCTGGTAAGCCCATGGAAGCAGCCACCGGCCTTACAACTACTTCATCGTAATAGGACAACGATGCGATTTCAGCAAACAACAATGAGCGACTCAGGTGCCCTTTGTGCTCAATCGCGGTCGAAACTGAAGAATGGACGGTAATGGATTCCTGGGGCGACGAATTCATGGTGAACGTTTGCTCGGCAATTCAGGAACACTGACAGGTGATTGCTCAAAGTGGCTCGGCAATTGTATCGTGCGGCCCGCAATGTCACCAGACGACGAACTTGCTGAGTGAATTTGGTCGCTGTTTCGCGGATCACTGAAGAATGGCTCTGGTTGAATTCAGCAGGAGAAGCCAGATCCCCTTAACTTTTTACAAACGACCGGCACGTAACCAGACGCTTTGTTGCCTCCGGATTTTTTGCACCAGCTCAAAGGTGAATGTTTTATGGGCTATCGGAACCTTCAGCAGTGTCTTTCTGATCTGGAGCGAAACGGCCATCTGTTTCGAATTCAGGCTGAGATTGACGCGGATCTGGAAGCAGCAGAAATTCACCGACGTGTGTACGAAAGAGGCGGACCGGCCATTCTGTTTGAGAATGTGCGTGGCTGCCAGTTTCCCATGGTGAGCAATCTGTTTGGCACGATGGAGAGAGCAAAGTTTATTTTTCGCGACGCATTGCCGGGCGTCGAAATGCTGGTGCGTCTGAAAAAAGATCCGAGCGAACTGCTTCGAGCTCCCTGGAAAATTCCGTCCGTGCTTCGTACCCTCGTCTCAATGCGTTGCGCAGTGCGACGAAGCGGGCCGATTCTGGAATGTCAGACAACACTCGACCGACTGCCACAGCTGAAGTCATGGCCCCGGGACGGAGGCGCTTTTGTCACTTTGCCGCAGGTTTACACGGAACATCCCGATCGACCGGGATACATTCATTCGAATCTTGGAATGTACCGGGTACAGATCAGCGGAAATCAATATGGCCCACAACAGGTGGGACTTCACTATCAGATTCATCGCAGTATTGGATTTCACCATGCCGCCGCAATCGCGGCCGGTAAACAGCTGCGAGTGAACATTCTGGTGGGGGGACCGCCTTCACTGGCAGTGGCTGCTGTAATGCCATTACCGGATGGAATTCCGGAGGTGGCTTTTGCCGGCGCCTTGTCGCACAGAGCCGTGCGGATGATCAGGCAAAAGGGATCCCCCATGATCTGTGCTGAGGCCGATTTTTGTATCAGCGGAACAATTGATGCCGACCAACTGATGCCCGAAGGCCCCTTTGGTGATCATCTGGGATACTATAGTCTCGCACACCCTTTTCCAGTGGTGAACGTTGATCATGTCTGGCATCGTCGCGATGCAGTCTGGCCCTTCACTGTCGTCGGTCGACCACCGCAGGAAGACACCGTGTTTGGAGAACTGATCCACGAGATCACCGGGCCGGCGATACCTGCAGTGCTTCCCGGCGTACACGCCGTGCACGCAGTTGACGCCGCTGGCGTACATCCTCTGCTGCTGGCCATTGGCAGTGAACGATATGTTCCCTATGCGCAGGAACGTCGTCCTCAGGAATTGCTCACGAACGCAAATGCAATCCTTGGCCAGGGTCAGCTCTCCCTGGCCAAGTACCTTCTCATCGCAGCAAAGGAAGATGACCGGCAACTCGACATCAACAAAATTGACGAATTTCTGCGCCATATTCTGGAACGAGCTGACTGGACTCGTGATCTTCATTTTCAAACCTGTACCACCGTGGATACGCTCGATTATTCCGGGTCAGGGTTCAATGAAGGATCGAAGCTCGTGATTGCAGCAGCAGGTGGCGCTCGCCGGGAGCTTCCGCAGTCTCTTCCATCTGATCTCAAACTGCCCGATGGATGCTTAAATCCCAAAATCTGTCTGCCAGGCATTCTGGCCGTCACGGCACCCAAATGGTCCGTCGGACCGCACGAAGTCGATCCATTTCCCCAGCGATTCTGCGATTTCTTCTCTGCAAAAGATTCCATTTGCCGTTTTCCGCTGATCGTTCTGGTCGACGACGCCCAGTTCTGCAGCGAATCGCTGCGAAATCTTCTGTGGGTAACATTCACACGGTCAAATCCTGCAGCAGACGTGACGGGCATTGAAGGATTCACTCGGCAAAAACACTGGGGTTGCCGTGGTTCACTGGTCATTGACGCTCGTTTGAAGGCTCATCTCGCCCCTCCGCTGGAAGCTGATCCTGCAATTTCCCGGCGAGTGGACGCATTAGCGTCCCGTGGTGGCCCGCTGCATGGACTTTTTTGAACCCTGTTGCCCCTACACCGTTTATTCCGACGCAGCAGTCGACGCATCAAATCGCCCTCTGCTGTTGAAGTTTTGATGGAACCGGGATTCGCAAAAATGACGTTTCCCATGATCCGTGGTCGGCGTAGAATCATGGGCATCTGCACGAAAGACGTGTCTTTCACACTGCTGCCCTCTGCCCCTGTCACTCTTCAGCTTTGGGGGTCAGCTGATTCAGGGATCTGCGTCATGATCAACCTTCCATCCGTAGAATTGCTGGAATCCCGTCACATTTTTCCGTGCCAGTATACGTTTAAAGTGATAGGAGCATCGGCTGACAACTTTGCAGCGCGTGTTGTCGCTCATGTCCGGGACGAGATGCAGTTGACAGAAGACCCTCCATTCTCCTTTCGAGCTGCTCGGAATGGTCTGCATATCGCCATCACCCTTGAGCCCCACTGTGAATCGTCACAGCAGGTACTTGCGATCTACAGCCGACTGACGGGCATCGATGGGCTTGTGATGCTGCTGTAAACGCAGACGTCTTACCTGGTCTCCGCCCTGATCTCCGCTTTTTCAAGATCCTTGTAAATCGGCAGGTGACGGTAATACACCTCAAGAGTCAGAATGCTGAGTGCCGTCTGATAGATCCGACCTCCGGAGCTGCCATGCGGGTCGGTAACGTCCCAGCTGCCGGCACCCGGCCCCTCCTTCAGCTGAGTCTCCACAAGCTGTGGCCGCATTTTGGAATTCCAGCCATCCCAGATCTCACCTCCATAATGATGAATGACCTGCGTCGCGTAGTAATTGTAATACATATCTGATTTGCTGGGGCCAATTGCTGCCAGACGATTCACACCGCGTGTCAGGGCGTCATGGTCGCGCTTCCAGCCCATATACATGCGACACAGCAAACCAACGGCTGTCATGGCTGGATTTCCCGAATCCGGACGCATGTATCCATAAACGGCCCCGCCATCCGCCTGAACCGAATTCAGAAAATCGCGAGCATTTCTCATCGTTGATCCCGAAACTCTGATTCTGCCCATCTTAGCGCTCTGCAGTGCCATCAGCTGCCAGCCGACCACCGATGTATCACCCCGATCTCCAGGAAAATATCGCCAGCCCCCTCCGCTGCGATCCTGCGACCTTTCAACAAATGACACGCTCTCTATCGCGAGACGTCGCAACTCCCTGTCTTCAGGAACCAGTGCCGATGCTTCACAGATGCAGATCGTTGCGAGCCCCTGTACATACAGCCCGGAATTCCCCTGATACCTGCCTCGCAGATCCGCACCCGTTGTCTGTCGCACTGCGTTCTTTAAAATATAGGTAAGACCATTGGTGACAACCTGACGATATGGACCGTCCACGTGATGAGTATGCCCAGCTCCCAGAAAACAAAGCAATGCCATTGAGGTGGCGCCCATGTCAGTCGTGTTCATGGATCCCGGGCTTCCTGCTTCGCCTGGATTCCCAAAGCTCCACGAGCCATCCGACTGCTGAATCTTCTGCAGCCACTTCAGGCCGGCATTCACCGCCTGTTCACTCTCGGCAGATCCGCCATATTTCCGGACGGCCGCTCTCTTTCCAGCCGCTGAGCGTCCGGACAACTCACCGGCATTGACCGGCACTTCCATGCGATCAATCATGTTATCCAGTGGGACCTGAAGTTCCTGATTGAGCATGTCGCGACGTTCGGCTGCGGCCAGCCCATTGTCAATTTCTGCCATCATCTGCTTCTCGGTGCTGTCTGTCTTCAGGTCAAGCAGAGTATCAGGCTGAACGACGTGATTCAGGTTGTCCGTTGTCGGATCCGCATCCGGGATCCGGGTAACGATCAGCTCCAGAAAATCTCCGGTGGAGTCCGTGTGAACGACCCAGAGTGCGAGCAGCGCAGCGATCACCAGATGAATGACAAAACTGGTTACTCCGGTTTTGATTTCATTCGTATGCTGTTGCAGCCAAAGCGGAACTGTCCGCGCCAGGAAGTAGGATGCCCTTGGAACAGTCCGTGACAACCAGACTGCCCAGGCAGGGGGCTGCACACGCCGCTGTCGCCGCATGCGAGTGCGATTCTGGAGTTCTGTCAGCACGGGTGTTCGGCCTGGGCGGACGCCAGCCTTCAGCTGCTTCCATGAAAAGTCGGAGTCCGCGCCGAGCACAAAAGGATCGGAAACTGCATCATTCTCCGAATTACTGTCTACTTTCCCGGCCGTGCTCATAGATCCAGCCTGAACGTTTCTTCATTCAGATCGTGAATACGACAATGACGATATCTGTGATTCTAGCCACTTTTTTTCGCAACACAGGCATACTTTTCCGGAATCCAGCCCGATCACGTTTCGGTACTCACGATAAAACGTTTTTCCAGAGAAGTAATCCAGGCGAATTCCCATGGCATTCCACTGGAATCTTCAGTTTCCAGGGTTTCGTGGTCCAATCGTAACAACTTCCACGCCTGGTTCGGAATCGCTTTTAACGGAAATGCTGATGGGCAGCAGTGCCTGCAACAGTTGCAAATGTGTGGTGGAATGGCGAGAAAGCCGTAGCGTGCGAAATGTTCCACCAGCCTTCCTGTTCGCCCCAGCACACGCTGCCGCGGCACTCAGCCCCAACGGCAGCAGGATCTGATCGGCGAGGTACTCGCCAACAGGCGCATCGGTCACAAGATATCGTCGTACCTGCCGCACGACTTCCTGAACCACATGCTCCGCAGAAACTCCCAGCCGACCAAATCCGGTAAAAACCTCGGTCACGTGTTGATACTGCAACTGAGCAAGCACCAGATTTCCCGGGCCAGCTGACGAAACTTGCTGAATTTCAACAGATTCCCATTGCAGTTTTCCGGCAATTCGCCTGGCTTCTCGTGTCGCAATACTGCGAGGAAGATTGCTGATCAGAATACTGACGTTCCGATTCAGAAGCTCGCCGCGCGCAGGCAGGTCAAAGCCACAAAGCAATGGCGCTGGCTGTACGTGCAGAATCATTCTTCCGCCGCCGGCTGGAAAAAAACCATACTCCTGCAACTCCACAGTCACCTGCGGCCCCATCCGATTCACCAGCGGCAGCCATGCGTGTTTCAGAAAGTCGAATGGCGGAGCCCATGGATTATGAGTACCACCCTCCAAAATGACGGTCGACGGCCCGCTCGCTGTCAGCAATGCAGGAAGAATTGTCTGCAAAACCAGCGTGACACTTCCCGCGGTGCCGATGCGAAATTCATAGGCTCCCGGCTGGACAGTCTTCGGGGTGAATGAAAGCGACTGAGATCCAGGTGAGGCCCCGCTCAGTTCGGCATCACAAATCTCCGCAATGGCCCTGACAGCTGTCAAATGCTGGCGCATCAGTCCAGGCTTCTTTCGGCCCGAACGAATCTTGTCAACAAAAATGGGCTGTCCGGCCACAGCGGCGATCGCGAGTGCCGAACGAAGAATCTGTCCTCCGCCTTCCCCCTGCGATCCATCAATTGTCACATAAGGCAAATCAGCCATAAACGCGGGCGATCCCTGAACTCAGAAAAGTTGTCTGCCTTGAACCAGAAAAAAAGTGTTCGAATTTCTGGCCACAAGGCATCCGGTGGATTCGTCAAAGCATAACGCTGACAGCATGGGCCAAAAAATGAGCCGACGGCCAATTCCACTTTTGCTGGACACGCCTCCGCCCGCGAGGGAATCAAAAATGTCACGCTGTTCGGGTCCGAATATCGAAATCGATGGGTCATGGCTGCTGCTTCAGGATGGAAATTATCTGTAAAGCAGCGTCACACTGTGGACGTGGGGAACGACACGGACTTGAGCAAAGGCGGCTAATATCGAGCCGTTGCGTGCACGCCCCGCAAACCGGAACCATCAGCGCGTGGCCCGCCTCGCCCGCGGCAGGTACCCAGCCTCCTCAAAACTTCCTTCCACGAACGTTCTAAGTCAGACACAAATAACCAGGGAATTCTGTAATACCCTCGAATGTCGAGAACGGTAAAAGAAAAAGGAATCGGTACGATTTACCAGAACGTATGCCACATCAGTTCCAGCGAGACTTCTCGCAGCTGCGAAGAAGAGCGTTAGGTGACTCAGGAAGCGTTTGACATTACAGGACAGGACACTTGTTCTGAGGCGATATCGGCTGGTGTACGGCAAGGGCTGCACTAAGGCGACTGGTAGTTGAAAACACACCAATCATTGCGGCAGATGGGAGGGCGAGGCTCCCGCTGAGCCGATGATGGGACGGCGAAGCTCCTGCTAAGCCGAAACTGGGAGGGCGAGGCTACTGCTGAGCCGATGATGGGACGGCGAAGCTCCTGCTGAGCCGAAAAAAGCTCGGCAGGAGCCTCGCCTTCCCGGCAAATACAATGTTGCCGCTCGCCTAATGAGCCGCCAGCATCGAATCGCCAATGGTCCGATTGGGGGTCTCGAATATTGGTCCCTGACAGTGATTCCGATGCGACAATCTTCGCTGTTCTCAATGACAGTTTATTAACTCGCACCAAACTCAGGCATTGCATACGATTCAAGGTAACCACAGTTCCTGCACCGAAAGGTGCCGATGGGAATGGAACCTTCTACCGATTTCTTCGTTCCTTTCCAGAACGATTTTTTAGGCTGGCCAGCTGACCAATGACTCAGGAACCTGGCACCCTGAGTAACATCCAGTACGAATCCCTGCTCCATCTGGCCCTGGCATTTCGGACAGTTCTGGCTGGTCGAAGTCATAAGTTTGTTTCTGAACCGGTGTCTTTGAAGGCGTCTGTGGCAAACCCTGTTGGCATGCTCCGAAGACAGAAAAGTATCGCCACGCCTGCCGGGTGTCAATTTGTCAATCGCCGAAATTGATTCGGCTGAGCTGCTGAAATGCGTTCGCCACGATCTCAGAAGTTCGCTGCCAGGACACCCACATCCACATGGAAGTAGTTCGACAGGATGTGGATCAGCTTGCGACTGAACAGCTTCTTGCCAGCGAGTACTTCGGAGATCGTGGATTTGGGCAAACCCGTGTCCCGGCTCAATTGCATCTGAGACACCCCCCTGGCCTCCATCAGATGCCGCAGCATGTCAGCGTCGGAAGCAGGCTCAATGGCATGATGCTCATCTTCATAGGAACCCACGAGGTCACTCAAAGCGTCAAGATAGGTCTCTTCGCCTGCGTCGAGCGTGCCACGGGAAAGCAGGCCGTCCATCACCCGCTGTGCTTCGGCCAGATGCTCGTCCGACTTAATCGACGCCAAAGGGAAATCGAGCACAAGCTCCATGTAGGAGTCACGGCTCTTCCCCTTCAGACGAAATTGCGTCCTGTTTGCCACAATTTTGGATGTCACAGTCAGGTTCCTCGTTTCTTTCGCTTCGCCGGTTTGACTTCTTCGGTGGCCGCTTTGACTGTCTTGCCGGGCTTGGGAGGGGGGAGACTCGTAGCAGCCGCAGTCTGTCTTCCACTTGTCTTCGTCGTATTCAACGTGCGTCATGCACTTCAGAATGAAGACCTTCTGGCTCGGATACAGGATGCGAGTTACCAGTCGGTATTTGTTTCCCCCAATGTTGAAGACCACGCAGTTCCCGACGAGGCTCGCCGATCCGAACTCGGCCTTCACGTCCGCCCATGAGTGCCAAGCCACGCTCTTGTCGCTGACATGAGTGTGCCATGCTCGTAACGGGCCTTCCGCATCGGCGTATCAACTTTCTGGCAAGGTGCCATGCACCTTTGACCAAGGGAACGACGCAAGATGACGGCAATGCTGCCGCAAGGTGCCATGCACCTTTGCAAAGCTCCAATGCTGCCGCAAGGTGCCATGCACCTTTGCAAAGCTCCAAAAGTGGCACCAGCAAGCTGTCCGGCACCTTCCTCCAATAGCACACGTGCATTAAAGATACAGGTGCATAAAGATACAGGTGCATGGCACCTTGATGGCAGCATTTCTCGAACTGCCAGCACGAAAGAACGTCACAAGATGCCATGCACTGGCGCCAGCAAGGTGTCTGGCACTTTACTGTAAAAACACAGATGCATAAAAATGTGCCAAGGTGCCAAAAATGTGCCAAGGTGCCATGCACCCGAAACACACTTTGCACCTGAGACCGGATGCGTCAGCATTCGCATAATCACTCAGGGTGCCAGGCACGCATCAAGGTGCTGTCGCCAACAGGAATGCGACCGTTTCGACCATGGATATGGCGCTTCTGGCCTGGGAGATGGAGTTTGAATACAGGGAGTGCTTCCTGATCGAGGGCGCATTCTTAGGTGTCTGGCCCCGCTTCCCGGCCTGTGGCTGCCGTTCGACTCCTCACGCATAATCACTCAGGTTATATAGTACTAATAATATCACCCGCGCTTGGTTGACATATTCATGCACTGGTTGTACAATCACACCTACAACTGTGATTGGACAACATTCGAAAGCACGTATTCCGGGAGGCACTGTCATGCCACGGGTGAAACGGTCGGAGATCTTTTCGAAGGACGAAGTTCAGGCATTTCACTGCAGCAATCGCTGTGTTCGCAGGACTCGACTGTGTGGTAAAGACCGCAGGTCGGGAAAAGATTTCTCCTATCGCAAAGACTGGATCCGCGATCGCATGGAAGTGCTTGCGGGAATCTTCGGCATTGATGTACTCAGCTTTGCGGTGATGGACAATCACATGCATGTGGTGCTCAGAACCCGGCCGGATGTGGTGAAACTCTGGTCCGATGAAAATGTGGCGATGCACTGGTGGCGATTGTATCCGGAGCGAAAAAAGACAGATGGAAGCCCGGAAGACCCGACCGATCTGGAACTGAATCAGATTCTCGGTGATGTGGCGGTTCTCGAAGAACGACGAGAGCGTTTGTCGAACGTGTCGTGGTTCATGAAGTGCCTGTCCGAACCCATTGCCCGCCGCAGCAATGCTGAAGAGGAAGTGACAGGACACTTTTGGGAGGGACGCTTCAAAGCGAAGCCCCTTGTGGATGAAACAGCGATAGCCGCCTGTATGGCCTATGTGGATTTGAATCCCATTCGAGCAGGTTTGGCACTGACTCCGGAGACCAGCGACTATACCAGCGCGAGAGAACGGATTCTGGACTGGATTCGACTGAAAGATCTCTCGGGGCTGACGAATCCCGCGGCCCCGGCCCTGGCAGCGATTCCCGTTCCAGTCGAAACGCTGCAGGCATTGGAGCTCACGGAGCAGGCATTGGATTCCGCAGTTGAACCCGGTGCAGCGTCTGCCCCCGAGTCTGCCTCAGAATCCGCTGTAGAATCGACATCGGCTTCAGCCAATGAGCCTTGCTGCGAATCACAGGATGTAGTTGAATCGCAGTCCGAAACCGTTGAATTGACTGAAACTGTTGAGGTGCCTGAAACACCGAGCGAGGAATGGGAAGTCCGATCCGGCTGGCTGGCACCTCTGGAGCTCGCGTCGACTCTCATCGAAGACCGAGCAACGCCCTCTGGGCGTCGAGCCAGCAACAAAGGCTGTCTGCCGATGAGTCTTGACCAGTATCTGCAGTTGCTGGACTGGACCGGTCGACAAATTCGTCAGGACAAAGTGGGCCATATTCCGGCAGAGTTTGCCCCCATTCTGGAGCGTCTGAGCTGCAGTGCGGAGACGTGGGTGGATCTCGTCAGGAATTTCCGCAAAAGATTCCGCACAGAAGCCGGACTCTCGACGTCTGTCCTTGCGTTCCGCTCGCTCCGACTGTCACGACGAGCCGCACAGGCGTCGATCTCCTGACCGATGTTCGGAATATCGGGCTGACAACTGTCATTCGATAATCGCCATCAGTGAAAGCGGTACTGAGCTCCAGCGTTGTCGCGCACGATGATGCCCGGGCACGCACGGAGCAAGTCAGTGTGTTGCCGACAGGAACTGTCGCGTCGCACCGTTCCCAATGTTGCCATCGAATACTGCGCAGAGCATCAGCGTTCCCGGGTTGTTGCGTCAGCCAGTGGTGTGGTGATGTTCAGCGGCGAATATCAGGAAAAACGCGAGCAACCCGTCCGGAGTGATCGCCAATCGCGTCCCACCGTCGATAACAACGGCCCGGATTCGCGCCCTCGGATGCCTGTACTGGCAGCTTTCCGGTCTCCTATGCCCTCCTGTCCGATGCATGCGTTTATCGGCACTGTCTGCCTGCATGTGCCTGCGGAAACGCACTGCCATGGAAGTGCATCGTTGCGCAACAGGGGCTGATTGCTTCTGCGCCTGGCCGTCACAAAGGTGAAAACAGCCATGTGGCGCCGACTCTGTTATGTCACCATTCCAACAAAACCCGGGAAATCATTGCAACTTCCTGATTAGGTGCCAGGCACTCAAAGCCCACAAGGTGCCAGGCACCTAAAGCTGATGATGCACCTAGACCTCAAACAAGCGAACATTTTAGCGGTTTAGTTAATTATCTCCGCGCGTAGGGCGTCATTCGCGTATTAGCGCGACGTTGTAATCGAGTTGTTTGATATGCATTGGTCGCTGTTTCTGT
>JALHMY010000160.1 GCA_022843805.1 Fuerstiella sp.
TTGCCTTTCAGGGCATTCGTCATTGTTGTGTGCAATTCCTGGGGCGATGCCCCAGGCTTTCACACTGAGCCCCGTTGGGGCAGGTTGCAATGGTGCATTCATTGAAACGCATGAGACGTGAATGGCCTGTGGGATCGATCCTGGCGTTTGGAAGCTGGCCCCCATGCAATGGCCAAACCAACATCCAATTCCTCCTCTGTCCGCCTCACGACACGTCTGTGTTATTCTCGTGCACCGAATTCACAAGTGACGCTGAACCAATACAGTCAGAGATCTGATCTCAACCACTCTCGCCACCACGCGGCCAATAAGTTTTTTCAGGGCTTATCAGTCTTCTGCACCGGTGGCTGACCGATTTTCGTCAGTCGGTTTTTCAGCGTCCCTTTCAGCGACTTTCTGTGTTCTCTGCAGGTCATAAATCACGACCGGCTCGGCCTTAAAGTTGGCCGCCGGATATTTTTCCCGCGCGGCACCCACTGCCTGTCCACGAGCAGTATCATCAATTTTATATCGTGCGTGCAGCTGCTGGTGCTTTCCAGCGAGTTCCGTGTCTCTCAGCTGAGAGTAAAGCTGTCCGAGGTTGTAATGAGCATCCACGTTCTCGGAATCGATCAGCAGCGTCTTCTGAAACACCTCGACGGCTTCCATCATTCTCGCTCGGCGTTCCTCGGCATTCGCAGCGCCTCGCAGCTGCAGGGCTCGATCAAAGATCGTTTGTCCGAGCAGGTTCAGAACTTCATAATCCCGGCTGAAGTTGAATTTGCGTTTTTCCGTTTCGGCCGTTTTATACTCCAGAACCTGTCGAAAATTATCTTCCGCCTCGGCCAGAAAACCCTGCTGTCGGTTCACAAGGCCGCTGAGCCACGCCACCGTCCACACAGGAGCAGGAGGGTCGGTATGTTCGGCCGCTCTTCTGACTGCCGCGACCGCCTCATCCAGCTGTCCCTCTCCCGCCTCGGCAAACAGGACGCGTGCAAGATTCAGTGGTCCGTCGTAACGACCGAGCTGCTCGACTTTTCGGAAAGCCTCGGCAGCCTGCCGGAGTTCGGCCTTTCCTTTCAACAGCAGGCCGATGCCGTAATCATTCCATCGCTGCCATTCCGGAATATCACGTTCGGCGTTCACAACATCAGCGGAGACGCCTTCAACCGGGAAGATCACTGTATCTTCAGCCAGCAGCGTCACTGGAAGTTCGTTCCGGTAAGGCTGACCGTCGCGATGTCCTTTCAGCTTCGTCCCCAGCTGAGTGAGTTTCCTGTCAACAAAATCCATATAGATCGAATCGAACTTTCGATACAGCAGTCGTACATGAGCCTTCACAGGTGCAGACACATCCGCAGGAAGCTGGAAACTGTAGTGCACTGTCTGACCTGCACCTGGCGGAATCTGATTGACATAGAGCGGAACAAAAATGTCCTGCGCGTTTCGACGATCAATCCGATTGCCATGTCGATCCAGCATGAAGTTGTTGACATAGTGAGCCCAGGGATCGACACTGTTGTTCTCATCCATTTCACCGCTGACACCGATTCGTCGATCGCCGGAATCCAGTGTGACGTGCAGCCAGACTTCGTTCGAGTCGGTCGTGCCCTGAGTAAAATGATGGCCCATTTTCAGAGTGCGGATGACGGTCTCCAGCAGGTAAGTATTGCCGGGCTTAAGAGCAGGCACCTGAGGACGCAGCGGGGCAACCAGAGGCGAGTCAATTGAATCGCCATCACGCACTCCAAACAGGTCAACTCGCAGAACACCTTTCAGAAAATCCTGATGTGCTTTGATAACGTCTGGCTGGTCCTGAAACCATCCAATTGCTGTATTGGCCGACGGATAGAGGTGATTGTGGATTTTCAGCTTGCCTGTGTCCTCGAAGACCTGAGCGCCAAAGTCGGTTGATTCCTGCACAGGCATATGACAGCCATTGCAGTTGGTCTGGGCTGTCTCCGGATAATAGAAGCTTCTTGCACCATGACCGGAAACCCCGCTCAGCAGCCAGGAATCGTAGTGATTCTGTCCGCGGAGAAATTCCTTGTAGTGGTTCAAAGCATATGGCAGGTGAACCTTGTGACAGGCGCTGCAGAATTCGGAAGTCTTGTGGAGTGGTTTTAAAAACGTCTTTTTGTGAAAGGACGGTTTGGCTTTCACCAGCTGATTGTTCACCCACTGAAGTATCGGATTGGTGCTGAATGCAAAAGGATAATGCTGCGGTTCTTCAATGGTGAAATCCGCGTTCCCGAGATTGCTGTTTACATGCGTGATCGCATGGCAGGTGGTACATGTGATTCCGGACTTTGCTGTTGGATGATTCAGCATGTCGAAATTCGGGTCATCGAAGGCTCCGCTGAAGAATGGAACAGGATCATGGCAGCCAGCACACCACCGCGAACCCTGAACGGTTCCGTCGCGCTTCATGGAGACTTCCCGGGTTTCTGACACCGAGGCCAGATAGGCGGGATTGTTGAACGAACTGAAACGGTGCGCGCTGCCTGCCCACTGATCATGAGCATCCTGATGACACTTCATGCAATATTGATTCATGTCGAGCGTTTCGGCGGGGATGAAATTTCCTGTCGCTGTTTTCGCCAGTGAGGGTTCAAAGTATTTGGCACCGGACTCAGGGCCTGCGACATTCCATTTTCGAGGATCCTGAGACTGAAGGAAGATCATTCCGACCGCTGCAGCCCCTGCCAGCCCTGCCAGAGTCAGCCCTGTTTTCCATCGCATCCGCGGCCCCACCAACCGGTGCAGCCAGTAGAGCCATGCTCCAAGGAACGGCATCGCCACATGAAGCCAGTAAACTGCATTTCGGGCTGCGGGGGCTTTCAAATCGAACAGGCCGTCGATACGCACCAGAAGGAAGCCCGAAATCAAAACGAGCAGGCAAACGCCAAACAGCGCATAGCCGATGTTTACGGTCCGACGCACTTTTCGGTCTTTGGTATTTCTCATGTGAATGAGACCAAAAATCAGAAACGGAGTTGTGATCAGAAGGCCGATCACGATGTGCGCAAGCAGCATCCAGACATAAAAATAATCCTGGTACGTCTGCCCGGCATAAAACCATTCCATTGCCGTGACACCGGCCAGGTAAACACTATTGGCGCCAATCAGAGCAGTCAGCCCGAGCACAATGTTGAAGACAATCCGCAACCGTGGTCCGATGGCTTTGCGAACGATTTGCTTCGGAGGCAGAACTGCAGCCGGGCTCGCCGGGTTTGATTCGGGGTTCATAGACCTGTCACTTTCCTCTGTAACTATTGCATCAGAAAAGGCGCCCTATGCACTGTGCCACATGCTGACGCATGCCAGGTGCTGTCATTGGGCGATCATGACCAGATGCCGCATGCAAAATGCTGTGCGGTGGAATGCCAGAAATCTGAATTTCACGGAAGGAAGTCCGGAGAATCAGAAACGGCAATCCGGCGGCTCGGTCAGCAATAGAGGAAAACCAGCACAAGCCATCGCGGAAGGCTCATGAGCACAAAGTCGACGCCGCGACACACTCCGCACACCTGAGGCGAGTTCATTGAACAGCGCCCGGTCATCCTGGAACGACGATGTCGGCGGAGGAACAGGAACCGACAGAGGATCCGAGGATCTTTCGCAGCCTGGCCCGCTGCAGGGGCGACCGCCATCTCTGTTCAGCGGATCGAAAAACGCATGCGCCAAAAGCCGACCCGCCGACGTGTCGAGCGATCCACCCTGATCAGGCCGAATGAGAAGAGATCGCTCAGGGTCAGCTTCCGAAAACGACGAATCAGCCATCCCTTCCGCGGGATTCATTCCGAAATGCTGAGTCGGCCGCGAAAATCGCGTGTGCAGATAATCTCCGCACGAAGCCCAGGCACTCTGACTGAACAACAATACGACCGTCACCGCAACAACAGTCACGGTCGTTTTTGCTGAACTGAGTATGGAGGCAGAGATCAACATTTGCAGAATTTTCAAAACTGAATCGGGAAATTCATCTCACAGTCGACAGCCCAGATTGTTGATTGCTCCCTTCGAACATCAGGCTCGTTTTTCCTGGGCGACCGACAGGTAAAATCATACCAATCACCTCGACAGATGGGAGGGCGAAGCTCCTGCTGAGCCAGGAAAGATTCGGCTCGGCAGGAGCCTCGCCCTCCCGTTAAAACAATTCGGCTCGGCAGGAGCCTCGTCCTCCCGTTAAAACAATTCGGCTCGGCAGGAGCCTCGCCCTCCCGTTAAAACAATTCGGCTCGGCAGGAGCCTCGCCCTCCCGTTAAACAATTCGGCTCGGCGGGAGCCTCGCCCTCCCGTTAAACAATTCGTCTCGGCGGGAGCCTCGCCCTCCCGTCAAAACAATTCGGCTCGGCGGGAGCCTCGCCCTCCCGTTAAAACAATTCGGCTCGGCAGGAGCTTCGCCCTCCCGGTAAAACAATTCGGCTCGGCGGGAGCCTCGCCCTCCCGGTAAAACAATTCGGCTCGGCAGGAGCCTCGCCCTCCCGTCAAAACAATTCGGCTCGGCAGGAGCTTCGCCCTCCCGGTAAAACAATTCGGCTCGGCGGGAGCCTCGCCCTCCCGGTAAAACAATTCGGCTCGGCAGGAGCCTTGCCCTCCCGGTAAAACAATTCGGCTCCCGGTAAAACAATTTTGATGCTCGACTTATCGTACGACAAAAGCCACCATTTTGGCCAGAAGAACTTGCGCCGTTCGGCACAGAATGTGAATGCCAGTCGCCGACCGCCGATCCATTTCGTCATTTTATCCCGGACAGTCAGCCAATCAACTGACGAAAACGGACCAGTGCTTCTTCCACATTCGAACGACTGTTAAACGCACTCAGGCGAAAATAACCTTCGCCAGCCGCACCAAAACCACTTCCTGGCGTTCCGACCAAATGGGCTTTGTTCAGAAGTAAGTCGAAGAACTCCCAGCTGGTCAGCTTTCCTGGCGTTTTCAGCCAGACGTAAGGGGCGTTAACTCCGCCAAAAACGCTGATTCCAACAGATTCCAGGCCTTCCCGCAGCAGGCGCGCGTTCGTCATATAAAAGCGAATCAGGTCCTGCATCTGTGAGCGACCCTCTGCCGTATAAGCGGCGGCCGCGCCCTGCTGAACGACATACGAAGCGCCGTTGAATTTGGTCGAATGTCGGCGACTCCACAGCTGATGCAGAGAGACCGCTTCACCCGTTGATGCCGTAGCGACCAATTGTTTTGGAATAACGGTCAGAGCACAACGTACGCCAGTAAAACCAATACTTTTACTGAAGCTGCGAAATTCGATGGCGACCTCTTTTGCACCTTCGATTTCGTAGATACTGTGCGGGATCGAAGGATCCGAAATAAACGCCTCGTACGCCGCGTCAAACAGGATCACGGATTTATTCTCTCGCGCATACTGCACCCAGCGCTGCAGTACTTCACGGGAGGCCACAGTTCCTGTCGGATTATTTGGGAAGCACAGATATATCAGGTCAACAGGTTCGGCTGGCAGGTCAGGGATGAAACCATTGGCTTCATTGGCCACCAGATACACAAGCCCGCCATATCGCCCCGAATCGTCCGCAGGTCCCGTGTGGCCCGCCATGACGTTCGTGTCGACATAAACAGGGTAAACCGGATCGGTCACTGCAATCCGGTTATCCTGACCGAAGATATCCAGAATGTTGCCGGTATCGCACTTGGATCCATCAGAAATAAAAATCTCATCCGGCGAAATGTCAACTCCACGTGCCGCAAAGTCGTGCTGAGCGACAGCTTCACGGAGAAAAGCGTAGCCCTGCTCCGGGCCGTAACCCCGAAACGATTCACGGCTTGCCAGTTCGTCGACCGCTGCATGCATCGCCTTAACGACCGCAGGAGGCAATGGTTCGGTGACGTCGCCAATACCGAGCCGAATGATTTTTGCCTCCGAATGTTCTTTTGCAAAAGCAGTCACTCGGCGAGCAATCTCCGGAAAAAGATAGCCCGCTTTCAGCTTCAGATAATTTTCGTTAATTTGAACCATGTAAAGAATGCACTTTGATCAGTTATGGGAAATATGAAGGAGATTTTTTGGGAATTTACTCCTGCCAATTTGCTCGTCACCGGAGTTTTGACAAACAGACGGCCTTTTTTCAACCAGTCACCGCTGTTAACTGTTCGCGGCAATGTAAGTTGTGATCGGAACTGTCCGTCATGCTTCCATTGTTTGGAATCTGCCGCAGCAGAAACTAGAATCTGAATATGACAGTTCAGTGGCCTGGAATAAGGCATCGCTTTTAGACAGGAGAGCAGTATGTTGGTTCGGTGGAAGGTCTCGTTCGTTTTGTGTGCAGCAGTCATGATGATCTCACAGGTGTCTGTCAGAGCTGCAGAAACTGTGAAAGTGGATCTTGGTTCAGAGAATGTGACCTCGGGAATTCCCGGTGAGGGGCCTCTGACAGCTGACGAAATCCGGAAATGGCTCGCCGTTCCCGCTAATCATCAGGTACTTGAGATTCAGCTTCCTCTGGGCCTTAGCCTTGGCCAGTCTCAGATGAAGGGTCTGGACAAGAATCCGCTGACCCGCGCCAAAGTGGAGCTCGGTCGCCAGCTGTACTTCGACACCCGACTTTCTGCCGACAATACGGTAAGCTGCGCGTCCTGCCATCATCCGCAGGAAGGATTTTCCCGCCACACAATGACAGGAAATGGTATCGGAGCTCAGAAAGGCAATCGAAACTCGCCGGTAAGCTACAACAGAATTCTCAGTGATCGTCAGTTCTGGGATGGGCGAGCGGATTCGCTGGAGGCTCAGGCGATTGGGCCAATTCAGAACCCAATTGAAATGGGTAATACGCACGACGCCTGCGTTTCCACTCTGAAGACAATCCCCGGATATGCAATGCAGTTCGAAAAGATCTTCCCTGGCAAGGGACTGACGATCGAAACCATCGGAATGGCCATCGCTTCTTTCGAACGCGTTCTTGTGACCGGTCCGTCACAATATGACTATCGAGAATCTTACAAGCGGTTTGCTGATCTGGAAAAAGAAGATCTGGCCGATTTGAAAGCAGATTCTCCGGCAGTTTTTGCCGAGTATGAGTCATCAAAGAAGGCTCTGGAAGAATTCCCGATGTCAGAAAGCGCCATCCGCGGGCAGGAACTGTTCTTCAGCAAAAAGGTGGGCTGCAGTAACTGTCACGTCGGAGCAAATCTGGCAGACGAGCAGTACCACAATCTGGGAGTAGGTATGTCGGCTAAAGAACCGGATCTCGGCCGGTACGCAGAGACAAAAGTGGAAAAAGACAAGGGCGCTTTTAAGACCCCAACAATTCGCAACGTGGCGCTTTCAGCCCCCTATATGCATGACGGAAGTCTGTCGACTCTGGAAGAAGTCGTCGAGCACTATAACAAGGGCGGAATTCGCAATCAGTGGCTCAGTGATAAGATGACACCGCTGAAGCTGACACCTCAGGAGTCGGTGGATCTGGTGGAATTTATGCGAGCCTGCACAGGTTCGTTTCCTCGGGTAACGTCGGGCCGATTGCCTGAATAAGTCGGGCATTCGCGGCATCGAGTTGCGAAGGTTCCAGGATTAGAAGTGCCAGACATGCAGAGGGTGAAGGTTGAAAAATGCCTTCACCCTTTTGTCTTTGGCTGGAAACGGAGCGTATTGTTTCGGCCAGAACCCAGAACGAGGTTGAGGCGAGTCATTCGTTGCGGGTACGGGAGGCCTTCCTGAGCATCAATTGTCATCCGCCGAACCGTCATGAGCCGCTTCTGCTTCGGAAGATTGTGGGGTTTTCGCTGCAGTGGGCAGAATGATCTTTGGAGCAACCGGTCGAGGCAAAATGGTTTCGGCCCTTTGAAGTAGCTCCTCAAGCTGCTGACTCACATACTTTGCAGAAATCACGGCCTGCTGAAAGTTGGTATGAGTTGAGGCGTGCCATGCATCTTTCTCAAACTGGTTCGCGGCTGATTTCAGACTTCCGATTTTTTTGCGAACGACCTTAAAGTAGCTGGCCGGGTCATCCACCTGAGTTTCGAGCGCTCGGAATGTGTCGAAAATGGTTCTGGCCATTTCATTGATTTCCGGATAATCCTCCACCTCGTCCGAATGTTTAACGAAGGTTCGAACCATCCATGCATGGGCCATGGTTTTCTGACAGCGATCAACCAGTTCCTTCAGGTCGGCAATTTTTTTTGCTTCAACCTCAGACGAACTCATGGAAACTTACTCCTGAGGAACAGTTTTCGAAACAATTCTGTTTGACTTGCTGAGATTATAGCGTGGTCAGGTGAAATCAATGGTTCAGGGTCCATTCGACCGTGAGTATCTCGTCCGGGAAGTCAAAGAGCGGAATTTTGGCTGTGCGGCTCGCTCGGAATCCTGCCGCATCCGTGTATAACATGAATCAGTTCGGAATGAGGGACGTTTGGCAGTCAGTTATGTGAACTTCCTCGTTTGAAGACAGTTGTGGTCACGGGTTCGTAGTCAGGAAGAAGGAACAAGTGCAGGAAAAAGCTCAATGGAGGTCCACCACCGTACTGGCGGTCCGGCACCGGGGCAAACTCGTGCTGGGTGCGGACGGGCAGGTCACATACGGTAATACGATCATGAAGGCAGACACGAAAAAACTCCGCCGGATGCTGGAGAACCGTGTCCTTGTTGGATTTGCCGGCTCAACAGCGGATGCATTTGCCCTGATGGAACGATTTGAACAGAAGGCAAAAGATTACCCTGGGAATATTGCCCGCGCTGCAACGGAGCTCGCACGTGACTGGCGAACGGATCGTGCTCTGCGTCGTCTTGAGGCCATGATGATTGTTGCTGATGCGGATTTGACGCTGCTGCTGACAGGCCAGGGCGATGTCGTTCAGCCGACGGATGGAGTTGTGGGAATTGGATCCGGGGGGCCGTATGCCACTGCAGCCGCGCGGGCTCTTGTCCGGCATTCGGAACTTTCTGCCGTCGACATCGTGCGAGAATCGCTGAACATCGCAGCCGATATCGATATTTATACAAACCACAATATTGTGATCGAGGAACTGCCGTGTCAGAAATGACGCCAGGACAAATTGTCGAACAGCTGAATCAGTACATTGTGGGCCAGACCGCCGCGAAGCGAGCCGTGGCGATTGCACTTCGAAATCGCTGGCGATGGCTGCGACTTTCTGATGATATGCGACGCGAGGTGACTCCACGCAATATTCTGATGATTGGACCAACTGGTGTCGGCAAGACCGAAATCACACGGCGACTCGCCTCCATGACGGGTGCCCCGTTCATCAAAGTCGAAGCCACCAAATACACGGAAGTTGGTTATTATGGCCGCGATGTGGAGAGCATGATCAGGGACCTGGTCGAGGCGGCAATTGGTATGGTACGGGCTTCACGTCGAAAGGAGATTGAAGGAGAAGCTCAGCGAAAGGTCGAAGATCGTCTGCTGAAACTTCTGGTGCCTCTGGACTCCGTCCCCGAACCGTCTTCCTCAGAGCCGGATTCGGATGCCGAATCACCTCCGGATACCGATGACATAAAAGCGCGCCGAGAGCGTACGATGGCCAAGTTTCGAGATATGCTGAAAGCCGGAACGCTCGAAGAACGTCAGGTGGAACTGTCCGTTGAACAGAAAAGTTCGCCCGTTCAGGTCTTCACGAATATGGGCATGGAACAGATGGACATGGACCTCCAGGGGATGCTGGAGAAAATGATGCCAAAACAGCGGAATGCGCGGCGCATGACTGTCCGGGAAGCCCGAAAAATTCTGCTGGAGCAGGAAGTGGAAGGCCTTCTTGACAAGGAAAGCGTCAACGAGGAAGCCGTTCGCCTGACGGAATCGTCAGGGATGATTTTTATTGATGAAATTGACAAAATCTGCAGCAGCAGTGAAGGCACAAAGTCGGCCGACGTGTCCCGCCAGGGTGTGCAGCGGGATTTGCTTCCGATCGTCGAAGGAACAACCGTCAATACTCGTTATGGTCAGGTTTCCACAGAGAAAATCATGTTTATCGCCGCTGGTGCGTTCCATCGGTCTCGTCCGTCGGATCTGATGCCCGAACTTCAGGGAAGATTTCCCATCCGGGTTGAACTGCAGGATCTGACTCGCCAGGATCTGGTGAGAATTCTGACTGAGCCCACCGGCTCACTCACGCGTCAGTATACGGAGCTGCTTGCCGTTGACGGAATCACACTGGAATTTACTCCCGATGGCATAGAATCCATGGCAGAAGTGGCGTGGCACGTGAACCAGACAACTCAGAACATCGGTGCTCGTCGGCTTCAAACAATTATCGAACGACTTCTTGAAGATGTGAGCTTCGAAGCACCTGACTGCGGTCCCAAAACGATCGTGGTCACCGGGGACTATGTCCGCGGCAAACTGGATGATATTCGGAAAGATGAAGATCTGAGTCGATTTGTTCTTTAAGCAGACAGTTAAGTAAACAGACAGTCAAAATCGTAAACCGTCAGTCGAAATATTCAGTCAACGGAGAGTCAGGAAAGATGTCGGAAGCAGACAAAAAGCAAATCATTATCGACGAACTGTGCATTGCATACTGGATGGAAATGGAAACCGTGATGAACTACATCGCGAATTCCATTAACCTGGATGGAGTACGAGCCGAGGAAATTAAAGCGTCACTTCAGGCTGATATTCAGGCAGAGCTCACGCATGCTCAACTGATTGCAAAGCGAATTAAGACCATCGGCGGAATTGTGCCTGGAAGTGCGAGCTTTAAATACCGCCAAACCAGCCTGCAGCCCCCTCAGAAGCTGACCGATGTCGTTGCTGTGATCAAGGGTGTCATCGCCGCAGAAGAATCGGCAATTGGACAATACAAAAAGCTGATCAAAATCTGCGATGGCGACGACTATGTGACTCAGGATCTTTGCATCACAGCTTTGGGTGATGAAGAAGAGCACTATCGTGAATTTAAGGGTTACCTGTCGGAATACGAAGGCTGAGCCCCGGCAGCTAAATCCTGCTGCATTGAAGGAATTTCTGTGTATTGGTTCAGCGTAACTTGTGAAATCGGTGAACGAGAATAGCACAGACGTGTCGTGAGGCGGACAGAGGAGGGATTGGATGTTGGTTTGGCCATTGCATGGGGGCCAGCTTCCAAACGCCAGGATCGATCCCACAGGCCATTAACGTCTCATGCGTTTCA
>JALHMY010000161.1 GCA_022843805.1 Fuerstiella sp.
CTTAGCGCCATGTCCCACACCAAAATCCATTTCACGAAGCGAAACAGATTTCACACTATTTGGATACCCCAATTCCTCCTAAAATACCAACTTTGCTGCTGCCTAGCCTCGCCCTCCCGAAAAAAGCACGGCTCGGCGGGAGCCTCGCCCTCCCGAAAAAAAGCTCGGCTCGGCAGGAGCCTCGCCCTCCCGGCAAAAAACAATTTCCCCTCTGCCGTTATCGTCTAAATCGGAGCAAACGTGCACTTGTTCGCATGTGCACTTTCCTACCTGGCAAACCAGACAGAATATTCCGTACAACCGTTGCCAGCCGTTCATCAGGCGGCAAATTCGAGGGTATGTCCTTCCTTTCTACTGAACAGAAAAGCAAGTTTTGCGGGAGTTCATCGATTACTGCCTTTGTCAGCACCTGAGAGGAATTTCAGGGGGCTGCAAGAGATAAGACGGCTGCACAGTCTTATTGCTTTGTAGAAAACAGGAATACAGCTTCCGCTTTGAACACCATGATACCGCACCTCGAACAGACCGAACCCATCCCTCGCGTTCATGCGTACGACTGAAAATCAGGGACGAGAACCGGCATCCGCAAATTTCTGAATCCCGGTTTTTGAGTTTGGTTTCGCAACACGCCCGAAACAACACCCCGAAATGACACCAATAACGATCGATTTTGACGGAAAATTCCGAGTCGGATGAGAACCGTCAGAATGTTTCCTGCGAGCGGAAGCTGTATTTTCCCTGTTCCGTACTCACTCCATGTTTTCTGGAGTCGCTGCTGATATAATGCAGGGGTTGAGAATTCCGGGATCTGTGTTTGCTGTGATGCACAGTGAATGAAGTTCCTCGGATATTCGTCAGGCGCTTTTCCGAAGTTCCTGAGATGAAGCTTCTTCAATTCCTGCCAGACAGACAGCTCACCATGCGACAGTGCGTTCTGATCACGATGGCTCTGCTTGCAGCCAGTTCTCCGCAGATGATTTTTGCGGCCGATGTGGATTTCAATCGCGACATTCGTCCGATCCTGTCCAACAAATGTTTTGCATGTCATGGGCCGGATCAGGCCAGACTGAAAGCCGGACTTCGTCTGGACGATTCCCATGTCGCCACAGCGAAGCTGGAATCCGGCAGTGTCGCGATTGTTCCCGGGCATCCGGAGTCAAGCGAATTGCTGGCTCGCGTCACGAATACCGATGCTGACCTGAGAATGCCGCCTGCCGAGTTCTCAAAGCCGCTGACTCCTGCAGAGATTGAGCTGATACGCCGCTGGATTCAGCAGGGAGCTCCCTTTGCTGTTCACTGGTCGTACGTTAAGCCTCAGCGGCCTGAGCCGCCGGTTGCGGATGCAGCGCATTCCAGCTGGCCGCGTAATCCCATTGATCAGTTTGTGCTAAAACGAATGCTGGAGCAGGGACTGCAGCCATCGCCGGAAGCCGACCGGTACGCATTGGCTCGACGTGTGAGTCTGGACCTCACTGGACTGCCGATTAGTGTTGAAGAAGCCGATGCGTTTGTAGCTGATCAGTCACCGCAGGCATGGGAGAAGCTGGTTGACGAACTTCTGAAACGACCTGCCTTTGGAGAACACTGGGCTCGTCAGTGGCTCGACCTCGCACGTTATGCCGACAGCGCGGGATACGCTGACGACCCTGCACGAACAATCTGGGGATATCGCGACTGGGTTGTTCGGGCAATCAATTCGAACATGCCGTTTGATCAGTTCACCATCGAGCAGCTCGCTGGGGACCTGCTTCCCAATCCAACGGATGAACAGCTTCTGGCGACCGCATTTCATCGCAACACGCTGACGAATAATGAAGGTGGTACCAACGATGAAGAGTTTCGTAATGTGGCCGTCGTGGACCGAGTGAACACAACGATGGCGGTGTGGATGGGTACGACAATGGCGTGCGCACAGTGCCATTCTCACAAGTATGATCCGATCAGTCAGGAAGAGTATTTTCGGTTCTTTGCGATTCTGAATAACACTCAGGATGCTGATCGCGGAGACGAATCACCTCTGCTGCAGCTGTATACGGATGAGCAGAAGCAGAAAAAATCGGATCTGCAAAAACAGGTGGCGGATCTGGAAGCAGAGATTGCCGCCCCGAATGACGCTGTTGTGGCATCCCAGCAGTTATGGGAACAGCGATTACAGCGTCGACCGGACTGGACACCGAGCCGTCCGTCTTCAGTGCAGATGGCCAGCGAGCGGACCGCACAAATCCTTGAAGACGCGACAGTCGTCATCGCGAGTTCGGCCAAAACAGACGTGACCACTGTCGATATTCCGGTCGAACCAGCCGGCGAAAACGGTGCGTCTTCCATCGCGGCAATTCGCCTTCAGTCAATCCCGGACCCAACATTGCCGGGCGGCGGTGCCGGACATGGCGGAGGCAACTTTGTTATTACTGAACTGCGTGCTCAGCTGGTACCCGTTACCGCTTCGGCCCCTCAGGCTCGCTATCTGAGAATTGAGATTCCCGGACAACAAAAAATCCTTTCGCTTGCAGAAGTACAAATCCACAGCAAAGGAATGAATGTTGCGCCGACGGGTGAGGTATCGCAGAGTTCAACAGACTATGCAGGCCCGGCAAATCTGGCGATCGATGGAAATACCGACGGAAATTATGAAAAGAAATCGGTCACCCACACTGCAGTGTCTGACGATCCGTGGTGGCAAATTGATCTGAAGTCCGAAGTGGCCATCGAAAAAGTGGTGATCTGGAATCGCACGGACAATCAGGTATCTGCTCGACTGGCCAATTTTGATCTGAAGCTCCTGAATTCTGCTCAGGAAGTGGTCTGGCAGCAGAGGATCACGGAGTCTCCCAATCCGTCTGCCGAGTACGCTCCTTCCGGCATAAAAGATATTGTTCTGCAGGCAGCGTATGCTGATTATCATCAGGAGAAATTTGAAGCCGCAGAAATTCTTGACGGTAAGACGGAAGCGGACAACGGCTGGGCTGTTGGTGGAAGTCTGACGTCCGAACATACTCTGGTGGTGATTCCCGCGTCGCCGGTTTCGGTCAAAGAGCCAGCGGTGCTTCGTCTGATTATTGAACAGAAGTCGCCGTACGAGAATCACGTTTTGGGCCGATTCCGGCTGAGCACCACGGCGGATGAGACAGCCGCACTTCGCAGTCAGGTACCCCTTCTGGTGCTGAATATTCTCGATACACCCGAGTCTCAGCGAGATGCCGCTCAGAAGGATAATCTCGGCACCTGGTATCGCGAACATGTCGCCCCGGAACTTGCGTCGCAGCGTCAGGTGCTTGCAGACGTGCGTCAGCAGCTGGCTTCAATGAAGCCCGCCACATCCGTTCCCATTCTGCGGGAGCTGATGGAGAGCCGCAGGTCGACTCAGCTGCAATATCGCGGAAATTACCTCGATAAGGGGCCAGTTGTGGCGGCAGGAGTTCCCGCAGCATTTGGGTCATCACTTCCCGAAGGTCAGGTGGACCGGCTGGCGATGGCCAAATGGCTGGTTGATCCGGAAAATCCACTGACGGCCCGAGTCCTGGCAAATCGTTACTGGGAAACGCTGTTTGGACGAGGCATCGTACTGACCAGCGAAGAATTTGGTTCTCAGGGAGAACCTCCGACTCATCCGGAACTCCTTGACTGGCTGGCGACGGAAGTGCATCGAACTCAATGGAACACCAAAGAGTTTCTCAAGCAAATTGTGATGTCAGCCACATATCGTCAGTCGGCCCGGGTATCTCCCGAATCCCTCATTGCCGATCTGGACAACCGCTGGCTGTCACGTGGTCCTCGAGTGCGGCTGAGTGCCGAGATGGTTCGGGATCAGGCATTGGCCGTCAGCGGACTTCTGAGTGACCGCATGTTTGGTGCGCCGGTGAAACCGCCACAGCCGAGTTTAGGGTTGAATGCCGCCTTTGGCAGCTCAACAGACTGGAAGACCAGTGACGGGGAGGATCGATATCGTCGGGGCTTGTACACAACATGGCGACGAAGCAATCCATACCCGTCGATGGCGACGTTCGATGCGCCTAATCGAGAAGTTTGTACCATCCGAAGAAACAGCACGAATACTCCTCTGCAGTCCCTGGTGACGCTGAATGACCCCGTCTACGTTGAGGCGGCCCAGTCGCTTTCCAGAATCGCACTTAAGCATTCGGATCGTCTGGAAGATCAGCTTGTACTCATGTTTCGTCGCTGCCTGCTGCGGCCTCCGGCAGACAATGAACTGCAGGCGATGATGTCATTGTTTCAGGACACCCTGCAGCAGATGCAGCAGCATGCCGAAGATGCCACCCGCCTGGCGACGGAACCAATAGGTCCGTTACCGGAATCAATTCCCGCAGCAAATGCTGCGGCCCTCGTAGTTGTTGGGAACGTGTTGCTGAATCTTGATGAAATGTTCCTGAAGCCATAACGCCACTCATGATAAAGATTCGCGGAGCGAGGACGCACAATCTTCGGAATATTGATGTCGATCTGCCCTCCGGGAAGCTCATCGTGATGACCGGTGTCAGCGGCTCCGGGAAGAGCTCGCTGGCGTTCGACACATTATTTGCGGAAGGTCAGCGGCGTTATCTCGAAGCGGTGTCCGTTCAGACTCGCTCCCTGTTGCACCAGTTGCCGCGGCCGGACGCAGACGAAGTCTCCGGATTACCTCCGACAATCAGCGTTGATCAGCGGATGTCGGCGGCTCCGGTACGCAGTACTCTGGCCATGACCACGGAGATCTATGACTATCTTCGGCTCCTGTACGCTCGAGCGGGGACAGCACACTGCACGAACTGTGGCGAACCGGTCACCAGTCAGACGGTCGATCAGATCCTTCAGCGGACCCTGGATCTTCCGGAACGGTCGCGCCTCATGATTTTATCGCCGCTGGTACGTGGTCGACGAGGCGCCCACACTGAGGTTTTTGAACGGATCGGCAGAAATGGCTTCGTGCGTGCCAGAGTCGACGGAGACCTCATCGACATCTCCGACTGCGGCCCGCTGAATCCATCAGTACCGCATACGATCGATGCGATCGTCGATCGCATCGTTCTGAAGGATGGTATCGATCAGCGACTTCGTGAATCCATTGAGCTGGCATGTCGCGAGAGTGACGGATCCTGCATCATTTGTCGGCAGACCGATGACGGCTGGTCCGAACGAATGTTTAGTATTCGATACAGCTGTGCTGCCTGTGATCTGAGTTTTCCGACTCCCGAGCCGAGGATATTCAGCTTTAACTCAGCCTGGGGAGCATGTGCGGAATGTCGGGGACTCGGAGTCCACGGTGTTGTGGACGACTCCGAAGCGATTACCGCATTTTGTCAGGAGCCCTGTCCGGCCTGCAACGGGACTCGCCTCCAGCCATTTGCCCGACGAATTACTTTTCTGCAATCGACAATTTCACAATTTACATCACTCAGCGTCGACGATGCCGCGGAAAAAGTTCACGACTGGCAAACGCTGCTGAATGGCTCAGTCGAGATGGAAGCCGAGTCACGTCTGGTTGCGGCCAGAACGCTGCCTGATATTGCTCGACGCCTTGCCTGTCTGCAGCAGGTGGGCGTGGGTTATTTGAATCTTGATCGAGTCACTCGAACACTCTCAGGAGGCGAATTCCAGCGGGCTCGGCTGGCTGCCTGTCTGGGTTCCGGGTTACACGGTGCGTGCTTTGTTCTGGATGAGCCCACTGCGGGACTGCATCCTTTCGATACGAACCGACTGATTCAAACACTGCAGACGTTGCGCGATGAAGGCGCCACCGTTGTTGTCGTGGAACACGACGGCGATGTCATGCGCAGTGCTGACTGGCTGATTGACCTGGGTCCGAACGCTGGCGCGGACGGCGGAATGCTTTTGTTCGCCGGAGATCCCAAAGAGGCGGCCAAAACGGAAAACTCGCCCACTGGCCAGTATCTGCGAGGCGAGCTGACAGCGGCTCTGCGACCCCGACCCGATTCGCTTTCGGACAAGTCGGATTTCAGCGATCCGTTGATCGATTCGAAACCATCGCTGGCAATCCATAACGCATGCCTCAACAACCTGCAAAACGTGTCTGTTCGAATCCCTCTGAACCAGCTGGTTTGCGTCACAGGAATCAGTGGCTCGGGTAAGAGCTCGCTCATTATAGACACGTTACTTCCTGTAGTGACGGCTCAGGTACAGGAAAGTGGCATCGTTGAAACGGCGATGCGAGATGCACGATGCGGCCGCATTGACGGACTGGAACAAATTCGGCGAATCATCTCGCTCGACAGTTCGCCGCCGGGTCGAAACAGTCGTTCGTGTCTGGCCACGATCAGCGGGCTGTGGGATCATATTCGTCGACTATTTGCCAAAACTCGCGATGCTCGATCCAGAGGTTTTTCCTCGCAGCGATTTAGCTTTAATGCTGGCGAGGGACGATGTGCTGAGTGTCGCGGAACAGGGATCCGAAATCTGCAGATGCGGTTTCTGCCCGATGCCACAATTCCCTGCCCAGGCTGCCGCGGTCGACGGTTTGGTCGGTCAACTCTTGCGATTCGGTTCGCAGGCCGCACCGTCGCGGATATCCTCGCAATGAGAGTTGACGAAGCTGCCGATTTTTTTTGCGAATTTGAACTGCTGCACCAGGTCCTTCGCACATTTTCCCGCGTCGGACTGGGTTACCTGACGCTGGGGCAGTCTTCATCCACTTTTTCTGGCGGAGAATCACAGCGGGTAAGACTGGCCACGGAACTTGCTTTACCAGTACCCGATCATACTCTTTATGTGCTCGACGAACCGACATGCGGCCTGCATCCCGCCGATGTCGTGAAATTGCTTTTACTGCTGCAGGGGCTCGTTGATGTCGGACACAGCGTGCTGCTGGTTGAACATAACACCGACATGATGATGTCTGCGGACTGGCTGATCGACCTTGGGCCAGGAAGCGGCCCCGACGGAGGACAGATCATGTTTTCCGGTACACCAAAGCAAATGCTTCAACAGGAAACCGGGCTGACTGCAAAAGCACTTCAGTCGAGGCATGTTTAAGCTCATCATACCAGGTAATGGGTGGATCGCCTGCTCTCCATGTTCGGTCAAATCGAGTCAGCATGGCACTCTTGCTGATTCCCGTCAAAATTGTCATGCTCTTCACCGGATTGCCTGCTGACAACCTGACACTCAATTTTCGCAAGGCGTCTTCAAAATGGACGATGAGTCAGAAAAACGACGGCTGGTGTTTCTGTTGATTGCGATCATTGCGTTCTTCTTCTCCGGCTACTATTCGCTCATTGAATCCAAATACTGGCTTTGGGGTGAAACGGCGAGCGCGACGGTAAACCGTGTGTATCGTACAAATGAGTATTCTAGTCGGGGACGACGGCGACCAAAGCAGGCAGTTGAGTACACATTTACCGATAAGGACGGCACGAGCCGCAGTGAACGCGACATCGTGGCGTTAAGCTGGCCGGTAAAGTATGGTGAGACCGTCGGGGTGCAGTATATACCCGGTGCAAAACACTCGTCGCGACTGGAAGGAAATTCCAACGGGTATTCGGTGCTGATATTCGCGGTCTGCGTGGTTTCCGTCACAGTCGGCAGCGTGAGGTTGTGGAGGCATGCTCATTGGGCTGTTCATGGAGGAAAGAAAAGGAAACGAAAGAAACGTGCTCCTCGAAGTGAACTTGAATGGAGCGACTCATCGGAAGAGGAAGGAAAACGTTAGAGCCCTGAGTTGCGCAATCGCAGTCAATTCGCCATTAACGACACCATCCGCCCGTTCGATTATGCGGATTTGAATTTTGCAGGGGCTTTATATTTTAAGGGATTTTATAGAAGTCAATTTTCTTTGATTGATGCCCGGAGGGCAGGCACAACCATTGCCGGGGACGTCAGGCCCCGGAATCGTATGGACCGAAGGAACAAACGGCCCGAGGGGTCGACACAGATGACAGAGCCCATGGTCACCACAAGCTTGAGTCGACCTTTCAGGCAACGCGGTGAAGCGTTTCTGTCAGCAAATATAGCGGCCTCTCTGGTGGCCGGACGATGTCCGTTCCTCCAACCCGACCGGGCAACGCCGTTAAGGATTTTGAATCGTTTAACCCGTGGCCGAGAGGCCAGGTTGTTCAGACTCGCTGTGGCCTGGCCTCTCGGCCACGGGTTAAACGTCTCAGTTTTTCGGTGCAGGAATCCTTAACGGCGTTGCCCAACGGGGTTCCACAAAACGATTATGGATCGATCGCTGCCTTGTGGAACCCTTTCAGGGTTCGGAGCGAACGAACATCACGACCCTGGGGTGCGCCGCTTCGCGTCGACCCCAGGCTTTGATGTGAAACCCGTTCCGGGTTGAATCGCACTGTTTTCACTCAAAAAACGCTTCGCAGCGTTGCCCATTGGGTCATCAGTTTCGATAGTCTGGCCCATCGGGCTCATCGTACCACACATCTTTGTGCCCGGAAAAGGTTCGACCTTTTACGATGTTCGTGAAAAGGGTCAGCAGGAGCAGTTGTGTTTTCGGCCCAACGGGCCATCCGTTTCCATAGCCTGGTCCATCGGACCAGGACCGGGAAACCACAGAGTTGCCAAAGGCCCAACGGGCCGACCGTTTGATGCGTTTTTATCGCTCCCAAAACGGCCGGCCCGTTGGGCCTGAATGATCATCCCGGGCCGTTTTCCAGGGCCGCTGGCCCTGGCTATGAAAACGGCTGGCCCTATTGGGCCGGAATCGCATGCCGTCGGACCCGGGGCTTGATCTGCCGCTCATTTTTTATCACACAAAAGATGTGTGGTACGATGAGCCCATCGGGCCAGGACCGGGAACCACAAATGTGCCACAGCCCCAACGGGCTGACCGTTTGATGCATTCGTACGGCTCAAAAAGGGGCGTTGCCGTTGAGCCCGAATCACAATTGAGGGCTTTGTACAGGAACGCGGACCTTGAACCATTCGGAGATCCGCACATTCGACGATCAAAGCCAGAAGATGCGGCTTTGAACGACTTCACCGCGTTGTTCAAATGGCCAGCCAACCCAGGAATCGCATTGACCATTCTTCCCATAAACCGCAGAATTCATCAATGCCCGAATCTGGATAAGACTCACATGTTCCCATCCCAATGAGAATCAGGAGTCTTCACCGGGATTTTACCTTTTATCCCGGTGTCCCTCAGTGGAAGGTTGCAGCCTATCACTAGCCAAGATAAAATTCCACCACACTGGGATAATACCCCTGGTAAGGATCTTATCTGGGAACTTCCCCCCGATAATTACATGGTTCATCGCAGCAGCAAGTTTGGACTGAATCATGGTTCACATCCGAACGATTCGCATTCCAATATGGCGAGCGCTCCTGGATGGTGACTGCAAGCAGATAGCCAAGACAGAAAAACAACTCTGGAACGAACTTGAAAACCAAAACCACTGGTACGAACCTGAGAACAAGCATCGATGGATCACCGTCGTTTCCGACGAAAATGTTCCCGTTGTGAAGGGAGAAACCCACGACTGGTCGGCTGAAGGTGGCTGCGGCGGTATTCATGTACACTACGTTTGCCCACACTGCGAAACGCAAGAATACACTGACCACGATCCAAATGCTTCAAGTCCGTACCTTTGGTTTTGCGAGCGCGGCAAAGGTTTGATTCTCGTTGTAACCGAATGACGCTGGCCGCGAAGAACACACCCAGTCACACACAGACTAATCGGCGATGAACAATCGCATGCAACGGAGCCGGCGGTCGGGTCGGTTTTAAAAACAACGCGTATCGCGCCGGCCCGCTGATGCGTGTCGTTATTTGCTGCAGGATGCTTCGTCAGCCTGATGTGTTGTGCGTTCGGTCGAAAGCAGCAATTAGACCCGTCGGCAAGTCCGCTGAAATCGAGTCTCAAATGAAGCGTTGGCAAAAGAGAACAATTGTCGCTGTCGTCTGCACGTTCGGACTTTGTGCGCTTTATGTCTTCAGCTACGCTCCAGCCGTTTCGCTCCTTTGCGACCCACTTCCCCAAAAAAAGTACTATCACTGGGACGCTCCAACTCTAAAGCGTCATCCTTTACGCTGCTATGCTCCGGTGGACTGGCTCATTGACAATACAGTACTCGAGCAACCCTTGATGAGCTGGGCCAAACTGTGGGGCTCAGATGATCGCATTTCGCTTGCGAAATTCGCACGAGGATTCGACAGGCCCGGCTTGGAGCGATACCACTACACCGGTGACTGAATTTAAGGACGCGAGGTTGGAAGCGAAATCCTGATCCGACAATGCGAAACCATCAAAAAAGCAAATAACAAAAAGATGCACGCCGAGCAGCGGTGGGGCGACGTTTGGGATTGAAATTCACTCGCCGCTGCCGGGTGATCTTCGTCGTTCGCCGCTTCACTTCACATTTTGTTTCGAGGAGGAATCCGATGACACGATTCGCCACCAACTGCGTTGCTGCTCTGGCCGCTATCGTTGCTGCTAGCGCATTTGCCGTCCAGAGCAACCCAACGGATCCCTTGTCCCTCAAAGCAGCAGTTGAGGATTTCAACCAAAAGACACATACGCATCCGATCGGCAAGTCTCAGCCGCCGCTAACTGAAGAGGAGGTGATCGCCGCCATCCGCGGATGGATTCCTGAAAACACTCCCGGCGTAAATGATGACATTTTCGGCAAGTTTCAGGAGATCGCAGAATCACGTATGCTTCCAATGGGCGCTGACCTGTCGTTTTGCCCCGGATGGACGGGATATCGTGGATACAGTTTTGAGGTTTGGTGGATTGACCTCTCCATCAAGACTGGCGAGAACACAGGATTCACTTTCCGAATTCGCGATCAGAAAATATCATCCCGCAAGATGACGCCTGAAGAACTCGCCGAGATGGAAAAACGTGACCAAGACGACGAGCTGAAATAACGCGACGAACCAATAAGGCTTTGACTTCGCGGCAGGCGGAGTGAGAGCGCAGAGTCAGTTTGGTGGTGGAGCGGAGAGGGCTCGTGGTGGTGAGAGCCCGTCAAGCCGAAGCTCAAGGCCTTTGTT
>JALHMY010000162.1 GCA_022843805.1 Fuerstiella sp.
GAGTGCCACCCGCGGCGGGCCCTCCCCCGGCCTGACGGCCGACCCCTCCCACTCCGCTTCGCTGCGCGGGAGGGGAGGTTTTAAAAAGCCTACTCACCCGGAACGTTCAGCCATTCAGAATATCGTGAACAATTCGGGCTTCGCGACCGTTGGTAATGATCTGCTGCTGGCCGCTGTGCTGGTAAACCAGTTGCTGGTAGTCAAGGCCGAACAGGTGCATCAGCGTCGCCTGATAGTCATTGGGCGTGACAATGTTTTCGACGGCTTTGTGTCCAAATTCGTCGGTGTTGCCGTACGTCATACCACCCTTGATTCCGCCGCCAGCCATCCAGATACTGAATCCCTGACCATTGTGGTCGCGACCGGCTTTTTCCGGCGAACCATGTTCCTGCGTAACCGGCAGTCGGCCGATCTCACCACCCCAGTGCACCACGGTAGAATCCAGCAGGCCTCGTTGCTTCAGGTCTTTGACGAGAGCCGCGGCTGGCTGATCTGTCTTACGGCAGATACCCGGTAAACTTGAAGCAATTCCGCTGTGATTGTCCCATGGTTGTCCTGAATGAAACAGTTGTACAAACCGGACGCCGCGTTCCACAAGTCGTCTGGCGATCAGGCAGCGAGTACCGTATTCCCGCGTCGCATCGTGATTCAGACCATACAACTCCTGAGTTGCCTTTGTTTCCTGACTGACGTCGAGCGCCTCGCGAGCGGATACCTGCATTCTGGCAGCCAGCTCGTAACTTGCAATTCGTGCTTCAAGGTCGGCTTCGGCCGGATGCTGCTCCAGATGGCGGCGATTCAGCCCTTTCAGATAGGCAAGAGTATGCTGCTGGAGCCGACCCTTCAAATGGGCAGGTGGTTCAAGATTCAGAATGCGAGGCTCGGAAGGCCGCAGCACCGTTCCCTGAAACAAGGGAGGCATGAAGCCGTTCGACCAGTTGTTGACGCCGTCGACCGGAGGCCCGCCCGGATCACTCAACACCATGTATGCCGGCAGGTCCTGGCTTTCTGTTCCCAGACCATAAACCAGCCACGATGCCAGATGTGGTCGACCCAGCACTCCGGGGATCCCGCCATGAAAATAACGGATCGAAACTTCGTGACCATTGGCTCCCGTATGCATACTGCGGATCAGGCAGATATCATCAACGATTTCTGCAGTATGCGGAAGGAGTTCGGACAACTCTGTGCCACATTGGCCATGTTTTTGAAACCGAAACGGACTGCCCAGTAATTTCTTGCTCGCTTCGTTCACAAAGCTGAAATGAATATCACCATTATAATCCTTGCCGGAAAAGCGAGTCAGCTCCGGCTTTGGATCGGTCAAATCCATGTGCGATGGCCCACCATGCTGGAACAGCGAAATCATGGCCCTGGCTTTCGCTGGCAGCATCGTGGGCTTTGGCTTCAAATCAACTGCCGGTCGGTCCTTGGGCAGTGTCTTCAGTTTTGAAATCAGGTTTTCCTGTCCGAGCAGCCACGCAAGTGCAACCGATCCAATACCCATTGCATTATGCTGCAGGAAGCCTCGTCGGGAACTGGTGGCAAGTGCATGCGTTTGCTGCGATTCGTCGGATATCAGCGAGGAATGCCCGGTGGAACTGGATTTGGGTGCAGACATGGCAGAATTCCATATTGGCGGCAGGGGAAAATCGCTTAACAATCGCAGGAGGGAATTTACGGCAACCGTTTAACTGAACCGGGACAACGACCGAGCGGTCGATTTTTCGACTGAGTGCCAGTCACGGCGTGAACGCCGACCGTCAGACCGAAATACCCAGATTCAATTCAGCGGAAGGGATTGGGGTGGGAGAATGTCTTTAACGTTTTCAGTTCGAGCAAAGTCGAACCGCAAACTCTACTACTCCTGAAGTTTACTCAGCAGTCCCACTCATTTCCAGAGTCAGGTTTCCTGCCTGCAACTTTGAGAGAATGAATTTTCCCGGCCTGAAACGAGGAAGTTTCCCCATCGCTCGAATGACCGGCGAGACTCAGGGACCGTTCTGTCTGATGTTCATTGATGCCGGCCGCACTGATATATGGCCATTCGATCACCGGGTTGGGAGTTCTCAATTAGACTGAAAATTTCCGATCGTCACTCGAGGGCGGCGCCTCTGATCACAGGGCTCACCCCCCTGCGTTAGTGACGGCGATCAGGCCAGCAACCGATCGTCACGCGAATTCAGTCAATCAACTCCCAACCCGAGGCAGGTTGTCTGCAACAGGTTTTCCAGGCACTATCAGTTTTGGGCTTTGAGCCTGTTATTCCGGTTTGAAATACCGGCCACTCTTCCGTTAGACAACTCGATTCGGCAGACGAATTCGTCCAAATCGTTTGCCTGTCGCATCATAAAGAAGGATTTCGTTCGAAGGCTCCGCCCAGACTGCTCCCAGTTTGACGGCTCGTGGTCCGTGCAGAACAAACTGGTACCCGCAGCGAATCCCATTCTGAGTCAGTTCCAGTTCCGACATGGGAAAATGATGTTCAAGGAGATTCTCCTTTCGGCAAAGTGTGATATGAACAAAGTGCTTTAACTGACTGAGAGTCCGGATATCCGAAGGATTCTCAGCAACAGAGTTCACAGCAGGCTGATACATGCAGGAGTTTACCTTTGGTGTCAGACTGGAGTCAGAGTCGCTTGCGGAATCGTTGTATGTCATTGTCGGAGAACTTGAGTCTGTTTGCCTGAAATTCGCAATCCGTTCAACTCACAACTCCGTTGCCACCATCATCGACCGGCGGGTTCAGCCATCTTCCGAATTCATGCCGAGCGCGTCTCATTCGTTAAGGTCTGTCAGAACCACAGAGATCCCCCAGATCGGACGACTGCTCCCCCAGGGAAGCCTTGCCGCAGCACATTTATGAACCTTCAGTGAAGGTTTATAAAGTGCGAAAAAGTCGTCGAACCCAGCAGGCCAGGCGGATATCAAACGGCAATTCCGTCAGCAGTGCGGTGCAGCCAGCTTCCAGAAGTACGGCGATCAGTTCACAGTGTCGGTCAGAGCCAGCGGCAATTGTTTCCGGTCGGGGATGACAATGCTGCAGCTGACGCAGCAAGGCCAGCGATTCGCGTCCGAAATGGTTTAAGTCCAGAATCAGACCGACGACTGCCCGCTGGTGAAGCTGCAGAAGTACAGTCTGAGAATTCTGAACAGACTCGACACGCACACCCTCCGGACGCCCACTGACCGAAGCACCCGCAGCCGGTCGCTGATCATTCCAGCCGGACTCTCGAAGCTCGGCCGTCAGCGCAGACGAGATTTCCGTGCCCGGCTCAAGCACAAGAATGATTTTATCGGATGGCTCGTGAGTTTCAGCCAGCATCCAGGGATTCCCGACAACAGCTGGGCAGCGAACAGTGTATTATCCTGGCTCTGTCATGCTCATTGGATCCAGCGCCTTGTTCAGCGTTTCATCCGGCAGGATCTTTTGTTCGCGACAGAGTTCCCGAATGGTCTTTCCGGATTTGAACGCCTCCTTGGCCAGTGACGCTGCCTTCTCGTAACCGATATACGGATTCAAACTTGTGACCATCGACAGGCTTTTTTCGACCGAGGCCTCGCAGGCTTCTGAATTTGCTTCCATTTCCAGCAGGCAAAACTCAACAAATGCATTCGTGGAGTTTGCAAGCAGCATGATGCTTTCGAGCGTGGTCTGCCCCATGACCGGCATCATGATATTCAGCTGAAACTGTCCGCCAGTAGCCCCGCTGAAGGCAATAACCTGATCATTTCCGATCACACGAGCGGCGACCTGCATCATGGATTCGCACATGACCGGATTGACCTTGCCCGGCATGATGGAAGAACCTGGCTGCCTGTCGGGCAACATGACTTCGTAGAATCCACAGCGAGGCCCGGAGCCCAGCCAGCGAATATTGTTTGAGACGTTAAACAGCGTGGTCGCAATGGCCCGCAGCTGACCATGACATTCGACAAGTCCGTCACGCTGGGCGTTGGCTTCGAAATGGTTGGCGGCTTCCACAAAATCGATTCCGGTCTCTCTGGCCAGAACCGCAGCCACTCGCCTGCCGAATTCGGGGTGAGTATTAATTCCCGAACCGACCGCTGTTCCGCCAACAGGAAGTTCCAGAACCGCATCACGTGCACGTTCTGCCCGTCCGACGGATAACTGGAGCTGGCGGGCGAACCCGCCGAACTCCTGCCCAAGACGCAGAGGAGTGGCGTCGGCCAGATGAGTTCGCCCGATCTTAATGATCCGATCCCATGCATCCGCCTTCGCCTGCAGCTCATCAGCAAAACGCTGAAGTGACGGTATCAGCGTTTCCTGAATAGCGATCGCTGTGGCCACATGGATGGCTGTGGGAAACGTGTCGTTCGTGCTTTGTCCCATGTTGACATGGTCGTTCGGATGGACTGGCTTCTCTTTGGCAAACCGGTTTCCTCCCAGAAGTTCGATGGCTCGATTGCTGATCACCTCGTTCACGTTCATGTTGCTGGATGTTCCTGATCCAGTCTGAAAAACGTCAATCGGGAACTGATCATCATACTCACCCTGAAATACTTCCATGCAGGCCTGCAGCATGATGTCGACCTGGTCTTTATTCAGCGGATTTTTGCCAGTTCCCGTCAGCTTGCCGAGATCCAGATTGGCGACACCGCAGGCATACTTGACCAGCCCCATGGCATGAATCAGGTCAGGCGGAAGCTCCCAGCCGGAGATCGGGAAGTTTTCAACAGCACGCTGCGTTTGTGCTCCGTAGTAGGATTCTGCCGGAACCTGCACATCGCCCATCGAATCATGTTCCACACGAAACTCTGACATTTTCTCTTCTCACATTTCCAGCATTGTCGTTGGCAGATTGATCGTAATCAGTATCACTGAACGGAAATCTCAGCGCGGCCTCATGGACGGTCGATTAACCGACATCGGACTAAACCAACGTCCAAAGGGGGCTGCCCGGATCTACAGGCGCGAATCATATCCGGCATCCACTCATTGACAATCGGCTGTCCAGACAGCGACGGCGGGTTCCCGCAAACGGTCACATCCGCCCGGACCCTTTTCTGAAAGCTTCGTTTGAGCATGAAGAACTGGACACTGACTGCTTTCCTTCGTTATGTTTCCTGATATCCCCCCGCAGGCCCATCGGTTTTCAGTCTGTCCGGAACACTGAATCACAGACGACAGGCTCACCCAATACAGGCTCACCCAATCACCGGCTGACGAAACACAGAATTCCTATGAAATGCGACGACAAAACGTCGAAAACGTCAGCGCTGACTCGGAATTTTACCGGCCCCTGTCGCTCAGGACGACGGTCGGTTCTGTCCGCCGGTACCGCTCTCTTTTCGGCTGCCAGTCTGAATTTCAGCGGTCTGGGAAATTCTTCGGCCCTGCTGGCCGCATCAAATTCGCTCAATCAATTATCGGGGACGGAGTCTAAGAATCGTCTGCGGTCGGATGTGAACGGCTTCGGTCGGGCAAAACGCTGTATCATGTTGTTTATGTGGGGTGGTCCCAGCCAGCTTGATACTCTGGATCCCAAACCGGATGCACCGGTGGAGGTACGAGGAGAATTTCGGCCGATCGTAACGGCAACGCCCGGCATCATGCTGAGCGAGCATTTTCGTCGACTGGCGGCTCTGACAGAGCACGTTGCGATCGTTCGCTCGCTGAATCACGATGATCCGGCACATCTGAGCAGTGCTCATACGGCTCTGACTGGTCACCTTCCGCCGGTGAACAAGAGCGATGCAGAACCACCAGGCCGAAATGATTCACCTCACCTGGGAGCAGTCGTTGCGCAGTTTCGCGATGTTGAACCTGGCTTGCCGTCTGCCGTTACCCTGCCGTGGAAAACGTTTCATCCGGCCGCACCAGGCGGAGAATCACCCGGACAAACAGGAGGATGGCTGGGGCGAGCCAGTGATCCGATGCTGATCACGGGAGATCCCAGTCTGCCGGGCTGGACGGTGCCCGCTCTGAAACTGCTCGACGGCCTTGACACTCAGCGCCTGCAAAACCGTCGCGTGCTGCTGCAGTCCATCGATTTACAGCAGCGACTGCTGACAGAATCATCGATCAGTCGGGAGCTGTCAGCACGCCAGCAACAGGCTTTTCGACTGCTGGGATCATCGGATGTCCGGCAGGCTTTTGACCTGAGCAGGGAATCGTCGGAAACTCGTGAACGCTATGGAAAGAATATTCACGGCCAGTGTGTTTTGCTTGGACGCCGTCTGCTGGAAAGCGGTGTACCCTTTGTAAATGTCAACTGGCATAACGATGGGAAGAACTTCTGGGATACGCATGGGAATAACTTCGCGAGACTCAGGAATGACCTGATTCCGCCGGCCGATCAGGCGCTGTCTGCTCTGCTGACGGATCTGCTGGACCGGGGAATGCTGGAAGATACTCTGGTCGTTTGGGTCGGTGAATTTGGTCGCCGACCGCAGATCTCTGTTCAGAACGCCGGACGTGAACATCATCCGTTTTGCTACAGTGGACTCCTTGCTGGTGGCGGAATTCGAGGTGGCATGGTCTACGGCCGCAGCGACGCGATTGCCATGCATCCCGAAGACAACCCTGTCTCACCGCACGATCTGGCCGCCACCATGCTGCATTCGCTCGGCATTCCCGCAACCGCAACACTGAACGATGCGACCGGCCGCCCGCACTGGCTTTACTCCGGCAATCCCATCACAGGATTGTTTTAAATATTCACGTAGGCGAGTCTCTCCGAGACTCGCGCCCCCAGGGTCTCGACAACGCTCACACGCCTCAGGGGCCCTCCGAGGCTCGCACATCCCATCGCCTCTTTGAGGCTCGCACATCCCATCGTCTCTTTGAGACGATGGAACAAGCCATTCATCTGTGAGTCAGGGCGGTTGGTTTGCGAGTCTCGGAGAGACTCGCCTACGTGGGGCATACTGTTGTTATTCAGGGAATCGAGATTTCTTTGGAGTTACTCGGTTCAGGATTGAGGCAGGATCCGCGGATGCCTTCCGAAAAAAGGAAGGTTTTGAATCGTTATCGACCTCCGTCGGCATGGGAATATCCGTCGCACCGAAGCTTGAGGCGGGGACGACGCTGATCGGTTCGGCGGAAGATCCCGGATGAGCTTCTGCGGCCGTCGCCAATAACTCCTGCAGTCTGGTACGAATCACGCTATTCCATGCAACCTCCATCAGACTGTCAAAAACCTGATCGGCTGAACCCTCGGTTGTCCGAATCAGGGCAAAGACCATGCGTGAGTTCAGGCCGGTCGCAGATGTACTTTCGCTCGAAGGCTTTTCAGTGAGAAATTCAATGGCTTGCGCAACGACTTCGACTTCAGCATCGGACATGTCACGGATCAACTGAATGACGTCTGTTGCCGCGTCACGAAATGCGGAACCCTCTTCGAAGATCATCTCCACGTCGTGACGAAAGTATTCGTAGTCAAGCCGTCTGAGCCCCTCATTTGCAATCTGTCGTCTGACACCACCACACGTCCATGCCAGCAACAGACAGCTCGCCGGACCGATGTCTTCGTGACTTTGAAACTCCTCCATGAACGATGCAAGTATCTCGGCGTTCTCCAGATCGTCATCAAGCAGGACCAGCAGACGGTCGACAGGAGAACCAGGCGTGGCGGCTTTTTCAATCCACTGCATAAACCACGGGTGAGGTTCTCCTGTCCGGCTGACTGTTTCTTCTGATGGTATGGAGAACACACGCTTGTCGTCTGTTCGGAACTTGCTGTGGTAAATTCGATCGAGAGAAGAGCTTCCGGAAAGACTGCGTTCGATCAGTGCCAGCAGGTTGTTTTCCTGCTCCGGGAGACCTCGTCTGACATAGGGGAGAACAAAACGCAACAGTGTGGAGACTTCACGGCCTTCAAGATACTCTTCCTTTATCGTAGTGCCGGAGACTGCCGCAAGCTGCTGGCGCAGAAGGCCAACGCCACATCTCAATTCGAGACGATAGTTTTCATGAGTCTTCCTGAAATGTAAAAGACGACCGGTGTCTGTTTCGAATGCACAGGAGAATTTTGGATTGGTGATCGAGCAAACACCATTCTCGATCATCGGTTTTGCGTCGGCCATTTCCTCAGCGAATTCAACAATCAGAGCTGCCGGTTCCACGTCCAGTTTCGAATAGACGGGATCGTCTCCTGAACTTGTGAAACCCGGTCCGAAGAAAAATGCTCTTGGTCTCTCCGGATCTTCTGTTCCCACGAGCCGAACGATGCTGGTGATGGATGGTAGTTTGCCCGTGCGAGTCCACCTCCGATGATCGTGAAGATCAAACAGTCCAGCAGCATTCTGACTCAATAAGACGCCGAGATTGCAGAGTTTACCTTCCGTTGCATTTGTGCCTTCGAACTGCACAATCAGTCCGGCAGATTTTGAAACAGTATAGATGAGGTTTGCCTGAGTCGCACCATTTAGCCCAAGAGCCCTGACTGGGTCAAACTTAGTCTTTTCCGGAGATGCTGTGATTATTGCTTCAGCTCCCTCAGCCTTTTCCGGATCCTGATCCATCAGATCCGAAGAGATCTTCAGCTGAAATTCAACCTGGGAGTCCTCCCATCCACTTAGCCAGAAGGCAAGCCGACACAGAGCTGCTTCATACTCCGGCAACGCTTCGTTCAGGGGAGAAGCGGCTGTACGTTCGTGAAGCCGGATTCGCAGTGGAACTGCGTGGTCTTCGGCAAACGGAGTATCACAGGCAACGCTGACATGCAGGAAACGACCGCTGCCAAGCAGCTTTGTTCGAATCTGCGACTGGAGCTCGCCCGTAAATCGTACCCCATCAGGAATTTGAAGATAGTTGCGTAAAAGCTCATCCGAGTTCGTGGTATTGCCTTCGAAAACGACTTCGCTGATGCGAGTATGAACCCCGGCCTCCGAAACTCGAACCACGGGAACGACTTCCCGGCTTTCCGAATGGAATTCAAATTCCACTTTGCACTGAAACCCTTCGAGCAAATCTCGCTTTGCGGCTGATTCAGCGAGCTCCGCGATCAAATTCGCGGCTGTCGGGCTTGTGTTCAGATTACTGCTGGGTTTCCAGCCCATCAAACCGGACCAAACCCTGAATGCACCATCATTCCACTGGTCCAGAAACCGAATCACACCCGACAGGTCGCCGCCATCATTTGGTGCTTCGACACGAATTCTTCCCCAACTCCACGGAGAGCCCGGATTGGTATGAACATGAATCCTGCCGTCTTCTGCCATTGTCACGGTCACGGTGGCATCGGGATATCCGCTGGTTCGAATGCCGGATTCCATCAGAGACCGCAGCTCAGCAAGAAACTTAGCGTCATCCACTTCGCCCTTCTGAGCCATGCGGAAGGTTCGATTGCGCATCAATGCGTGCCGGACACTGTTCACATCAAAGGCCTCGAGCCCCGATATTTGAATGGCCCATGCATCGCGGAAAGCCATGCGTTCATCGTTCGCGATTGCCTGAAAATGAGTACAAATGGCGATGATAAAGGCAAATAGCAGACCTGGCTTCAACGGTGATCCTCCCTGATCATGCCGTCATGAATTCTCAGAGTGCTCTCACAGAAGCCGCTGGAATTCGTCGGATTTCTTAGCCGGAGATCGCTTACAAACAAGTCATTGAGAAGCGGGTACCCGGCGACTGAGAGAAACGTGACATTTTCGCAAGTATGGAGCTGTCGACATGAAAATCGACGGCCATAAGAGTGACTATATCCAGTCCTTAAGGAATCCCAAAGAGCAAGTTCGAGGTGCCCGTTTTTACGGAATCACATTAGCGAGTGTCGGGGCCTGAAGATCTTCCGAAGCGTTGCCGTACGGTGCGTTTCGTGTCGTATACATCGTACCAGGCACCAGTCATCGCCTGCTGCCAGTTGGCGCTCGCTGCATTTTTTTCGTCCAGCCCCCGGCGAATTTTTCAGATCTCGGCTGGCAAATTGTTCAGAAGTTCCGTCGCTTGAAAGGAATCCGCCGATCCTCAGTAGCCTGACAGATGTCTCTGAACCAGGGCATTGGGCTGAATGGATTCGGTCAGGAACTCCGAGCGAGAAGACGTTCCGCCCGAGGTGTTTTGCTGGTTTTCGTGTTCTCCAAACCCGCGCTTTACATCAAACGAGTAGCCTGCTACAGTTCTTCGGCGTTGAGTTTTCGGCCTCCGGAAGCGCAGCGGCATGAGTTTTTTACCCTGTGGTGTAATTGGTAGCACGTCAGATTCTGGCTCTGTTGGTTGGGGTTCGAGTCCCTACAGGGTAATCTAAAGCCCTCGAAAACATTGGTTCTCAGTGTTTTTGAGGGCTTTTTTTGTTGGACCGGTGCATTGATTCGATGCGTTTGGTGCATCGTTGGGAGGGCGAGGCTCCCGCCGAGCCGTGTGCGCACGTCACGACGGAACGCCGGCTTGTTTTGCGGGAGAGCGGATTGTTTGGAAGGAGCGAAAACGCGTGACCGGCTCGGCAGGAGCCCTGTCAGGCCTGCGATGATTCGATGCGTTGGGAGGGCGAGGCTCCCGCCGAGCCGTGTGCGCACGTCACCCTCGAACGCCGGATTGTTTTGCGGGAATCGGATTGTTTGGAAAGAGCGAAAACGCGTGACCGGCTCGGCGGGAGCTCTGTCAGGCCTGCGATGATTCGATGCGTTGGGAGGGCGAGGCTCCCGCCGAGCCGTGTGCGCACGTCACCCTCGAACGCCGGATTGTTTTGCGGGAATCGGATTGTTTGGAAGGAGCGAAGATGCGTGACCGGCTCGGCGGGAGCCCTGTCAGGCCTGCGATGA
>JALHMY010000163.1 GCA_022843805.1 Fuerstiella sp.
TGAACTGGGGGTCGCCCGGTGCTGGAAAGCTGCACGCCGGTAAATATGAGGAATTAACCTCATTGCGACAACGGGGAGGTGGTGGCTGGAATTCCCTCCAGCCTCCACCTTACCCACTTTCGATCCTTTCGACTCCGCGTGGGTTCGCCGAGTCAATCGAGTCAAACCGCTCATTTCGAGTACGAGTACGAGTACGAGTACCGTTGCACTGAGTACGAGTACGATTCTTCTGCCAAAACCTTGTTATCCGCGGATCAATCACAACATCATCAATTGACTGTCGATCCTCATTCGGGGTGTCATCGCACTTCGTCGGGCGGTGAACGGGGCGAAGAATGTTCCGTGCGCGAGGGAGAGCAAACCCGCATTGGCAGAAAAATTTTGTGGGCAGAAAAACTTGGATGGAACGGTAGTACATTAGACAGCACTGCGATTCCGGCGCAATGGGTAACGCGGTGAAGAGTTTTTTTTTCGAAGTTGGCCATGGATCAGAATCGAAGGGTTGGAAGGAGTCGTGGATCGCGGATTGACAGCGATTGAGCCCCTGTGCCGGATGAGCCAGAGCTTGAAAACTGCCAACGGACCGAAGAAGCGGGCCTGGCGAGTTTTCAAACCCTCGTTCCCCCGGAGTGAAGCCGGGCGGGGACGGTTCTTTGTGTGGCGTTCCATTTAGTTTCCAAACCCGCGCTCAACCGGCATAAAGCCGGATTGGGGCGAACGCAGGCTGCTGTGAAGCGTTCTTTTTATGTGAAGACAGTGCGATTCAACCCGGAACGGGTTTCACAACAAAGCCTGGGGTCGACGCGAAGCGGCGCACCCCAGGTTCGTGATGTTCGTTCGATCCGAACCCTGAAAGGGTTCCACAACACTCAGTTGGTAGAGCAACGGACTTTTAATCATTACACGCCATCACGATCTGCAGCCTTGATGCCGCGCCGACGCCAACCTGTTTGCATACTCAACCGTGTTGCGTTTCACACGACAGGCTTCAAGATAGTCCGCGTCGGCTTTGCGACTCTCACCCAGAATTATCGGAAGAACTGACAGTGTTCGCTGATGAGCCGCATTGCGTTCCGGTCGGTAACCGGACGCATGCATCAGGATGGTGCAAAGCTTCAGGGCCGCGTTGTAGGCAATTCCAAACTGCCAGTCAGCGGAAATTCGTCCCTAAGCATCCAGCAGATCACGATCAACGATCGTCAGCAGTCCTGTAATTTCCTGCTCACTTGTCTGATGCCGACGAATCCAACCGTTCTTTTCCCATTGCAGCAAGCTCATCGGCGTCTCCGATGACGAATAGCTTTGGTGCCGACAGTACAGTAAAAACAAAGTGGTCGTGAGCGTTGTGTCGTTCTGAGAACTCCGACTCTGTCATCACGCTGGGATTCAACTCCCGACCCATTTGCTGAGCCACTCCGGACAATCGTCTCACCAGTTGCCGCAGCGACAATGAACCGATCACCATAAGATCGATATCGCTTTCCGGCGTCTCGCTTCCATTCGCGATAGAACCGAAAACAAATGCTATACGAATTGACTCCGCTCCAAGGGCCTCGCGAATGACGTCCGCCAGCCCACTGGTCTTGAGAACCAGACTTCGAATTTCCGGATATAACGGATGACTGTAGTTGCCTCGATAGTAGGTTCGATTCCCACTTACTCGGGTCTGAACCAGGCCAAGACTTTCGAGGTTCTTCAGCTCCTGACGCACCGTCGAAACCGCAAACCCAGTCTGCCGCTCCAGCTCCCGAACGTGCAGCTCCTGTCTGTTCAGCCCGCACAAAAGCCGGAACAATTCCGCCCGCACCCCCGACGATAGCAGTAAAGAAAGCGTGCTCATAATGAGCGATTATACCTCGCAAATGTGCGGTTTTACAGCTCATTCTTTATATATTGGCAATGAAGCCAGACCTTCGGTTCAGGTAGTGTCAGCAGGTACTCGAATCCCAGGAATTCTGACCGGTGCCGCTCCTAAGGTCCAGTGAAACCGTTTTGCATTGGATGTTGTTTTCATCATCAGTCGGGCAGTGGGCGTAAAGGTGGCCACTAACGGGCGGAGTTCCGCCGGAGGGCCATATTAATCGATCAGCATCGCTCGCTCGCCGCTCCTGTCTAAAACATCCCGACCGCTGCCTCCGTTGCCACCATTTGTTCGGCAGGAATCTGTACTGCGGCCTGCTTCGTACTCGTACTCGTACTCAGCATCGCGGTACTCGTACTCGTTTGACGCCACCGACAATCCCTGATTTCGCAAGAGCAACCGAGCTGAATCGCTCCTGTCGAGTACGAGTACGAGTACCGTTGCACTGAGTAAGAGTACGATTCTATTGCCAAAACCTTGGTATCCGCGGATCAATCACAACATCGTCAATCGACTGTCGACACCTCACTCGGGGTGCCATCGCACATCGTCGGGCAGTGAACCGGTCGATGAATGTTCCGTGTGCGGGGGTGAGCAGACCCGGATTGGCAGAAAACTTTTGTGGCAGAAAAATTTGGATGGAACGGCAATTCGGCTCTGTCTGTCAAAGCCGATCGTCGTCCTGTTTGACGGGGGGAGTGGCAACGCTGTGAAGCATTTCTATCAGCAAACATGGCGGCTTCTCGGGTGACCAGATGATGTCCGTTTTCCCAACCCCGACAGGGGTTGCACAACAAAGCCTGGGGTCGCCGTGAACACGGCGCACCCCAGGAAAACACCAGCAAAATGTGATTGAACCCCAACGGGGTTCCACAAGACGATTAACAATCGATCGCTGTCTTGTGGAACCCTTTCAGGGTTCGGAGTTTTCCCACGGCTTACGCCATGGGCTACATGCAGCCACCGCTTCGCGGTTAGAAAGTGCGCAATTTCAAAAGATTCAGGTTCGGAGGGGCTACCGGTGCACGAGAACGTTCCCGGACTCTTCCCCGCTCCAGACGCGTTCCGCTCTGCTGAGAACGGGAAGGATGCCGTTTTTCTGTTTTTTTCGCTTTTCTCGCATGCATACCTCGCCGAGAAGTGTCTATAAATCAGTCACATCCGAAGGGCTCGGTTGTGCACGGCGGTTGTACAACTGCCTGACAGGCGAAACAGAAAACAGGTTTCGCTAAGCGTGGGATTGATGAGAGAGAGCGTAGCTCAGTTGGTAGAGCAACGGACTTTTAATCCGTAGGTCATGGGTTCAAGTCCCATCGCTCTCATTCTTAAAAATGGGAATAAAGCAATGGGGCACCTGAACAAGTCAGGTGCCCTCTTCTTTTTTGGCACTGCGTGATTCGCCCATCGGGCCTGAGTTGCCGTGGTGCTTGATTGCCAGGTTCCTGATCTGCCCAGATGCTTTGCTCAACCTGTCGCATTTCAAAAAGCTCAGGGATTTGATCGCTCGGCCATTGCATGGGCCAGTCCGGCGGAACCGGCTGCGATGGCAAGAATCACATAATGGATGTGCTCGGCAAGAAACCCGGTCATGAGTCCCGCCAGTGGACAAATCAATGCAATCAGAAAGTTGGCCACCGCCATTTTTCTGTGGCCCGTATACCAGAGCCCGGATCCTGGGATCACCATACTCATCAGGGCTGCTCGTACGGGTTTCTTCATGGATTTTGCCTGTGCGGCTCAGCCTTCAGAGGAAGGTCAGCGACGACTTACCTGCTGAGCCGATTGTTGTTCTGAAACAGGGCGACGAGCGGAGATTCGCTGAACCGGGTTCTGAGGTACTTCACCGCTTTCCCCTGTGAGCAGCTCCAGCAGCCAGGGAGTGGCTTTGGGAATAACAATCACTCGTTTCCCGACCGCTGGATCTTTACTGTCAATTAACACTGTGATCTCCGTTCCTCCGCTGATGATATCCGGATCTGAGCCGTTTGCAAAAGCAGCAGGCCCGGATGGGGCGTTGCCAGGTGATGCTGATGCAGAACTCGCTGAACCAGCTTCTGCACCGAATGCGGCGGGCGCACCGGGAGTTTGTCCTAATGAATCGAACGGAGACGAAGGCTCTGGAGTGGCCATGGGAACGACGGGGTCAAGAAGACTGTCCGGACCAGGCCCTGCCAGAGACTCGGGGCTCACCTCTTCGCCCGTCGAGGCGGCATCAGCGTGCAGAATGTGGTCCATTCCGCACTTCTTTACGAGTGCCACGATCGCAGGCATGGACATGTAGAGCCCTTCTCCGTTCTTTCGATCGGCGGCACTGCAGACAGCGAGCAACTGGCCGCGATCATCGAACAGTCCACCTCCTGATCGTCCCTGAACGGGGTCTTTTTCACATGTCAGATTTGCCGGCCCATTGAACTGATTGATGCGGAGAATTTTTGACAGTAGCAGAGATGGCGGACGGCCGTTGTCACAGCCAAAGCTAAAGACTTCCTGGCCCTTTTTCAGGGATTCAGGCTGCTGATTGAGTTTTACGAACGGCAATATTGTCGAGTTCTGGATTTTTAGAATTGCCAGGTCGGAATCGTGACTTCCTTTGACGATCGCGGCTGGAAATCGGGCAGCCTTTCCATTCTGGAAGATATCAACTTCGACGACAATGTCTCTGTGCTTTTCGGGAAACAGGTGAGCACAAGTCAGAATGACCGACTGACCCATCGCACTGTGAACGATGGTCCCGGTCCCCACATCCTGCATCATGGCGCCCTCTTCGTTCTTTCCATTCACAAGGACTCGAACCGTGGCGGCGCCGGGGCCTGCAAGATGGTCGGTGGTCTGAGGACTCTGGCCTCGCACTGTGACCTTCGGTCGGTCGAATTCACCCGGTCGAAAGATTCCGTCAAATATTCCTTTGATGGAAGCTCCGGGATTCGGCATCCGTGCTGGTGGTACGATCTCTGGCCGTTCATTTTCGCCAGAATGATTTTCCGGATGACTCTGTTCCGCTTCCCCATCCTGAGCTTCAGCTGAGTCCTTAAGTTTCTGTGCCGCCTTCTTCATCTCGGAGCACAGGTTCTGCTCAGTGGTCAGCCCCTCAATTCGCCAGACTTCCTGTCCCTTCACCAGAAGAAGGAAGGTCGGCATTCGTTCGACATGGTACTTTTTGAACAGCTGGGGTTCTGCGGTCGCGTCAATTCGCCGTATCGGATAACCCCTGTCTTCCATCCTTTGAATGATGGGCAACATTTGCTGGCAGGGGCCGCAGTAACTGGCTGTAAAGTCGAGGAGCAGTACATCCGGCGTACCCTGAACGAGCGGGTCCGCAGCCAGCATCATCAACAAGATCGCATTCATAGTCGGCTTCCCTGCCAGTGAATGGATGGAAAATTGAGTTCACAGTCACCCGAACACTGCTGAACAATTGCAATTCCATTTGCACGTCAGCAATTCCCAAACATCTGAGCCCTGTCGGCGGCATGATGCGTGCCGCAAGTAATCAGATGTCATCGCGTTCTTTGGACAACAATTGCCACCGACCGTGACTGGTCGGCAGAAATTGCAACTCTTTCACATCCGTGCTTGTAGATCCTACAAAGTTTTTCCGTTTTTCTGCAATCCGATCTTGTGACCCGTTTTTCCACCCAAACTCCGTATATTTTGCGGTGAAGCAGAAGAATCGTGGAATTTGATGAAAAATTCGTCGGGGCAAATTTGATTTCCGAACCCCTGAAACAGATCGGGAACGTCGGAGTGCCAGTTACAAAACGGAAATCCATGTTTCTCTGAACCTGAAATGCAATCCCAATGCCGAACCATTGAAGAAATACGTCGGCCGGGCGAACCTCCGTGTTTTCCCTGATAAAAATGCTTCACGGAGCTGCTGCATCGGAAAAATCGTTACCTTTTCACTCTGGCATACAGGCCGCTGTCCTGCTTTTTTCCTCCAGTACTGCCGTGCTGAGATAGGCTTTTGACTTAGGGGTTCTCAGGCGACCGGCAGTTGAAAAAATACCGATCACCGGGGCGGATGGGAGGGCGAGGCTACTGATGATCCGGGAAAGGCTCGGCAGGAGCCTCGTCCTCCCGGGAAGACAAGCTCGGCAGGAGCCTCGCCCTCCCCGGGAAGACAAGCTCGGCGGGAGCCTCGCCCTCCCCGGGAAAAAAGATTTGCCGCTCGCCTTAATATTGAGATCCCGCATGAGAGGCCACAATCGAAGAGACAGTCATGCCAGAGAATGAACAGATACAGTCAGCCGAGGAATTATCCGAACGGGCCGTTCAAGTCGGTCAGGCAATCAATTGCCCCCAATGTGGCGGCGTAGTGGCTCAGAATTCCGGAAGCGATTACCAGCAGTGTGAATTCTGCAAATCACTGATTTTCTCCAATAGTGTTCCATTGAGCGTGGATCGCATCACGTCGCTGGGTACACCCATTCAGGCAGCATGTCCGTGCTGTGAATGTTCACTGACAACGGGGACGATTGAAAATCATCCCGCGTTATATTGTGAGAAGTGTTATGGGGTACTGATGAAGAATCAGCATTTCGGGTCTGTACTCAGCGAACGGCGTTCAAAGCGCATGGGGGTCGGCGAAGGAATCCCTCGTCCAATCGATATGAAGCAGTACGAAAGACAGCTGTTCTGCCCGGGCTGTGCAAGTCGGATGGAGGTTCATCCGTATTATGGTCCTGGAAACGTCGTCATTGATTCGTGCGGAAATTGCGGCTACCTGTGGCTGGACCACGGTGAACTGACTCGACTGGAGCGTGCCGGCGGCCGGGATGTGTCGCAGATCAGTACGGGTCTGGCGACGAACAGCATGATTCCCGGCAGTATGGTTGCCAGCAGTACGGTCAGTTATGAACCATCGTCTGTTTTCGAGCCGGACCATGAAGATCATCCGCTGCGATTCCTTGCCGACCTGCTTTTCTGAGCGGATTGCGTGATCGGCAGAATCGCCTGACGAAAGAACGCCCGGACGGAAAATCGATCGGACAGCGTTCAGTGGCATTCGACCGGTGCGAATGGGTTTGCTACGATCCTGCATGGCTGCGAAGCCCTGATATCGCAGGTCGGCAATTACCAGTACAAGGACCGGTTCATTGGCTGAGAAGCGTGATTTTGACGATTTTCTTGAGAAGTTTCATCGACATCATGAAGTGATGGTTGAAGAGCTGCACAAGGTCATTGTGGGACAGGATCTTGTCATTGATCAGATCCTGTCTGCGATCTTTACCGGCGGGCACTGTCTTCTGGTGGGTGTTCCAGGTCTGGCAAAGACGCTGGTTGTCAGCACAATTGCCAAACTGCTGGACGTGCATTTTCGGCGAATTCAGTTCACGCCGGACCTGATGCCTTCGGACATTACCGGTACGAATGTTCTGGAAGAAACAGATACGGGCCGTCGTGAATTTCGCTTCGTCGAAGGACCGGTTTTTACCAACATTCTCCTGGCGGACGAAATCAACAGAACCCCTCCAAAGACGCAGGCTGCGCTGCTTCAGGCCATGCAGGAGCGGGAAGTCACCGTCGGGCAGACGACCTATAAGCTGCCGGAACCATTCTTTGTCATTGCCACTCAGAATCCCATCGAACAGGAGGGCACCTATCCGCTTCCTGAAGCACAGCTCGACCGCTTTATGTTCAATGTTAAGGTGGACTATCCGTCGCTGGATGAGGAAGAGAGGATTCTGGAGGCAACAACGACAGGGGAGCGAGCCGAAGTTCGCAAGGTCCTTTCAGCTCGATCGATTCTGTATCTGCAAAAGCAAATCAGCCAGATCGTGGCCAGTCCGCTGATTATCAGTTATGTGACTCGGCTGGTCCGGGCGACTCGTCCGGGCGATGGCGCTTCCCCCGACTTTGTCCGGAAACTGGTGGACTGGGGAGCAGGTCCGCGAGCAGGCCAGTATTTGATCGCGGGTGCAAAAGCGGTGGCCGCGATGGATGGCCGGCCCAGTGTTTCGATCAATGATGTCCGAAAAGTGGCGGTGCCTGTGCTTCGTCATCGGGTATCTACAAACTTTCAGGCCCAGGCCGAGGGCATGGCAACCGAAGATATCATTCGGAAACTGATTGAAACAGTTCCGGAACCCAACATACCAAAGTACGAAAAGTCGTAGACGCTGCTGAAGAGTTCCTATGTCCGCTGAATATGTAATTGGTATCGACCTGGGCACAACCAACAGTGTGGTCGCATGGGCGCCGCTGAATACGGATCAGGCTCGGGTTGAGCTGTTGTCCATTCCTCAGCTGGTTGCTGCTCAGACGGTGGAATCTCTGTCTTCGCTGCCTTCCTTCCTTTATCTGGCTTCTCCGGATGAAGTTAAGGGTCGGGCATGGTCACTGCCCTGGATTGCAGACCTGCCTTATGTTGCGGGTGCAGCGGCCCGAACTCTTTCGGCGGAATATCCGGATCGAACGATTGGTGCTGCAAAATCGTGGCTGGGGCACAGCCGGGTCGACCGACATCAGGCAATCCTTCCCTGGAATGCGCCAGAGGGCGTCACAAAAATTTCACCTGTAACGGCGTCCCGAAGATACATTGAACACATGATTGCTGCATGGAAGCAGGCATTCCCGCAGGCTCCTGTCACAGAGCAGCTGGTCGTTCTGACCGTACCCGCATCATTTGACGCCAGTGCACGTGAACTGACTCGCGAAGCGGCTCTGGCTGCCGGCCTGCCCGATTCACTCGTACTTCTGGAAGAGCCGCAGGCCGCCACTTATGCATGGCTGAATCAGGTGGGTGATCGCTGGCGAAGAATTGTCAGGCCGGGTGATCGGCTGCTCGTGTGTGACGTGGGAGGTGGAACGACCGACCTGACACTCGTGGAAGTGGCGGACGAACAGGGCGAAATGGTTCTGCAGCGAATTGCTGTGGGCAACCACCTGCTGGTCGGTGGCGACAATATGGATTTGGCGCTGGCTCATCATGTCGCTGGTCTGTTTGCTGAAAAGGGTGTGACGCTGCATCCCTGGCAGTCTGTGTCGCTGTGGCATTTGTGCCGCAATGCGAAAGAGATTCTGCTGGCAGAGAAGGGTCCTGAAACACATACGATTTCAATTCCCGGCCGCAGTAGTCGGCTCATTGGCGGAATGGTATCGGTCGAAGTAAATCGCAGTGCCGTGAGCGATCTGCTGGTTTCTGGTTTCTTTCCTGTTTGTCGGCTGACGGACCGGCCATTGAAGAACCGGGCGTCGGGATTTCAGGAAATCGGTCTGCCTTATGAAATGGATACGGCGATTACTCGGCACCTTGCGGCGTTTCTGCAACAGCATTCCGCCGATCGTCCTGTGACTCACATTGTCTTTAACGGTGGCGTTTTTAAAGCCGATCAGCTGCGGGCAACCATGCTGAACCAGCTTCAGCAGTGGTTTCCGCAAAATCCTCCGGTTGTGGTGGAGGGATCGAGTGATCTGGACTATGCGGTTTCCCGAGGTGCCTGCTTTTACGGCTGGACGAAACAGCATGGTGGCGTCCGAATTCGTGGCGGTACAGCTCGATCCTATTATGTCGGAATTGAGACGGCTGGCCTGGCAGTGCCTGGCGCCCCTCGACCGCTCAGGGCTCTCTGCGTTGTTCCTCATGGCATGGAAGAGGGGACCGAAGCGGATATTTCTTCCGATCCGATCGGGCTGATCGTCGGCGAACCAGCTCGCTTTCGATTCTTCAGTTCGGCGATTCGCACAAATGACACCGCCGGTCTGCGGCTGGATCGCTGGTCGCCTGAAGAGCTGCTTGAAACCGACTCGATGGAAGCCACATTGCCGGCAGACGAAGACATTGAGGACGAATACGTGCCTGTCCGATTTCGATCAGTGATTACGGAGCTGGGGGTGTTTGAACTGTGGTGTGTGCATGATGAGACTGGCAAACGCTGGAGACTGGCGTTCAGCGTGCGGGATGACGCGGATATCGCGCGTTGATCGCACCATGGTCAGGCGGCCCTCGATAGTCGCTCGGTGAACCGGTTGAAGAGCGTTCGGTGTGCGAGCAGATTCGGATTGGCAGAAAAATTTTGTGGGCAGAAAAATTTGGAAGGAACGAAAGAACGGGCGACAGGATGGCGATTTCGGCATGCTTCGAGTTGCGGGGTGCAGACACACTCGGGGCCCTGTTTGTTTCATTTGCGATTCATTTTTCTGCCAATTCTCGCCTCGGGCTGCAACGTCATTGGTGCACCGGGTGCGGACAAACCTCAAATGCTTATCCAGCCCCATGATTTGTCATTGAGTCGCATTTTTTAACCACAGATAACACAGATGGGCACAGATAAAACACTAACATGGTCGCCTCTGTTATCTGTGAAAATCTGTGTCATCTGTGGTTAAAAGCAAATTCAACGACAACTGAAGTGAGCAGGATCAGGTGAGGTACTGGTCGAATGGGAATGGGATCAGGGCCTTGTCGAAGGTCACTCAGGACTTGTCCATAATCAGCTTTGTGTTTTGCGTTGACGGAATCTTCACCGGTGAAAAATCCCGTCGGCGGAGCGACGGGTGTA
>JALHMY010000164.1 GCA_022843805.1 Fuerstiella sp.
AGTCAAATTTTTCGAAGGAAACAATCACAGGAAGGAAACGCGGGAAGTAAACAAGAGCCTGTTCCAGTGGCAGCGTTCAACCTGCTGAAAAAGGCGGCGACGAACGTGCTGTTCCCACCATTCCGTATTTGGCGGCAGGTATTTGCAAAGTAACTGCAACGTCCAGATGACTTCTTCTTTGTCATTGGCAGTCATCTGAGCGTTCCTGATCAAGTCTCCCATCGCAATCGGCCCCTGCGGCGTCCCGAACCGGGCATCCAATGGAACGTCGCATGTTGCCAGGATTGCCGCGAATTGATTGATATGCCCTTCAAACGCATAAGGCACACTGTAAGGATGTGCCTGTCCGCCATAAGCAGTTCGTTCGAACCAGTGTTCTCCCCGAAACATCGGCCCGCTTTGAATCCATTCCAGTCCGTTGATGATTTTCTCGTCATGCTTCAACAGAAAATCGTGGCGCAGACCCTGCAGCCCTTTCATTATCTGCCAGGGCGTGTAGAGATCTGTCGATAGAATTCTCCCCCGAACTGACTCACGAAATTCCCAGACCAGGTGTACCAGTGGATCTGCGGAATCTCTGATCCAGTCAGGCAAGGGACGTTCTGGAGTTTGAATCAATCCTGCGACAGAATCACGTCGATTCACATTTGAGGCATACATGTTTTCGTCAACTGATTTCGCCCCTGATTTCGGTCTTTCGTACATTCTCGCTGATACAACGAATAGAACGGTGTCGCGTTCTTCGTCAATTGCCAACTTCGAGATCAAATCAGACACATCAAACCTCGCTTCGATGTGCGGTGAGGTGCAAAGATCAGGCGTAACTTCTCGTGCCGGACTTGATTCGACGGAATCGATCTTCGGGTCTTCGTCAATCTCAAACACAAGATCAAAAATGGCGCTCTCTTCAAGGAAGTGGGGGACCGGATTTGCCGTTGCTGTATCGTGTCCCTCCCGAGCGTATCGATCGCGAATTCGTCGGACATCCTCCGCGACTTTGGCAGCATCGAAGTAGTCCCCTGAATTCAGGACGGTTCCTTCCTGAAGGTCGGTGCTGGCAATGCGGTTGTTGCCCTCGTATCGAATCTCACGGACCTTATAGCGGCGGCCTTCATTCACCGTGAAATGCAGATTGACGTCAGAGCGATCCCTTGAGAACAGCGGCCTTCCTGTGACTTCCACATCGAAAAAGCCAACACTTCTGTAATAGCCCTTCAAAGCCTCGACATCGGCCGGAATCGCGTCAGGACTGAAAACTTCCCACAAAATATTCCAGGAGGATTTTTCGCCAGCCAGTTTGTTTCGCAGATCTCCGTTCACCCAGAAACTATTTCCTTCGAATGTTCGTTGTGTAACCTGAGCTTTGTGTTTGCTGACGGTTCTTGTATTTTCTATCGTTTGCTCCGACTCAGGTCCCTCAACCGTTGACGCTGCGACTGGAGCGTTTTCATCATCCCCTGGTTGCGCCACTGCACCCGGCAGCACAAAAAATGCCAGCATCGCAATCATCAGCCAGCACCAGAGTGGCGTTCGCTTTTTCAATCCGTTTTTCAACGACATGATTCTCTCCAAACGTTGAGTTGTAATTTCCACAGGCTTCATGCCGGGGAAGACGGGGATTGGCTGTAGTCGATGTTTGCATTCAATGACGCTCAACAGGGCGCGGGCATATTGACCGGGTGTGCAGCCAAGTTCTGCGATGACCTGTTCGTCACAGCAACGCTCAGCTTCTCGTGACAACCAACGGTTAGAAAACCAGACCGCCGGGTGAAACCACCACAGGCTCGCCACAATGGCCTGCAGCGTGCCGGTGCGCAGGTCGCCTCGGCGAATGTGGAGCAGTTCGTGGGCAAGGATGGGGTCGAGAAAGTGCAGTGGAGCGTCGACCGCAGATGGTTCACGGCCAGACCCCTCATCCGGCCTGTCGGCCACCTTCTCCCCTGTTCCCAGGCGAGAAGGGACAACATCAGAATTCGAACCTTCCATACTCTCGAAAAGGCAGCGGGGCAACACAATCGTGTGTCGCAGGAAGCCAAGCACTGCAGGGCCAAACAGGAGGTTCGAGACAATGATTCGCGGAGCTCTGCGGATGCGTAGTTGTTTCGCGAGTTGCTGAATTCGGTGGTTGAGAGGCTCATCGAATTCTGTTGTACGCTGGCGATGAATCAGTCGCAGACATCGGAGACAACGAAAAACCATGATGAGCAGCGTGAGTATCGCGCCGATGAATATCGCGGCGATCAGCACGCTTCTGTAGTGTGCGTAGTTCGCGGTGAGATCTTTTGAATTCACATTGGGGGCAGCGATCGCTGACGGTGTTTCATTATACGCACTCGCGGTGTCGTTGTATTCAAACGAGCCAACTTCAGATTGAGCTTCGAATTCGAGAACGGCATCCAGCTCGTCGTGTTCAAAGAACTCCAGCGGCCGATCTTCTGCCGACGTTGATTCAATAATCGGAACGGATAATGCAATTGCCGAAGCATCAGGCAGAATAGTGTTTGTTTCAGGCTCGATATTGGTTACAGCAGACTCGCTTTGCGTAAACTTCGCCTGCAGTTGACTGAAAACACCCAGCGAATGTCCCCACAATGGCGGCGTAATGCACTTGATCAGGACAAGTATCCACAACGCATACGCGAGATGCGGTCGGTTCTTTGCCGCTAATCTGGCCACAGTCGCGACGACAATTGTCAACGTCGCAATCTGCCACGTTTGTGTGATCAATAACTGAAGAAACTCACTGCTCATCGCGGCCTCCTTCCAGTTGATTCAGCAACTGGCGAAGCTGATCGATATCGTCTGAAGAAAACCGGCGTTCCTCAACCAAATGCTTCATCAGCGGCAGCGTTTCACCACCGAACAGGAGGTCCACCATTTCGCCGACTGTTTCGCGAATGACCGTCTGAGGCCGCACTCTGGGTGAATAGACTCGGTGACGCCCCTCAATCTTCGCGTTGAGATAGCCTTTGTCTTCCAGGCGACGGAGATAAGTCTGCACGGTTGTGAAATCGATATCGCGACCGGCAGGCAGCGTTTCAAAAATCTGCCGCACGCTGGCACTTTTCAGTTCCCAGACAATACGAGCAATTTCCAATTCCGCTTTCGATAACCCCGGTCTTGGTGGCATCGTAAATCCTCCCTGCTCTGTGCAGTACAAACTACAAATGTCCCTGATTCAGGAATTTATGCGTACATTTGTAGTTATGTCAAGGGCAGTGGTATCTGGTTTCTGCTTTCTTAGCGTGAACACAATATCGTGACAACCCGCTTTGCATTGAGCAGGACGGCCATCAACCTGCTGAACGGACCTGATTGATTCAACTTCCGTCACGAGAAATCCATCAGAGGAAAAGTTCAGCGTAAACTCGGGGGATCGACTACCATGCTGCTTAATAGATCGCAATTCGTAATGTGCCCGATGAAAGTTCTGCCCCAGAGATGGCTCGTGCGACGGTTGATACCCCAATGACGAGTAACCCATACTCGCCCCTGATGGAATTAGCACCTCCGCTCTCAGTTTCTCCATTTCGATTCCGCAAGAAGGTGGCCACTGACGCCGTTGGCGTCAGCGTGATTCCGCTTGCCATTGTCATTGCACGGGATGGGACAATCGCAACCATGGCAGGCGCACATGCGTTCGATATCGAGAAGCAGGTTGTCGCCCTATTTGGAGAGATGACTGCGGCCTTTCAAATCCTATCGAACAAATAAATCGAGCCCGAATTACCCCGAAGCCCCTCCCACACCACCCGGCATGCGAGTCCCGAGCGGACGGTTCAGATCTTTCGCAGTGAGCGTCTGCCAGATTGTTGACACGGTAGCTCAATACGTGGTTTCCGGCTTTGGTGGAGCCTCGACCGACGCGGGTTCGGTTGGGGCGGAAATCCTGCTGGCCTTGTGTCCACGATGTTCAAGTTGCAAGTGGTTGTCCACAGCAGGCTGTGGACGCGAAAGCGGCAGCAGGCTGCCGCAGTCCAGGAGAAGACCGTGGACGTCGCCCACCGAGGTATCGGTGCCGAGATGGCTGAACGGCAATCGACAACGTGCCTCATCTTCCATCCTTGCTCGACTTATCTGAGCAGCGGACCCTGTGGTGGCAGCACAGACAGCATCGTCGTCGCGACCGAATCCATACTCGGTCCCAATATTCGGGTGACAACCTCAGGCACCTCCGGTAAAATGCCAGCCACCGCCGAGTGCTCGTAGTTGACTCCCACAGGCCCGATCACCATCACCAGCCCGTTGCAACCAATCCACAAGGCGGAAAAGTTCAACGCACGATCTATGCGTCGGTTAATTGCCAGATGCACAGATCGCAATTCGTTTCGATGGAGAGGTGGAGGGCGAGATGCTTCATGACGAGCGGCTGAAGTCGTTGCCGGTGCCGACGATGGAGCAGACTGCCCGGTTTGCAGAACACGTGGCCGACAACCACAGCTGGTACAAGCACCTGCCATTCTTCCCCCCAGGCGCGTCGTTCGTATTCTTCCCCAACCCCCACGCCGGCCGCGGCGTGAGGGCGGAGGGCGAGCGGTTCGTCGTGTACGACGTCGAGCGGGGTAACTACTTCGACCACCACAGCTGGCTGTCGACCGTCGAATACCTCGCGCAGTTCGGGCACTGGGACTACTGGGTCGACGACAACCCCCGCGTGCTCAACCCCCAGCCGGGGCCGTGGCTGTACTCGGCCGATGGCAGCCACGGGGAATTGCTGCCCGACGACCTCAAGGGCCAGTGGTCCTGCCGATTGACGGCGTTCCTCAAACCCGCGCCGCAGATGTTCAGCCTTCGCCCACGTCAGCTGCAGAAGGAGGCGGATGCGTTCATCGCCGCCAGCCGACGCCCGCACAGCCGGCCGCTCGGACTGTTCATACAAGGGACCGAAGCCGAAGACCCGGCCTTCGAACGATATTGGGCTCTGGTCCGAGAACTTCCCCGTGCTTTAGGAAGTCCGAGAAATGCATCGCTGTATGAATTCATGGAATCTGAGGTATGGACGCAGCGGGAGTTGATTCTGGCCACGCTCCAGCAGGTGCGGTCGGCGTGGGCCAGTGGGTTTTGAAGTTGCACACTTTCAGCTCCGAAGGAGTTTTCCCACGGCTTACGTCCTGGGCTACATGCTGCCATCGCTTCGCGGTTAAAAGGTATGCAACTTCAAAACCAGCAGGCCAGGGCATCAGCGCCGCACTAATAATGCTTTGACTTCGCGGCGGACGTAGAGAATAGCTGACTGTTTGTTTGGTGGTGGAGCGCAGAGGGCTCGTGGCGATGAGATCCCGTCAAGCCGAAGCTCAAGGTATTTGTTCAGGAAGCCCGGATTTCAGGGCACGGCTTGCCCCATTGGGTTGTGCAATTCGACGACACAGAGTCTGGCTATGTCAAGGCTCGTCGAGTCGGCAATGTTTATGAGTACTCGCCGAAAGCAAAACGACCAACCGTCGTCGGGAAACTCCTGGACGATGTGACTCAGCGAATTTTCGGAGGTGCTGCTGCCCCACTGATTCAGACTCTGATCGAAAGGAATTCGCTCACAAATGACGAGGTTCAGCAACTGCGAAAAATGCTCGATAACTACCAGCAATCTGAGGAGCAGTGAACATGGATCGCACGGCAGCACCGTTCGGTCATGCCACAGGGGTGTGGTTTTCGTGGATGGTGTCGATGGCGTGGCAGGTATCGGCACTCTCACGGATGAAGACACCCGAGAACCTGTACCCAATAACCAACGAAGCGGGCGAGTTTCGCGTGAATCAATTCGATGCTGCGGCATACGTCGGCGCTCGCAGTTCGGACAAATTGCTGGGCGCGATTATCGAGGTTGGAGCAAATCAGCCGGTAGTAGACTTGTCACTGCAGCCGGTCGGAAAGGGCAGAGGGAGACTCCTGACGTTTGCCACTAAAGAGCCGTTAACTGGTCAGGCCATACAGTACTGGATAGAATTGCCAAACGGAAATTCGAGACGAGCCATGAATCAGTTCGGAGGGCGAGTCGTAACGGCCGACGATGGTACCTTTGAACTCGTCGGTCTGGTACCTGGCTGGGAATATAGAATATACCTGGAAAGATGGAGCAACGGCTCAATTCCGATTCCCGGCAACGTGACTGCAAAACTTCCTGGCAAGGTGACTGTAAAACCTGGTGAATCCGTAGACATCGGCGAGGTTTCTCCGTCACCAACACGCAACCCCTAATCGCACCTGGAAGTAGTAGATTCAGAACTTGCCCGCGATTGTGATAAAAAACGTCAGCATGTTATTCGCGAACCAGTGCAAACAATCAAAATTGGACCACCGAGTATGTCTTCCGGTGCACGACCCAGGATTCGTGGTTACCTGCTATTACTTGCTGGTGTTGGTGGATTGTGTATTGTTTTATACAATCTGATCACTCCGATTGCCTTCGTTGTCCCGGAGCACGGTAACCAAACAGTCACGAAGGAATTCAACCAACGATCTGGTCAGACGCAAAAAAAACACGCCACCGAGGAGCACGGTGACCATACAGTCACGAAAGAATTCAACTGGAGACGCATTACTGGAAGGGTTGTCTCACTCGATGCACCGGAGCCGTTTCCGTCCTTGAAGCATCCGAGTGGTGGGCTGATTGTGGATCAGTCGCTGGTCGTTTCGGACGCCAACCATGGCCTGGCAAATGTTGTTGTTCTTATTAGCGGTTCTCTGCTGCCGGGAACCAACAGCCGAAACGATCGTATGGCGGAGGTGCCTATTCTGAAAATCACTGAATTAGGTATCTCGCCACGGTATCTGATTGTTCAAAATGGTAATCTTATAAGAGTACAGAATACCACGAAGGCAAAGCTTGAATTGACATTCTATTGCGGCCGATCGGAAGATCATCTTGTCATTCCTGCACAAGCCTCTACACAGTGGACCCCGCCGCAAAAACCGACTCCAATACAGGTCGGAGTGTCGGCCAGGGCATGGATGGCCGCGTTTATCATCCCCATCGCTGAAGATGGCATGGCCGTGCTGACAGATGCAGACGGCTGTTTCAGTGTTGAAATACCAGAAGGCCGCGATGCCAAACTTCAGTTTTGGCACGAACGGACTGGATTCATTGCTGGACGAGACGTTGACCCTGCGAATCGCCTTCCTCGCGGCACCCCGTGGGAATCCCGGACTCTAATGATCCATTCTGAACCTGCGGGCGACATTGCGTTAAATGAGATTCAGATTCCAGGATCCAGACTTGAAGTTGAGATTTCTGAGTGATGGCTTTCGCAGGAGTGAGTATTGGTCGTGTGATGTCAGCCTATATTACCGAAGGCGACTTTTGATCAACAGGGCTGACTGAAAAACTTTCTGTCCAATAAGCCGCCAGCTTCATCGAACTGGTCTTTATGTCGTGCCACCATCACATAACGCTGTCATCCGCCCGGATATCTGTCATCGCGCTTTTGGCAGGCGTTTGCGGGCAAGTGGCTTGTGCCAGTGAAACCGTAGTGCAACCCAGGTTCGAGGAGCACCGCGTCGAGTTTCACAATCAGGATGTGATGCTTGCAGGAAGTCTGCTTTTACCCGGAACCAAAGGCCCTGTTCCGGCCGTTGTCTTTGTCCATGGCGCAGGCCGACAGACTCGGGAGCCCTACCGTGAGGTGGGTGAATATTTTGCGAACCAGGGAATTGCCGCTTTGATCTACGACAAACGCGGAACGGGTCAGTCCGGCGGCGCGTACGAAAGTTATGAGCCCTATGAGAATCTGATTAACGATGCACTTGCTGCTGTCGGCCATCTGAAGCAGCGCCACGAGATCTCGCGATCAAAGATCGGCATTTGGGGCCTCAGTCAGGGTGCCCACATCAGCGCCGCCGCGGCATCCCGATCCCGGGACATTAACTGCGTCATTGCCGTGGGCGCAGAGGTTGCCGACGGAATGATGTTCTACTATCGTGACAACCTTTTCCGGAAGTATGCGCTTTCGGACACATTGCGTGACGTGGCGGAGAAAGCACATCTCGCCCAATACAGTTTGCCCCACAATTCACCGGACGGTTTTGGTCTGTCTTCATTTGCTCCCCGATCGTATCCCCCTCCCAATAAATACATGCATCCCTGCTGGAGTCGTGTGAACCAGCCGGTCCTGGCAATGTGGGGACAACTGGATCAACATATTCCGGTCGGTGAAAGCGTGGCGGGGTTGAAGAATTCGCTCGCGAAGGCGAACAATGAGAACTGGACGATCATCATCCTGCCACGGACAAATCACGACTTGAAGATCTCCGAAACGGGCGAGCTTCAGAGCAAGTCGCATGGCTACGCGCCAGGGGCTTTGCAAACGATGACCGACTGGGTCTGGATCGCAATCGATCAGCCGTCAGCGATCGGGAAAATGAAACAGGACGGGGTCGCCCCGGAAGCCGGAATTCTTCCAGGGCTGGCAAGATACGAACGCCTGCGATGGTATGGCAACGGAACAATCCAGGCAGCACTGTGGATCCTCTTCCTCGTCAATTTTAGTGCGAACACCATCACAGGTGCGTCATGGAGTGTAGCCTCGTTATTCCGCCGTCAGCAAAGTGTGGCTCTGCCAGCATGCAATCGCATTGAGAAGCTGAAACGGGCAATCTGCACCCTGAACATTCTCATACTCGTCATGTTTTCGATCACCACATTGTTGGTGATTGACCAACTGAACCCGCGTTGTCCTGCCGTGCTGCTGTGGCTTCCGCTTATGGGAACCGTTTCCACCCTGGCGACCGTCGCCCTGCTGATCGTGCTGGCCAGGATTCGCCGTGACCATGGCTGGACGGCAGCGAGAAGACTGCGATTATTACTCGATGTTCTTTGCCTCATTCTTTTTGTCCCGTTCATGTACTACTGGAACCTGATCGGCTTTCACTTTTGAAAGCCTGCTCACGTATTTAAGTGACTGCGTAATCAGAAACTTGAGCTTTTCTCTTCGCTGAAAAATCAACAGGCAGAATCGCCGGAGGCATCCGGCAGGTCATCTCAAAAATGTGGTCGGTCGGAATTTCCTGGCCAGGAAGATTTGCCGCGGCAATGGCGCGAACGGGTGCCTGAAGGACGGCGTCGTGAAGACGGTTCTGCAGCAGGCTGAGTTCGTTGTGCGCCGACTGGTCGGATGTGGTTGAATAAGCCACAGCAGCCGCAGAACCCAAATGTTGGGATTTTTTCGCAGATTTCGTGAGCTTCGGTAGCAGAGGGTCTCTCGAAAGTGACCACGAACTACGCTGCGAGAGCACAGATACTGTCCGCTTATCGACTCTGCCAACGCGAAGTCAAAAGACTTTTTGTTTTTCGCGACTTACGTGTATCGAAGAATCATCCGCGCGAGCGAACGATTTCTTTCATTCTGGCCCCCCCATGTCAACAGACCATGCACACACTCGTCTCGTGCCGATCGCAAGCAGGACCAGAATCTAAAACCCTGATCGATTTTAAACAGTACACGAAATGCAAGGCCACGGACCGTCATTTCTATCGGCGAAGGTGTTGGAGTTTCGCACGACGCCACGGCGACAAGTTGATCTGACACAAAAATCGAGTATTGCCTAAGATGCGGAATTTCGAACCACCCAATTGCTGCAAATGCAAGGTTGATGTTGCGACTTGAAAAGTATGTGCCGATGCGTCGGCATGTCATGAAGGCGTCGTCGGGAAATGCGTTAACGTGGTAAGCCAAGGCGTTTAAGGCACCGACGATCAGGAGACTTGAATCAGGATCGTGTTCGGAGGTCTCGACTAAATTTGTGTTGCTCAGGAAGTCATACGCAATCGGTACAATTTCAGGTACAATTTCAGGGAGTCTCGGCGAATTTTCTGGGGGGAGGAGTCCCCGGTACCGACTCCAAAGTTTCGGATCTGTTTTTAGAGCCTCAGGCGACAGCCACATTGCGCCTCCCCAAATAACATAACGAAATGCGGTCTATGCGTCAGACACAGAGCCGACACATCAATGGCGCGTTGGACGTTTCCGCTTCGTGGATTGGGCGCGTGTGGCGGAATTCGCCCCAGGCGGCGTCAATCACCGACACTCGGCGGCTGAACGCAGTTTACCGTCGTCGGCCGGAGTTGTCATCAGGATTCCCGACATGGTTGTCGAGCGACGGGCACACAACCTGATGCAGGTCGTCGTTCACAAGTCCGGGTTCACCACCAACGTCGCGGCTCACGCAGGCTTTGTCAGGAGTTCTAACGCTGGTGGACTACGTGAGGAACGCAGCGTCTGAGAAGTGCACTCGCAACCGCC
>JALHMY010000165.1 GCA_022843805.1 Fuerstiella sp.
CTCCCCCGGCCTTTCGGCCGACCCCTCCCACTCCGCTTCGCTGCGCGGGAGGGGAGGTTATAAAAACCACCTCCCCCAGCAAAGCTGGGGGAGGTCGAGCGAGCGGCAGCGAGATCGGGAGGGGGCGGGTGAACAGCGGGGCGATGATGTTATTGGGACGGCGTTGAGTGCAACGCGCGGCGAGCCCTCCCCCGGCCTGGCGGCCGACCCCTCCCACTTCGCTGCGCTACGCGGGAGGGGAGGTGGAGAAAATCACCCTCCCTCAGCGTTCATTTTTGAGTAATGTCAGAGCTTTTCGGGCGGCTTCTTCCACGGCGGGATTTCCATCCTTCAATGCTGACTCCAGAGCAGCCGGGACTTCCTTTACATCCCGGCCAATAACACCCAGTGTCGTTGCTGCTTCGGCGCGTACCTGTGGTCTCTCATGGTGTAGTGCCAGCAACATCAGCGGAACGGCAGCCTGAAATGTTTCCGGCGAGGGCGAAATCTGCACAAGAGCCCAGGCCGAAAGGATGCGTTCAAAGTCATTTCCCCGACGCAGCGTTTCTTTCAGCTTCGGTTCTGCGCTCATCGCTTCACGCCCGATTCGCCCCAACAAATAGCGGGCGGCATTGCGAACGGTTGCATCAGGATCTTCCAGCGAAGCCATGGCAATGGGCAAAGCCTGTTCAGCAGGTGCCCGGATTTCTCCGAGTGCATGAAGTGAGCCGGAACGCACTGCGGCAACCGGATCGCTTGCCGCATGTTCCAGTAAAGTCGACTGAGCTGCCTTTGCAGCCGGGCCGAGAAGGGTGAGTGCCGAGATGGCTTCTCGGCGAGCCAGTTCATTTTCCGATCCTGCCGCCACAAGCAAGTGTGGAATCGCTATCGCTGCATTCTCCGGATTCGTCGGCTGCAACATTACCAGTGCCCATGCGGCTGCTCGAACTGCTCGTTCATTTTTCCCGGACGCAATCAGCTGCTTCATCGCGGGAACAGCCTTCTGTTCGCCAGCACGAGCCAGAACATAGACCGCACCGGCATGGGCATCCTCCGCTGCCGGATCCTGCAGGATCTTCATCATGGCCGGAGTCGCAGCGGAAGCCGCGGGGCCAATAGAAGCCAGAGTGATAAAAATCTCTCGCTGCAACTCTTTGTCAGCGGGCTGTGTGCCAATCAGTGTGACCAGTGCGGGCACTGCCGATTCAGCACCGGCTCCCATTTCACCGAGGATCTCCACAATCAGGCCCCGATATCCCTCGTCGGCAAGTTTCTGCACCAATGCCGGAACGGCAGCAGCCCCAATCTGCGACAATGCGTTGGCAGCCTTCACTGTCACACCGCCACTGGAATCCGACAGTGCCCCAACGAGTCCGCTAATGACATCAGGCTGGTCAGTGCCTGTTCGACCAAGTGTATCGGCGGCCGAAGCTCTTAAAATGGCGTTTGAGTCGGACAGGAAGGGCAGCACTAGTTGCGCCGAACCTTTGCCGACAGGACCAAAATCCCCAATCGCTCGCACTGCCGCGATGCGAACACCCGTCGATTTTCGCTGCAATAGCTCGTTCAGAGCAGGCAACACTTCTTCAGGATTCGACTGGATCGATCCCAGGGCCTGCGCGGCCGCACGTACAACCAGTTCGTCATCATCCTTTAGACGCTCCACCAGTTTCGCTACTGAGGAAGATGCCTGAGCACCAACTCCCCCCAGAACTTCACAGGCCTTCAGCCGCACCAGCGGCTCGCTGTTTGACAACTGGTTCGTGACAACCGGAACGACCGGTCCGCCGACTTCCATCAAAGTGATGGCCGCTTCATTCCGCACGGCCGCACGATCATCCCCCAGGGCATTCACCAGGCCTGGTATGGCGTTCGTTACCGTATTGCTCTCTGTGCCGTCAACCGCGACAAGGCAGCGAACGGCCGAGGTGGCAACAGCCGCATCGGAGCTGCCGCACAATCGGCGAATCTGAACGTTCGCTTCTTTCGAAACCGTTCCGATTCTCCTTAGGCTCTCAAGTGCCGCTGTCTGATATAGCGCAGAATCCCCACTCAGGATCTGAGTAAGACCGCCAGCGGCGTCATGGGCCAGCGGGCCAATCTCTCCCAAAGCTGAGATACATTCATATCGCACGGCCGGATTATCGGATTCCAGCAAACCGGCCAGATCATCCACTGCGCTGAAGGCATAGGGTCCGAGCGATCCCAGCCGTACCACGGCTTCAATCTGTTCTTCCGCACTGCCGGTCTTCAGACGCTCCCGAAGCTCCCCCACACTTTCTGAAAGCGTTGGAATCTCCTGAAAGCCCATCGCTGCAGAACCGGACAGACACCACAGAAGACTGACTGCCACAATACAGACCGCCCCGCACGAAACGCCGGGCTCCTGAAGTGCCCCCTCGGGTTTCACGGGGCTCTCAGACGAAACAGTCCTCGACAATGGAACAGCGTGTGCCCGTGAACCACTGAATCCCGGAGAAATAATCATGCTGCAATTCATTGCATTTCCTCCAGGGCGTGCTGGCCCTCAACGGCGAGACTGTTAAGAAATCTTCTGTTAGCCGAATACGTTTCAAAACCGAGATCACCGATTTGACTGCTGACTATTGTCCGCATGCGAAGCGCGGCATCGTTAATGATTCGAGCCGTTCGCTCACTGGGGCCATCTTCAGCCTGTCGGCGAAGGGCGCCTTCGATCACTCGACGGTCCTCTTCGTAGGCACTGCTCATCAGAGAATCGGGCCAGTGAATTTCGCCGGACAACGGATCCAGCTGATCTGGTGACAATCTGGGATTAAGTTCTGTTGGCTTTTTCGGAGGTGGTCGCCGAGATGCTCGAATACGCTGCTCTTCTCGCTCCTTCTGCTTTCTGGCCTCAATGGCCGCTCGCTGCTGACGTCGTATCTCGTCGTATCTGGCTTTATTCTCCAGGTACTGTTGCCGGGCACGCTCGTTGTATTCCGCTGCTTTGGCATATTGCTCCGCCGCCTCAGCTCGAGCCATCGTTAGCTCAGCCTCGGCTCGAACAGCATTGCTATAGGCTGTCTGCCCATTGTAGGGGTAATAGTAATAACCCCCCGCGCCGTATTGGACCGGACCGTTCCAGAGTCCCATATCACTGTAGACGTGCCACTGCGTTACGTAGGGGTTGACCCATTGTGCACAGGCCCGGTCAGCGCCGAACCAGTAAACAGCAACGACCAGAATCAGCAGCCATCGCTTCATTGTTATTTCCTCCGTTCATCGAACTGGAGCCCTGAGTGGGGCACCTGGGACTTGAGCCGCAAAGTGGAACTGGAGCAGCAGCTCTGCCTGATCGCGATTGTATGCATGCGTGCCATGGATTTTCACTCAGAGTGAACCAGAGACATGGGAATTCACTGAGCCATTCAAATTTTGTGGGAATGCACAATAAAACCATTGAAAACGCAGACCACGCACCATAGGATGCTGAGACTGAATCTCAGTATCAGCGGCGAGCGATGCTTTTATTCGTGGTTTTGCCGGGATTTTGCAAATATTTGCTGAGGCCGCAGCCAGCCAAAGACGCAGCCAGTCTGCAACAGGGTCAGGTAGCCAGCCACGCTCAGCACGAGTCATTCCTGATCTGCACTGTGCCGATTGGATGTCCTGTGTCCTGTGTGGAGTGTTCCCCAATGCGCCCGCGTTCCCATTGTTCCCTGCTCTGGCACTTGCCCCTGCGATTACTAAACGGCCCTGCTGTCCGGTCCCGTCAGACCGCTCGTTCCCATGGCTTTACGCTCGTCGAACTGCTGGTCGTGATCGCGATCATCGCCATTCTGGTGTCGCTGCTTCTTCCCGCCGTTCAGCAGGCTCGTGAGGCATCTCGACGAACGTTGTGCAGGAACAATCTGAAGCAGATTGCTCTCGCAATGCACAACTATCATGACGTGTTCAGTCTCTTCCCCAACTCGGAAGTCGGTGGCACAGGAACGCTCGCCAGGGCCAGCGCTTTTGTTGCGATTCTGCCGCATCTGGAACAGAACAATACTTACACTCTTTACAATCCCTCTCTGGGCAACAGTCAGCCGGTCAATATGGCCGCAGTGAGTCAGCTGATTCCCACCTATCTTTGCCCTTCAGCGCCACTCCGCCGACAGATTCCACTGAACAACTGTGATGTTAATAATCGAGCGCCTGGCACTTATGCGATCTGCACAGGCAGTGGCGACCCATGGGGAACGATGGCTGCCGGAAATCCTCACAACGGTGCGATCGTCAATCCCGCCTCCGGACGAACGGCCATGCGAGACATCGTCGACGGAACATCGAACACACTGCTCGCGGGCGAAGCTGCATGGAACCTTCGCGATTACCTGTTCACCTCAGGCCCCTGTGCCGGACAGATTCGCTGGGGATTCTCGTACTGGTCGTCCCCATATCCCCTCGCGACAGCCTTTACGACAATGGCGCCATTCAACCCCAAAAGTGGTGGTGCCGGAGTTCTGTCCCGCTTCCGCAGTGAACATATCGGCGGCTCACAGTTCGCTCTTGTGGATGGTTCGGTTCGCTTTGTGAGCGAGAACATCAGCCAGTCAATTCTCGACGCAGCCGGGACGCGATTCGGGGGAGAAACGATCGATGAATTCTGAAATCGCCGTAGCGCCTTTCCGGCAGTACGCGACTTCCGTTTCGTCGATCAAAGCAATCTGCAGCCCCTCGGTGACAATGCTTCTCCTGACCTTTCTGACACTCGTCTCGCAGGCGGGATGCAGCAAAGCCGATGGACCTGTACGTTTCGCTGTCGCGGGAAAGGTAACTTCGGACGGAACTCCGTTACCTTCCGGCCTCATTCGATTTGTACCAAAAAGTGAGAACGCCGGACCCGGGGCGATGACTAATATTACCGACGGGACCTTTCAGTTTACCGCCGACACCGGGCCAGTGGAGGGAGATCATCGAGTCGAAATCGAATCCACAAACCATCAGGGCTTTGAGATTGACGACGAATCCGCATTTGCGGCGGCCGTTCAGAAAACAGGGAAATCGCCTCTGGCGAGAAATCCGATTCCCGCAAGTTACAATACTGCCTCAACTCTGACAGCAACCGTAACGGATTCCGAAGCGCAGGAGTTCTCGTTCGAACTAAAATCCAGGCCATGAAGCCAGCGGGGCTCATGCGCCTAAAAACATGCGTGCAAAAAATTCGTGTACCGCCGCGGCAGGTGCAGGCGACACCGGCAACCAAAAACACAACTCAGCCATTATCATAAGCATCTACAACGACCAGTCTTTTCCTTTGTTAAGGTGTTCCAATGAACCGTTTTCTCCAGATCTCAGGCCTGGCTTTCAGCCTCTGCCTCAGCTCAATGGCCAGTGCTCATTTCGTGTGGATTGCGAAATCCGGTGACAAGGTCGAAGTACGTTTCAGTGAATCCGCCGAATCATCCGAGCCGGAGCTGCTGAAGAATGTGGCGGCTGCCAAAGTCTGGGCTCAGGTCTCCGGAGCTCAGGGCGGGACATCAATGAACGAAATTCCAATGACACTGACGGCCGAAACGCTCAGCGGCGACATTAGTCCCGAAGCCAGAGTGCTGGTCGCGTCTCATGATTACGGTGTCACCAAAAAAGGCGGGGCGACGTTTCTGCTGAAGTACACCGCCAAGCAACATCTCTCACCTCTGCCGGGCCAGTGGACCGCCGTCCGTGATTTCGAACGAATCCCGCTGGAAGTCACCCCGGAATGGTCTGACCGGGACCTGTTGCTGACTGTCACCTGGAAAGGTGAGCCCCAGTCCGGCCTGGAAGTCAAAGCTCTCGGATGCGGGCTCGATGAAACGCTGACCACCGACGCTAAGGGTGTTGTTCGATGTACGCCGGCCGGGAACGGTGTGCTTTCAGTTCGAGCGAAAATGGTGGAGGAAACCAGCGGTGAGCTGAACGGTGAAAAGTATGATTCTGTCCGTACTTATTCGACTCTCACACTGCCTTTGACTCTGCCGACCGCGGAACTGCTCACTCATGCACTGCCGGCACTTCCCAAAGGCATCACCAGTTTCGGAGCCGCCATTGCAGGAGACAACGTCTATGTCTACGGAGGACATTTTGGATCAGCTCATCACTACTCCGATGCCGGGCAGTCAAATGAATTCCGATGCGTTTCTCTGAAAAACAAGGATGCACAGTGGGAGCTTCTTCCCGCCGGACCGAAACTGACGGGCCTCGCACTGGTCGAATACAAGGGCAAGCTCTATCGGGTTGGCGGATTTACGGCAAAGAATTCGGATAACGAAGATCAGAACCTCTGGTCGCAGAACAGCTTCGCCAGTTTCGATCCTTCATCCGGTCAATGGACCGATCTGCCTGCACTGCCGGCAGGACGCTCGTCTCATGATGCCGTTGTGATGGATGGCAAACTGTATGTTGCAGGTGGATGGAACATGGAAGGCCCTGATAAAACGACATGGCACACTTCGGCACTTGTTTGCGATCTCAAGCAATCCTCGCTCAACTGGACAGAGCTGCCAGCACCACCGTTCCAGCGGCGAGCTGTCAGCCTGGCGGCCAGCGGTGGCAGGCTGTATGTGATTGGCGGCATGGAAGAATCGGGCAGTACAACGACAAAGGTGGCCATCTTTGATCCGGCCGCTCAGACATGGTCTGACGGACCGACACTGCTGGGCACGGGCATGGAAGGCTTTGGCACATCCGCGTTCGCTGTCGGTGATCGACTGGTCGTTACGACAATGTCAGGATCCGTTCAATGTCTCAATAAAGAGGCATCAGCGTGGGTATTTGCAGGCCAAACCGGCGAACCTCGCTTCTTCCATCGTCAGCTCACAACAGCTGACGGCCGCATCCTGCTTGTCGGCGGTGCCAGTATGCAGACCGGAAAAACAAACACGGTGGAACTGCTGCAGCTGACAGCCAACTGAATCGAAAAACGACGGTAGTTAACACAGTATTGTTTCTGCAGGTACAGGGGGGGAAAGCAGGATTTCTCCCCTGTGACTTCGTTCTCTCTTTACCCGACCGATTCCACGAAACGCCTCCGCGCTTTGCCCTCAACGTTGCCTGAGATGCCAGACGGGCGCGGTTTCGCTACACTCGTTGCCGGAAGTTTGGCCGCACGGGTGAAAGGGGAATCGCTATGGCGTCGCGTTTTCAGATGAAGCTTCTGGCCGCAGTTTTTACGTTGCTCATCCTGCCTCGCGCGGGCGGCTCGGAACCTGCCACGAATCAGCAGACTGCATCTGCCCTTCAGAGAATTCCTCCGACATTGCCTCACTGGCTGGCTGTTGATCAGCTGGCGACAGGTGACACGTTAACCGGATCGATAAAGTCAGCCGGCGTTCAGTCAGCAACTCTGCGTATAGCCGCAGAGTTCTGCCGTGCCCGTATTCTGCTGAACGGACGGCCTCTGGCAGACATTGCACCGTACTGCCAGCTGCAGTCGTTTGATGTAACCGATGCCGTTCGTCTGGGTGAAAACCGGATTGAGATTCAGCCGCAGCCCGTGGCTGATGCCCCCGCGGCAGTTGCTCTGACGCTGACGATATTGCAGACAGATGGTCAAACGCTAACTCTGGCAACCGATCAGAACTGGCGTGTCAGCGCTCGCACCGGAAAAGCGGCATCCCCTGCTTCCTACGGAATGGTTCCTGAAGAGTTGTGGGGAACAGGCCGTCACGATATTTCCATCGACCAGTTCGAGAACTATGAACAATGGCAGCAGGCGAAGGGTGGCAGCGGAACATCTCCCCGATTCTTTGTTGCGCCAGGTTTTGAAATCACTCAGCTGCGAATTGCTCAGCCTGACGAAGGTTCATGGGTCAGTCTGGCAACCGATGAACAGGGTCGGCTGACGATCGCCCGGGAAGATCAGGGCTTTCTGCGAATGACGCTCGCTCAGGATTTCAGGTCCGTGGCAAAGGTGCAGGCCATCGAATCCGAGCTGCTGGAATGTCGAGGTTTGCTGTATCGCGACGGCTGGCTGTACGCGAGTGCAAATAACTCGAAGAAGCTCTGTCGACTCAAACTGACTGAAGACGGCAAACCGCAGGATCTGACAAACCTTCGCGAGTTGTCCGGTGGTGTGGGGCATGGCCGAAATGACCTGTCTCTGTCGAGCGACTCAGTGTATCTGATCTGCGGAGATTCCGTTGATCCACTGACAACGGATTTCGTCGATCATACGTCACCGCTGAGGCAGCGAGTGGCGGGCAGGCTGCGAGGTGAGGGATCGCTGTTACGAACCTCTTTAGACGGCCAGCACTGGGAATTGTTCTGTGCCGGGCTGAGAAACCCTTATGGTGTGGCAAACCATCCGCAAAACGGCGACCCGTTCACTTACGATGCGGACAACGAGTACGATCTGGGAATGCCCTGGTATCGGCCGACTCGCGTGCTTCAGCTGCTGCCGGATGCGGACTTCGGTTATCGCAATGCATCCGGTCAGATTCCGCCCCGTTTCTCCGATCAGGCAGACAATGCACCGCCTCTGATTGATATTGGCCGCGGCTCACCCACAGCAGCGATTTTTGGAAGTGAATTCAGGTTCCCGCATCCGTGGAACAATGCCCTGTTTGTGCTCGACTGGACCTATGGACGCGTTCTGGCCATTCATCTGGCTCCGCGTGGAGCCGGTTACCGGGCATCTGCCGAATTGTTCCTGCAGGGGAAGCCGCTGAATGTGACCGATGTTGCCGCCGGGAAAGACGGCGCGATGTATCTGATCACAGGAGGACGTAAAACGCAGTCGGCTCTCTATCGAATTTCACCCGTCACTCCACCCTCGACGACGGAAGGCGGCGCCCCGCCCAGCTCAATGCAGTTTCAGGAACGAGTTCAGCAGCATTCAACCCGCAATCGGGAGCTCGCCCGACGTTTTCAGTCTGCGGTTCAGCGGCCCTCTGCTGGCGAGCGGCCATCCCGCGAACAGCATGATCAGGCGGGCGATGTGACCGGCACGCTGCCATTTCTGGACGATCCGGATCCCGTCGTGCGTTACGCTGCTCGAACTGCCCTTGAGAAAAAGCCTTCGAATGAATGGTGTGATGTGATGCTTACCGCAGATCGCACGTCCGTTCGCGGTCTGATGGCTGTTGCACGAGTACTTGATCCGGTCAGGGTTCCTGCCATCATTCGCCAGTTGAAGAAACTGGATCTGGAAGTTGCTCCGATCGATCAGCGGATGGTCTGGCTGCGAACTCTTGAACTTTGTCTGACATCGGATCGCGATGCTGTGTTTGCACAAAAGGACGCCATCGAACAGCAGATTCTAGCCGGATGGCAGTCTTGTCAGTCGCCGCATTGGCAAATTTCTGTTGAAGGTTCGAATGCCGATTACCGACGTCGTGCCTCTCTTCTGCTGGCAGAATTCGAATCACCGGAACTGTCTGAGCTGGTTGTTCGTGATCTGCTTTCAGGCGAAAATCAGGATGACCAGATTACCGGTCTGATGGCATTGCGCAATCGCCGAACAGGCTGGACGACTGAGGCGAGAAAACTGCAGCTTCAAACACTTGCCGCGATGCCTCAGATGGTGGGCGGTGAAGGGCTTCCTGCCTTCCATGCATGGATTGAGCGAGAAACCATGCAGACGCTGTCACCGGATGAACAAACGCTTTACACGAATCTGAAGGCTTCAAATCAGAAGTCCGAACCCCTGCCTCCATCCCGTCCTCTGGTGCAGAAGTGGATGCTCGAAACATTGACCGACGTTGCTGATCACCCGAACCAGGGTAACGTAACGCGAGGTGAGGCGATCTTCCGCGACGCACTTTGTGCCCGCTGCCATCGATTCGGCCAGCGAGGTCCATCAGTCGGTCCGGATCTGACTTCCGTCGCAGGTCGGTTCAGTCGACATGATATCCTGGATTCGATTATCAATCCCTCAAAGGCGATTGCTGAAAACTACCGGGCAGAAACGATTCAGACGGCGGACGGCAAAGTTGTAACCGGCCGACTGATGCCTGGAGGAGATTTTCGTTCAGAAAAGGTGCGGCTCATTCCCGACCTGCTTCGTCCTGATCAGATCATTGAGCTCGACAAACAGTCCATCGAAGATCACCGACAGTCCGAATTGTCTCCGATGCCGCAGGGCCTGCTGGATTCTTTCACCAAAGAAGAAATTTCTGACCTGCTGGCATACCTCACAGGCCGTGAACCCTTCCATCAATAAATCCGTGGTTTTGGGGATGAGTATGGCGCGCAGTTGCGAGAACGTGCAGGCAATCCCGTCGGCGGAGCGACGGGT
>JALHMY010000166.1 GCA_022843805.1 Fuerstiella sp.
ACCGAGGCAGTCGTCCCAGACCAGAGTGGCGGATGATGAAGTCTGCCAGAAATCCGGATGATCAATCTTCCATCCCAGTGCGGCCATGTATTCCGTGATGATGGATTTATTCATTCTTTAGCGATCTCAGCCGCATGAAATCGCTGACGGTGCAAATGTTTCCGTGGGAGATCATGTTGCCCTCTGGCGGTTCCATATTCCCGAATAGACACTGAGGCAATCTCATGCGGTGGAACGGTAAAGCATGTGAGTCTGATTTGATTGTAATCGTCATAGGGGAACATAAAACGGGTACCGGCGTGAGCATGTGGGTTGAGGAAGCAGGAATCAGCGAGTCTCATCCAGGTCCCTCCCTTTCAGATGCTTATCTTTCAAATATTGCGTGCGTCTCGACTCAATAGCACTTACTTTCTTAGCATGTCTCGCTAAGACCCTATCATTACGCGAGTTTTCCGTTGGGCACCTCACCTGTCAGGGGACCGGATATTTTGTTGACTAAAGAGGTCGTTTCGAGACACGAAGCAAGCGGCCACGGAATCAGGTCAGGGCGATACCAAAAAAGCCCCTCATGTGTCGTCGAAAAGAACCAGAGTTGTCCTTTCTCATTGATAAACGCAAGGTCTTCGGGAAACTGAGGATGCCGCCAGTTCCACAATGATTTTGGCTCAGATAGTAAAGGGAGGTGTGAGACTGATAATGAAACCTGATAGACAGTGGCCGGTATCGAGCAGTAGTGAGTGCCGATCCACGAATGTGAAACTGAGAATACGCATTCTTCCGATATTTTAAGGAACTGATCCAGCCACTCAGAGCTGTACCCAGGGCGAGTTATGAACACGGCAAGTCCTGAATAGGCCGACTGAATCAAAGAACGATAACCATTCTCATTCAGGTGTGGCCTGCTTGACTGAGCCCATATTCCATCAATCGACTGCGATATTATTGACGAGAGTTCAGTCATTAGACCTTCTCAGAATTTTCACGAGTAGAGATGCCTGCGATCGAAAGGATCGGGAGTGTCGGGCTGCCGACACGCAGAGAAAACAATCGATTTCGCCGTCTTTGACAATTCCTTTTCGGCTCATGCCACCAAAGGCTGTTTCCATCCATGCTGAACCAGGTAGTTGGTGACGGCGAGTCGTCATGGCATCTGAGGAAACCAAAAATGTAGATTTTCCCTGCTTAAAAGATTTTCGACATGGAAGTGAGGCCACATTCCGCGGCCAGGGTTATCCAGACGAAGTACAGGATTGAGGACGCCTTCCTCACCTGCCATCTGGATAGCCAGGCGGCGAGCATCTTCCATGGTCTGTGAGACCGTGCCAACTCCAATATTCCGGTTCGTTATATTAGCCAGGGAGGCTCGAATTTGCTCTGTGGAGTTGTGCACTCCAGGTCGCATGATTGGCGACATCGTCGTGCCATCGACGTAGGCCGTCGCCGTCCAGTTACATTCCGCATTGTGGACAAGAATTGGTTGGGTATCAGGCAGAGAATGAACATAGTATGTGTGAAACCCATCAACCTGAAAGTTGAAGACCTGAACTCCTTCGGGCCGGTCTTCGCGTCTGGTTGCGACGAGTGTTTGTATTTGCCCGTCAGGTGATGTGACTGTTTTTCCGGGCTGCAGTTTTCCCGCGTCGACAAAAGCGTTGTCGCTGACGGACCAGAAGGGATGTTCATAGGTGGTTTGCAGAGTCTGTTCGCGTCCTGCATTGTCGCGAAACGTGAGCTGTCGCAGGTGATGGGAGGTGCGGCGATACGTCTCCCTGACGGGCCGAGGTGCAATCTGCGTGCCGTGTTCATCCCGCGACAGAACCAGATCACCCGGTTGTATGTCTTCAATGTTTCGATAGAACGTCGTGCAGGCACCGACAGCGGACTCAGCCGATGCAGCGTTCAGAGGAACAGGTTGTGTGACAATGCGTGTGGAGTAGAACAGTCCGATAACAAGGCCTGTGATGAGGCCCAGTCGACGCCACAGCGGCAATGTACTCACCGCTTTGCCGGATGATTCGAAATATTCTGACTCGGATGTCATGGCCATTTCCTTCAATCGAACTTATTGAGCTGTGACTCTGGTAATCTTCCCGCGGGTCGACCATCAATCGTGCTGATCATCCTCCTCCGGAGAACTGGCTGGTTCCGAAATCGAATTGAGGATCCCGCTGAGCCAGAGTTCCTGACGCCGGGGATGATGTGATGTTTTTAGTATCTCGAGAGCCTCTTCCGCACTGTACTTTCCTGCGGCAACCTGCGCCAGCAGTCCGGGAACATGGTGAAGTGCATCCGAGATGATCCATATGTCTGTGGCACCCTGATGCGCACTTCGGCTTCGAATCTCGAGAAGTCCAAAATCGAGCACCTTCAACAGCATCTGTTGTGCATTCATTGGCTTTTAGTACCAGTCGCAAAGAAAGGAAGACGCCAACGGCGACCAGTGCGAAGATGGCGATCTTTCGGATGGCGGACAGTCCGCAGTTCCCGCGGGACGGAGATTTGCAAATGTTTGAATTGAATGAAGTTTGAATCGCTCTCGCTCTACGCTCAGTCACTGATGGGCTCACGGCTCGGAACAAGCAAAAATAAAGGAACCTTATCCGCAGACTCCGGGAATTCCGTGATGCGGTTGACACCTAAATTCAGACTTCGTGCAACATAACTGCCACTAGACTCACTCAATGATTTCGATGGTGTGGACCAGGGCGCATACGCAAGTATTATTGTTTCGTGAATCTTGAAATAGACATCTCCGCCAAGCAGCGCCCGATTCTCGAGCCGAAGTATCTCTACGGCTTGAATCGCATGGTCTCGCGATAAGCCTTTGTCGCCAGGATTGTCCTGGCACAGCGGAATTCCGCATGTCGTCAGGAAAGCTTCAAATGTCATCGGTGCGTTAATCTCCATTCAGCAGGTTTGGATTGAAATAACGATGATTGATCGTTGCGTCTGCTTCCTTCATGAATTCAAATGCTCCATCAACCACACGACCACTCAGGCTTGTGTAAGAGCCAGGAATGGAAAGGAGTTCCCGCGCGATTCCGTCGCCACCAACAACTGTCGTTACTGTGCCATCAGCTTCAAAATTCCTTACTAAATCAGGAAACGAATGAAATTCGCCGGGTCCTCGATTCATCTGCTCAATCACTTTGTCAGAGTATTTTGTTCCGTCGAAAAATCCGCAGTCACTGTTATGAACTAAAAGAGTTCGCCCCCGCGCTACATCGGAAGTTGGAATGGATTGCCCTGCAACATAGTATGTGTGAAACCCATCAACCTGAAAGTTGAAGACCTGGACTCCTTCGGGCCGGTCTTCGCGTCTGGTTGCGACGAGTGTTTGTATTTGCCCGTCAGGTGATGTGACTGTTTTTCCGGGCTGCAGTTTTCCCGCGTCGACAAAAGCGTTGTCGCTGACGGACCAGAAGGGATGTTCATAGGTGGTTTGCAGAGTCTGTTCGCGTCCTGCATTGTCGCGAAACGTGAGCTGTCGCAGGTGATGGGAGGTGCGGCGATACGTCTCCCTGACGGGCCGAGGTGCAATCTGCGTGCCGTGTTCATCCCGCGACAGAACCAGATCACCCGGTTGTATGTCTTCAATGTTTCGATAGAACGTCGTGGAGGCACTGGCAGCGGACTCAGCCGATGCAGCGTTCAGAGTAACAGGTTGTGTGACAATGCGTGCTGAGTAGAACAGTCCGATAACAAGGCCTGTGATGAGGCCCAGTCGACGCCACAGCGGCAATGTACTCACCGCTTTGCCGGATGATTCGAAATGTCCTGAATTGGTTGTCATGAGAAAGCCCTGACGATCAGCGGGACGGGGTGGAGTGAAGGCAAACAAGTCGACGTGAACCCTGGGAAGTTGTTTTACAGAGACACAGGAGCTGACGACTTCCCGCGTCTTCGTTTTCGCTCGTTCATTCGTTGCGGCCTGATTCCGAAACCCAGTGCGATCATAAATCCGCCGATCGCGCAGAACAAATCATTTCGTTGTGCTGTGGCCGAAGCGAGGCGCCCGTCAATTGGCTGAGCCATAACCACCATTGTTCCCGCAACAAAGCACGAAGGAAGGTCGGCGGATCGGGCACTTCGAAGCATGCGTCCGCCGATGAAGGCGGCCGCCGGCGCGAAGTTCATGGCGTGTGAGGCATCGAATGTCCCCTGTCCCAGATGGTAAGAACTTTCAACAATGCCTCTGGCGTCCATGGGCAGGCGGGAACCTGACCGGCCATTGTGGAAACTACCGTTCCATAAACAACGCCGCCGCGGTACGACCAGATGCAGGCTCCCTGTTCGTGCCGCACTATCAACCTGAATTGGCTGATCCGAGCCCGTTACTACCATCTCATGTCTATTTCTTCAATCGATCGACCAACCTTCTGCTCGGCCCAGGCAATAAAGCTGGTCCCCATATTTTCGATATCCTGAGTTTTAATCCGTATATCAAGAACAAATCGATTGGTTCGCAAATCTCTGACGACAATTCTGCTCTCCGTGGAATTGACATCAACCACAACAATCCCAAACGAGTCACGCGTCGAGTCCAAAGCAACTTCATTGAGATGATAGCGACTTCGCAGATTCGGCCGTATGATGGGCTGAGTCCGGTAATCATATTCATAAAACGCTGTAAAGGTTTCTGCGAAGACCTGCTCTGTGTCACAGTCTTCCAAAGCATCATTCCTTCTGTACTCGCGATTCATAAGGAATGATTTCATTCTGACTGCACATCCGAATAGCGAGATCCGGTCGCTAAAATTACCGAACGGTTGATTGGCGATGAGAAATCGAAACGGCACCCAATCGCGATCTCCGAATGAAACCACATCTCCGACTTCAATTGCAATGGTGTCAGGATTCCCAAAGATCATTGCAGTAGTTCCTCAATGCGGCCTCTTGCATACTGTGTCATATTTCGTATTCCATCACCAACGCCATCAATTCCGCTAAAGTGCGCCGTGCCATCGCCGCTATTAGAAAACCGGTAAATCTGACCATCTGCGTTCAGGCCATACCAGTTCCATGCGTCTGTTGCAGCATCAGGTACAGCGTGTCGAAATACTTCCTCAGCATCAGGAGGCAGTATTGCCTTGCCCTTTACAAACTGCGGACCGGGAACATGTTGGGGTCAACGACAAATGGACGGCTCCGCAGATCGGACCCAGGTGCGAATCCAGCGACTTAAACCAACTTGGTCACGTCGGCCGCTGTGGGGATTTGGCTGACTCTCCAAGGTCCAGCTCGGATTTAGAATCATCATCTGAGATCAACACAAGCGTTCTGTTTGAAAGTGTTGCTTCTGCAACAATTCCTGTTGACAGGCTTCCAACGACTTCACATTCAGGAATTCGGAGTGCCAGTGCTCCAAGTTCGTGTATTGCGACGACAAGATCTTCTTCTTCGATAAATGCACTAAACCAAGTATCGAGATTGATTTCCTGTGTCAAAGGTTTCGTCAAGTCAACCAGTACAACCTTACTGTTCAACCCAATAAGGAAAGCGGTAGGATGCAACACCAAAACGTCTGGTCCACCGTTACTTCGTGCCATAACCAATCCAAGCCTTCGACTCCGCATGCCGAACGGCTCAACAGCTTCTAATGCCCAGAAAGAGACGAATGCTGCCGCATCAAGTCCAAGGATTTCCCCGCTGTTCCCGTCAGCAGTTACAAATCGTTCCATATCGTCGTAGCTCGGGAATTCAACTGACCGAACTCTATACGACCCAATTGCAAGCTTCATTCCTGACTCCATCAAGGTAAATGCCGGTACCGGCTTCCGACGCCGAGCAACGCGAATGTTTCAAGTCTTGCACCGTCCCAGATACTTTGAATCTTCACTCCTCCATTCGGTCCCATGAGTAATGACTCACGCACCACTTTCCCATTATCCTGCGTTGTGACTATGTTTGAGGCATCGTTCAAGACATTCTGGAAGTGATCCGTCATAATCCGGCGATTTCCTGATGAGTCCGGCATTCCGATTCTCTCCATCTGCCGCAACATATCTGCAGAACGATCAAGGTTATGTTGTCGACCGGTGGCTCGTCCAAACAGATAATCGAGCTCTTTTCCAATTACTGCTTCGGTCGGAGTCAACCCTGCAAACCTGCCCATCGGGACTGGAGTGAGCGGTACCATGCCGAGCACTGCTGACCAGCTTGGTTTTTTGGTAAATTCCACAAATGAGGCGAGAGTGTCAATCGGATCAAATGCAGTTCTGATGGCAATGTCGAAACCGTTCACGATGGCCGATGTCGTGATCCCGCCGATTGCATCCACCGTCATCCGGTCCTGAATTCGTCTGGCAGTCAGTTCGGCGATCAGCATGTCATCCGGATCGTTTCGGTCATAGGCGATCGTCGCCATCCACTCGCTTGGCTGTAAGAATTTGGATGGTGAGTACACATGGAAATAGCCGACGTTCGAAATATTGACGGTCGTGATGAGGTTGGTCCCTCCGGCCTTGAACATCACGGCATTCCACACCGTACTCAGCCAGTTCAGGTACCTGTTGTACCGACCCGTAACATCCTGGATATCCGATGCCGTCGGTCGCCAGGACGCTCCGCTGCTGACCGGTGTGTTCCCCGTGGGATCTGTAAAACTGGTCGGGGAATTCTGCACATAGCGGGCGAGATTCGTGTCGAGACCTGCAAAGCCGATGGGATCATTCTACACAAAGCGACCTGTGGTCGCGTCATACCATCGAGCCCGGTAGTAGTATAATCCGGCCTCCGCATCCCATTCGCGGCCGGTGAACGCGTGAAGCGGGGTGTCTGTCGAACTGGTCTGACCTTCGATCGTTCCGAACACCGTGTACGTGATGTGATTCAGAACGCTGGTCGTATCCGTCCCGGAATCATACGTGATTAAATCCCGAATCGTTCCCAGATGATCGGCCAGCAGCCACACAACGTCCCCGGAGGACTGCTCCTGCGCCAGCGGCTGATCCATTGCCGGACCGTAAAGATACCGAGTGTCAATATCATCGCTGCTGTCCAGTGTGAAAAAAATATTGGCCGGACCAATGCCGTCATAAACAAATTTCTGCGAGAAGTCGACGGTTCCGTCTCCGTCATCGTCGACACTGCGGGCGATCCGACGGTCAAACACATCATAAGTGTACGACACGCCGGAGATTTTCGTTCCCGTGGACGTCCGATGGGTGACTGAAGTCAGACGGTTCAGATGATCATAGCTGAAGCTGCGAACTCGCCCGTTTCTGTCTGTGGCAGAAGTCAGATTGCCCATTGCATCCCAGGTCCAGACAAGTGAGTCTGAGAGTTCATTGGTTTCCGTTAATGTGCGATCCGGATTGTCGTAGCCGGTATGAGTAGAATCGCAGCAGACACACGAGGCCGGCTGGGGCCAGCCTGGGGTGAAGAGAGTCGTCGTGCTGTGATCTGCGGTCGCATGCGTCATGACGAATCTCGACGCCACCGTGGTTTCGCAGCAGCTGGCCTCGGATGTTCACGGTCACCGGCGAAAAGCGTCACGGCGGCACCACAAAAGGCGAGAAGTCTGAAGCCATTCTTCCGGGAGGCGGTTGCTCCGTTCGTTCACTCGATGGGGTCTTCCGCAACGAAGGTTTACCCCCCGATCGCCCGCACGTAGGCGAGTCTCTCCGAGTCTCGCGAATCCCGGTGTCTCGGATAGACGCCGCCACGTGGCTGAAGTACATCGCCTGAAAGATACAGGAAGGCTGGAGTTCACTGGTAGCTGAAGCACCGGGAGGGCGAGGCTCCTGCCGAGCCGATCACTCGCCCCAGGAGATCCAAAACAACCAACAAAGCCAATAAAAACGAAGGCCAGCAGCCTCCCGTTCAGATTCCAGAAAAATCATTCCCAGCTGGCCCTTTACAGACGTCAGCTGAGCCAGAAAGCGGCTGAACGTCATGACGCCTCTTCTCTGTAAACAGAACCCTTTGAAAGATTTTGAGGGAACGGAAGAACTGGGTGCCAGAGTGTTGTCGAAGGTCACGCTCAGGACTTGTGCATAATCGACTTCGTGTTTTGCGTTGACGGAACCTCCACCGCTGCAAAATCCCGTCGGCGGAGCGCCGCGGGGTGAGGAAACCCCCCGCGCCCCCCCCCGGGGTGTCGGGGCCCTTTAGGTCCACAAACCCCACCAA
>JALHMY010000167.1 GCA_022843805.1 Fuerstiella sp.
TATCTGGCTGGTCCAATCCACAGGAACCTACTAACGGCGAGCCGTATGCGGGAAAACCGCCCGTACGGTTCTGAGGGAGGGGGAGCTGAAATCAATCAGCTTTCCCTACCCCTATCTTTAGTCACGCGGTTGTATTGGCCGATGACGACTCCGGAACCCGTTCGGTTTCCGTTCTTATCGAACTGATACGACTCGGCTGACTGAGTTCCGCCCGTGGCCCCGGTCAGCTGATCAAACGAATCATACGAATAACTGCGAGTCCCGGCCGGTGACGTGAATGAAGAAACTCGCCCGTGATCATCGTCGCCGTACGAGTAAACGACATTGCCGCCGGTCAGCCCGCTCTGGGTGATCGACGCGATCCGGCCTTCGTTCTTCACCCCGTCAGCGACGGTGGCAAAGGTTGTGACCATCGGTGCTGTGGCGGAACCGGTCGCTCCCTGAGTTCGCGAGATCGTCTGCACACTGCTGTCCGCAAAATAGTTCAAATCGACCGTGCGGGTTGTCGACGCTTTCGCCGTCCATGTGGCCGCCAGAGGATCGTTGGCCGATTCCTGCTTCACAATGTCAACGCGGTTCAGTTTATGCCCCCATTTCTTCATGATCGTGTGCTGGGGACACGCTCACGCACAGGCGAACGCCAAGAATCGCCTTTCAAGATTCCTGTGCCAACGGAAGTTCCCTGAAGCGAAGCCCACGAAGGCCATTGTGTTCCACGGCCTTCCGAAACACATCGTCAACAATCAAACCGCCCCCTTGTTTGTTAGGTAACTTAAAAATGTGCATGCCCTCAATAATGTCCGTGCGGAATGCGTAGCGAAAGACCTGCCGTATTCGTGGATCGTTGGCCGACCGACGCTCGACTTCACTGGCATCTTCATCCAAGGCTTCAATTGTCCGCAAGACGTGAATCAGGAAGTAATCCCCCACAAACGGATGGTTCACCGGCAAGGCTTCACACACATCCCCGATGATAGGTTCCAGGGCTTTCCATGCTCGGTAGCTCATCATTGGTACTTTTCCGTAGTTGCTGACGCTCGGAAAATCGCCGACCTCCGGCGGATTGTCCTCGAACCCGTGACAAGTCAGCGGATTCCACGTCGAAGCGACGGACGTATCGTGCCAATGAAGGTTCGTTACTTTTGCACTGTCATCGTTATCGTCATCAACATCCCCAACAGCGAAACCAACCCCCGCAAACGAATTCGCCTCGGGATAATATTCGTAAAACTGTCTGGTACTCGCGTAGCTGTCTCTCATGGGAATTGCCCTCCTGCGATTTCGCCCTTCAGTTTTGCAAGTTCATCGAGCAAAGCCTTGCGACCGGACACCGAGTCGCTTACTCCGCTTACGGCATCTTCAAGACGTTCCGTAACTCTGCGAATCGCATCATGCGAGTGCAAGCCGTGACCGTGATGTGCCGGTTTTGGCCCTGACGGTTTGAGTCCAACACCGTTGACTGCATCGTTGATGTCAATCTGGTATTTGTCGAGCAGTTTTCGAGCGGCGCCGGCACGGGCATGCGTTGACTGGACTATATGGTGAGCATCTTCGCCCGCCTTGATCGCATCGCCCATATTCTCTCGAAGCAACTTCGAGTTCTTTGCCGTATCCCAAGCATTCGACGACTTCCATGCTCTGTTTGGCGCACAGACCTCCGTCCTGTTCCCCAGTCTTGCCGCCCGTTTTGCATCCTTTGCCTTGTCGACTAACGCGCCCAGCAACGCCAGTGCATGTGGAGCACCCGACGCAGTGGCCGCTTCGAACGCCACCTCCTTTTCAAGTTCGCGAATCAGATCATTCGCAGTTCCGGCACCCTGGCTCAGCCCGGCGTGCTGATTGGTCAGCCCGCCGCTCGAGGAAACTGTCAAATGCCCGGCAGACAGGCCCCCAGACAATGTGGACGGAGCGTGAATCTTATCACCGGAAATCTGGCCGTACAATTCCTGTGCAGTGATCGATGGGTCAGAAATGCTGTCGAAAATACATCCCCAGTCTGAGTCGACGTGAATCACTCGGCCACCGTCGATCCAGGAAGACCACTTGTCTTCTTCCAGCACCACGGTATATCCCCATCGGTGGGCGCGATCAAACAGGTAAACTGCACGGTCGCCATAACGCTGCACGTACGAATCCCATACGTCCTCAGGCAAACTGGCGATCGAAATGACAGTGCCTGCGTGGTAAGACGGATTTGACCTCCAGACTTCGAATGTGGGGATCTCCGGAGTGATTGCGGAATTCTCCGGATAAAGATGGCTGAGTTCATCCAAACCACTCGGATCCACCGCATTGGGCGTCGAGTTCCCCACATACCGGCTGAGATTCGCATCCCCGGCCGCAAAGTCGATCGGGTCATTACTGATGAAGCGGCCGAGTTTGGGGTCGAACCAGCGGGCTCGGTAGTAGATCAGGCCGGTGGCTGGGTCCGGTTCCCGGCCCGTGTAGCTGCGCTGAGGCGAGTATTCGTTGCCGGTGCCGGAACCTTCATCGGCAAACACGATAGGGGTAGGGAAGGTTCATTGATTTGAACCTCCCCTCCCTCCGAACCGGACTGGCGGATCTCCCGCATCCGGCTCTCCGGTTGATGGTCTTACCTTCGTGAGGATTGACAGGCCGACTTATGGGCTGCGACAAGACTGAACAGCCCAAGGTCAGCGAAGTAGCGGTTGCGCCAGCGTTGATGATCTTTCCCTCGGCCTCGACCGCGGCCACCGCGGCGTTTCCGCAGAATGCTGCGAAGGCGGCCGCGAAGCCATTGGTCGAGATCCTGAAACACGTTGCGATAGCTGCTATGCTTGAAATACCCAAACCAGCCACGAAGTGTCTGGTTCACCTGGACGATCACGCACTTCAGGGAAGTCCCGTTCGTACGTTTCGTTTTGCTGCGCAGAGTATCCTTCAGCTTTTCGAGGCTCTTCTTGCGAGGCCAGTGTTTCTCGCCACGAAATTCGAACCCCAGAAATGCAAAACTCTCCACGCGAGAATCCACGATGCGCGTCTTCGTCGGATGCAGCGTGAGACCGGCCTGAGCCACCCACGTTTGAACAAGCGACAAGGCCGAGTCCGCAGCTTCACGGGTGCGACACAACACCACGAAGTCGTCAGCATAGCGGACCATTTCAATGCCGGAATCGGCCAGCAAATGGTCCAGGGGATCAAGATAAACGTTACTCAACAAAGGACTCAGAACAGCCCCCTGCGGTGCTCCGGATGCCGGAGTCCATTCGTCCATGCCGTCCAGAATGTCGGCGGTCAGAAACGAGTCGATCAGGGACAGCACGCGGCCATCTGCGATCTTCGTCTTCAGTCGAGCCAGCAACTGATCGTGGGGGATCGAATCAAAGTACGCTTTCAGATCTGCGTCGACGACATGCACGAAGCCTGCCTTCAGCAGATGATCCACGCGACGCAACGCATCTTTACAGCCACGTTTCGGACGAAATCCATAGCTGTGCTCCGCGAAGTCGCGCTCGAATATCGGTTCAATCACGTTCACAACCGCGGCCTGGACGGTACGATCTCGTACGGTGGGGACAGTCGCAGGTAAAAGCACACTTGTGCAGTCAGCCTTCGGACTACGTTGAAATCGTTCATCCGTTCCATCCGCTGTCTGGACAGCAATTTCTGCTGCTCAAAAGACGAATCGTTTCGGGCATCGAATGCGTGATCCTCAAGGGCTCGCCGTCAGGAACTTTTTCGGTCCCCAAAGACTGGACGTCGATTCGCTCCAGCAATGATTACGAGGACGCAAACGCCCCACAGACGGTCCTGCGTTTGGAGTGCCTGATCGAGTTGACAGAACTCGTTGATTCGCTCTCGAAATCAATCTCGCGGAAATAGCTTCGTTGTGGTTCACTGGGCGCGGCTGGTTATTCGTTTATTCGTCTCCAGCCGCGGTCGTTTACCACAGGATGGCTCAGCCAACTCGTCCGACAGCGATTTGCCGAGCCCTTTGATCTGGAGCCACGACATTGACAGCCGAACAACAGGAGTCTGAACACACAACGCACTCGCCACGACCGTCTCTATCACGCCAGGACAAACATCAGCTCGCCGTACTCATTGCTAACATGATCGAAATGCACCTGAACAGCCAGGCCGATTCAGAAGCCGAGTTCGCAGCGGACCCGGCCAGTTTCCTCGATTCATCTGGCGATCATCTCACGTCACGCAACATCTCAATCAGGGAAGATTGTCATGCACATCACCGATCAGCGTTCAACCAAAATCAACGACACGCACCTGCAGAAGATCGCCTACGTTTATCTGCGTCAATCGAGCATGGGGCAGGTTCGTAACCATCGCGAAAGTACCGAACGTCAGTATGCGTTTCAGGAACTCGCGCTGAAGCTCGGCTGGCCTGTCGCACGCATCAGGGTCCTCGACGGTGACCTCGGCAAGTCGGGCACCTCAACCACCGATCGTGAAGACTTCAAGACGCTCGTCGCTGACGTCTCGCTGGGCAAGGCTGGGGCCGTCCTGGCAATCGAAGCTTCGCGACTGGCGCGTTCCAATGCTGACTGGCATCGACTCATCGAAATCTGTGGTATCACCGGTACGCTGATCATTGATGAAGACGGTTGCTACGATCCGAGTGACTTCAACGACGGATTGTTGCTGGGTCTGAAAGGAACGATGGCCCAGGCCGAGTTGCACTTCATCCGTGCGCGTCTGCAGGGGAATAAGCTCAACAAGGCTCGCAAGGGAGAGTTGCGGTTTCCGTTGCCGGTCGGTTATGTGTTCGATGAGCTCAACTGCATCGTCAAAGACCCCGATGCGCAAGTGCGTTCGTCGATCGAACTGGTGTTTGACTACTTTCAGCAATGCGGCTCGGCGTACGGCGTCGTGCAGCGTTTCGCCCGGGAAAAGCTGGATTTTCCAAAGAGAAGCTATGGTGGCACATGGGCCGGTAAACTTCACTGGGGGCGGCTCACCGATGCACGCGTCACGGCCATCCTTAAGAATCCGTCGTATGCCGGAATCTATGCGTTCGGTCGTTATCGATCGATCAAAGAGATTCTGGAAAACGGCGACGTTCGATCGCGTATCAGCTGTATGCCCGAAGAGAACTGGCTCGTCAATCTGCGGGATCATCACGATGGGTATATCACCTTCGAGCAGTACACCAACAATCTGGAACAGTTGTCACGTAATCAAACCAACGCAAAGGAGATGGTTTTGAGTGGACCGGCACGAGAAGGGCTGGCGTTACTGCAGGGGCTGCTGATCTGCGGTTGTTGTGGTCGTCGTCTGACACCACGCTACCAGGGCAACGGCGGCATCTATCCGACGTATCAGTGCAACTGGCGAAAGCGCGAAGGCTTGTCAACGAAAGCCTGTTTAACGGTGCAGTGTCCTCCGCTGGATCGCACCATCGAACAGCGCATACTTGAAGTGCTCAACAGCGAGCAGATACAGCTGGGAATCAATGCATCGGAAATTGTCTCTCAGCGTCACGAACAGATTGATGCCCAGTGGAAGATGCGTCTGCAGCGTGCGGAGTATGAAACTGCATTGGCTCAGCGCCGCTACGAACAGGTCGATCCAAACAATCGTCTCGTGGCTGCGACGCTCGAGCAGCGCTGGAACGACGCACTGATTGAACTGCAGGACGTTAAGGATCAGATCGATCGTCTGCAACAGAAGTCCCGTCAGCTGTCGGCACAACAGCGCGATGCGGTGCTTCAGCTTGCTGGTAATCTGCCGTCGCTCTGGCGCAATACCGCAACGGCGTGGAAGGAGAAGAAGCGGATTCTGAAACTACTCATCAGTGACATCACGGTCAGGAAACCGGAGCCACGCGTTGCTCTGTTGCAAGTGCGATGGCAGGGAGGAGCCTGCGAAGAACTCCGCGTCGAATTACCTCGTGCGGCAGCAGATCGCTGGCGGCACGATGATACGTTGATCGAACGTGTTCGCGAGTTGGCCCGCACCCTGGACGATGCCGGAATCGCCGCGTTGCTGAGCGATGAAGGCCTCAGGACAAATAAGGGAAATTGCTTCACGATCAAGAGTATCAAATGGATTCGTCACAAGCACAACATTCCGCGTGCCGATGATAGAAAGGCAGGAGAGTTCACGGTGACAGAGGCTGCAGAACGACTGGGGGTCCGCCCTGGCGTGATCTACTACTGGATCCGCAAGGGCCTGATCACCGGGCATCGCCAAAACGCCGGCTCACCCTGGTTCCTGGCAATTACGCCAGAAATTGAACAGGAGCTGGCAAAGCGAATTGCACAGTCAACCCGCATGAATCGGCAGTAATTCCAGTGTTTTCTGAATATTTATCCCAAAAGCCTACCGTAATGAGTGCAGTATGAAGCCACCGTCGGGATACCCAACGGACGAGTCTCATTCGTACCAGGTTTTGGGATATGGACGCGACGGATTGCCTGGGGACGGTACGTGTCCGCCTTCAGTGAATCCGACAGCTGCCAGAGATTTTCCGGGATCTGCTGTGCGAATGCGTGAACGCTGACATGGTCAACGCCGCTGGCGCCGTCATTCTTTGCGACCTGTTGGAACGCGGTAAACAAGTTGCGGTCGGAAAAGACCTTATCATACAGACGAAACCATTTGCCTCCTTCCACTCCGTTAATCAGAGTCGTCAACATGCGTGTTGTCCAGACGCACGGTTTCGCTGTCACCCACAATGGGTGAACTTCAGCGGTTCCGGCTTGTTGAGCCAGCGGCACTGCCGCCGGTGTGTCTTCCGTATGTCTGGTCATTACGCCTTCCATCTTCCTGGAACCCTTCGCTCCACCGGAATTACCCGGATTCGTCGCTACTATGGTTCCTCTGACTCCTGCCCGAGTCAGTCACTCAGACAGGTCTCTTTGCTTCATGAATCAAACCTTCCGGACGTTCCGACTCCAACCACCCCCTGCCGCCCGAGACACCATGAGTTTGTGTTTCATGTCTCGGTTCAACCACGGATCTCTGCCTTCCGGAAAAGATCGATCCCTCACGGGATTCTGTATGGCACTTCGGCTTCGCCTTTACCTAGCAGGCTCGCCGCGACAACAGGCCGAATCGAGTTCACTTGCGTTTCGGACCACCCGTTCGCTTCCCGATGCTCTCCACCCCGCCTCTCGGCGACGCAGTTTCGTTCAGCTACAGTTTCAAACTCTAACCTCCTGACAGGGACTTACACCCCGCTGATTCGATTCACTTACAAACGCACTAGGCGAGTCTCTCCGAGACTCGCGGTTCCGGCGTCTCGCAGAGACGCCGGAACAGACGTTTGACCTGCAAACTTCGCCGCCTGGTGGCGACTCCGGGCGCTGGGTTGCGAGTCTCGGGGGACGTCGATTTAATTACTGACGTCTTTGAATTGGGAAAAAGGCTGAAAACCCCGTGTTTTCGCGAATTCGTCGCTCACTAAATAAATCGACGTCCCCCGAGACTCGCCTACGTGGGCTCGCCTGCCTGAGTCGATCGCGTTCAAACTGAGCAGCATTGCGAATTCCGGAGCCATGGGCAACGCCCATGCCTTCGGATCACTGGTCGGTCCACCATACCCAATACCAGCTCATCCAGAACCAGAACCACGTCGTCGAATGAAGGAGGAATCGACGCCGGGGGTGACAGGGAATCGCAAACACGTAGGCGAGTCTCTCCGAGACTCGCGGTTCCGGCGTCTCGCAGAGACGCCGGACAGCCGTTTGACCTGCAAACTTCACCGCCTGGTGGCGACTCCGGGCGCAGAGTTTGCGAGTCTCGGAGAGACTCGCCTACGTGTGAATTCCGGAGCAATTGCCGATGGCATTTCCTCCGGATTGCTGGGCGGTCTGACCAGCCAGGAGACCAGATCATCCAGCACCAGAACCACTTCGTCGAATGAGGGATCGAAGCCTGGGATGACAGGGAATCGCAATGCATCACTCGGAGAGTGATGGCTAGTGCGCCTGTGAAGGCGTTTGAACAGCAGGGTGAAAGTCCCTGTCAGGGTGTCGTCACAACCCTGTAACCAAAAATGAGGACTGCGTTTCTGTGAAGAAAGGTGGAGAGCAATC
>JALHMY010000168.1 GCA_022843805.1 Fuerstiella sp.
GGCGGCGGCCCCCCCCCGCCGCGGATTGCACTCAACGCCGTACCAAAAACACCCGCGTCACGCTGGTCACCAGCCCCCTCCCGATCTCGCTGCCGCTCGATCGACCTCCCCCAGCTTCGCTGGGAGAGGGGGTTCAATAACCTCCCCTCCCGCGAAGCGGAGCGAAGTGGGAGGGGTCGGCCGACAGGCCGGGGGAGGGCTCGCCGCGAGTTACACTCAACGCCGAACCAAAAACATCCGCGTCACGCTGGTCACCAGCCCATCCTCTCGGGTTCAGTTTGCTCCGGAAACGACCTTCATGGCGGCTCTGGTAACGGCATAGCATTCGCGGATATCGGCGAGAGGATTCTTTTCGTTCTCTTCGTACTCCAGCGAGAATGCTCCGTTGGCAGGGAACTCGGCCAGCTTCAGCTCAGCGAGAACTTCTTCGACATTCAGATGGCCCCTGCCAAGGATCACACCTTTGGTCTTGTCCTTCATTTCGGCGAAGTCCTTCAGGTGGATTCCGTACAACCGCCCCTTGAGAAGGCGGATGACTTCAGCCGCATTTTGCCCCGATCGAATATAATGCCCCAGATCGGCACACGCTCCGATTCGCTCGTCACGTCCTTCGATGACTCGCAGCACATCGATCGCTTTGTTGTAACGATGGGTTGGTCCGTGGTTATGAATGGCAACTCGGATGTCGAATTCTTTCACCAGTTCATTCAGGCTGTCAAAGGAATCAAAATCCGGGTCGGCAGTAATGCACGGTGTTCCGAGCTTCTTTGCGAACTCAAACGTCTTTCGATTCTCGGACGCATCTTTGGTAAATCGATTTACCCCATGGCCTGAAATGGACATTCCCAGGTCGGCCACCTGCTTTTTCATCGCGGCAATTTCTTCATCGGATGAGTTCAACGGCAGCATACCACTGTAAAACTCAACCTGTTCAAAGCCCATATCACGGGCATGTTTCAGAGCTTCATCGACCTTGTAGCCGCGGAGTGAGTAGAGCTGAATGCCCAGTTTCGGCCCGCCGGCTTCTGCGGCATGAGCAACTCGTGGCATCAAACCGCATGCGCCAATCGCCGCGACCGAGAACGTCTGCCGGATAAAGCTGCGTCGAGACTGAAGAGACATCACATGCTCCGAAATAAATGGGGAGGGAAAAAAATCGATCTGCATTTTATGGCGCAGAGGCAGGATTCACAATCGCACGACTCACTCAATGGGAATCACCGGTAACACAACGTGTGACGGGTGTTCGGCATCGTGACGGATCAGCTGTCTGGCAACAACAGGCTGCGTGGCCAGCCCGATGTTGTCTTCCCCGGTATTCAGATTCCTCAGATAGTACGGGTAATAGCTGCTGGAAATTTCGATACGAATACGATGACCTGCCAGGAAACGGTTGCCGGTGGGCCGCCAGAACTCAATGACATACGGATATACTCTGTTCGGTTCAATCACGCTCAGATGGTGAGCATTGAAGGCGCCGCCCCTGTCGGGATCGCGATGGCGGGCTCTCATTACGCCTTCCGCCAGAAACGAAGCACGGCCATCCGGACTGACATCGCTCATTCGCACCATCCAGTCCGTGTCTTTTGCACTTGTCGCCGCATAGATCTGAGCAGTTACCGGACCGATGATTTCCACATCGCGATCGAGTACTGGTGTGGTGTAAACGAGCACATCGTCCCGCATGGCGGACTGTCGGATATCACGGGGGCCGTCGATATGCCCGTTCTGAAACGCAGCCGATGGAGTTGGATTTTCCGGATCATACGTGTACTCGTCAGCCGGTTCGCTGCCGGGTTCGACAGTCGACAGAGTGCCATCGCCTGCTGAAGAATTCGCATGCCCATTACTGTGGAGGTAGAACTTTTGCCATTTGGTTTCCGGCAGCGGCCAGTCGGAAGCCGTTCGCCATTCATTTCGACCCATGACAAACAGATAAATGGGGGGATCGTCGAGAATACCGTTTTGAATTCCCTTCAGATGGTAGTCGAACCACCGACAGACATAACCATTCCAGTCAATCATTGCCTGCGGACCAAAGTCCACATCCGCTGCGACTCGATGAGTATTGATAATGTGTTCCCAGGGACCAATGACCATCCGCGGATGTCTGGCTGCTTCTGTTGCCCCATAGTTCTTCATTGCCAGATAGTTTGAAGGAGTGCCGGGGAAATTGGCATCGAACCATCCTGTTGCGCCAAGTGATGGCACCTGAACTCGTCGATACTGATCCGGTTTCTGATAGGCAATGGCCTTCCAGTATTCACCTTCCGCGGTATTCTGCAGGATCCATTTGTGCCACCAGTCTGTCGGCAGATGGTGACGTGTTTTGTCGAAGTCGATATACGGCAAATTGCGATACGCGGCTTCCCGATTCACAGCGAAGCCGCCGTACGGCCCCGGACCGGCGCTGTGTGGATGACGGCCGGAGACCATCCCGGCCCAGTCCATCATCCAGCAGACAAAGATGCCGTTCTGACTTGGGCAGTTGTAAAAATTGTCCGGCGGAGCCACTTCAGGAACAATACACTTCAGCGACGGAGGAGCCTGTGTTGCAGTCCACCACTGAGTCCATCCCATGTAGGACAGGCCGAACATTCCGACTTTTCCGGTGCACCATGGCTGCTTTGCCGCCCATTCAACAAGATCATGTCCATCCAGCTTATGCAGTGGAGTAAACGGATCCCAGTCACCTCCGGACTCGAATCGTCCACGAGTATCCGCATTGATCACCACATAACCGCGAGATGCAAACAGCTGAGCTCTCGATGTATTTCCCGTCTTGTTGTAGGGTGTCAGATAGACGATTGCCGGAAACTGTTCGTCACTCTTCGGGCGAAAAATGTCAACCGTCAGTTCGATGCCATCACGCATCGGAGCCTTTTGGTTCAGTTCCGAAAGCACTTCATACTTTTGAGCCGAGATCTCTCCGGCGACCGGCGGCTGACCGCAAAGTGGTGCGGGGCTCATGAAGGCCAGAACGACGATTATGCCGGATATCACGCGTTCTGAAATTCTCATATGTCTGCCTGATGATACCTGAAGAAGCTGTCCTGCTAACTGTCCTCGTCAGAGACCGGCCACATTGCAGCGGACCACTGAATGCTCTCTGCGTACCATGCAAATGCCTGCGACTGCTCAATGCCCATTGTCGATGTCAGTATTCCAATGGCCTGCCAGTCACCGGTCTCTACGGCAATTGCGAGCTGCAGTACGGGCAGTAAAGGAGATTCTCTGCTGAGCAATGCAGCCTGAGCAGCCGAAGTAAGGCCGAGTTCTCGTGTCAGCTCCTCCATCGGCTGATCCAGCAGAGCGTCCAGCAGGGAAAACATTCCCGTGAGAAAACCCTCTGACGCCAGATCGCTGTCGAGAACTTTAGCCCCTGCGAGCTCACAAAAATGCCCACGAACCAGGCTGGTGCTGACCAGTTCGGACGGTTTCTGGCCATACATGGCATTGATGGCAATCAGGGAAACCCATTTCTGCAATGGTCGCTGACCCAGAGTTGTGATGGCCTGCCGGATGGATTTGACTGGTACGGCCCGCCGCAGCTGGGGCGAATTGACGTATCTCAGCAGTTTGTAGGAAAGTGACACATCTCCACGAATTTGCTCTTCGATCAGATCGATGTTGAAGTCCTCTCCGGATGTCAGCTGCAGCAATCGCAGACACTGAGCATGAGATTCCGGCAGTCGGCGCACCTTCAGCATCTGCGGCACGCAGAAGAAATAGCCCTGGAAATAATGATAGCCCAGCTTCCGGGCCAGATCACACTGATCGGGCGTCTCCACTTTTTCTGCCAGGAGCCGAAATCCATGGCGTCGAGCCGATTCCACAACTGCAAGATGCTGCGATTGTGTGAGAACCGGGAATTCCACCTTCAGAATATCGATCAGTGGGAGCAAAGGTTCAAAGCGAGGGTCCAGAATATAATCGTCCAGCGCCAGAGTGTACCCCAGACTGCGCACTCGATGACACGCACGGATCAGTTCATCATCCAGCTCTACAGACTCCAGCACCTCCACCACTGTCGTCGATGGTGGCAGCATGGAATAGAGTTCGTCCAGCAGAGCTGTACGAGTAAAGTTAATGAAACACGTGCGACCTCCGGTTAGCTTTTCGATGCTGTGGAGGTGTACTGCGTCACTGATCAGACTGGACGTCGCCTTCTCGCTGTCCGCCGAGCGGAAGTAATTCTCTGCGCCGTCTCTGAACAGCAACTCGTAACCACACAGGTTCATGTCGCGATCCAGAATCGGCTGGCGAGCCAAAAACGCGTCCATTGTGGTCCTGTTTCTCCCTTTGCTTTGAATTGAGGTGACACAGCATATTCGATTCCGTAAGTTGCTGCCACCAACGTTAGTGCTACCGGCCAGCACACCTGACACTAAACACTGCCGGCCGGAGGCGGGTTACTTCCAGTAAGTCAGCTTCAGCATTCCCGCGACTGCAGCCCCAACGCCCAGCGCCAGCCCATAATGCATAAATCCCAGCTGCTCCACCAGAGCGTAGCAGATACCCACAGTACCAATCACTGACCAGCAAATCGCGATCAGGCTGTACTGCATCCGCTGCGATTTCTCTTCGGGAGTCAGAGGCTCTTTCCGGCCGCTTTTGCGAACCGGTTTTTCGGCCTTTGTTTTCGATGTTTTCTCCGCACTGTCTTTTGAATCACCGTTAACCGGTTTCGTCGATTCAGCCCCTGTCGACTCATCGCGCACGCCCGGGGCGTAGTACTTCGCAATGGCCTGAGTAATGCTTCGGGGCACGGCGAGAACAGCTCGCATCGGCATACCAAACCGAATGCGAATTTCGTCTTCCAGCTGCACACTTGGCTCATCTGTGCAGGCCACCAGCAAACGCCCGCGGTCTTCAAAGAGTGGAAGGCATGAATACTTTCTGACTGTTCGGCGAGGCACCTGATCCAGGACATCATCCTCCGGGAGCATGTCGTCCAGATCAACATAAGGCAGTCGCAGCTCGACCGCAAGTGCCCTGGTTGCATCCGGAGGCTCAACAAGCTTCATTTGAATGACGGCATCCCGGTGGGACAAACCCCGAGCGCTGGCGAAATGTTCAATCTCGCTGACCTGATTTCGCTTAATCAGTCCCTTTGCTATCAGATACTGCAGAGTTGTGCGTGGCTCTTCCGAGTCATCCTCAACGGGTGCCCGACCCATCTTCTCGTCGTATTCCCGTTTGCCTTCCGGGTCGGTCAGACACAGCATCGCCTTCGCCAGTTCATTCAGCAGCTCCTGTGACCTCACCAGGTACTGACCGGTCGCGTATTTTCGTACATGGGCATTCAGTTTTCGGTAGTTATTCCGAATCTTGTCAACATCGTCTTCAAACTGCACAAGCCTCAGCAGAGTATAATAATCGGGTGGTCGAACACCTTCGGGAATGCCGAGCCATTCCTTGTAGACGTCGATATCTGACACGAGAACCTCCGATTGGCATGACCTGCCGACGAAATGCTGAAAATGATGATGCTCTGCAGCCGACGAATTCCGCGAGCAAAATTCCCCGCGCCGCAGCTCACAGGATCCTAAAACGGGAATCGATCATCAAGTTCCGCCCCTGCCAACTCCACGAGAAAGCCGGAAAGTCGTTCCACAATGACCTCCATCAGCCGCTTTCCCTTCTCCGCGGTGGCCTGAAAAGGATTTCCTGCCCCGGTATTGGTTGTCAGGAGGTGCCAGGGGCGAGTAATTGAAATCCAGCCTTTATTGACCGCGTCAAATCGCGTTGCCGCCGTCCGTCCCTCATCGGCATTCAGAGATCCATCCGCATTCTTCAGGACCAAATGATCAAAATAAGCCAGCGCCAGAGCCGTTTCCACTTCTCCGGCATGATCACCAGGCTCAGCAAAAAAACTCTTTTGCGCATCACCGGAGATGGAACGAAACCAGTCACACAAAAACAAATGCACGGGCGTCTGATTCATGAGCTCACGCAACAGTGGCTTAAAGTCGTTGCCACCATGACTATTCAGAATCAGCAGGCGGTTAATCCCGTGACCAGCCAGCGAGTCGGTCAGGTCTCTGATCATCAGACCCAGAGTTGACGGGTTCACGTTCATTGATAATCGGCATTTTGCCTGATTGGTTTCTGTTCCGTAGGGTATCACCGGCAGCATCACAACTTTGGCGCCGCGCTGCCATGCGGCTTCACATGCTCGCGATGCAATTGCTTCCGCTTCGAAAGAATCCGTGCCGTAGGGCAAATGCAGGTTATGAGGTTCCGTCGCCCCCATCGGCAGCACGGCAACCTGATATTCACAATCCCGCACCTGGAAATAATTGGTTTCCGCCAGAATCCATGGACGCATCAGTTCACCTGTTTCTGTCCCGAAGTTTGCCGCGAATCAAAAGGTGCCTTCGGGAACAGCAGATTCAATGCCTGACAAAGCACTACTTCGGTTCCGGCTGTGGTTGCACCTCGGACGACTCTGCAGCCGTTTCACCTTCTTCGGCGAGCAGTTCATCGGAATGTGTGCCGAAGGCGGTCACTACTGTATTTTCACCCATCGCATGAACGACCGTTTCATCAAATCGCATTTCCTTTCGCAGCATGATGCCCTTTGTCAGATCAAGCTCCAGAGAACCTCGGGGAGTGGACTGAATCAGCTGAGCCCGGATTACCGGACTTCTGACCGAAGATGTGATGGAGGACGAGAACGTGATGAAGGCTACTCCATCCTTCACAGACTGAAGTCGAAATGTGCGAAGGATTTCAATGTCACGATTAATGTCTTTTGTGACGCGGACCTTTACCTTGTGAGTATCGGTCCATGTGTCGCCAACCCGGACCGGCTTTTCAGGCAGCGGCGTCAGGAATGTCGTTCCATCGGATGCTTCTGCCGCCGGTTTCGGCTGTTCTCTTTCAGAATCACTGACAAGCGGTTTTTCAGGGGCCGCTGTACCGCTGGCGGAAACCAGTGTGGCTGTGACTGCCGAGGAATCGCGGTCCTTTACAGACGGACGAGCTCGACCGTCCGCTCCCAGCCAGAATCTGGCTGCACTTCCCCGAAGCTTGTCAGACGCCATTCGGAACATCTGCGGAATCTGGTCATCCTTCATCGTGCTGTCAAAAACGACCGGGGGATTGTCGTTGGACTGCAGCTGCATCTTTACATGTTCAAACTGCATCGTCAGGTGAGCGACACCTCGATCATCAATCCCTCGCACTGTGTAGATGCGGCGCTGAGTCGCTTCCGAGCGATCGATCTTGCGATTCTCCTGCACCATGGCTTCCATCGTCTGAGACTGACGAGTCTCATAGCGAAGAGTCTGGCCTGGATGAAAAATGTACTTCAGCGAGTATTCCGAGGCGTCCTGTGCGTCAGTGCCCTGTGAGTCAGACAGGGGAGCGTCAGAGGATCCGGTTTCAGACGGCCGTTTTTCAGCCGCAGGCGCATCGGTCACAGGCGGGCGAGCAGCATTGTCAGGGGCAGCCGGAGTCGCAGTTTGATCAGCAACCGCAGCCGGCGGATCCGCCGCTAAATTTGAAAACCCAAGCATCGTCGATATGACTGGCGCCATCACCACAGTCGTCGCGTACAGCAGCGTCCTGTTCATCCCTGAACATCCCCTTCAGAACCCGTTCTGATTTTTCCGGAAGACAGCCCGGGAATTTAACACATCCAGGCAACCGGCAGCGATATCAGATTACTCGAAATCAATTGGGAGGGCGAAGCTCCCGCTGAGCCGAAACAAGCCGATGGGAGGGCGAAGCTCCCGCTGAGCCGAAAGAAGCCCGGCTCGGCAGGAGCCTCGCCCTGGGATGGTGAAACGGTGTTAAACCTTGAAAAATCTTGTTTTTCATGATCCTGGTGGCCTGGCTCTCATTCTTCGTGCCTGGGTCGAGTCGGACAGTCC
>JALHMY010000169.1 GCA_022843805.1 Fuerstiella sp.
CCCGGAACGGGTTTCACAACAAAGCCTGGGGTCGACGCGAAGCGGCGCACCCCAGGTTCGTGATGTTCGTTCGCCCCGAACCCTGAAAGGGTTCCACAAGGCTGTGATCGATCGTTCATGGTGTTGTGGAACCCCGTTGGGGTTCAATCGCATTTTCCTGTGTTTTTCCTGGGGTGCGCCGTGTTCACGGCGACCCCAGGCTTTGTTGTGAAACCCCTGTCGGGGTTGGAAAACGGACATCATCTGGCCACCAGAGAGGTCACCGTATTTGCTGATAGAAATCCTTCACGGCGTTGCCTTTCAGGGCATTCGTCATTGTTGTGTGCAATTCCTGGGGCGATGCCCCAGGCTTTCACACTGAGCCCCGTTGGGGCAGGTTGCAATGGTGCATTCATTGAAACGCATGAGACGTTAATGGCCTGTGGGATCGATCCTGGCGTTTCGAAGCTGGCCCCCATGCAATGGCCAAACCAACATCCAATCCCTCCTCTGTCCGACTCACGACACGTCTGTGTTATTCTCGTGCACCGATTTCACAAGTGACGCTGAACCAATACACCTTAATGCGTGCTCAAAATCAGTTCTGCACCACCCTGATCGATCAGGTCCCGGGCAACCTGCTGTCCAAGCAGTTCCGCTTCACTCACAGACCCTGTGGCAGAATGCTCAAGTCGTACTTTTCCATCAGTCGCCAGCAGCACTCCCGTCAGAGTTAACTGGTCGCCTTCAAGACTTGTCCACGCACCCAGCGGCGCATGACATCCGGCTCTCAGCTCTCTCAGCAAAGCTCGTTCCGCCAGAACTTCGCAGAATGCACCAGCGTTTGTCAACCCTGCCAGCAGACTTCTGACGTGATCATCCGATTCGCGGCATTCAATACCAAGAGCTCCCTGACTGACGGCCGGATAAAATTCCGGAGGAGCAAGCAACAGAGAAATCCGATCCTCAAGCCCCAGTCTCCGAAGACCAGCCTCAGCCAGCAGTATGGCGTCATAATCGCCCTGATCCAGTTTTCTCAACCGAGTGTCCACGTTGCCGCGGATCTCACTGACGATCAGATCCGGCCGGTGATGAAGCAGTTGTGCCTGCCTGCGAGGGCTCCCGGTTCCGATTCGTGCATTCGGCGGCAGATCCTGAAGACTGTGACAGGACGGTGAACCAGCCGGAAGCAGCAACGCATCGCACCGGGGCGCTCGATCAGGAACCGTTCCAAGCACCAGTCCTGGTGCAATCACTGTGGGAAGATCCTTCAGACTGTGAACCGCAATATCCGCTCGACCATCAAGAACAGCTTTTTGAACCTCACGAGTAAACACTCCGGTACCGCCAAACTGTCGCAGAGCGTCCGTCTGGTTCTGATCGCCACTGGTCACAATATGCACCAGTTCCACATCGGGACCAGACGGAAGATCTTTCAGTCGAGCGGCCACATGGCTGGCCTGCCAGAGTGCCAGAGCACTCGTTCGAGTAGCAATACGGACCAGAACTCCGGACATGAAACACTTTCCCTGCTGTGCGATCCGGAATCCGGATGTTGTAAGAAACTGGCTAGGCTGAATGGTCTAAAACCCGACTGATGACACCCACATGGCACCTGGTCGCACCGGCCGAATTCAGCAGCCGGGCCGCTTCGGAGCACGTCGCGCCTGTCGTCAGCACGTCGTCAACAATCAGAATTCGCTCTCCCCTGACGACAAATGCATCTCGAAGTCGGAATGCGTCTTTTTGATTCTCAAAACGCTGGCTGACTGCAACCCGCTTTTGTGGGCGAGTACGTCGGCGCCGGCAAAGTATATGAGGATCACACGGAACGCTCAAACGCCGCCCCAGCAGTTCAGCCACAATCCCGGCAGGATTAAAGTGCCGTACCAGCCGCTGATGCCAGTGCTGAGGCATGGGAACAATTCGGTCGATGTTCAGCGATCGCAGAGAAGCACCGCGTTTCTCCCAGAACAGCTCGGCAAGCGATTCCATGCTGACGCTGGACCACGACCACTTCGCACCCAGCATCGCCTGCTTTAGTTCATCCTTGTACATTCCCATGCAGATCACAGAATCAAACGCCAGTTTTCTTCCCCGGCAGTGAACGCAGCCCTCTGTCGTCTTCGAAAACTCCCCCAGCGCAGCTCCACATCGACTGCAGGCACAGGAAATGTCAGGAACAAGTTTTTCTCGACAGACAATGCAGTAGGCCGAGTTGCCTGAATAGTCTTCACCGAATGAATTGTGATCCCGATCACCACAAAGTGCACATTCTGCAGGAAACACGAAATTCGAGAATTGCCTGAAGAGCCGCTGCAGGGACTGTGGCAGTGATGCAGCCGACCGGTATTTCATCACAGTTGGAAGCTTCATCGCCTGTCCATACCTGAATGATAATCGCTCTCAAGTAACCGTCCGCGAAGCTCTGCGGCGGCTTCCGTGGGATTAACAGCTTCCGCAAGGGCTGCTGTCAGAGCCACACGTTTGGCTCCCAGATCAATCAGCTGGCCTAAATTCGCCGAGCTGATCCCCCCGATTGGAAACCATGGTATCTTTGGCTGGCGCTCACTGACCTGTCGAATAAAGTTCAATCCCGGGTACTCGTCGAACGATTTTGTTGACCCAGGAAATACCGGCCCCGTCCCAATGTAATCAACCTGCGCCGAAATGGCGTCAGCCACCTGCTGAAGATTATGGGTTGATAGTCCCAGAAGACGGTCCGTCCCAAGAAGACTTCTGGCATCTCCCGCGCTGATTTCATCCTGACCAACGTGCACCCCGTCAGCACCAGACAGAACAGCCACGTCGATTCGATCGTTGACTATACTCAGCGCACCTGCCTCGCGACATGCATCTGCCAGCCAGCGCGATCGCTTCAATAACTCGCGATCTCCAAGATGCTTTTCACGAATCTGCAGAATGTCCGCCCCGCCTTCCAGAATCTGACTGACAAACGGTTTCCATGGTCCCGAAATGAGACGCTCCGTCACCAGTACATAGAGATACGAAGTCTGCAGTCGCTGCCGACGCCATGCACCAGACGAACGCTCTTCACCAGCTGTCAGTCCAAAAAACTGCCGTTCAATCTCATAGGTCTGATACCTCAGTTGCTTCATCCGCAGGGCAAAATCAACACTCAGCAGTTTGCCGAATTCCTCAAGGCTTCTCAGAGATTCCTGGACACGACGACAATTGGCAATCACGATCTGCTGAGGCGATCGCCTGGTTACTTCCGATGCCATCGTAACGGAGGTCCCCACATCGCTGGCAGTATTACGGTTTCGCAGGAAACGCGAGGCACCACCAGATGGTCGATCATCTCCGGCGCCGGATGCTCCGCCGATGGTCAGTTCCGCATCAATAAGCGAATGCCTCAATTCCTTCAATCGCCTCGTGAGCGGCTCCTCATCGGCCACAAACCGTGCAAAATCCTCGAGTACCCGCAACCCCTCTCTCGCACGGTTCAGGCATGCGTCGATGACTCGCCAGATTCGATCCGACTGTGAACTGCTGAGAACAGATGCGGTCGAGCCCACTGTTGCTGAAAAGTATCCCTTGTTCTGTTCAGCAGATGCATTGAACACGGCCGATGGCGCCGTCAATTGCTCTCCCTGCTGCGCCCGGGATTTTTCCATTGACGGAGTCGAGGACGACTGACCAGCACCCGACTGATTCGCTGATTCGTCAGAGCTGAATTTCAGAGTGCACTGAACCGGCAACTGCGGCAACTGCTCCGATATTTCCTGCCCAAGTTCCTGACTGATCCGCGAGGCCGTAATTCCCAGCTGCTGAAACTGATTCCTCACAAGATCATTTCGAGCAATGACGGCCAGCAGCAAATGTGAACTGGAAACTCCGTTTTCACTCGCAGCGTGGCGACTCAGTGACGTCGCATGCTCAAGAATCTCCGAGAATTGTCCGGGATCATTCAGGGCAGAGATCGAGTGAACCGGAAGACCGACAAATGGAAGACTGACATCTGTCGCGCACGCTGCTGGCTCGGAAAAAACGAATTGCCCTGTATCGACCGTTTCCGCTGGCCGATCTGCTGACAGCGAGCTGGCAGTTGCTTCGGCCACCTCGCGACCCAGCACTCCTGACATCAGCCATTCGTCAGACACACCCAGACGCCTGAGACAGGCTGAAGCGATTGATTCGTCCAGCAGCAATGCAAGGACTAATTGACCGGCCCAAACATCGGAAGATTCTGATTTCTGCGACAACAGTCTGCACCGTTCGACGATGCGGCTTGCCGCGGGTGTCAGCGGGTGTTGTGAGAAAAAGAGAACCATGACGACTACTGTCCGACATCACGACAGATTCACGACCGCTGACGCAGAGATGCTTCCTTCTGCAACCTTCGAGCAGCAACAATTCGCCTTCGGATAACCACCGTTAGTCCAGTTGCTGCCACACCGGCAATTCCGGCAATGATGGGGACAAAATGAACGGGGCTGCTGACATAATGCAGCACACTGTCTGACTCCACAGTATCCCCGTGCCCTGGATGAGCAGAAACCTGAGAAATGGCACAAACCAGTGTAACGAAACATGTCAGAATTTGACTGGTACGCATGAGCACAGACACGCCTTATCCCGATCACTCGACACATACAAAATTCAGCACAGATTCGTTTCAGCGAGCCACCATTTGTCGTCAACCTGTCGTCGACGGCCTCTGCCCGGTGTCCGGATCGTACTGACCACAGCTGAAGAGTATAGACACAGAAATGCTGAACGAACAGACTTATGCCAAAATGTCGCCACTTTCGTTTTCTAATTGCCTTGCCACATCTGGTAGCCTTAACGCGATCCTGCATCAGCATCGTGGGTTCTTCCGTCCTCTCGGCGATCATTTGACGGGGCGTGACGGGAATCTCAGAATAGTGAAAACAGCTGGTTCAACCGCCGCGAATGCTCGCGGAAGGAAAGAATTTGACTGCCACGTCGATTTTAGCCGTTCCTGAATTTGGCCGTTCCTGAATTCGGTCCGGCAGGGTCAGAGATAAGGAAAATCAGTGTGATGAATAAATCGAGTCGCCGGGCATTCCTTACCGCAGCAGGGTGTGCCGCTGCACTGAGTTCACTGAGTTCGGGAAAGCATGGCTCCGGCGGACTGGCTGTTGCCGCCGAACCTCCCGCCAGAATGAACGGATCACTGCTGAAGCTCAGCCTTGCCGGTTATTCTTTTCACCGTTTTTTTGCTCGACGAGGCACCCCGGAAGAAATTCAGAAAGCCAGACTCAATATCCCGGATTTCATTTCCTGGTGTGCGGAGCACGGGCTGAGTGCCGTGGAACTGACCGGATATTACTTTCCGGCCAAAGTCACGACCGAGTATTTACTGGGCATTCGAGCTCAAACCCATCGCCTTGGACTGGCCATTTCGGGTACGGCAATTGGAAACGACTTTTGCCTTCCTGAAGGTGAAGCTCGACAACAGCAGCTGGCAGAGTGCAGAGAATGGATTGACTATGCAGCCATCATGGGTGCACCCGCCATTCGAATTTTTGCCGGGAAGGTCCCTCAGGGAGATTCAGAAGAAGCCGCCATTGAACGCTGTGTGGCCGGCATCAATGAATGCCTGAAATATGCAGCCACAAAAGGCGTGTTTCTGGCACTCGAAAATCACGGCGGAATCACGGCAACACCGGCTCAGATGATGAAAATCATCAACAGCGTTGACAACTCCCCATGGTTTGGCGTCAATTTTGACAGCGGTAACTTTCAGACCGATGATCCGTATCGGGACATCGCTGTCATTGCCCCATACGCCGTCAATGCTCAGATTAAGGCGTCGGTTTCGCCGAACGGAAAAAAACAGCCGGCTGATCTCCCCAGAATCATTCAAATCCTGAAAGACGCAAAATATCGCGGTTATGTGGCGCTGGAGTACGAAGAGCCGGAAGATCCGTTCGTTGCTGTTCCTCAGCACCTCGCGAAACTGAAGGAACTTATGGCCTGATCTGACCGATGCGAATCAAATTCCCATCAGGGTCGACAACCGCGAATTCTCGAAGCCCCCACGGCTTGTCCTCCGGTGGCTCCAAACGCGGGATGCCTGAACGAGGCAGTGGACTGGCTGAAAACGAACGATAGTAACTATCGACATCAGAAACTCGAATGTAGCAGCCCGCGGATGATTCTGCGGGCTGCAATTCTTTATGAGTGAAAAAGTGAAGTTCAACAGGGCCGCGTCTGAGAATCGCGTACCCGCTGTCAAAACTGTGCGATCCGCCTTCAAAGCCCAGCCGTTTGTAAAACTCGACAGCGTCGATCACCGATCGACATGGCAGTATGGGTATTGCGAGATCGCAGGGTTGCATGAAAATTTCACTTCGCGAAAACCGTCAGAATGGAACGACCCGCGTCACAAAGTTCCAGATGGTGTTTAATCCCGGATAGACAAATACAACCAACAGAGTGGGAGAAACGAGCAATAGCCACTTAGCAGTTTGATGCCGTCTTAAAAGGCTGATTGTTGCAGCGAATGATAAAAGAGCAAAGACGGCAGAGGCAATTCCGGTGCGGACGTAATCGATTGTAAATCGATGATCCGCGGCACAAACATACTCGTAGATGGAAATACACGCGACAAGACAGTATGCAATACCGATAAAACCGCTGATGAAAACGCCGGCCCAGTGTACTTTGCGTCCAGCACTCGAAATCGGGCGAGAATCCGAATCGCTGAAAGGTGGCGTATAGGGATTTGATGAGCTCATTGAATGACAACCACAGTCTGCCAAAAAAGTCTGGTTCCCCAATTGTGTACACCGCGGCCAGTAATTCTATCCGAATCGACGGGGCATGCCAGCCGGTACTTCTTCAATGCGTTGCCATCGAATCCAGCCGAGTAAACCGTACTCTCACAAACTTGTTTGGAGGAGTTCGAGCGAACGCGAGATCGGGATGGGATGCGTTTTCAACCTCCTCTCCCGGCGAAGCCGGGGGAGGTCGAGCGAGCGCCAGCGAGATCGGGAGGGGGCTGGTGAACTGCGGGACGCAGGTGTTATTGGGACGGCGTCGAGTGCAACACGCGGCGAGCCCTCCCCCGGCCTTCGGCCGACCCCTCCCACTCCGCTTCGCTGCGCGGGAGGGGAGGATTTGATGCGGGATGGGAGGGTTTAAAAACCTCCTCTCCCGGCGAAGCCGGGGGAGGTCGAGCGAGCGCCAGCGAGATCGGGAGGGGGCTGGTGAACTGCGGGACGCGGGTGTGATTGGGACGG
>JALHMY010000170.1 GCA_022843805.1 Fuerstiella sp.
TGCACTCAACGCCGTACCAATAACACCCGCATCCCGCAGTTCACCGGCCCCCTCCCGATCTTGCTACCGCTCGATCGACCTCCCCCAGCTTCGCTGGGAGAGGAGGTTTTGAAAACCCTCCCCTCCCGCGCAGCGAAGCGAAGTGGGAGGGGTCGGCCGAAGGCCGGGGGAGGGCCCGCCGCGGGTTGCACTCAACGCCGTACCAATAACATCCGCAACCCGCAGTTCACCCAGCCCCCTCCCGATCTTGCTGCCGCTCGATCGACCTCCCCCAGCTTCGCTGGGAGAGGAGGTTTTTAATACCCTCCCCTCCCGCGCAGCGCAGCGGAGTGGGAGGGGTCGGCCGAAGGCCGGGGGAGGGCTCGCCGCGGGTTGCACTCAACGCCGTCCCAACGACACCCGCGTCCCGCCGCTGAGCCAGCCCTCTCCCGAGCTTGCTTCGCTCGCTCGACCTTCCCTCATCTTTGTTAGGGGAGGAACTTTTACGGCTATCTCTCCTTCAGACCCCCGTCGACACAGAATCATCACATTGCGACACGAAACGGCAGCAATAGCGACCGATGTGAACGTTTAAAGAACATAGTGAACGTTATGGGATCATACCGAGAGTTCAGGTTCCATCCTTTGGCAACATGCTGTTAAGGTAAAGGCTTTCGATGAAATTCAGCAAAAAAATTGATTGCCACGCCGGTCACCATGTATACAACAAGGCTGTCCGCAACGCATCGAGGCTGCGAAGTCCTCTGTAGCAGATGAACGTTTTGGGTGTTTGTAATCCGGATGTGAACGTTTGAAACGTGGTTTGGTGAGTGTTGCGGTGTGCCGAAAATGGTTTGGCACTCAAGCTTTCAGGCGACAGCCGAGTGTTCGGCTTAAATCAGGGAATCTCGTATATGAAAAGTTTTGTGTCGATGCTGGTTCTGATGACGGTCAGTTCGTCAGTCTTTGGTCAGCACTATCGAGTGATTTCAGGGAAGAAGGCATGTAATGGGACTGCGACTGCTTCGATTCTACATGTGGTGCACACGTCGGCTGTTCGATCAGCTCCGGCAGCTAAAGACATTGTTGATACGGCCGTTGGTGCTGGCTCCTTCAAGACACTGGTCGCAGCTGTGAAGGCCGCCGGACTTGTAGAGACTCTGAAGGGCAAAGGGCCATTCACGGTGTTTGCGCCGACGGATGAGGCGTTCGCGAAACTGCCTGCTGGAACAGTTGAGAATCTTCTGAAGCCTGAGAACAAGGATCAGCTGGTAGCAATTCTGACCTATCACGTGGTTGCTGGTCGAGTTGCCGCAGCGGACGTGGTCAAGCTGAAGTCTGCGAAGACGGTTCAGGGTCAGGAAGTGACAATTAAGGTGGCGGATGGCAAAGTGAAGGTGGATTCGGCGAATGTTGTGAAGACAGATATCGTCTGCAGCAATGGGATCATCCATGTGATTGATCAGGTCATCCTGCCTGCAGCCCCATCAGCACCAGCCGCGGACATTGTTGACACTGCTGTGTCAGCAGGAAGTTTCAAGACGCTGGTTGCCGCTGTTCAGGCTGCTGGACTGGTGGAAACTCTGAAAGGCAAAGGTCCATTCACAGTGTTTGCACCTTCCGACGAGGCCTTCGCTAAGTTGCCGGCCGGGACGGTTGAAGAACTCGTCAAGCCGGAGAATAAGGCGAAGCTGGCTGCCATCCTCACCTACCACGTCGTTCCCGGACGTCTGACAGCGGCAGATGTACTTGCTGCAGAAACTCTCAAGACTGTGAATGGTAAAGAGATCCGGATCAGCACCGCAGATGGTCCGAAAGTCAATGGTGCGAAAATCGTGGCTACCGATGTTGAATGTGCGAATGGCATCATTCATGTTATCGATACCGTGATCCTCCCGTAGTCTGTCTTTTCACAGAGTTCGTGTTCGAAAAATCAGAGACCTGTCGTCACACCCGCTCATCATGTCCGGCACCCCAATGCCCGGCCGCGAGGAGCGGGTTTTCTTTTGTGGTGGCCTGTCCTGCATCATTTGTCGCTATCTTCCCTGAGTACAGGAATTCGACTGTCGACAGCAAACCAGGACAGTGCACACAGAAAATAGGTAATGGCTACGGTTATGAACACGGCCTTCCAGCTGTGGTTTTCGGATAAGTAGCCAAACAGATTGGGAGCGATAATCAGGCCCAGGCTGGCGACTGAATTGTTGAACGCGAATACTGAGGCGGTAGCGCGACCGCCGATATCGGAAACAACTCCCCAGGTCGTTGAGAGGCTCCAGTCTCCAAAGAACTTTACGAAAAACAGCCACGTACAAAATGCGTGAGGACGATCCCAGTCATTCAGGGCAGCCAGAAGCAGCACGCCCGCCATGCCTTTTCCGGTGACCGCCACACTGATCCGTGCGAAATGGCGGTTTCCGGTGCGGGCGATCAGAAAATCATTCAAACCGCCGCCAACAAGTCCTGCCAGAGCACCGCCCAGCAGCGGCATGGCTGAATAGATACCCATTTGTTTAAATTCCAGATGGTGCACCTGAGACAAAAACAGAGGAATCCAGTTGGAATAGATATTGTCGGCAATATTGCTGAGCGTCGACTGCAGGCTCAGAAACATCAGGTTTGCCAGTGACCGTGGCGACATCGACTTCATTGTCTGGCGAAAAGTTGGCTGAACTGACGGCTTTTGCACCAGCTGCGGCTCTGATGGCTCTTCATCGCCGGGTGTTGCCGCAACGAGCGAATTCGTCGCCTTCAAGTCAGGGGTTCGATGTGGACTCTCAGCGCGACCTTCAATCAAATCGCGTTCGGCAGCATTTACACCCCTGTGTACCTGGGGAGTGTTGCGAAATACGATCATGAAAAGCAGCATTGGTATGATACCCATCAGGATCAGTATCCACACTGACGTTCTCCACGGCAGCTGAAGCACACCCAGCAGCAGCGATGTGAAGATCACTGATGAACTTAGCGCTCCAAGCCGACCTGCCAGAATACCGACAGCTCCCTGCAGAGTTGTCCGGATCGACAACGGATACCATTGTCTTCCAATTTTATTCAGACACGCATAGACCGCCGACTGACCTGTACCCAGTGTGGACATGGCCAGCCACATCCATGGCTGAGAGGGTGCAATACAAATCAGACAAAGTCCGCCCAGCCAGATGACGTAGAGGAGGGAGAGGATCAGGTGTACGCCAAGAGTGTCTGCAAGAATTGCCAGAGGAAACTGAAAGGCGGAGTAGCACAGCGCAAACGCAGTGTCGATCTGGCCCAGCTGCTGATTGTCGAGGTTCCACTCCTTCGCCAGCACCGGTTTGATGAATGAGAAAATGTAGCGGTGCAGGTACAATACACCCGACGTGATGAACGCCAGCGAGAAGACGACCCAGCGAATTCGTGTCGGCCGCTCCGCACTCCACTCAGCATTTTCAGCCACGCAATCATCTCCCTGCACCGTCAGATCCTGCACCGTTCAAATCAACAGTCAACTCGATAGCGCTTCAGCTTCATCGGGTCAACCTCAATGCCCAGGCCAGGATCCTGAGGTACACTGATCTGTCCGCGACGGATCACAAACGGTTCAGTGATCACATCATCCTCAAGTCCGTAATAAGTTGTGTCGTTGGCCAGAGTGTAAGCATCACAGGACGCCGCAACATGCAGCATCGCTGCAGTCTTCGGGCCAAGGTCATGACCGCAATGCATAATGGCAGGCAATCCTGCCGCAGAACACAGATGGCCGATTCGAACACACGGCAAAATTCCACCGGCGATATGGGTATCCGGAAGCAGAAACTGAGCTGCATTTGCCTGGATAATATCCATAACGCTCGCTTCGTTCGTTACACTTTCGTTCAGTGCTATCGGGACACTCGTCAGTCGACGGAGTTCGGCGGCATCCGAAAGAGGGTCTGCGGGAATGGGCTGCTCCAGGTATTCCAGCCCGTATTCTTCAAGTCGTCGGCAAAGTTCCAGAGCCTGAGCAGGAGAATAGGCGCGGTTTGGGTCAATCCGCAGGCGAAGGCGATCTCCGACAGCGTCCCGGATTCCCCGGACCATCTCCACATCTTCCGTGATATCCGCCCCCGCCTTCGTCTTCAGGGTTCCAAACCCCTGTTCGACATACCAGTGTGCAAACTCCTTTGATCGCTCATACGACTGGATTCCCATGCAGGCGGCCACATCAATCTGCTCTCGCAGGATTCCACCCAGCAACACGGCTACGGGAAGCCCCACTGCCTTACCACATAAATCCCAGAGCGCCAGCTCGATTCCAGATTTGAGTCGAGTTTCGAGCGGACAGTCTCGATGGAATGCCACAATATTCTGCGGATCACGGCCAACCAGCCATTCGCGAGCCTGCAGTTCCATTCGTCTGCCGCTCAAATTCGGCAGAAAATTCACATTGTGCTCCCCCCAGCCCGTCAGGCCGGCATCCGTATCAATCTGAATAATAGCACTCTGTGTCGTACTGCTGCTGCGAATATGAGACCGATAGGGGGCGAGCGGAGCGGTCTGAGGAACTTCAACAACCGTCACAAAAACATTGGTTACTCGCATGCACAGTTCTCGTCACACAGAAATTTCAAGGACTCTGTCAGAAATCTGACCACACTCGGAAATAAAGGTGGCAGCGGAATTTTACCAGACCAGCATACTACTCTTCAGTAAGGAACGATTCAGGAAAGGATTTCCTTCACGACATGTCCATGAACATCAGTCAGTCGGTAATCCCGACCGCCATGCCGCCAGGTAAGCCGTTCGTGGTCGATGCCCATCAGATGCAGAATCGTGGCGTGAAAATCGTGCACATGCACAGGTTTCTCCACCGCGCGAATTCCATGTTCATCAGTGGAACCATGAACCATTCCCCGCTTTACTCCAGCGCCCGCCAGCCACGAGGTAAACGCCCAGTTATGATGTTCACGTCCTGGCGCATCGGCGGTATTGTTAAAGGGTGTTCGCCCAAATTCCGACGTCCAGACGACCAGCACGTCCTCCATCATGCCCAGTCGCTTCAGGTCCTGCAGCAGTCCGGCAATGGGCTGATCCACCTGCGGAGCAAGTCGGCCATGGTCAGCCATGTTTCCATGCGAATCCCAGTTGCCGCTCGAACCGGTATGGATCAGTTCAACAAATCGGACACCGCGTTCAACCAGTCGTCGAGCGGCCAGACACTGCCAGCCAAACCCCTCACTAACTCCTCGTTTCAAACCATAAAGCGCCAGCGTTTCGTCAGTCTCCTCATTCAGATCCAGAGCGGCGGGCATCGCGGACTGCATGCCAAAAGCCGTTTCAAAGGCACGGATCCGAGCGACAAGACGCGGATCACCAGCATGCATGGTGAGATGAGACTCATTAAACGCAGTCAGTGCTTCCAGTTCCACCTGCTGTCGGGATGTTGAAGAAACACGCCGGGTGAGATTCGCGATCGGCTCCGGTCCAGGCATCACACGCGTCCCCTGATGCTCTCCGGGAAGAAAATCGGATGCCCAGACCTGCGTTCCCGCATACGGCATCTGAGGGGCAAGTACCAGAAACGAAGGCAGATTTCGGTTAAAGGTTCCCAGGCCGTAACTTAACCATGAGCCAATACTCGGACGTGCGAATGCAAATGATCCTGTGTGCATTCCGAGTGTGGCGTTGTAATGGTTCGAATGACTTGTATGCATGGACCGAATGAAGGTGATGTCATCTGCCTGCTCGGCCAGTCGCGGAAACAAATCGCTGACTTCGATTCCACTTTCACCTCGCGGTAAAAACTTCCAGTCGGGGCGTTTAAGGAAGATCTTTTCATACCCCGGCCGATTACGTGTCTCCGGGTGATCAAAAACGACCTGCTTGCCGTGGTCCATTATCAGCTGAGGTTTGGGGTCAAACGAATCCACATGCGAAACTCCTCCGCTCATAAACAGAAAGATGACCGATTTAGCGCGCGGTGGAAACTGTGGTTCGCGGGGTGCCAGAGCATCGGAAGGGTCGCCCGTTCTGACGGAAGATGTGTCGTCAGCCAGCAGTTCGCTCAGTATGCCGGGCATCAGGAGCGATCCTGCAACCGCCGACCGCAGGAATGCTCTTCGATGATCCGGATTCATCACAGTTTCCACAGCCTTGTTCAACTGTCACCTCATTTCTGCATTGATCCGCACCTCATTGAGTGGCAATTGTACGGATTTTATTTGCCAGTCGTGGTTAACGAACAGCGAATGAGTCTTCTGCTCAGACACTTCCGGCCTGTGCCCATTCCAGTGTGTTTTGTCTGTGCAATGTGCAGAAGAGTATCGACATTGCCAGCATTTCACAACTTTCCGATCCACAGGCTCCTCTCCCGGCGAAACTGGGGAAGGTCGATCAAGCGGCAGCGAAATCGGGAGGGGGCCGGGCCAACTGCGGGACGCTGGTGTTATTGGGACGGCGTTGAGTGCAACCCGCGGCGGGCCCTCCCCCGGCCTTCGGCCGACCCCTCCCACTCCGCTTCGCTGCGCGGGAGGGGAGGTTATAATTACCTCCTCTCCCAGCAAAGCTGGGGGAGGTCGATCGAGCGGCAGCAAGATCGGGAGGGGTCCGGGTGAACGGCGTGACGCGGGTGTTGTTGGGACGGCGTTGAGTGCAACACGCGGCGGGCCCTCCCACGGCCTTCGGCCGACCCCTCCCACTCCGCTTCGCTGCGCGGGAGGGGAGGTTATAATTACCTCCTCTCCCAGCGAAGCTGGGGGAGGTCGATCGAGCGGCAGCAAGATCGGGAGGGGGCCGGGTCAACAGCGTGACGCGGGTGTTGTTGGGACGGCGTTGAGTGCAACACGCGGCGGGCCCTCCCCCGGCCTTCGGCCGACCCCTCCCACTTCGCTTCGCTGCGCGGGAGGGGAG
>JALHMY010000171.1 GCA_022843805.1 Fuerstiella sp.
CAGTACGACCTGACGGGAAATCAGCGGATTGAGCAGCCACCGACCGGCAATCGCACGACCACCACATGGAACTACGAGAACCAGCCGACTCAGTACCGCTTACCGACCGGTTCTCCGGTGACCATGGCCTACAACGGAGACAACCGCAGAATCTCATTGCAGCAGGGAGCCACCACCACGAAATTCGTGTGGGATTCGGTGATTGATGCGTATGTGAAGGAGCTGGACGGTTCGAACATTGTGCAGGCTGTTTACACCAGTGAACCGCAGCACTACGGAGCGGTGCTCAGCCAGCGCCGCGGATCGACCAGTCATGTTCTGCATGCCGATGCACTGGGAACCACCCGGCTGCTGACCACCAGTGCCGGAGCGTCCTCGGATACGTATCTGTACGACGCCTGGGGCAACCTGATCACCAGCAGCGGAACCACCGTGAATCCGTTCCGCTGGGTTGGGCGCTATGGATATTACATGGATCAGAGCACCGGGATCGTGTATGTCAGGGCAAGGATGTATGTGCCAACTGTGGCGAGGTGGGCCAGTGTGGATCCGATGGGATTTGTCGATGGAATGAATCTGTATGCGCATTCCAAGAATGGCCCAGTATTGTTGATTGACCCCACGGGGCGTTATTATTCGATGGCTGTAGATTTTGCTCCAAAGACAATTAAGTATTCAGTTGCAGACTACTTGTGGAATTGGAAGATACACCATGTTCTTGACTACTCCCGTGGAGCGAGAACCCCAGCAGTGGTTCCGTTGTCTACCGTGTCCGTTTTGCAAATCATAAGAGGAAGTTTAGATTTCGTGTTCGACGGTGGGACGGGTAAGAGCAAAGATCGCTTCCATTATTCTGAAATATTCGACGGGAATGCCACAGATTTTCAATCACTGGGAAATAGCCCGGTCGCTGCTTGTGATTATGGCACGTTGAAGCAGGAAGGCGACATCTACATAAATGAAGTGTCGAAATCTCGCAATCCCGCACCATTGAGTGGCGCCGGTGTGGCCACTCGATTTGACAACAAAGGATGGTATTCGAGACAAACGTGGGGATGGGCCGGTCTGCTTGGAGGCGGATGGGTGTCTACAGCCCAGATTCCAAATATAAGCCCATACATCCCTCCCGCAGCGGGGCCGAATCCAACGGTTGATCCTGCGCCGTATAGCACCAATGGATATAGTCTCGCTGGTAAACACTCAACGGTACTAAGATACGAAATCGACAAGAACAACGTCAAAACTTGCTCTATCACTTGGGAGTTCGAGCTTTTTGACAACGGAGTTCAGGCTATCAGGTGGTCGAAGTCTCAATCAGATAGTCCATGCCTTGGAGGAAGTCTTGAGATACCGTAGTTCACACAACGACGGAGTTACCTACGATGCGTTCGATTCGCACATTTCGGAACACCTCTTGGATTCTGTTTGCTTTGATCGCGGTGGCATTCTCAATCTTCGGATGCGTCGCCATTGCAAACTACATTATTGACGCACGACTCCGGGCTCGGGAAGTTGACGCATCGAACCAAAAAATAAAGACGAGTATACCGGTTCACAAGCCGCAGCCGAATTGACGGTGGACAATGGGGACCCAGCAGTTGGAGGGCGGTCTTGGTACGAGTGTTCATTGCCTTAGCCTGAGGCACATGCCATCGTAAGCGTCCGTGGAATCCATACTTGCCAGGGTTTGTAGTCTGAGGCTCGGTGCTTTCGAATTCCGAGTCTTTTCCTGGTAAGGTGTGGTATGGACGAACGGGAGCGTATCTGGCGTGAACGGATTGCCTGGCAGCAGCAGTCCGGGATGACCGTGGTGGAATGTTGCGACGTGGAAGGGGTCTCTGTGGCCTCGTTCTATCGCTGGAAGAAACTGATCGAGGGAAGTGTTCAGCCGCAAATTGGCCGGGGTGAAGGTCGGGCGATGGCAGCTTCTCCGTCGTTTGTCCCGATCACTCTTCGCCCGTCGGGTCCGGATCAAAAAACATGGTCTGTCGATTCACGGGAATTCCGAAGTCAGAACGATGATGTTCAGACGATGGTCGGCAGCCTGCGTGTGGAACTTCCCAACGGTGTGGTGATTCATCTGCCGGACGACCTGGACGGCCAGCGACTGGGTGATGTCATTCCTGCTGCCGGGCAGATTCAAGCAGGTTCACCTGCGGTCATCTCCCTTCAGCGATCAGAGACATCCTCATGCTGAGTCTGCCATTCCGCACAAAGATGTTTCTTTGATCGCAACGGGAAACCGGTGCAGACGAAGAAGGGAGAATCGTCGCTTCGTCGCGGCCGCTTCTGGCCGTACATCGCTCGCGGAGACGCTCCGTATACGATCCTTGATTTTACAGTCAGTCGTCATCGCGATGGGCCTCTGTCGATGCTCAGCGGCTGGTCCGGATTTCTGCAGGCCGATGCCTGCAGCGGTTACGATCCTGTGATTCATCAGAGCAACGGACAGATTATTGAACGCACGGTTCGCGCTCTGGCGATTGGACGCAGCAACTGGATGGACCTTTTAACCCGCACATGCGTGGCCGGTTTTGACCGCGCAATGACAGCGACCAATTATCGGGATGTCACGAGCGATCTGTTGCGACGAACAAAACATGACACGATAATGCCAGCGAATCCCGTGAACAATATTGACAGGGAGGATGGCTCCGGGACTGCGGCCGTGGTCAGGTTCACCACTACATTGTCAAGGGCAACATTTGCAACGTCAGCGGCTAAGGTATGCTGAAATTCCAGCCGCGTTGAACTGGTGACCGCCGTAAAGATCAGCGATGTCCCAGCGACCCAGGCGTTCTGCTGAGTGACGCTGCTGTCGGTAAAAGCAATCAGATTGTTAAGACTATCGAATGCCGAAGCTCGCATTCTCTGGAGGGCAGATCCCTGAATGGATGCCAGGTGAAAATCAACCGTATAAATTCCCCCAATCACAGTATTGAATGTCTGAAAGAGCCTGTCATTCGAAGCGCCGCTGTGCCCGAAGCTGACAAACTGCTGGCCTTCGAATGCTGCGATGCCTGACGTTCCGTTAACACCGCGTTCAAGCAGCATGAACCCTCCGGAGGACTGCCAGTCACTTAACGTTGTGATGGCTACCCGATTAGGGCTTCCAAGCGACGGTAATTCAAATCCCCCGTTTAAAATCATTGATGCACCGGCGTCGGAACCAAATGCAATAAACAGTGTTGTCAGTATCCAGGATGTACGGGTCCGCATTACGAATTTCCTTAAGTCTTCTTTGAGTACAAAAGTCTTCTGAACACGCTGTCGACAATTACAGACGGCGTGTGTCCCTCGGTAAAGGGAACTTGTCGTTGAACCCCCATTTCGAGGCGTTTCCAGCAAATTGCACGGACTTAAAGACTCACAGAAGGCGCCCATCCACCGATGCAAGCTACTGCGATCGACATTCATGTTTTCCGCAATTCGCACGATCGGAATACCGGCATCATATTCCAGGATCGCCAATGTCCGTCGATAGACTCGTACGTCCTCCGAGAATTCCAACTGCCGTTGCAGATGTGCACGCTGCATCAAAGTCCGCCTTATTCAATTCATGGCCTGACTCCTTTTTTTCAGTCAGGACTCAAGATACCAAAACAGCAGACTGTTGCAAAACTTTTGTGGACCCGCTTAGATTTAACCTCCAGTGAAACCGCTGAACTGTACGTAATGTCAAAGTGAAGGAGAAGCCGCGGAATGTCACGAGTCATTTATCAAGTTGCAGGCTTTTTTATCATTGGGTTTCTGAGCCTGCCCCAGGCAGCAGATTCCGTGGAAGAACTTTTGATCCGCCGCAAAGATTTGCCAGGACTCGGTCGAGTTATTCCGCTGGCCATTTCTCCTGATGGATTGTTTGCAATAGCAGACACGCCGACAGGAAACCTCTCGCGTTTGGAACTGATATCAGGATCGGTCAATGATTTGCGCTGTAGGGTTCCAAAGCGACATGAGCTGATTCGGGTCATTCCCGGTTCCGATTGCATCGCATACGTTGATTCCACGCTTCACTCGATCATTATCCTGGATACAAAGCTTGCGAAACAAATTGACGTCATTGCCTTGCCCGAGGAATCGGAGAATGTGATTTATAACTTTAAAGTTGACAAAAGTAGTGGTCGTTACCCCAGAGTCTCCAAAACGAGCTTACGTGGCGTTCCTGCCACTGGCATCTGGATTTCACGATCCGGAGAAACGCTGGCGGTTGGATTTTATGGCAATTTGATATTGGTCGACTTAGTCAGCAAAATCTCGTCAGTAGTCCCTTCATTTCTGCTTGGTGGGCGTCCTTCAGGGGTTGCATTTTCAAATGATGATACAGCAATGGTTGTATGCGGCGGACTGGGAATCAGGGGCGTTTCTGTCGTCGATCTGACTACGAATGATCGCATCTTTGACATTGAGGGATTCAGTCTGCATCGCAAAAGTATCCCGCATACGGAGGGAACTTACTATTCAGCAGGGCCGGCAGAATGCACGCGAATTAGCTGGTCGCCGGATGACGCAGTGATTGGTGGGATTGTTCATGAAAACACTCGGAGATTTCTCCGTTTCTGGGATGGAACAACGGGGAATTCAATTGCCGAGTGGTCACGGCCAAGCGTTATAATAGATTGTCTGGAAATGCTTCCGGATGCCCGTCATTGCCTCGCCTGCGTATCCACGATAGATCCGGACACTGGCACAATCGTCAAAAAGGAAGTGATACAGGTCGAACTTAAGACTGGGCGGCAGATTATGACATTGGAAATTCCGTTAGCAGAGTTTCGAAGCAAAGGTTCTGGTCAAGGCCATATTTATTTTTTCAATGGAACTGAAACAGCATTCGTCGTAAGCGCAGGTCATGACTAATTGGACATAGCCTTTTTATCGGTTTGGTTCTTCTGAAATTTTCGTGGCTGCCTCGAGAATTCACTGGGATTCGCGAAGTGCGAAAATGCGCCTTTTTTGTGAGGCGGACCTATGGACTCGTTGTCGCGTCATTATCATCAACTGGTTGGCCTGAATCAGGACTGGGTAATTGCTGATGTTCAACTGGACGTGGAGAATCGGACGCTGACGTTGTCTCTGGAATTCCTGGGCGATCGTGTGGTGTGCCCCGAGTGTGGGGCCACATGTTCGATGAAGGATCATGCGGCGGAGCGCAGTTGGCGTCATCTGGATGCGATGCAGTTTCAGACGATTCTCACGGCAAGGGTTCCCCGCTGCTCATGTGAGACATGCGGAGTGAAAACGATTGGGGTTCCATGGGCCGAGAAGCACAGCCGTTTCACTCTGTTGTTTGAAGCCTTTGCCATTGATGTGCTGCAGGCGTCTCAGAGCATACGGTCTGCGGCGTTGCTGCTGGGTATCGACTGGTCGACAGCACAGGTCATCATGAAGCGGGCTGTCGCCCGTGGGCTTGAGCGACGATCTCTCGACAAGGTCAGACACGTTGGGATCGACGAAAAGAGCTTTGGAAAAGGTCAGGACTACGTCACCGTGATGACGGATATTGAGCAGTCTCGCGTTCTGGAGGTGACTCCCGATCGTACGACTGAATCGGCCGATGAGTTGAAGAGCAAAAAGGTGTCAGGAACCGTTTATTTAATTTTAGGCGATACGGTTCATCCGTCGTCAACAAACGCGAGGGAAGGAAAGAACACGGACAGGCATTGTTTTTGCCCTGGGATTCGGAACAACTCAGGTTTACCTCTGTAAAGGGCCAGCTGGGAATTGTTTTTCTGGAATCTGAACGGGTGACTGCTGGCCTTTGTTTTTACTGGCTTTGTTGGTTGTTTTGGATCTCCTGGGAACCACTTGTGGAGCACTGATTTTCTCCGCGAACTCCAGCGTTCCTGTATCTTTCAGGTGACGCACCTCTCCGTCCGGAAGAGGCGATCGGGTGGGCAAACCTTCGTTCTCGTAGACGTCATCCAGAGAACGAACGGAGCGACCGCCTCCGGGAAGAATTGCTTCCGACTTGATGCCTTTGGTGGTGCCCCCGCGACGCTTTTCCCCCGTGGCCGCGACTCTGAGCTCTGCCAGTTTGTCCGTGGTATTGCGAGGCTGAGCATAGCGGTACGGTTCACCCGTCGTCAGTAGCCGCCAGGCAATCACGGCCAGTTTGCGAGCGGTGGCCACCACCGCCACGTTGTGGTTTTTGCGACGCTTGATTCTCTGGAAGAAATGGCC
>JALHMY010000172.1 GCA_022843805.1 Fuerstiella sp.
GAGGTTTTATTAACCTCCCCTCCCGCGCAGCGAAGCGAAGTGGGAGGGGTCGGCCGCTAGGCCGGGGGAGGGCTCGCCGCGTGTTGCACTCGGCGCCGTCCCAATAACACCCTCGTCCCGCGGTTCACCAGCCCCCTCCCGATCTCGCTGCCGCTCGCTCGACCTCCCCCAGCTTCGCCGGGGGAGGAGGGTTTAAAAGGCAGGGATGGCTTCTGTGAAGCCTGCTGCCAGCAGGTGCGGACTTCTCCATCGTTGCTGGCGGGTGATGCAACATGCCCCAGTTGTGGTTCGCTGTTATGGTTTGATTCGCCGGAGTCAGAAACGCGTCGTTCGAGTCTGTCAAAGGAAATGTCTCGGGATGTTTGTATGGCTGAACTTGTTGCCGCGAGAAACACGCTGATGAAGGCAGTAGCGCTCTGCCCATCGAATGAAACGTATAGGAAGTTGATGTATTCTGTTGAATCCGAGATTGCGTTTCGTTGCCTTGAGTGACCTGCCGAGTGTGTGATCACCACGTTTTACGCTGCACAAGTGAGCATAGCAACGCGAGTTTTGTTTTAAGTTCAGATTCACCTGTGGAGAGCTCCAGGTTAATATCACATGCATCGATTGAGGTCCCCAGGGGAACGAAGTGCGCGCACGTGGGGTTCCTGAGGCAGTTTTGGTAAGACTGCAAATTCTGCAGATCGTTTCACAGGATCGGCCGATCAGGGAGAACGAACACTGCGACAAATGACACTAACACTCAAAACACCACCGTCGTCGAATCGCGAGCCTTTGCCTGCAATCGCGATATTCTGGCTTCATATAGTTCTGACGGTACCGGCCTGGGGATTTCTGTTTTCCATCAGCCTGAATGGCTCGATAGCACAATTTGCACTGGCTGCGATTTGTGTTATTGCCGTTCAGGCTGCAACGATCGTCGGGATGATTGGATTCATCGGATTTCGAAAATCGCCGGCGCGAATCACGATCATGTTGCTGCTGACGGCCTTCTTTGCAATTGTTCAGGGGTCAGTCATATTCAATATGATCAGTCAGTCCCACAATATTGAATGAATAAGGGCGTCGTCAGTGAGAATGCCGACCACGTGATCGACTGTGTTCGAATGATCGGTGCAATCGCAGGAGTGTTGGGTGATCTGCTGGCATGCCACGTTTGATCGTGAACCGTGGTCAAAGCAGGATTTGGCAAGCGACACTCGAATTGACGCGACTGTGTAATTGGCCAATGCCACACTCAAACGAACGAAATCATTCAGACAAATAATTGCTGACGGCTCAGAGACCTAATCCGGACCGTTTTGTTTTTCTTCAATCATGAATCCATTTTCCACTGCGACAATTCGCGTTGCGACACAGAACGATCATTGCCTGCCAGCATCGCAGGGGAAACTCCTACTGTGCCACCTCCTGATTTGCATGATGTTTCCAGTTTCCTTCGTGATTCTCTTTCTGGTCTTCCTGGTCTTCCGCGTAGACGAAAACGTTTGCGAAAGCGTCATGATCGCCTATGCGTGTATTCATTTAACGTCACTTATCTATGGCCTGCGTCGGTTCAATTTTTCTTCGCGACTGGTCCTTCCATGGCTTTCAGTTGCTGCATTTTTGTTGCTTTACAATCGTCACTGGATCGGCCAGACAGATGACAGTCCGTTTTCCGACGGAGTGGGCACGCTGGACCAGCGTGCATTCGGTTTGCTGGCATACCTGCGCTTTTTTGATCAGTCGGATCCGACCCTGGGAAGATATTATATTGATCTGACCGCGTTTGCCTGCACGATCGAAATCGGAGTATTCATGTTAATCGTCTTCGCTGGCATCCAGTGGCTTTTCGCCCCGTCATCCGCGGATGACAGTTGCTGATCCTGGTGGAATGACGCTCCTTCACATGGCTACGAGCCAGCCCGAGCTTATCGAAGCAACGGTATTGATCAGTGCGACGTCGTATGTCCCGGATGAGGCGATTGTTTTTAACCACAGATGACACAGATGGACACAGATAAAAAGCACAAGCACCAGCGATCCAGGTATCTGTGGCGGGAGAATCCTATGATGAAATGGGACGAATTTTTGGGCGGCATTCTTGTAGGTGTCGCATTTGGAATTATGTTGGGCTCGGCATTTGGTGCGGGAAAACCGGAGAAGGTCACCACCGGCACTGCTGGTTTCTGTACGTTGCTGGTGGTCGCCGGGGGAACGGCGGCGCGTAGTGGGCGTCGGCACAACAAGCCTGAGCCGGATGGGAAAACGCACTGATCTCCTCATCGTCGAAAACTATCGGACTAATGATCAGCGGCGACGCACGATGTCAAACGAACTGGATTCCATTCGATCTGCTTATGACGCTGCCAGCGAACCGTACGCGCAGAAGTTTTCTGACGAACTTAACCGTAAACCGTTCGATCGCAAATTGCTGCAACGCTTTGCTGAACTTGCAGGCGCTGGAGCGCAGGTTCTTGATATCGGGTGCGGACCAGGGCATACCACGGCATTCTTATCTGCACTGGGAGTGAAGACCACAGGTATTGATCTTTCGCCGAAAATGATTGACCAGGCGAGAAGCCAATTTCCGGGCTGCTGTTTTTACGTCGAAGACTTCTTCTCCCTTTCAAATCAATCGTCGACAGTGGATGCAATTCTCGCGTTCTATTGCATCGTCCATTTAACACCAGACCAGCTGATTCCGGCCTTCACCGAGATGTATCGAGTGCTTAAGTGTAAAGGACAACTGCTGATCGCCTTCCATGTCGGCACTGATTTAATCCACGCAGAAAACTTCCTCGGCACGAACGCGGTACTCGACTTCCAGTTCTTTGAGCCCTCTCAGATTGAGTCGGCCTTACGCAGTGCAGGATTCAACCGGCTGGAGACTCAGATTCGCCAGCCCTACGCTTCGGAACATCTCAGTACTCGCTGTTACGTTTCGGCACGAAAGCCGGACGGACTGATTGAACCTGGATGATGGGATGGATGCTCGCGGCGAGTACGAGTACGAGCACGAGCACGAGCACGAGCACGAGTAAAAAATGATAGCGAACATGATACCGCATAGGGAAGACAACGATATTCTGTCGCAGTTTTGGCCATCAATCGTGGGCTCGCTGAAGAGTGGAATGGCGGCAATGATTTTCGGTGCTTTGCTGGCTGTCGTATATTTTGTGACCTTGCCGAGTCCCCCCTTAAATGAACCGCCTGAACGGCAAATCGCAATTCGGGAATGGCACCGTTCTCTGGTGGAGCCTGTGTTGGTGGCAACCCTTGTAAATTTGCCCGTCGTTGTAGCGACAGCCAGATTTGCGTCGACCTGGCCCCGGCGGCCTCTAAACTTCGTTAAGTCACTGTTGATCACGGCAACGACAGCCGGAATCGCGCACAGTTGGACAGTTCCTCTGAAGGGTCCTGCAGACAACACTCTCATCGTCCTTACATGTGTTGTTGGTTCAGCCGTCCTTCTCGTGGTTTGGGGGAGTCGTAGTAAAGTTGAATAGCAGTTTGAAGGCAGAAAAGTTCACGTTGGCTTAGGGTGACTCGCTCGTAGCGAACCTTTATCCTGACGATCTCTGCTGTTGTCTGGTCTGCCGACGTCGCCTTCATGGATTGAATCCCGGTCGCCTATGGCGAATGCCGCATTTTGCCATTACAATTCGCGCATTCCAATTTTTCCCTCACAGGAGCTTACCTGAACCGTCAAATGCACCTTAGGCGAGCGCATGCTAACGGGTAATTTATCATCGCGGCCGGGTGCCTGAGAGCGTTCCTGCTCAGAAACCTGAATGCTCATGAACAGAAATGAAGCGATATCGATTGTCCTGGCCGAAGCGTTTGCAGAAAACGGGTTGGCTGTACTTGCACGTCAGGGGGACGATGCCGGGTTTCAGCGGATGGAAACGCTGATTTCGGCGGTGAAATTCCTGGCCGAGGATCTCGTGGGCGAAGTCACACTTGATCGAGCACTCGTAGCGGCCCTGTTTTCACTCGGCTCGCAGGTTCCCGAAGATTTGCAGGGAGCGTTCTCGCCAACCGCCGACTCAAGATGTTCGCTCTACCGACAATGCCTTGACTTACAAATGGCCGTCACCGAATTGATGGAGTGCTGGGATAACTGGCCGAGCGAGGAGAGCATGTTGACTTATCGGCTTACTGACCCAACAGCTGCCGATTTGGTGACTGACGTCGCCAGCGAAGAATTTGAGGGATACCGTGTTGGAGATCTCACCTACTGTGTTGTTTACCAAACCGGTGATTTTTTTCCGGTGAGAGTTATACGCCTGGGTTTTAATGTCATCGAAGTTGAGGCGATTTCAGAAGATCTTTGCCGTCATGTCTGCAAGGAGTTTCTCGATGACAGACTGAACCGGTGCTTTCAGGCACCGATACTTCCGGCATTCGCCAGGTTCGGCGGTTTCGATGAATTCACAGTCAACTCTGCCCGGAAATCCGGGCCAAAGTTGTGGTTGTTGCCGTATCACTATTCCACTAAGACTGGCCATGCCATCCGCCAGCGACATGCAGATGATCCCGATCACTGGCCATTGCCAACGGGAACGGTATTTGAACGCTGGTTTAAGGACTCGAAGTAGCTCCCCCGGCTTCGCCGGGGGAGGAGGTTGTATTTACCGCCCCTCCCCGCAAAACCCTCCCCTCCCGCGCAGCGAAGCGAAGTGGGAGGGGTCGGCCGAAGGCCGGGGGAGGGCCCGCCGCCGGTTGCACTCGGCGCCGTACCAATTACACCCGCAACCCGTTGTTCACCGGCCCCCTCCCGATCTTGCTGTCGCTCGATCGACCTCCCCCGGCTTCGCCGGGGGAGGAGG